>CAYGXJ010000041.1:0-7000 GCA_964353865.1 uncultured Anaerolineales bacterium | reverse complement strand
GGGGAAGTTCTCGATGGCCGTCCGCAGGATGAGCTTGGCGGTCTCGAGGGCCTTCTCCTCGTTGAACTCGATATGGGTGACGGGCGCCGGGAAACGCGCCTTGGACGAGGTGGTGATGAGCTTCGTGTGGAAGCAGTCGGCCAGTTTGGCGAGGGAGGGCATGATGCACTGCACGTCGACGATCATCGCATCCACCGCGCCCGTGATGAGAGCCAACTCCTGATGCAGGAAGTTGCCGGCCGAGGGCACCCCCTGGCGCACCAGCGTCTCGTTCGAGGTGCAGCAAATGCCGGCCAGATTGATCCCCCGCGCGCCCTTGCTGCGCGCGTACTCGATCAGCTCCGGCTCATTTACCGCGCGCACCAGCATCTGCGAGAGCGTGGGCTCGTGCCCATGGATGACGATATTGACTTCATCGTTTTTCAGCACGCCCAGGTTGACTCGCCCCGCCCGCGGGCGCGGCGTGCCGAAGAGAATATCCGAAAAGTCGGTGGCCAGCATTGACCCACCCCAGCCGTCGCCCATGGCGCAGCGCAACGCACCCTTGAGAATGTGCTCGGCCTGCTGGTCGTCGCCCATGTGCGTGCGGTGCATCACTTCCACCACCTCACGGTCGATGCCGCGCGGCACGATGCCGTATCGGCGCCAGCGCTCCTGCTGCTTGCGCGGGGCGTGCTTGATGTACATCAGCTCGCCCTCTTGCTGGCCGAACATACTCAAACCCAGAGTGGCGACGTCGCGAGCGACATCTTCCTTGCTTCGACCGTCGGTTTTCACGCCGAACTTGCGCGCCACGGCATGCAGCTTCTCCACATCACGGATCTCGTAGCCCTGGGCTTTGCCGTCGGCCGTTGCCAGCAGCGTAAACGCCAGGTCGCGCCCGTGATCGGAGTGCGCCGCCGACCCGGCGGCGATCGACCGCGCCAGGTTGCGCGCCGCGATCGTTTCGATCGTCGCACCGCACACGCCCACCTGACCATCCTTGGTGAGCCGGCAGGGCCCCATGAAGCAATTCTTGCAGCATGCACCCGCCGACGACCCAACGCCGATCGGGCATGCGGCCATCAAGTCCGCGCGATCGAAGGCTGTCTGGATGCCCAACTCCCCCGCGCGTGCCAGCATTTCCCGAGCGGCTGGGTCGCGGGAGCGCTCTTCAGCGGATCGCAGCTTAGCCATAGTCTCTCCTCCAAACGATGCCGAATTGAGTCGTGGACGGATCGGCCCCGCGCTCAGGGCTCATCAACACGGCCGGCGGGGCGCAAGTACTGCATGGGTACAAACGGAGCAACCGCCAAAGCCACTTCGTCCTTGAGACAATTGCCCGAGACGTGCATCAATGTGTCCCGATAGTCTGCGTCGATGTTCATGCTGGCCAGGCACGGATAGTGGTGATGCAGCATGCCGGCCTGGTCCACGGCTTCATCTGCGCGCACCCCCACCAGCCCCTCGGCAACGAAACGCGCACAGCCGCATGCCGAATCCCGCATGACGTCGACGCGCGTCACGACCTTGTCCTCGATCTTCAGCGCAAACTTCGGCTGGCCGTACCAACGCGCAAATTCACGCACCCATGGGTCGTCGTAGCGTTCGACGACCGGCCAGCGGTTGATCGTCTCCTCGCCCAGGGTGCACAACGGGCGCGGGAAGACCGATCGCACGCCCATTGCATCCAACCACCCGCGCAATTGCTCGACCAGGCCTTTGGGCAGCGCCTCGTTGCGGTCGACGGGCGCGAGCACCGACGCGCAGCCGCAAAGCCGCGCGATGTCCGGGATCAGCTGCGCCAAGCCGGCCGTGTCTCCCAGCGCCACAAGGAGATCGGCTTTGGGAATCGGGCCCTTTATGTACTCTTCGGGATCTTCGACAACCGGAGGTATTGCCCGCGGAGCGGCCCACGTCTGGACCGTCCAATGAGGTGGGGCATGGCGCTGGATGTTCTCAGCTATCCGTTCACCCCACAGCCCCTGGGTGACGGCTAGCACAACCAGTGGTCGTTGCCCTTCCGCTGGCGTCGACGCCGCCATCTGCCTCTCCCCGGGATGGGCCTGTCAAAGCCTTCAATTAACGATAAATCGCCATCCCTAACCGGGTTAGTGCGCAAAGTCACCCTTTGCGCGCGTCACCCGTCACCCCAATTCCGATTTGACTCACCCGAATTCCGCAACGCCGTTCGAACCACCGGTGCACATGCTCACCGCCAGCGGAGTGACGAGGGACACTGCCATCGCGCAACGAGGAGCGTAGACTACATTCAGCTCAGCGAATATAATCCGAGGTTTCCATGGACCATGGCAATCCAACTCTCGAAGCGCAGGCACAGCTTTTGCGCACCCTGGCGCACCCCGCCCGTCTCTACATCTTGCAGCTCCTGCGCTCGGGAGAGGTTTGCGTCTGTCACATCCAGGCGGTGCTTGGTGAACGCCAGGCTACAATCTCACAGCACCTCATGGCCCTGCGCGCGGCCAACCTCGTGCGTACTCGCAAAGACGGGCTGCGTGTCTTCTACCGCATTGCTCAACCCCACTTGCTCGAGGCGCTCGACAGCCTGCGACCCCTGGCGATTGGCCCGGCCGGCGCAAGCGCACGCCGCGCTCCGCGGCTTCGGCTGATGCCCTCGCGCGGACGCTGCGCCTGCCCGCGCTGCCAGGCCGGCCCGGCCTGAATGGTCCGCGCGTGCCACTCCGCTTCTCGCTTTTGACAAGCGGTCTCGGCAATCTGACCTTTTACCTGGCCGCGGGCGCCTTTTGTGTCGCGGGCCTACCCTTTGCATCGCCGGCCGTCGCGATGACAGCCTTATCCCCAAGACCGCCGTGACCCGCCTCCTGGGCCGTTCCACACCCAAGGGACTCTCGTATCCCACCGCCGCACTGCCCGGTTCGCTGCTCGCCATCTGTTCCTGCACCATGCTTCCTCGCTTCGCCGGCATCTATCGCAAGGGCGCCGGTATCGGCTCCGCGCTGACCTTCCTCTTCTTCGCGCCCAAAGGGAGGACAGCCCGCTGACCCTGGCGGCCTTGCTGGTTGCGATTGTCGTCATGTCGAGTCTTAAGGGCAGGCTCATCGTCTCACTGCCCATGGATGTCGTGCGCATCGCTTTCCCGCTCGCCATCCACATTGTGGTCATGTTCCTGATTAGATTCTGGATGGGCACCCGCCTCAAGGCCGCGTACCCCAAGACCGTGAACCCGGCCTTCACCGCCGCCAGCAACAACTTTCAACTCGCCATCGCCGTGTTTGGTCTCAACTCCGGCGCCGCCTTCGCGGCAGTTATCGGGCCGCTGATCGAGGTGCCGGTAATGATCGCTCTGGTCAACGTGGCTTCTGCCCTGCGCCGAACGCTATTCAGCGATGTGTCAAGCTCGCTGGCCGATCGGCCGCAGCCTTGATGAAAGGGTGACTCATGCCAGACACCCGCAACGATTCCCGCCGCGGCCTCCCGCCCGCTCCCGACTGCTCACGGTGCTGCAGTGACCCGCATAGCGAACTCCCGGCTGAGCTTCGCCCTCGGACTGCTGCCAAACCTAGCGACCCGCGGCATGCCACGTGTCCTCTGTGCGGCCTCATCGACTGGACCCATCGCGAGTCGAGAGTCTGCTTTGGCTGCGGTAGAACCCCCGCCGGTGGCTGAGGCCGCCACACCCGACTGGCATCCGCAGCCAACATGTCAATCGTCGTTTCCGCCACACGCGGGCGGTGGTCCTCATGCTATGATTGCGGGTGCCTTTCGGCGCTGCTCGGCCGCGAGTCACAACTCAGTTCCGCCGCCGGCGAGCCCGCGAATGCGGGAACCCTTGCGCTCCCAGGATTGAGATGCCCACGAGATCATCGACCGCTAATGTTCGCCCCGTCGCTCGTCCCATGAGCCAAGACCGACAAGCACAACGACCTGCACGCGCAAGGTTGATGCTGGCGCTTGTCGCGCTGCTCACCTCAACCGCCTTCAGCGGGCCAACCCCTACCTACAAGGCATGTCACACGTGTGACCTCGAGCCCTCCCCGACGCTCCCTGAGGCCGCGACCGCCCCTGCGGTTGTGCATGCGATCATGTTCTGGATGGAGGGATGCGGCGATTGCGAAGAAGTGATGAACAGCGTCTTGCCGCCGCTGCAATCGAGTTACGGCCAGCAGCTGCAGGTCCTGCTCATACAACTCGTCGACCAGGCATCGCTAGACCGCCTGTTTCAGGCGGCGGATGATTTGGGCGTGGCCAAAGAGAACGTACGTGTGCCCTTCCTTATCGTGGGGCGATCGGTCCTGATCGGATCCGGGGAAATACCCGATCAGTTGCCGCGCATCATCGACGCCGGCTTAGCCTCGGGTGGCATCGCGTTCCCAGAGCTGCCCAGTCTGGCCGACCTGGCGCCAGGGCGCGCAGGTGCCGAGATGGCCCAACCGACCGTGCGCGCCAGCTCCGCTCCTTCTCCGACGCCACTCCAGGTGGGCGCTCCCACCCCGACTGCAAACCGCTCCGGTTTTGCGGTTGCCTGGGGTGTGATAGTTCTGCTCGGGCTCTCCGTGCTCTCCACCCTCTACGCCTTTCTAGGTGGTCCGCTTCCGCGGTTTGCCGCTTTGACGAGCGGGCGCACCTGGCTCGTCCCGCTTCTCATCGGCATCGGGCTCATCATCGCGGGCTACCTCACCTACGTCGAGTTCGCGCGCGTGGAAGCGTTTTGCGGCCCCATTGGCGACTGCAACGCGGTCCAATCGAGCCGCTACGCCAAGCTGCTGGGCATCATTCCCATGGGCCTCTTCGGTGTGGCGGGCTACTTGACCATGCTTGCGGCCTGGGCCTGGCCGCGCTTCCGGAGCGACGCGTTGGCCCGCATCTCGCCCATGCTCGTCTTCGCGGCAGCACTATTCGGGGTCTTGTTCTCGATCTACCTTACCTACATCGAGCTCTTCGTGCTGCATGCCGTGTGCGCCTGGTGCCTGGGCAATGCGGTCGTTATGCCCCTGCTGCTGCTCTTGACAACTCCCGCCGCACTGCATGCACTCGAGGTGCCCGAACCACCCGACTGAGCTTCCAGGATGCCGGGCCCTCTCCCTTGGCCCCCTGAGAGAACGGCTTGCGGGAATCACTTCCCTTCATTCGATTCGCTCAATTGAGTTGCGGCCGGACCTCGCACCCGCAATAATCCGACGGGCTGCGATCGACGGGCCTGCAATGCGCTGGGCCTGCGCCGGAAGCCAAACATCCAGGGCGTCCACCCGCAGGTCCGCCATGAAGCTTCCTCTCGCGATTGGCCTGCTTGCCTTGTTCGCCGCCCTCGGCGTCGGCGCAGTAGTCACCCACTTCACGGCCTATCTCGGCGATGACCCGACCACCTGCAACAACTGCCACGTCATGGATGCTGTCTACGAAAACTGGTTTCATGCCGGGCATCGCGCCTGGGCCACCTGCAACGACTGCCACACACCTCACGATTTCGTCCCCAAGTACGTAGTCAAAGGCATCAACGGCTTCAATCATGTCAGCGCGTTCACCCTCGGGCATATCCCCGAGGCCATTCGCGCAAAGGAACGATCGCGGCGCGTGGTGCAGGCCAACTGCATTCGCTGCCACGGCGAGACCGTTTCCTCGATCGCCGACGGGCAAATGGACTCCGCGCGCGCCTGCTTCGAATGTCACCGTCAGGCCGCCCACGGATCGCGGGGCATCTCGCCTCGGCCCGACCAAGACAAGACCCACTAACCGCACCGATTCAACCCGGGAGGCCATCCATGAAGAAGTGGCCCATCACCACCCTCGTCCTGGTCGCCATCATTCTCGTCCTGGCAAGCGCCTTGATTGGAACGCTGCTTTACTTGCGCAACCAAGCGCCGCCCGTCCGGGGTGTGGCGCCTCTGGTCACGGTGGCCGCGCAGGAACCGGATTCGGCCCAGTGGGGACTCAACTTCCCCAACGAATACTCCACCTATCTGCAGACGACCAGCAACAACTCGCGCACGGCCTATGGCGGGTCGGAACCGTACTCCAAGCTGGAGGCGGATCCCCGCCTCGTCCAGCTCTTCGCCGGCTACAGCTTCAGCAAGGACTACAACGAGGAGCGCGGTCACGGCAATTCACTGACCGACGTGCGCGCCACCAAACGGGTCAACGACAAGACGCCGGGCACCTGCTATTCCTGCAAGAGCTCCGACAACCCGCGCCTGTGGAGCGAACTCGGCATGGCGGAGTTTGATGAGACGCCCTTTGCGACGCTGGCTGAGCGAATTACTAGTCCCATCGGCTGCGCCAACTGCCACGAAGCAAACACAATGAGACTGATCGTCACCAATCCTGCCCTCGAGGCCTCCCTCGAGGCCCAGGGGAAGGACCGGCGCACGTTCACCCGCCAGGAGATGCGAACCGTCGTGTGCGGCAACTGCCACGTGGAATACTACTTCCAGGGCGACGGCAAGTTGCTGGTCCTCCCGTGGGCCGGGGGAACGCACATCGAGAATATCGCCGCCTACTACGAAAGGATCGAATTCTCCGATTGGACGCACGCTGACTCGGATGCGCCGATGATCAAGATCCAACACCCAGAATTCGAAATGTTCACCGCCGGCAGCACCCACTTTGCTGCGGGCGTGGCCTGCGCCGATTGTCACATGCCCTACACCCGGGACAGTGCGGCCAAGTACTCCACCCACAATGTCCGCAGCCCACTGCTCAACGCTTCGGCAGCGTGCGGCGCGTGCCACCCGGACATCGAGTACGCTACAGCACGGGTCGCCGCCATCCAGGCCCAGGTACGCGCCACCATGGACGCCGCCGAGGATGCACTCGTCGCGCCCATCCACGCCATTGACACGTCGGCCGCCTTGCCCTCGGCGGACGCGGCCCGCCTGGAGAAAGCGCGGCGCCTGCACCGCGAGGCTCAACTTCGATGGGATTTCGTCGCGGCCGAGAACAGCATGGGCTTCCACAATCCCGAGGAGGCATTGCGCATCCTGGCCTCCGCCACCGACCTGGCTCGCCAGGCACAGGTTGCGGCGCTACAAGCGGCCGCTCCAGC
>CAYGXJ010000040.1:0-104638 GCA_964353865.1 uncultured Anaerolineales bacterium | reverse complement strand
TTGGCCGCGAAGTAGCGGCGGAACATCGGGAAGGATTCGCGCATGACGCTCATCATGGTGTCGAGCGTGGCGCGTTCGAGGCGCGCCTGCTCGAGCGCCGCGTGCAGCGCGTCCGGCCGGCCGCGCCGCCGGGCCAGCGTGTTGGCCGTGCCCTTGACGCTGTTGAGGCATGCAGCCAACGGCTCGCGTACCCTCTCCCAGGCACGCAGCTCGGCCTCGAACGCCCGCCGCCGCACCCCTTCGTCGGGATGGTAGCGGACGAGATTCTGCAGTGCGGCCACAGGCATCTCCTGCGGCTCGCCCACCTCGGCGAAGGGCACAGCCACCTGTGAGGTCACGGTGTTCTGCAGTATCTCCCAGGCATTGCCCGCTGTGACCAGGAGTTCGGCCGTCAGGTCTTCTTCGGCCTCCGACATCAGGTAGCGGCTTTGGGCAAGGGTCTCTTTGAGGAAGAAGGCATGCTCGCGGCTCGGGGCGGAGGTCTCGATCAGGTGCTCCAGCGCACCGGGGGCTGCCAGGGCCTCGCCCAGCCAGCCGGTGAAGCGCGTCTGCTGAGTCTCGAGCTGAACGCCCAGCAATTCCAACTCCGAGAGACGACGGCGGGCAAGCGTGTTGAACGAGTCGGTCGAGACGAAGCCAAAGATGTAGGTCTTGAGCGTCTCGAAGGCCATCGCATTGGCGTTCATCGCGCCCAGGTAAGCACCCACGCGTGCGGCCACGGCCTTCGAGGATCGCAGCTTGGCCGCCCCTCGCCGCATGCCCTGCTCCGCCATCGTGGCGTCCAACGCATCGATGTGGGCTTTGAGCTCGGCCATGCCCCGCTCGAATTCGGGACTCTCGAGCCCGGGAAAGATGCTGGCCAGGTTCCAGTGCGGGAGTTGCTCCGTCGGCGTCTCGCTCATCGTGGATCTCCTTGCAGCGTGCATCTGGATTTGGCGCGCGATGACGCCCCTCAGTGCTCGCCGGGGCGACACACTCGCGCCGAAGAGCCGATTCTAGCGCACTCGCGCCAGCCGCGAGATAGGAAAACCCAGCTCTGCGAGATCGGCGCCGCCGGAACCCAGGTGGCAGCATTGGGCGTCTCGGCTCTGGCCGGTGAGACCGGGACTCGTACCCGGTCCTCTGCGCTATCATGGGGCCAAGAGAAGGCCATCAGCATGGCAGTCCAAACCGTCAAGGTCAACCGCGCTCCGGTGCTCACGTTGTGGGCTGCGGTTGTCGCCGAGCGTATGGGCTACAAATGGGACACATCGCGGACCCTCGGCAAGGCGCTGGCCGGGCTCAACGCGCAATCCAAAGGGCGCTCGCTGGGCATATACAAAGCACCCGAGCCCAGGCCGGGCGGCAAACCAAAGCCCAAGACCGGTCTCGGCGAGGATCGCTGGGTGGAACTGTGCGGGCGGCCAATTCCTGTCAAGGCCACGCAGGCCGGGCTGCGCGCGGTGGTGCTCGATGATCCGATCGATCCCGAATCCGTGACGCGCTACCTGGAGGGCAAGTTCGGCGAGGCGCTGCCCGATGTGCGCGGGGCGATGCAGACATTGGCTCAGGCTTACGCGCCGCGGAAACTTGAGCCAATTGCGTTCGATCTTTACCAGGCCTTTCGCCCGCAGGTCGCGCGCGGCGAGAAAGGCTGGGGCCAGGCCGGGACGTTCGACCTGAAGAAGATTCTCGCGCTTGCCAAACCTCAACACCCATGACCCACACAACCAAGCTCACGGACCCGTAGCGAGAAGTGTGCGCGCACGATGAGACATCTTCCTACGTCCATCGCCGGGCGGCCGCCTGCGGTCAGAGCCCGGGTCCATGACAGCAGGCCCGCTTCGAGTCGCATGTCCACTTGCGCCCGCCCGACGCCGCCCACTTCCCCCACGCGAATTGCGTTGGCACTCCAAGACGGCCTACCATGAAATCCGACATCGAGATCGACCAGGCACGTTCGCCCGCACGGCCTTGGCGCTCGCCTCGCCTCGAAAAGTGGAGCGTCCGCTGGAGCGCGCTCCTGGTGGCCGCCATGGCGGTCGTCAACCTGCTTTCATCCGTCACGCGCCCCTTCGCCCATCGCCTCGTCCTGCTCGAGCAGTTTTCGCCGCTGCAGGTCCGTCACGGCGGGCGGCTCACCTCCACCCTGGCCGGGTTTGCGCTGCTGCTCTTAGCCAGCCAACTGTGGCGACGCAAGCGTGTGGCCTGGTTCTTCGCGCTGATCCTTCTCGCCGTTTCCGTGGTCAGCCATCTCCTCAAGGGTCTCGATTACGAAGAAGCAGGCATCGGGCTGCTGTTGATGGCCGTGCTGCTTGCGTTGCGGCGCCTCTTTCACGCCCGGTCCGATGCTCCCTCGGGACGCCGCGGCCTGCAGGTCCTGGCCATTGCGGTGCTTTTTACCCTCGTCTATGGTTCGGCCGGCTTCTACCTGATGGAGCACGCGTTCCGCACCCGTTTCAGCCTGCCGCTGGCGATTGAGCAGACCCTGGTCATGTTCACCCAGTTCTACGACCCCGGCCTCGAGCCAATCTCCAGCCTGGGGAAGTACTTCGCCGATTCGATCTACGTTGTCGGCGCCGTGACCATCGGCTACGCCCTGCTCATGCTCGTTCAACCGGTCCTGGTGCGGGCACCCGCCACGTCCGCGGAGCGCGAGCGCGCCGGTCGGATTGTCGCGGCCCATGGGCGCACCTCTCTCGCACGCTTCACCCTCTTCGACGACAAGACCTACTTGTTTGATGCGGATTGGCTCGTGGCTTACGTTCCGCGGCGGGGCGTGGCCCTCGCGCTCGGCGATCCCATTGCCCCACCGGCCCAAGCCGAGGAGGCCATCCGCCGCTTCTGCGACGTTGCCTCCCGCAACGGCTGGCTCCCCGCTTTCTACCAGACCCTGCCCGACTACCTTCCGCTGTTTGCGCGCTGCGGGCTGGAGGCCGTGTGCATCGGCCACGAAGCCATTGTGGAGGTCGACCCCTTCCGTCTTGAGGGGAATGCCAACAAGCCGCTGCGCACACAGATCAATCGCATGCAGCGCCTGCAACACACTGCCGCGGTCAACACACCGCCGATTGCCGGCGCCCTGCTCGCGGAACTTCACGAGATCAGCGATGCCTGGCTGTCGGCGCGCCATTCGAGCGAAATGGGATTCGCCGTGGGGCGTTTCGATGACGACTACATCCGCCAGAGCCTTGTGGCTACAGTTCGCGATCCGCGCGGACGCGTCACCGCCTTCGTCAGCGCGGCGCCCGAGTACCAAGAACTCGAGTTGGCGATCGACCTGATGCGCCGGCGGATGGATGCCGAGCCCGGCACGATGGAGTTGCTGCTGGTCACGCTGATCTACTGGGCCCGCGATCAGGGTTACCCTCGCCTCAACCTTGGGCTCTCCGGGCTGGCCGGCATCGGTGAGATGCCCAGCGACCCGGCCCTCGAGAGGGCGCTGCACTTCATCTACAATCGCCTCAATCAGTTCTACAACTTCAAGGGGCTGCACGCGTTCAAGGAGAAGTTCCACCCCGTCTGGTCGCCGCGTTACCTGATCTACCCGGGCACCTCGGCTCTGCCCGCCGTCCTGGCTGCGCTCGTCCGCGCCGAAAGTGGAGGCGGCGCCCTCTTCCGCACCGCCCAGCGGCTGGCCATGCCCGTTCGCCTCGCTCACCCAGAGTGAGAGCGGCCGGGTAGCCTGCGCTCAATCCGAGCGCCAGGGCTCGGTGGTAAACTCATCCGAAATCCCGTGCTGCACGTGACAGAGTTGAGCGATCATGCCCCGGGACAAGAGTCACTCTGACCGCAGCAGCCTGGCCGGTGATCGCGGCACGCGCCAGGCAGCCACCGATATCCTCTCCGGATCCTCCGGCAAGGGACGCCTCGCACGCCTGATGCCGTTCCTCGGCCCCGCCTTCGTGGCCAGCGTTGCCTACATGGACCCCGGCAATTACGCGACCAACATTCAAGCGGGCGCGCGCTTCGGCTACCTCCTGCTGTGGGTCGTGGTCGCCTCAAATCTGTTGGCGATGCTCATCCAAACCCTCTCGGCCAAGCTCGGGATCGCCACCGGCACCAACCTGGCGGAACACTGCCGCGAGCGGTACCCGCGCTGGCTGGTCCTCGTGATGTGGAGCATCATGGAAATCGTGGCCATGGCCACCGACCTGGCCGAGTTCCTGGGCGCGGCAATCGGGTTCAACTTGCTTTTCGGGATCCCCCTGTGGCTGGCGGGATTACTGACGGCCGCGGCCACCTTCATCATCCTCAGCCTGGAGCACTATGGCTTCCGCCCAATCGAGGCCGTGATCTCCGTTCTGGTGGGCGTCGTTGCGGTGAGTTATCTCATTGAAACCGTCCTCGACAAACCGGCGTGGGGGTTGGTGCTCAAGCATGCCGTTTTACCCCAATTCCAAGGCACGGAGAGCGTGCTATTGGCCTGCGGGATACTCGGGGCGACGGTCATGCC
Organism: uncultured Anaerolineales bacterium; assembly: GCA_964353865.1. Taxonomy (GTDB): domain Bacteria; phylum Chloroflexota; class Anaerolineae; order Anaerolineales; family RBG-16-64-43; genus RBG-16-64-43. The sequence goes on along the minus strand of CAYGXJ010000040.1, from coordinate 100,203 downwards.
GCATGCGATCTATCTGCACTCGGCGCTGATGCAGGGTCGCATCGTTGCGCGGAATGCACCCGAGCAGCGCCGTCTGCTGCGCTACGAGATTGTCGACGTTCTGCTGGCGATGGGTCTGGCGGGGCTGATCAACATCGCGATGCTGATCATGGCCGCCTCCACCTTCTTCTACAAGGGTTTGACGCAGGTCGCCTCGATCGAGGAGGCCTACCGCACCCTCGAGCCGCTGCTCGGGTCGGCCGCGAGCTGGGTCTTTGGGATTTCGCTTCTGGCGGCCGGGCTGTCGTCGGCTTCGGTGGGAACAATGGCCGGGCAGGTCATCATGCAGGGCTTTCTGCACCGCCACATACCGCCCTGGCTGCGGCGCCTGGTGACGATGCTGCCATCGCTCATCGTCATCGCCAGCGGGCTCGACCCCACGCGCACGCTGGTGATCAGCCAGGTGATGTTGAGCTTCGGGTTGCCGTTTGCCGTTATCCCGCTCGTCCAGTTCACCCGCAGCAAGCAGATCATGGGTCCATTGGTCAACGGTCGCCTGACGACGGCCGCTGCCTCGGCGGCCGCGGCCCTCATCGTCGCGCTCAACGCGTTCTTGATCTATCAGACGTTGTGGGGGAGGTGAGGCGATGTTCCAGCATATCCTGGTCCCCCTGGATGGGTCGCGCCTGGCGGAGGCCGCCTTGCCTGTGGCGGCGACCCTCGCCGCGAAGCTCGGATCCTCGCTGACCCTGGTGCACGTCATCGAGAAGGACCCGCCGCAGCAGATACACCACGAGCGGCACCTGACAACCGTCCCCGAAGCGGCCGCCTACCTCGAACGCGTGGCGCGCGAGTCGCTGCCCGGCCAGGTGAAGGTGCAAACCCATGTACACACCGCAGCCGTCACCGATGTGGCGCGCAGCATCGTCGAGCACACGCATGAGTTCCAACCGGACCTGATCGTGATGTGCCCTCACGGCCGCCCCGGGCCGCGCGACGTGCTTTTCGGGTCAATCGCCCAACAGGTGATCGCCCTGGGAGCAACGCCGGTGCTGCTCGTCCAGCCGGAAGCGCCGGCTCCGAGCGATGATCTATTGTGCTCGACCATTCTCGTTCCACTCGACACGGACCCCGAGCATGCACGGGCTCTGCCGATTGCCGCCCAGTTGGCCCGCCCGTGCGGTGCGTCCCTGCACCTGATGACGGTTGTCCCGACCGCGGAGACTCTAGCCGGGCACCAGGCCGCCACGGCCCGCCTGCTCCCGGGTGCGATGCGCGCCGCGCTCGACCTCGACCAGGCAGCCGCCGAGACTTATTTGCAGGGGCAGGCCAAGTCGCTCCCCTCCCCCAACATTAAGGTCACAGTTGAGAGCGCACGCGGGGACCCGGCGACAGAAATCGTACGGGCCGCTGAGCGCGCGCGTGCCGGGTTGATCGTCATGGCAGTGCATGGGACTCTTGGCACTCAGGCATTTTGGGCGCGCAGCGTTCCGCCTAAAGTTGCCAGCCGCACCTCAGTGCCGGTCATGCTGGTGCCGATACACAACTGACTGTCGTGGCATACCGCCGTTCAAACTCCGCGAGCGCTGACAACGAGCTCTGAACCTGAGCGGCGGCGCACACGACGCCCAAGAACGAAACCGGGGTGCCTCGGATGGCACCCCGGTTTGTTGATCTTCGCGGGTCCGGTGGATCGAATTGGGTTACCTAGCCACTCCGCAGGGCTGTGAAGTCGAACTCGAGGAGTACGTCCCCCGAAACCCCCGCAACCTGCGGGACGGAGGGGATGCTCAGCCCGAAGTCGGCGCGCTGCACCGTGGCCGTGGCCTTTCCGCTGATGCGATCTGCCGCCTCGGCCGTGACAGAGACCTCGAAGGTTACCAGCTTGGTGATGTCGCGCAGGGTCAGATCTCCGGTGAGGGTGAACTTGAAAGCCTCGCCCACCGCTACCGAAGCGGGCATGCCCGCCAGCGCGGTCGGGGTGAAGGTCGCCAGCGGGTACTTGCCACTCTGGAGAATGAAGCTGCTGATGGCGCGATTCCGAAAGGAATTATCGGTGACCAGCGTGCCGGTCTCGACCGTGATCGGCCCAACCTGCGAGGCATCCGGGTGGGCCGGGTCGAGGCGGATTTCGCCGGCGACATTGTGGGTCGTGCCAGTAACCGTATTCGGAGATCCGGCAAGAACCTCATCGATCTGGAATTGCGCTTGCGAGGCTTCGGGCCGGATGATGAACAACATGAGATCCGAGCTCCCGCTGGCAGGCTCGGTTGTCGTCGGAGACGCCTCAGTTGCGAGTGGAGCTATCGTGCTGGCGGGAAGCGCTTCGATGGTCTGCGTGGGTGCGGATGTGGCCGAAGCTGAGGGGCTGCAAGCAGCCAGAATCAACACCAAGACGGCCGCGGTGGGCGTGACTTGACGAGTAGTAGGGTGCACAGAACTCTCCTTGTTGGTTGGACATGCATACTAACCTATTTTTGTCCAATTTGGGAGGGTCCTTTCGGGCAAGGCCAAACACAGCCAGCCAACTGGCACACGCCGCTCGAGGGGGCTGAGCGCAACGGCGGTTTCGGACAACCGGCAATGCATTGAACGGTGAAGCACACCGCCGGAAAAAGCGAGGGGCTGCCTCGGTATTGACCAAGGCCAGCCCCGGTGCCTTGGGCATGCGGCGCGCGAGGCAACGAGTCGCGCCTACTCGGCCTTAGCCTTCTCCTTGAGGCACCAGTCGTTGAAGGCAATCGTCAGCGGTTGGTTGATGGAGGTCATTTCCACCCGCACTTCCTGGCGCATTACCTCAGCTTGCGGGCCGCTGCGCGTTTCCGCCAGCAGGTGGTAGCGCACGATGTACAAGCCATCCTGGGCCAGCCAGTACTCACCTTCATTGGCGGTCACCTCCGCGCCCGACTTCACTCCCAGCCCGGCCAGGGTGAAGGTGAAATGGTTGGTCAGGATTCCGTTCAAGGTCTCGCTGCCGACGAAGGTCGGGTTTTCGATCAGCGGGGTGATGTTCAACATGTCTTGCGCCAAGTCGACCATTTCACGCTGCGCCGGCGTCATCGGGGTATAGGTCCAGTCCTCCTTAGATCCCATGCACTCGCCATTGCCGATGCGGTAGGAGATGCTGTCCACCGGGTCCTGGTCGGGGTCCTCCTTCGTACTCACCTCGACAATTGTGTGCACCATGCGCGCGTCGAGATCCTGTGAGTACTGCATTTCATAGATGATGTGCGACCGGTCCGCCGGCGAGGGACCGGAGGAGGTCATGTCGATGGTGAGCACATAGCTGTTCAGGCTGGCCAGCCCTTCGCGAATGCTCACCGGCTTGGAGGGAACCAGCGTAGCTGTGGGCGTGGGCGACCTGCCGAACAGGCCGCCGGGCGCCGCGGTCTCTCCGCCCGACCCTGGCTCGCGTGTTCCGGAGGGAGAGCCACCTTGAGACAAGGTGGTGAGCAGACAGGCGGAGGATAGGGCGGCGGCAAGGACCAGAGGCATGAGCAGCGGCTTGTTCACTGAACTCTCCTTGTGCGGCGACTATTCGACGCGCAGCAGCCGCGCTAGATTCATCTGGCCAACCCACAGGGCGGGCAGGATCGTCCCACCCAGCATCACGGCCCCAACGGCTGTTAGGCCGATGGCGATTGTGCGAACATCGAACTCGGGTTTCATCGTCAGACCGGCACCGGCGAGGTGCAGCGCCGGCCCAAGTGCCAGGGTGCCCAGCGCGCCAAAGACCAGGCCTAATGCAGTGATCACGGCCGCCTGGACGAGCAAATACCAGACCAGTGCCCAGTCCTCAAAGCCCACACTACGCAAGATGGCCAACTCGCGCCGCCGAATCCAGGCCAGCCGCCACAACACGTTGCCCAGCGCCAGGGCCGAGGCGACCCCAAGCGCTCGCGCAATCACGGCGAACAGATCTACGAGTGGGCCGAGGTGTTCGCTGAGCTGGCGGCCGCTTTCCCCACGACGCGCTACGGCGATCCCACCAGGCAATGCATCACCCTCGTGCAAGCGACCTTCATCGGGCACCACAAACACCGAAACATCGCTGCCCCACCCAAGCACATCCTGCGCATCTTCGAGCGAGGTCCACGCCTCGTTGTCGATGTAGGTCCGAGTTTCGAAAACGCCGACGACTGTGAAGTCGCGCCCCCGAATCCTCAACAACTGACCGGGGCCGACCTGGAATCGCTCCGCCAATAGCGAGCCAATCATCGCGGAACGGGGCAAGCTGCCGACCGCGAGGGGATTCCCCGCGATCATGGAAAAAGACTCGGTCTCGCGGTATTGCCTGAGATCGACCCCACGCAGCATCATGGCGTTCTCAGAGGAGGTGCCCACCAGCGTGTGCACTTCCGGAACCACTTGGCTCAAGCCGATCGCCAGCAAGCGTTGCCCGACCTCCATCGGCATCCGGCTGCCCAAGAACTCCCCCATGCTGTCTTCCTCTTGCACGACGAGATATGGGCGGCCCAAGTCGGAGAAGGCATGGGCAAGGCCCGCGCGGTAGCCGACCAGGACAAATGTGGCCAGTGCTGATATGGCCATCAGCATGGAGGTTGCCAGCATGAGTTTCCAATGACGGCGCATCTCATCCAGGCCGATGCGCAGCATCGCGGCAAGCCCCACCCATCCTCCTCAGCGGCGAATAGCCTGAGCCACGGTCTGCCGCGATTGCTGCAACAGCGGCAGCCACACGCCCAGGTAGGCGAAGAGCGCGGTGAGCGCCAGGCCGAGCGCAACCGCGCCCGGCTGCACGCGCATGAGAAGTGCGACTCCGTGGATCACGATCGGTGCGTTTCGCGATTGCTCGGTCACATAGGCGAGCGCGACCAGGCTACCGACGACATAAGCCGCGCTCACCATCACCAGCGCGCGCACGTACAAGAAGCGGCGCAGCACGCCCACTTCAAACCCGACGACGCGCAACGCGCCCAGCTCCCAGCCGCGCTCGGCAAGCGTCAGGCTCGTCGCGTTGTAGATGCCGAAAGTGATCGCGAGCAGGGCGACGACCAGCAGAACCGTGGGTAACCGGATCAGGTCCTGAAGCGCCTGCGCTTGCCGCTCGGCCAGCTGATCTTCGAGGTAGATGTCGTACTTACCCTGGATTCGCGGATCGGCCGCGAGCCGCGTGCGTACCTCCTCCGGGCTGGTCCCTTCCGCGATCTTGAGAAAGAGCATCTGGTCGCCCCGCCTGTCGCCTAGCAGGTGGCGGCCGGCCTCGTAGGTCATCCACAGGGAGGCATACTTCGTCCCTGGGCCGCGCACGGCGCCGACCAGGCGAAAGTCGCTGCCGTACACCAGCAGGTGCTGGCCGACCTGCCAGCCGGCGGCTAGCATTGCACCTTCGGTCGCAACCAGTTCGTCCGTCGCCTGTGGCCACGCGCCCTCTAGCAGCGTGAGCGAGTGCACCTGCTCCATATCCAGGCGCGGCACAGCCCGCACCTGCATCACCGGACCGGCGATGTTCATGTGCCGGAAGATCGAAGGCGACACACGTTCGACCTGACCCGGCGGCAGGTCGCCAACCGCCAAGTACGCCTCCGCGCCGATCGTGCTGTCCATCGGGTCGAGCGTCTCGGCGGAGAGCAGGATGAGATTGCGGGTGGGCACCGGCCACCGCCCATACTCGCGGCACGCTTCGGCAAGCCCCCACAGCAGCAGGTAGCTCACCACCATCACGATCAGACCGAGCAAGGTGAGCAGTGTCCGCCCGCGGTCGTGATAGAGATCGCGCAACGCAAAGCGAATGGCGCTCAGCACCTCTAGGCTTGCCCCTTGCCCGCCTGAATGCGGCCGTCGCGCAGTTCGAAGACGCGGTCCGCCCGTGCAGCCAGGTCCGGATTGTGCGTGGCCACGACAAAGGTGGTGCCGCTGCGCCGGTTCAGTTCGAACATCAAATCCATCACACCGCGCGCCGATTCCGAATCGAGATCGCCCGTCGGCTCATCCGCCAGTACGACCTCCGGCTCCACGATCAACGCGCGGGCGATGGCCACCCGCTGCTGCTCGCCGCCCGAAAGCTCACCCGGCAGATGGCCGCGCCGGGCTTCCAGCCCGACCTGGGCCAGCATTTCTAGTCCACGCGGCCTGGCTCTGGCGAACGGCCAGCGCTTGGCGAGCAAGGGCAGGATGACGTTGTCGAGCGCGGACAGTGACGGCAGAAGGTTGTAGAACTGGAAGATGAACCCGACGTGGTCGCGGCGAAACCGGGTGAGCTCACGTTCGCTGGCCGCCTCGAGCGCGGTACCGTTCACCACCACACTCCCGCGGCTCGGGCGATCGATCCCTCCCAGCAGGTGGAGCAATGTGGATTTGCCTGACCCGCTCGGCCCCCGCACAACCACAAAGGCGCCGCGGGCAACTTCAAGGTCCACGCCGCGCAACGCCTCGACCTGTTCCCTTCCGCGCGGGTAGGTCTTGTGCAGATTGACTGCGCGGATGACCGGTGGCGAGGTCGGATTGGCGGCTCGACGGCCCGGGTCGGTCATCGGGTATCAGTTGTCCGGGAGGCGGATGAGAAATGCAGGTGGCGCATCGATTCGGACTCCCGCCATGTCGGCGCACGGCAATGAGCGCGTTGAGCCCAGTCTACAGTCACATCGGGAGGGGTGCAAGCGGCACAACGAGGCGGTCCGCCCCGTCAGGGCGCGCGCCTTACCACTAACAGGCTGCTGAAAGGAATCGTCGCCTTCAAACCCCCACCCTCGTTTCGAGGGCATGCCCCCAACCCCTCCCTCGGCGAGCCGGGGTGTCACCGCGAGATCTCAAGCCGGGGGAGGGGAGAGGTCTTCAAGGAGGCGGGAGATGGTTCTTCCACATTCTGCTAGTGATGTTCAGCCGCCTCGGCCTCCGCCTTGGTCTTGTGTATCGTCCCATCCGGGTGATTGGGCGGGGTGTAGATGGTGTAGAGCTTTAGCGGCTCGCTCTTTGAGGCGTTGATCACATTGTGATAGGTGCCGGCCGGCACGACAACCGCCTCGCCGTTCTTTACCTTGTGTTCTTCGCTGCCATTGAACACGAACTTGGCCTTGCCCTCCTCAATGCGGAAGAACTGGTCCACGTTGAGATGGACTTCGTTTCCGATTTCCTCGCCGCCCTGCAGGCACATGACGACCAACTGGGCGTGCAAGCCGGTGAAGAGCACGCGGCGGAAGAACTTGTTCTTGAGGGTTTCTTTTTCGATGGGTCCGACGTAGCCAGTCATTTCCATGCCTCCTGAAATGTTGGGAGAAGATCCGACCTTTGTTACAACCGACTTCTTGACGGTTTCAGACCTCCCCCCGGTATGGATGGGAGGTGTCTCGTTGGGGTCGTATGGCGCAGGCAAGGGCGGCGGCGCCGGGCCCCACACGTCCACCGAGACACCCATTCGCTGCAGGTCCGCCAGCAAGCGCTGTGGCTCGACCGCCAGCGCCTGAAGATGCAACCCGGGCCGTCGCGCCGAGCCATCGAGCATCTGCAGCAGACAGGCGGCCATCGGCGCCGCGGTGAGAACGTAGCCATCCGGGTGGAAGACCGAGACGCGCATGCAGCGAGTGGCTCCTAAGGCAATCCCGCGCGCCTCGAGCATCAACAGCGTGCCGTAGGGCGGCGCGCTGAACCTGCGCAAGCCCCACAGCAACATGCGCCCGAAACCGCGCCCGCCGGCCTTGGGTGCCACAGCCATCCACGCCATGCCCAGGGGCATAAGTACCCAATCGACGAACCAGCTAAATCCCCCAACGAAAAAGCCGGTCTCTTCCAGACCCGGGACGATGTCGGGCAGCGGCCGCAGTTCTTCGAGGAACATGGGCATCGTGTAGCGACGGCCAAATCCCCGGCCGAAGTTCATCCATACCGGCCGGAAGGATTCGACCCATCCCATCGGGCGCCAGCGTCGGTCTTTGTAGTGCAGCGATTGGTAATCGCGGAATTCGGCCACGAGTTCATCGATGGTCGAGGGCGAGACGTCGAGCGTTCGCCAGTCAATCTGGATCACACTCCCGACATTGGCGGTTTGCAGGCGGTCGAAGCGCGCGGCGGCGAAGCGCACCAGCGCGGCCGGCAGGCCAGGATGGAAGCCTGCATCGGTGATGAAGCAGCGACCGGCGGCCTGGATGCGCGCCGCCATCTTCTGCAGCGCGGCCACCTTGGCACGCGAGAACTGCGGGTCGAGGTAATCTAGCCCGGCCTCGAGCGCGGCCTCGGCCACGACCGTCGCGACGGGAGAGGTGCTCGAGGCGGCCACCACCAGCTTGGCGCCCTTGAACGCGCGCAACAGGCTCTGGCGGTCGCCGGCATCGGCCGCGATGCCGCGAACCCGTTTGCCGGGGAAGCGTTCGTTGAGGGCCGCTGCTTCGGCTAGAGCGCGCGCCTCATTTCGGCCGGCCAGAACCAAACGGACTTGGCTGTGTTCGAGCATCAGCCGCGCCAATGCCCGGCCCGTGTTGCCGTAGCCGCCAAGGATGATGATAGTCGGGTTAGCCAAAGGTCACCTTCGCTTCTCAACTCGAGACCTCGCCCGCGGCGAGTGGAGCGAGGCCTTGCGCCTCATCTAGATAATAGCCTTCTTGGCGCGCATGTCAATTCGCGTCGCGTCTCTTGGCAGAGGGGCGATGGGGGCCGACCGCGCGAGTGGGCATCTCGGACATGCATTACCGGATCAAGCGCTCAGCCGCTCCCCCCCACTTTGTTGCCGACTGCGGCGGCCAATGACCGCCCGCGCGTCTTCCATGCGTCTGGTGCGGCCCGATGGGGCAGCTCAAGGCTTGGCACCACGGAGACGCCCGCACCTCTCGAGATCCTGTTTGGGCACGGCATGCCGCGCATGCGGAGACCCCCACCCCTATAACCGCGCAACGGGGGAACGAATGCATGAGGCAGATTGGCCACCGAACAGAATAGTCCGTCGTCCCCGCGAAGGCGGGGACCCAGGACGATCACGGTGCGCGTGCGACGACGAAGCGAATGGGGATGGAATACGGGGGTCGTACATTCATGTGCACGCGCCACCGCCCACCCCTCAGACGGTCACGAGCCTAGATTCCCGCCTTCGCCTGAATGACGTTCTTCTCTCAGCGTCTGGCCAGCATCGGCATGCGACGCGCACACCACCATGAATGTGCTGGGGCACGCCATGGCGTGCCCTAACAAGTCAATGGAATTCTCTGCGTTCTCCGCGTTCTCGGCGGTGAAAGACCTGCCAAAGGATGCGCGCTTATGCCTCGTCGAGGATCCCCGCCTCGGGCACCCCAAACCGACGCAGGATGGCACGCACTTCGTCGCTCGTTGGGACGTTGCGCCCCGTGCCCAGCTTAAGCACCTTCGCCGCGCCGACAGCATTCGCCAGCACGCCCATCGCCGCCAGCGGCATCTTGCGCAGCCAGGCGTAGATGATCGCCGCATCCAGGCTGTCGCCGGCGCCGGTCGCGTCGCGCGCTTCGACCGGATAGCCGCCCGCCAGATGCACCTCGCCCTTGCGCACGAGGAAGCATCCCGCCACGCCGCGCTTGACCACCACCAGCTTGGGGCCAAGCCTCAGCAGCGCGCGCGCCGAATCGAGCGGATCGGGTTTGCCACTAATGCGCCGGGCTTCCTCCTCGGTGGCGAGAATCACTGTGGCCAGCCGGCAGGCCTTGCCATGCCAGGCATTGTCCATCGCCGGGTTGCCCGGCCCAGGATCGAAGAACGATGGCACGCCCGCGGCGCGCGCTGCGCGCAGCCCGCCCAGGATGAGGTTCGGCACGTCGGCGTGATCCGCCCAGCCGTCCGCAAACAGCGCCTCCGCTTTCGCGATGCGCTTGCCCCACAACTTCGGCAGCGCGTTCAACCGCAGCTTGCCGGGGTAGCCCAGGTAGGCCGGCTCACCCGAGCGGTCGACAACAACCCCTGCCACCGGCGTCGCGGCACCATCGGGCGTGATCACGCCGCTCACATCGACGCCCTCCGCCTCGAGATCCTTGAGAATCCACCGCCCGGCACGGTCCTGCCCGATCTCGCCCAGATGCCCGACCGCGAGCCCGAGCCGCGCCGCGGCAATGGCCGTATTCGCCGCGCCGCCTGGGCCCAATTCGAAATATGATACGCGCTGCATGCCGCCGGCCTGCACCGGGAACGCCTCGATGCGCAAGCTGAGATCCGCGAGCAGGTCACCCAAGACGAGAATCATGACCGTGCCTTCCTTTCAGCATAGATGTCGGCGAATTCGGCAACCGAGCGCGGCGCCTCGCTCCATCCCAGCGCTTGCGCAAGCTGAATGAGCTGCGGCGGCTCGACCTGCGCCTGCGCCAGGAGTTCGGTTTGGCTCAGCACATCCGCAGCTAAGCCGTCCGCAAGAATCTTACCGCCGGCCATGACCACCACGCGCTCGAAATGCGCCAGGCAGAAGTCGAGGTCGTGCGTGATCGTGATGAGTGTACGCCCTTCGGCATGCAGCCGGTCGACGAGCGCGCCCAATCGCTCGACGCCCTGCGCATCCTGGCCGATGGTCGGCTCATCCAGGACGAGTACCGGTGTGTGCATCGCAAGCGCCGCGGCGAGCGCCACCATCTTGCGCTCGGGCACCGCCAGGTCATACGGGTGGCGCTCCGCTTCGTCCGTGAGACCCACCTCCGCAAGCGCGACCGCCACACGCGCCTCGATCTCGGCCTCGGTCAGGCGCTGGTTGCGCGGGCCAAAGGCAACCTCCGCCTGCACCGTTCGCGCGAACAACTGGTCATCCGGGTTCTGGAACACGAAGCCCACCTGCCGCGAGAGCTGGGCCGTGGTGCGCGTGCGCGTGTCGTAGCCCTCCACCTCGACGCTGCCCTGGCTCGGGCGCAAAAGCCCGTTGAGGAGCTTGGCGAGCGTCGTCTTGCCCGCGCCGTTCTCGCCCACCAGCGCCACGGCCTCGCCCGAGGCGATGGTCAGGCTCACGCCGCCGAGCGCGCGCACGCCGGAGGTGTATTCGTATGCCGCGTCGCGAACGATGATCGTCACCGCAGGGTCTCCACGGCCTGCTCGAGTGTCACCGGGAGGCGGGACTGCGACGGAATGAGACCACGCGCGAGAAGCTCCTGAGCGGCGCGGGCGTACTTGGTCGCACCCACGCCCCACGCGTGGTCGATCGCCGAAGCGAGCACCTGGCGCGGCGGACCATCGGCAACGAGCGCGCCTTCATGCAGCACGAGCAGGCGGTCCGCGAACGCGGCCAGCCAGCCCAGCTTGTGCTCCGTAAGGACGATCGTCGTGCCGCCCTGGCGCGCCAGGCCGCGCAATACCTCGAAGGCCGCGCGCGTGCCGGCCGGGTCGAGCTGCGAGGTCGGCTCGTCGCACACGAGCACGCGCGGCTGCATGGCCATGATCGCGGCGATGGCCAGGCGTTGCTGCTCGCCGCCCGAGAGGGCGAAAGGCGAGCGCTGCGCGAGATCGGTGAGGCCCGTGGCAGCAAGCGCGGCCTCGGCGCGCGCATGCATCTCGTCGCGCGGGAGGCCCATATTCTCGAGGCCGAAGGCCACCTCTTCGAGAACGGTATAGCGCGCGCCACTGATCTGATTGAACGGATTGTGGAAGACGAGACCGATCTCCGAGGCCAGCTCGCCGATGGGCGTGCGGGTCACATCGTGCCCGGCCACCTGCACGCTGCCCTCGACTGTGCCGTTGAAGAAATGCGGGACGTATCCGGAGAGCACGTAGCACAGCGTGGATTTGCCCGCGCCGTTCGCGCCGACCACACCCACCAGTTCGCCCTCCCCCACCACGAGGTCGATCGCGTGCAGCGCGTCGCGCTGGGTGCCCGGGTAGCGATAGGTCACGCCGTTAAGAGCGATCATCGCCGGCCCCAAGAGAGAATGCGCGCCACAATCAGCGTGACCGCACCCAAAATAAGCGCCCAGCGCAAGATCGACTGCAACCGCGAATCTCGCAGTGCCACAAAGCTCGTGCGTTTCCCGGGCCGACTGAACGCGCGCGCTTCGAGCGCGATGGCGCGCTCCTCGATTTGCATCAGGCTGGAGAGGATCAGCGGGCCAACCAGCGGCGCAAACGCGCGCAGGCGGACAATCAGCGTGCCCTCAGTCTCGAGCCCGCGCGCGCGCTGCGCGTCCAGGATGGCATGGCCCCGCGCCTGAAAGGTCGGGACGATCTGCAGCGCCGTGATGATGATGTAGGCGATTTGATTCGGCAGGCCGCGCTCGACCAGCGCGCGCATCAGCGCATCCGGCCGAATGATCATCATGAGCAGCGTCGCCGCGCCTAAGCCGACGAGCAGCCGCGAGGTGAAGAGCAGCGCCACCTGCAAGCCCTCGAGCGTGTAATTGAACGGCCCAAGGCGCAAGAGCACGCTCGGCCCGGGTGTGAAGAAGCCCTGGATGATCACGAGCGAGAGGGCAAACGGCCAGATGACTTTCGCGCACGCGCGCAGGAACGCGCCCAGGCGACGACCCCAGGCCGCGAGCGGAACGAGCAGCCCCACGAACACCGCCAGGACCCAGGGCGTGGTGGGCAGGGACGCGCCCGCGACGACCGCCGATAGGCTGACGGTGAGCATGGTGAGCGGGTGCAATGATTGGGGCGAGCGCAATGGAATCGCAGGCGGCTGCGTCCCAGGCGAGTGCGGCAGACGCGCGGGGCCGTGGCCCATCGGGCGTGGAGGTACCTCGCCAGTCATCGACGCTCGCGCCGGATGTTCATGTGTCGCACTGGGGGGACCGGGGCGCGCCGCGAGTACTGCGCGCCCCGGGAGGAGTAGTGCGTTCAGCCCCAGGCTACTTCGAGCGCGGGGCCAGGTTGGTGAAGCGCGCCAAGAAGCGCAAGGGCAGCGCGCGCAACACGAGGTACACGAGCAGGTAGGAGGCCATCTTATCCATCGGGTCGGAGAACGTGCCCTGGGCGATGTTGGCGCCCAGCGAGTCGAGCCCGACCGAGCGCGCCATGGCGACGATGGCATCGGTGCCCGAACCCATCACGCCGCCGAAGACATAGGTGGCGATGGGCGCGGAGAGGATGGCCGCGGTGAGTCCGGTGATGAGGCCGGCCAGGATCGCCTTCCACCACGAGTTGGGCCAGCCGGCGCGTCCGAAGACGCCGGCCAGTGTCCCGATGATGGCGGCCACACCGGCGAAAGCGATGGCAGGCGTATACCAGCCGGCCAGCGACCAGATCACGCTGGAGAGGAACCCGGTGAGCGCGCCGGCCCACGGTCCGGCCAGCACGCCCACCAGGACGGTGCCGATCGAGTCGAGGTACAGCGGCACCTTGATGAGCAGCGCGAGCTGTCCGACGGCGATATTGATCGCGATGGCGATCGGGATCATGACCAGAGTGACGGTATTGAACTGGCGTTTGAAGGAATCCATGGGGCAAGCCTCCTGGGGCGGCGGGGTCAAAAGTTACTATACGGCAAAGGGGGAGGCAAGGCAAGCGGCGTGCGGACTTCTTGTGCATGCGCGTACTATCCGCGCCCGTGGGCAGGGTCCGGATAAGGAGGAGGGGCGGAGGCAGGTTGCCCGCGGAGGGGAATCGGGGACATGCATTACACGCTCAGGTGACTTCTGTCATGGTCAGGGCAACGCGACGACACTTTGTACGGGGTTTTTTCCAACGAGAGTCCCTCAAGCGGCTTGAAACCGAGGGGTTCCATCTCCCGACGGGAGAGGGGCAGAGCGAGGGACACGGCGCCTGGCGATCCACAATCAGAGAGTCGATTGTGCGCCTATCCCTGCGCAGGGCCTCACGGACACGGGAGCGGATCGACGGGGGTCGCAATCGTCTCCCACCGCGGCTGCTCCGCGTTCGCGGCCAGCCACCAGCACTCGTGCACATTGCGAAGCATGAGCAGGTGCGTCACGCGCATGTAGGCGTTCTGTGCCAGGTGGGACTCGTTGGCGTGGTCGGTCCATACTTCACTTACCCCCAGCGGCTGGACCTGCCAGAATTGCGATTGCTGCACTATGTTGGCCCAGGCGATGTGCACGACGGCTGAAAGCGGCTCCTGCCCGAGGTTCTTGAGCATGAAGGTCCCATTGCAGATCATGTTTGGTCCGTCGACCTTGCGATCGATGCTATCGTAGGACCAAGCGGAATCCTCCGGCGGAGCGAGGCCCGCCTCGACCGAGGCGTCCGCGCCCGCCCCACCATAAGCGTCCACCGAAAACTCAAGGTTGTTGCATACGCCGCAATGTTGTTGTATCTTTGTCAACAAGGACCATGACCGAGATACGCTCGCTGGCGCGCGGGTTGGAGATCCTCGACCTCCTCGGGGAGGCCCGGGAGGATGTCGGCGTCACCCAGCTGGCCGGGTTGCTGGGCGTCGACAAGGCCAGCGCCTCCCGGCTGGTGGCGACGCTGGCCCGGCACGGATACATCGAGAAGGATCCATCCACCCGGCGCTGCCGGCTCGGCCCGCGGCTGGTGACGCTGGGCCGTCGCCAGCTCAGCCGGCTCCCCCTGCACGAGGCCGCCGCGCCCCACCTGCAGGCGCTGATGGAACGGACCGGCGAGTGCGCTCACCTTGGCGTCGCTGCGCAAGGGAAGGTCCTGTACATCGGGCAGGCCGAATCGCCGGCGACGCTACGAGTCAACGTCCACGTCGGGCAAACCGCCCCGCTCCACTGCACTGCGCTGGGGAAAGCCTTGTTGGCCTTCGGCGCGGTGGAGATCCCTACCCGCCTCGAACGCTTCACCCCGCGCACGATCACCGCCGACGGCCGACTCGCCAAGCACCTGGCGGCCGCCCACCACCAGGGTTATGCCGTCGATGACGAGGAGTTCGACCCGGGTGTGCGCTGCCTGGCCGCCCCGGTCTTCGACCACCATTCGCACGTCGCCGGCGCCATCGGGATCTCTGGTCCGACGACCCGCATGACCGACCGACGCCTGCCCGGCATTGCCGCCATCGTCATGGAGGTGGCAAGCGAGCTGTCCGAACGAATGGGGTTCGCCGGAACCTAGCCCCGCTTCACGTCGGCTTCACCGGGTCCGGCGAACTCGGGAAACCGCATTCCGGCACGGCACTGTCCATTCGAGGGACGCCTCATGACCCAGGTCTCTCCGTCCAAGCACATGGTCGCCCAGGCGCGCATCGATCGGGCCGCGGTGATCGCCCGGGCCGGTGGGTTGGCAGCGGCTCGCACCCAGGGTCTGATCCCCCGGCGCGTCGGTCTGACGCTCTCCGAAGCCCTGGTTCTCGGCCTGTTGCAGCAGAGCGTGCGGAACTACTTCGCAGTCTTCGGCCACGGATCGACCGAGGTGGGCGAGGTCCTGCGGATCTACCAGGAGGCTGGATTGGTGCGCGTCCTGGCCGTCCGCAGCGAGATCGAGGCTTCGCACGCCGCCGCGGCGTTGCGCTGGGTGCGAGACGAGAAGGCCGCGGTCGTGACCTCGATCGGGCCCGGCGCCCTCCAGGCGTTGGCGGCCTCGCTTGTCTCCGCCTCGGATGGGCTCGGGGTCTGGTACCTGTTCGGGGACGAGACGACCGAGGACGAGGGCTTCAATATGCAGCAGATCCCTCGGCACGAGCAGGGGCTGTTTCTGCGCTTGGCGGCGGCGATGGGGCCGGCCTATTCGCTGCACACGCCGCTGGCCCTGGCGACGGCCCTCCGACGCGGCGCCGCCGCCGTCGACCACCCGACCCGTCCCGCGCCGTTCTACCTCCTGCTCCCGATGAACACGCAGGCCGCCTGGATGCCGGAGTTCGACCTGGACGAGCTCCCGACGGCATGCACCGCGGCTCTCGGGTTGACGCAAGGCGACCTCGCGCAGGCCGTCCATTGGATCCACGCGGCGCGTCGGCCGATGATCAAGGTCGGGGGCGGCGCCCGACACGCCGGCCGGGAACTGGAGGCGCTGCTCGAGCTCTCCGGGGCGGCCCTAGTCCACACCCCGATCGCCGCCGGATGCGTTCCCTCGTCACATCCACAGAACCTGGGCGTGGGGGGCTCGAAGGGCTCGCTGTGCGGCAACTTCGCCATGGAGCAGGCCGACCTGCTGATCGCCGTCGGCACGCGAGCTGTCTGTCAGTCGGATTGCTCGCGCACCGGGTACCCATCGGTGAAACAGGTGATCAACCTCAACGCCGACCTGAACGACGCTCTGCACTACAACCGCACCCTTCCGCTCCTCGGCGACCTGCGCCTGACGCTGCGCGAACTGAACCGAACCCTGCGCGCCCAGCCACCATCGACGAAGGAGGAGTGGCTGCGAACCTGCGCCGAGAGGAAGGCCGAGTGGGAGGCGCACAAGGCGGCGCGGGCCGCGGTGCCCGTGCTCCAGGACGACTACTGGGGCGTTCCGGTCCTGACCCAACCGGCGGCGATCCGGATCGCGCTGGCGTGGGCCAAGGCGCGGGAGGCGATCGCCTTCTTCGACGCCGGCGATGTTCAGGCCAACGGCTTCCAGATCGCCGAGGTCGAGCGGCCCGATCAGTTGTTCACCGAGACCGGCGCCAGCTACATGGGATTCGCAGTCTCGGCGCTGCTGGCCACAGCCGCGGCTTCCCAGCCCTTCTACGGCCTGGCAGTCACCGGCGACGGCTCGTTCACAATGAACCCGCAGATTCTGATAGACGGCGTGGAGCACGGGGCGACGGGGTGCATCCTGATCCTGGACAACGGTCGCATGGCGGCGATCAGCGGTCTGCAGCAGGCGCAGTACGGCGCCGAGTTCGCCACTCGGAACACCGTCCACGTCGACTACCTCGCCTGGGGCCGTGCCGTCCCTGGCCTGCTGGCGCTCGATGGAGGCCGCACGCCCGATACGCTCCAGGCCGCGCTGGAACAGGCGGGGAGGCATCCGGGGCTGTCCCTGATTCACGTGCCGGTCTACTTCGGCCCCCACGAGCTGGGCGGCATGGGCGTCTTCGGTCGCTGGAACGTCGGCAACTGGTGCGACGAGACCCAAGCCCTCCGCCACGAGATCGGTCTTTGAGGATCCGGATGCCGCCACTCACGGCCGACCACGTCGCCAACCTCTACGAGATCGCCCGGCGCCTTCGGGTCGAGAGCCTGCGTCTGATCACCCGCCGAGGGGCTGGCCACATCGGCGGGGCGCTCTCGGCGGCGGAGATCCTGGCAGTGCTCTACTTCCACTTCCTGAGGATCGACCCGGCGAACCCAATGTGGGAGGCTCGAGATCGCTTCGTGCTCAGCAAGGGTCACGCCTCAGCCGCGCTCTACGCCGCCCTGGCGCTGCGCGGTTTCTTCCCCTTGGTCGAGCTCGAGCGCTGGGGCGAGGTGGACTGCCCGCACCAGGCACACCCGGATCGGCTGAAGACGCCTGGCGTCGACATGACCAGCGGGCTGCTCGGGCACGGCGTGGCGATCGGCGCCGGCCTCGCCCTTGCCGCACGATTGCGCGACGCCGACTACCGCACGGTTGTCCTACTCGGCGATGGGGAGTGCCAGGGCGGCATCGTGTGGGAGGGCGCGGCCGTCGCCGCCAAGTACGGCTTGGGCAACCTGATCGGCATCGTCGACAACAACGGCGTGCAGCTCGACGGACCAGTCAGCGAGATCATGCCGATGGAACATCTCGGCGCGCGTTGGTCCGCATGGGGTTGGCGCGTGCTCGAGGCCGACGGCCACGACGTCCGGCAGCTCGCCGAGGTGCTCGATGAGGCAGCCGCCTCCGGCGACCGGCCGACGATGATCATCGCCCGAACGGTGAAGGGCAAGGGCGTTTCATTCATGGAGAACGACGCCGCCTGGCATGGCGGCGTCCCCACGCCGGCGCAGCTCCAGCAGGCGCTGGCCGAGCTTGGCGGGGATGGCTGACATGGGCGAGGTGTCGATGCGCGAGGCGTACGGGCGGGCGCTGGCCGACTATGCGGCTGCGCACCCAGACGTCGTTGCCCTGGATGTGGACACATCCGCCTCCACGCTCTCCTCGTTCTTCGCCAAGCGCTTCCCGGAGCGCTTCTTCAACATCGGCATCGCCGAGCCGGCCATGGTCGACGTCGCCGTCGGGCTGGCGCTGGGCGGCCTGATCCCCTTCGCCAACGCCTTCGCTTGCCTGCTCTCGTTGCGCGCACTTGAACAGGTGCGGACCTGCGTGTGCTACGCGCGCACCAACATCAAGCTGGTGGCAGGATTCGCCGGCCTCTCGGACTTCAAGGACGGCGCCACACATTACTCGATGACTGACATCGCCAACCTGCGCGCGCTGCCGAACATCACGGTGATCGTCCCGGCCGATGCGGACGAGGCGGCTGCCTGGGTGCCACGCGTCGCCGAGTTCGACGGCCCGGTCTACCTGCGGATCAGCCGGGCGGCGACCTTGCCGGCACACGACGGCACAATTGCGCTCGAAATCGGGAAGGGCATCGTCCTTCGGTCCGGTGCCGACGTGACACTGGTCGCAAGCGGGGCGATGGTAGGGCGCAGCCGGCGCGCAGCCGAGGCCCTCGCACAGCAGGGGATCGACGCGCGCCTCGTCGAGATCCACACGCTCAAACCGTTCGACCGCGACCTGATCCTCCAGGCCGCAGGCGATACCGGCGCCCTTGTCACGGTCGAGGAGCACAACATCCTCGGCGGGCTCGGCAGCGCCGTGGCCGAGACCTTGGCCGAGGGCCACCCAGTTCCGCTGGAGCGCGTCGGCATCCGCGACCACTTCTGCCCCACCGGGCGCGATCCCGAGTCGCTCCTGGACGCCTGCGGGCTCTCCGAAGCCGACATACGAGCTGCGGCGCAGCGGGTTCTTGTGCGCAAGTCAGGAAGGTGAGTATGCGTGTCGCCGTGATCAACGAGATCAGCGCCGCACATCGGAACGCGGACCTCCTCGCCGCGCTGGACGGGCGCGGGCTCGAGATCCACAACCTCGGCAACACCGCCGCCGGAGAGGTCCCCGCGCTGCTCTACATTCACACCGGCTTGATGGCGGCGCTGCTCGTGCACCTCAACGCGGCCGATCTCGTTGTCGGCGGCTGCGGGACCGGCCTCGGCTTCATGAATGCCGTACTGCAGTATCCCGGCGTGGTGTGCGGCCATCTGCTCACGCCCTTGGATGCGTGGCTCTTCTCGCGCATCAATGCCGGCAACTGCATCTCGCTGGCGCTCAATCAGGGCTATGGCTGGGCATCCGACGTCAACCTGCGTTTAATATTCGACGCCCTGCTCGGCCCCGGACGGGGCGAGGGCTACCCGAGCGAACGCGCCGAGCCGCAGCGAGAGGCACGCAAGATGTTGGGGCAGGTGTCCACCGCCGCTCACCGGCCGATGATCGAGATCCTGGAAGCCTTGCCGGGCGAGGTCGTTCGCCCGGCGCTCACATTCCCGGCCTTCCGTCCTGTTCTGGACTCCGCTGCGAAGGCCGACCCACGCGTCCGCGCGTTCCTCGGATCGATTTGACGGGGACAGGGGAGGAATCCATGGGCAATGCATCGAAATCTGGCAAGCTGCCGGCGCGCACCAAGTTCTTCTACGGCATGGGGGACGTGGGCAACGCCACGGTCAACTCGGCCGTGCAGTTCTTCTTGATGAAGTTCTACACCGACGCCGCGTTGGTCGTGCCGGCCCTGGCCGGCAGCGCGCTGCTCATTGGCAAGATCTGGGATGCGATCAACGATCCCTTGGCCGGCTGGTTCACCGACAAGGCGAAGTCGCGCTTCGGCAAGCGCCGGGTCTTCATGATCTTCGGCGCCATCCCGCTCGGCATCTCCATCGCCCTGCTCTGGTACGTCCCTCCCGCAGAGCGGATCTCCACCTTCATCTGGATTGCGCTGACCTTCATGCTGTTCGACACGCTGTGGACGATCACCAATGTCCCCTACTACGCGCTCACCTCGGAACTGACCGACGACTACGATGAGCGCTCGGCCCTGATCTCCTACCGGATGGCGCTGGCCGTCCCGGCCTACCTGGTGGGGGCGGCGCTGACGCCCGCCATCGTGGGCCTGTTCGCCTTGCAGCGCACCGGCTTCGCGTTCATCGGTATCGCCTATGGCGCCCTGGCGGCGCTCGTGCTGCTGATCTCCGTCGCCGGCATCCGCGAGCGCGGCGTCGCGGCCGTGGCTCCCTCTGAGGCCTCGCCCCTCCGATCCTTCGCCCTTGCCATGCGCAACAAGCCGTTCCTCTGGCTGTGTGGGACCTATCTTGTGATGAACATTGCCTTCGCCTTCGTCAAGACGCTGATGGCCTACTACATCGAGTACCAACTCCTGATGAAGGAGCAAACCGCGCTGGTGATGGGCCTGATGCTGATTTGCGTTACGGCCTCAATCCCCTTCTGGAAATGGCTCGGGCAGAAGATGGACAAGGGACCGGCGTACGCGCTGGGCATGGCCATTGGAGCGCTGGCGTTCGCCATCACATTCTTCCTGCCGCACCGAGAGACCCCGCTGGTCTACCTGGTTGCCCTGTTGGGCGGATTCGGGCTCGCCGCGCAGTGGATCTTCCCCTGGTCGATGGTGGCCGACGTGGCCGATTTCGATCGCGCCGAGACCGGGCAGCAGCGCAGCGGCGTGTACTACGGCGTGTGGGGGCTGGCGACCAAGGTCTCGGAGGCCTTCGCGCTGGCCGCCGTGGGCTGGATCCTGACCGGCTCGGGTTATGTTCCCAATGTGGAGCAGACGCCGCAGGCGCTGCTCGGCATCCGTGCCTTCTTCGGGCTGATCCCGGCGGTATGCATCTTCCTTTCGCTGCCGCTCCTCATCCGCTATCCGATCACGCGCAAGTCACACGCCGCGGTGCGCGCCAAGCTCGAGGCGAGTGAGTCGCAGACGGGCGCCAAGTAGTCCCGGCTTTCAATGGAGAAGAAGAAGGGTTGACCATGGAGACGATTCGAGCCGCCCTCGTCGGATGCGGGCGCATCAGCGACCTGCACCAGCTTGGCTACTGTGGTCGTGACGATGCCCGCATCGTGGCGGTGTGCGATACCGATGGCGAGCGTGCTCAGGCGAAGGCTTCGGCCTGGGGGGTCAAGAAGTTCTACACCGACTTCGAGCAGGTGCTGAACGACAAAGAGATCGATCTTGTCGAGCTCTTGACCCCGCACCACCTGCACTGCCCGATGACGGTAGCCGCTTGCCAGGCCGGGAAGCACGTCTCGGTCCAGAAGCCGATGGCACTCACGGCCTCCGAGGCCGATCAGATGATCGCCGCCGCCCAGACGGCGGGCGTCGTGTTGCGAGTCTACGAGAACTTCGTCTACTACGCGCCGGCCGTGCGCGCCCGTCAGATGATCGAGGCGGGCGAGATCGGCGAAGTGCGCGCCGTGCGGATGCACATCTCGACCGGGACGTCGACCACCGGCTGGGAGGTGCCACTCTCCGCATGGGTGTGGCGGTTCGACGAGAAGCTATGCGGCGGAGGGGAGCTGGTCTTCGACCACGGCTACCACCTCTTCTCGCTCGCCTACTTCCTGGCCGGGCCCGTCGCGCGGGTCTGCGCCTGGATCGACGGCACGCCCGTCGCACCCGGGGTCAACATCGATGCGCCGGCGGTGGTCATGTTCCAGTATCAGGCGCCACGCTGCTACGGCGTACTCGATATCGAGCACACGCCGGAGACGCGCATCGACTCGGCCTACTACGCGGATGACGACCGGGTCGAGATCGTCGGCGACAAGGGAATCCTGTTCATCAACCGCTATACGGCGCGGACCGTCGATTTGCCGGAGCTGATGCTCTTCAAGGACGGCAAGACGACCGCCATCCCCGTCCAGGGCGTGGAATGGCACGACAGCTTCATCGCCGCCACGGTGGACCTGATCGAGAAGCTGAAGCATGGCGGCCAGCCGCGGCTCGACGGCCCGACGGGCAAGGCTGTTCTCCAGATCTCTCTAGCAGCGCTTGAGTCAGCCCGCGCTGGGCGGGAGGTCAGAACATCTGATGTGGGCTAAAGGTGCATCAGGGCCCGGGGCAAGTGATTGACATCTGGATTCCGCCGCGGACGCAAGAC
This sequence comes from uncultured Anaerolineales bacterium, assembly GCA_964353865.1. Taxonomy (GTDB): domain Bacteria; phylum Chloroflexota; class Anaerolineae; order Anaerolineales; family RBG-16-64-43; genus RBG-16-64-43. Next base: position 78,367 of record CAYGXJ010000040.1, on the reverse strand, counting down.
GCTCCGGCCCGAGTGGGCTGCATGATCCACGGCACCTCGTTTCGTGTGCCTGTATTATTGACCCCGGCACTTCTACCCTTCCTCGATAAGGAGCCCCCATGAACCCGCGACTGACGCTCGGCATCAAAGTGCGTTACGGCCTGGCCGATCTGGGCATTGCCCTGATCACCTCCGCCATGCAGTTCTTCCTGCTCTTCTACTACACCGACGTGGCCGGCATCAATCCGGCCCTGGCCGGCCTGGCCCTGATGGTCGGCAAGCTCACCTGGGATGCATTCAACGATCCGCTGTTCGGCTACTGGTCCGATCGAACGCGATCCCGGTTCGGCCGTCGGCGGATCTGGATGCTGATCGGCGCCGTGCCTCTGGGCATCGCGGCCTGGATCATGTTCTCGATCCCCAAGGGGTTGTCCGGCGTCGCGGCATTCCTGGCTATCCTGGGGAGCTTCTGGCTCTTGGACTCCTTCCACACCATGGTCTCCACCTCGTACTACGCCATGACGCCCGAGCTCACGCGCGACTATAGCGAGCGGGGGAGTCTGACCTCGATCCGCATGGTCTACAGTGTGGTCGGCTACATCCTGGGCGCGGCCCTGACCACGATGCTGGCCGGGATCTTCCACGGGGCCGGCCTCAACCTGCAGCAGGCGTGGAGCGCCACCGGCGCCGTGTTCGGAGCCATCGCCATCATCACTACGCTGGTCACGACCCTCTCAGTCAGGGAAGACCCCACGATGGTGGGTGAACCCTCCAAACTGCCAGCCCTCAAGGCCATGCTGACGTGCTTCAAGAACCGGCCGTTCGTCATCCTGATGATCGCCCAGTTTCTGAGCAGCTTCAGCTTCACCGTGCTCACAGCGCTGGTGCCCTACTTCATCACGTATCAACTGGGCATGGGCGACCAGGTCTCGTTCGTGCTCCTGGTTATGCTCTTGGTGATTGGGATCTTCCTCATTCCCGCCAAGAAGGTCTCTGACAGGATCAACAAGGGCCCGGCCTACGCGCTGGGGCTGTTCATCGCCTCGGTGGCCGTCATGGCCGGCTTCTTCCTCCCCGGCGGTCCCACACCCTTGATCTACGTGGTGGCCGCGGTGGCCGGGCTGGGATTCTCCGCCCAGTGGGTCTTCCCGTGGAGCATGCTGCCGGACGTGGTGGAGTATGACGAGAAGATCACCGGCGAACGACGCGAAGGCGTCTATTACGGCCTGTGGGCCTTTCTCTCGAAGTTCACCAGCGCCCTGGGCGTGGCGGTCAGTGGCTGGGCGCTGAACTGGTTCGGGTACATCCCGAACGTGGCCCAGACCGCCCGGGCGCTGTTCGGCATCCGGCTGTTCTTCGCCGTCGTGCCGGCTGCCGTCATCCTGATCAGCCTGCCGTTCCTGATCTGGTATCCGATCACACGCAAGTCGCATGGTGAGTTGGTGCAGGAGCTCGCGGCGCGCAAGGGCTTGGCCGGAAAGTCAGCTTAGCGAGTCGCAGAGGCACGTTTCGGGCATCGGCCCGATGTGAGGATCCCATGAAGGTCACGATCATCGGCTCAGGCATGGCCGGGTTGACTGCCGGGGCATACCTGGCGAAGGCCGGGCATGCGGTCACCGTGTTCGAGCAGTTCTCTACCCCGGGCGGCGTGACGGCGACCGTCCGGCACGACGGCTTCGGCTGGGATCTCGGCCCTCTGTTGGTCGAAGGCTTCGCGCCAGGCGACAAAGGCCGCCGCATTCTCGAGGAGCTCGGCGTCAGCGACCGCGTCCAGGCGGTGCACGAGGATCGCGGCCTGGCGCTGGGCAGTATCGCATTGTGGAAACCGGCGCAGTATGAGGGGCCCTACTGGCGGCGCGAGCGGCTGAAGCGTCTCTTCCCGGCGGAGGCCGCGGCGCTAGGCCGCTACTACCGCTTCTACGATCGGATGATCCGCCTGATGGGTCTGACCCGTCAGGCGGAGAGCGCCGAGGGCCTCTCGGCGCTGTGGCTCAAGCTACGCATGCTGCTCGCCTTCCAGGGCGTCAAGGGCGTCGCCGACTGGACGAGCAATCAGCTCATGGATCACTACTTCCAGTCCCCGACGCTGAAGACGATCTTCCTGGGTATCGTCGCCGACTTCGTCACCGCGCCGAGCGAGTTCCCCGCACTAGGGGTCCCTTCGCTCCACCTCGAGACCGCATTCGACAAGCGCATCCCCACCTATCCGGGTACGCGCAGCGCGCAGACCGCGTACTCCTACCTGATCGGCGGTTGCCAGGCGATGGTCGACGCCGTCCTGGGTGTCATCACGCAGCACGGTGGGAGGCTTCTGACAATGACCACCGTGAAGAAGATCGCGGTCGAGAACGGCCGGGCAGCGGGCGTGGTCCTGGCAAATGATCACCTCGAGACCTCCGATCTCGTGCTCGCCTCGGGCGGGATGCGCGAGGTGTTCTTTGGGTTGGTCGGGCGCGAGCATCTGCCCGCCAAACTGATCGCCCAGATCGAGCGCAACCGGCTGATGGAATCGGTCCTGATGGTTCATCTGGGGATCGACTTCGACCCGACCCCCTACCAGCCGGCGGCGTTGTGCTACTACTACAAGACCGAGGATATGGAAAGGGCGGTCAAGCGTCTGCGGGCCGGCGACTTTCATGAGGGCAAGGAGGGCTTCCTGATCTACGTGCCTTCGCTGCACTCGCCCTCGCTGGCGCCGCCCGCGCATCACGCCGTGACCGTCTACACCGTGGCGCCCGATACGCTGGCCGAGGGTTCGTGGAGCGCGCGTCGCGAGGAGCTGGCCGATAAACTGATCGCCGAGGCGGAGCGCCACGTGCCCGGGCTGCGCGCGCACACGAAGACCCGCCTGATCCTGACGCCGGATGATTTCCGCACCCGCACCCATCAGGAGCATCACTCGTTCGGTGGCGTGCCGCCGGTGATCGGCAACAAGGCGCCGGCGCACAAGACACCGATCGAGGGCTTGTGGTTCATCGGGGCGCAGAGTGAGGGCCAGGGCGGGGTGATGAATGTGATGGTGGGGGCGCAGATGGTGGCCAAGCGGATACTTCAAGCCACCTAGGCGGCCTCTCGCCTTCTGCGTGAAGTGCAGCCTAGCGGCGCGGGTCGCCTTGTGCATGCGCGTACTATATGCGCCGGCGAGGAGGGTGCGGATATGGAGGAGGGGCGGAGGGGCATTGCGGGCGGAGAGTAATGGCGGACATGCAAGGCGAGTGCAGGCGACTTCTGTCATAGCCTCGGCGGTGGGTTGACACATCGAGTGGGCTGTCTAACCAACGCAGGTCCCTCACGCGGCATGAAGCCGAGGGGTTCCCTCTCCCAGCGGGAGAGGGTGAGGGCGCAAGGCTTCCGGCACCCTGCGCTTGACAACCCGCTTTGCAACGTATATATTATGTATACATATGACTAAAAAAAGTATACATTCCGGCTCGCTGGCCGAAGCACTCTTCACCTCGCAGGCGCGCCTAGCCGTGCTCAAGCTGCTCCTCTTAAACCCGGATCGCCGCTTCTATTTGCGTGAGATTGCGACCAAAGCCGACCTGCCAGTACGCGCGGTTCAGGTTGAGGTGGCGCGCCTGGAGGCGAGCGGGCTCTTGCAGTCGTCTGTGGAGGGCAATCGCAAGTACTACCAAGCCAATCGCAGAGCGCCGATCTTCCCCGAACTCAAGTCCCTACTGCTCAAGACAGTCGGAATGGGCGATGCGCTAAGAGAAAGCCTTCAGCAGGCATCTGGCGAGATCGAGGTCGCCTTCATCTTTGGCTCAATTGCCGAGGGCACCGACACGGCCTCGAGCGACATCGACATCCTGGTCATTGGGGCGCTGACCGGGAGAGCGCTGGCCGGGCTGCTCGCCCCTCTTCGGGAGAGCCTGGGGCGAGAAATCAATCCGGTTCTCATGACCAAGGCCGAGTTCCGGCGCAAGGCGCGCGAGGGAAACCACTTTCTCCACGCGACGCTGGAGGCACCCAAGATCTATCTCATAGGGGGCGACGATGAGCTTAGAGTGCTTGCTGGCCGAGGGACAACTCAGGCGACACAAGACAAGCGGCAAGGAAATCGGAGATCTACTAAGGCTCGCAAAGCGTGACTTGACGGATGCCTCGGTTGCGGGTCTCTCACCCGACCGGCGGTTCCTGATTGCATATGAAGCGGTCCTGCCGCTGGCCACGGTCCCGCTCGCGTGTGCCGGATATCAGACACATGGGGCGGGCCACCACCGGGTCACTTTCCAGGCGCTACCGCTCGTCATGGGGAAGGAATCCGCCGGCCTGGCTATCTACCTCGAGAGTTGCCGCACCAAGCGGAATGTCGGCACTTATGACCGGGGCGGAGGGATTTCCGACACCGAGGCCAATGAACTCGTCAGTGAGGCTAAGGCGTTGACGAAGGCAGTCGAGGCTTGGCTCAAAAAGAGCCATCCGGAGTTGGTGGGCGGGTAGGTCAAATCTCTGAAGACCGCGGTCGTGCAGCCGGTGGCCCGAGCAGAATGAGCGATGCCATCGCGCCGTCGCCCGAGCACGGCGATCCGCCAACCGGAAGTCTATTGTGCGTCAGGGCTTGCGCTGGGATCTCACGGGCATGGGAGTGGATCGATGGCGACAGCAATCGTTGCCCTGCGCGGCTGCTCGGCGTTCGCGGCCAACCACCAGCACTCAGGCACATCGCGAACCACGAGCATGTGGGTCACGCGCAAGTAGGCATTCTGAATCAGGTGGGACTCGTTCACATGCTCGGTCCACGACACGCCCCGGCCCAGAGGCTTGACTTCCCAGAACTGCGACTGCTCGACCGTGTTATCCCAGGCGATGTGGACGACGGCCGAAAGTGGCTCCTGCCCGAGGTTCTTGAGTGTAAATGTGGCGTTGCAGATCGCGTTCGGGCCGTCGACCTTGACGTCGAGGTTCTCGTTGGCGAACGCGTACGCCTCCGGTGGCGCGAGGCACTCCTCGACCGCAGCGTCGTCCGCGGCCGGCGCCGCGTATGTTGCGACGATATCGGCCGGTGTCTGCGGGCCGGCGAGGTTCCAGAGCATGTTCCCCTTCAAGTTGCAGGCAAGCATGGCGGCGAACAGGAGGCAGAGACTGAGGCGCAGGGTGCGTGGCGTATGCATGAGGCCCCTCCGAGGGGGTGAGGCGGCGATGGTAAGACCCGGGACATCGCATAGTGGCGGCCGTGGGTACGCGTAGGTGGCTGTGATGTCCGTGGTAGGGCGCCCTCAGTACACATCCCACGCGAGGTCGATGGGAGGGCACGCGTGCCCTTCACTTTGTCGGAGGGGGCGTAAGGTTGATCCTTAGCTGTTCGCCCAAAGCCTCGACGTTCTCCTCCGGCACGCGGCTTAGCAGGTAGCTCACCAAGTCTTCCTGGCGCGGCTGGCCGAACACCATCCGGTAAATCGCCAAGGATCTCCGCAACTCCTCTGCCCGCTCCACCTCGCGACTAAGCGGCAGCATCATGAGGTGCCGCTCGATCCGAGCCCCGCCCTCTATTGGATAGACCCAGAAGGGCACAATATCAGTCCCGTTGGCTCGGTCCTTCACGCCGAGCTCAAAGAGGACATCCCATGGATCACGATTCCTATCCATCAACCCCAAGACGCTGCGAAGGCCGTACCTCGCGGCTAGATTCTTGCGGATGGCATGCCCTTTGTAGCGGTGGACTCTGCCTTCGCGTTGTTCAAGGTCCACAGGATTGGCGGGCAGGTTCCAGTGGACAACGATGTGGCAGTAGGTGTGGAAATCCAACCCTTCTTGCCCAACCGACGTCGTGGCCAGGACAAACGGCCAGAAGGGGGAATTGAAGGCTGCCCGCAGCTGGTCGGATCGTGTGGGCTGCCCGTACCCCTCCGTCTTCTCATCTCCAAACCTCACGGCAAAGCGGTTTCTCATCCGCTGTTCGTGGATTGTGACCCTGTGGCTCCTTGGACCCACGCGAATGTCGTCGATCACCGGCGTCGATGTGCGCAGCCCCAGAGCGTATCGAACGGCGTCCGCCACTTCCGAGGCCGCAGCCTCTGACACGCTCCCGACAAAACCAAGCGACTCCTTCAGGCCGTGGACGTACTCGTCCATCACCGGCTGGAGTCCGCCAGACACGCAGTGTTCAAGCACTCGCCGCCAGAAGGGTTCTTCGGCGTTCACGCCACGCACCAGGGAAGTGGCTTCGGGGAGGTTGAACAGACTCAGGAAGGCCCGGGCTGTCCGCGCGGATGCGTTTCGGATACTCAAGCTGGATTGAGCTGCCTTTCCATCGGATATGCGGGAGAGCGACCTCAGCATCACCACACCAGGAGCCGCCACCGCGAGCTGCGCCATGAGGGCACCCAGATCTTCGGGAATCGCCCCAAGCTGTAGTTCACCGCGACGCCACTCTTGCACTAGGTCCCGAACCTGCGCGACATGATCGGCCCACGCCGAGGTGCCCTCATCGTCATTCAGATCCTCTTGTTGGGACGCCCAATCCGTTGGCAAGCCCTCCTGTTGCCACCAATCCTTAGCTTGGTGCGCTTCCGTTTCCAGATCCAACAGGATTGGCGCGAGCCAATACCAGCGCTCGTCCACGGCCCTGGTGGTCGCCAAGCCGGACAATTTGGACGTGACAAGCTCCGCGATTTGCGGCTGGATGACCCCCAACAGTTCCTTCACTGATGGAAGCCGATCCTCTCCTGTGCAGTTGCCTGGATAGCCCAACGGGTCGAAGCCGCGAGCCAAGACCACACAGGGGTAGATCAAACTAAAAAGGGCGAGCCCGGTCAGCCTGCCTTCGGACCGGGCAAAACGCAGCAGAGGACGCCTCTTCTCCCGCTCCTCCGGCGTGTTCAGGGCTTTCGGCTCGTACGAGGTGATCATCCGCCTCTCGGCTTCGTAGCTCAGCAAAGACGCTACGACCCGGGGGACTACCTTCCAGGAAGAAAAGACCAGCCGCTTGGAGAACCCCGCCAGTCGCGGCTCTGCATACGCCCCCTCCAGCTTGTAGTAAGGCAGCGAGGGGGGAAGCCAGAGCAGCTTCCAGGCATCCATATCCAGTGTCTCAGATTGCAGCGCCCTCAGTCGCGGATTGCTCGGGGCCACAGGCCGGTACTTCTCGACCCTCCAGCGCCACGGAAGGAGGAGCTGAGGCCAAGAGGCAAGCTTTTCTCCAATGGACCCTCCACGCGCCGGATCCTTGAGGGCATCCCGGAAGGATCGCTTAAGTTGGTAGTCCTCCATGAAGTTGAGGAGGTAGGAGGCTGACTTCCAGAACTCCAGCGAGTTCCTGTCGTGGAGGTCGCCAGACAGGTCCTCGAGGGCCAGGTAGGAGAGAATGTCCTCCGGCGCCAGCTCCGGGTTTGACTCAATTTCGGTCAGCATCCCGCTGCGATCCGATGTTGAGGCCAGCCGCTCGGTGCGTGCCATGACCACCCGTAGGCAATCCTCCAGTTGCCCTCGCACGCCCTCGACATCCTCGCCGATTGGCTCGCCTGCTCGGAGGATTGCCGACCTGTAGGACTCCAACAAGCCTTCCAGACGGATCGTGGCTTCCTTATCGTCTTGGAGAAAGCGAGCCGTCTCAAGGAAATCGCGATAGTGGTCTTCCCCTGCTTCTTGTGCAAGCGTGTACATCTTGTAGGGCGTGGCTGAGAGGAGGAGAACACGTGCCGCCGTCTGGGCGTCAGCATACTTGAAGAGTTCATGCGCCAGTTGGCTCGCCGCGTCCTCGCCCATCAGCAGGTTCTTGAACCGTTGGAACTCGTCTAGTATGATCAGGTCCGGCTGGAGCTGGCTGAGACAGGTCTGCGCGAGCAGCGACCGCACCTCGCCCACCCAGGCGGTCCGCTCCCACCATGCCTCTTCGGTCACTCGGCTGTCTGAGCGAGCAAAGGCCTTGCAGAGGTCCTCCAACCGAGCCCGTAGATCCTGCTCGCCTCGGGACTGCTGCTCCACGATCCGCTTCTCAAGTGCACCAAGGAACGCCTCCGCCAGCTGGGCATCGATCTGCCACTCGCGAGACTCCTTCACCCGCCACCGGAAGTTCTCCGAGCCCATATTGCCGCGCAGGACATTCAGGGGAGTGTTTCCCTTGAGACCCCAGCCGGCCTCCAGCAGCCGGTACAGAAGCGCGCGTTCTGTGCCCATCCCCATGCTGGACCTGAGTTCGAACGACGTTCCCGGGGTGAAGGAGATGAAGTTGAGTCTCCTCTGATCGAGTTCGTGATACTCGAGGGGGAGGAGCGTTATGCGGGAGGCCAGGGCGAACCCCTCCTGGCCTGTCACGTTGAGGCGGTTGATGTTCTGGCGGGCGATGTCGGCGTTCGAGCAGATGTAGACGATATCGATCCGGTCCACGAGATCCCAGAGGTGGTCGATCGCCCGAGCGATTACGCCCCGAGCCACGAGGGTTTTCCCAAGGCCTACCTCATCCGCGATCAAGAACCGTCGCGTGGGCCGCGGGTCGGTGTACAGGCGGCGGAACACATAGTCAACCGTTGCACGCTGAAAATCCTTCAGCCCGCTCTCGATCCTCGCCACATCGGGTCGCTCGGCGACGCGATTCACACTCGCTTGGCCCCCCTCGTCGCCCAGATCGGATCCCAAACGCGGTGAAAGCCTTCGGGCAGCAGCGCCTGGCCCTCCGCTGTGCGTTCCAGATCGTCGACGAGGTGCGCAACCTCATCCAGCTTCTCGGGGTCCCGGGCAAGCGCGCGCAGAAGAGGCTCCAGGAGAGCGCCCGAATACGGGAATCTCACACTCGGCCCGGTATCCGCCAAGAGCCGCCTCACCTCAGCTTGGCCGAGTTCAGCGCCGTCGACATCAGACAAGATCAGGAGCAGCAGCCGCAGGACCTGGTTGCGGTCCTGAAGTAGGTGACGCAAGAGTCGCTCTTGACGGTCCTCGGGCTCGCCGACCAGCGGTAGATTCAGCACGAATCGGGACGACAGCTTCTTGCCTGCCCGGGCTATGTCCACGCGGAAGGCAAAGAAGGAAGTCAATCCTGGAAACGAGAGGCTCGCAAAGGACGCCACCTCGCCGCCAAGTCGCTCGATCGCGGCCGCGCTCTCCTCTTGTTGCATGATAGGCCAGCAGTGGACCTTGACATCCAGCTCTGAATCCGTGGCAAGCCTGTCGGCGCCGGATTTGCCGTGGAGGACGACTGTGTACGCGTCCTCGGCTCTGCTTGGAACAACGTGTGCTCGAATCCGCGCATCGACAATGCGCCTCTTCATCTGCTCGATACCCTGCTCCATGGCCACCTGGACCGGATCCACAGGGAGCGCATCCTTCTCCGGCACGAACTTCTCGAGTAGATCAGCAAGCCTCATCCTCCCCGACGCAGGCTCGAGCAGGCTGTCCACACCGCAAACCGAGCGCTTGCCCGTGAGTTCCACCAGAAACTCGACATTGTCCCGAAAGGCAGCCGTCGTCGCGTTGGCCGACCCGGTCCACACCTTTGAGTCCCATCCGAGATCGGCAACATACAGCTTGGCATGCAGGCCGGCAGTCGCCGTCTCGGGGAGCGGCTCTGCCGCAACCTCGGCTTCTGGCTCGGGGTCCGCTTCCGCCGCCAGGGTGTAGAGGTGGGAGAAACCGCCAAACTGCTTTCGGCTGAGTGCTTGCAGCGCCTCCAACCTCGAGACAAGCACAGCCTCTTGGGCACTTCCAGCAAGCCGCTGGAGCAAATCGACACTCAGAAACGGGGAGACAACTAGGAGCTTCCGTATCGTCTCGGGCAAGGGCCAGCTCCGATGCCCGTGGATCCCGAGGGGGCAGAAGGTGACCTCGTCGAAATCTTCGGGAGGAACGAAGCGCACCTTCCTGATCTCGCGCTGCATCCTCTGGACAATCTCAAGACGTGTTGCCGGAACCCCGTGCGGCGCCAGCGCTGGCAAGGCCTGGATGAAGTCCGCCAGCGGTCGATTCGCCCCGAACCCGACCTGCCGCTCCTCGAGCTCCCCCTCCAGCACCAGGACGGTATCCCAGCTGCGATCGAATGTCAGGTTGCGGCTGGCACAAATGAGCCGGTACAGGATCGGTCCGGAGGAAGAGGCGAAGCGCAGGAACCATATTTTGGGGTGGAAGACTCCCGCATCGCGGGTCGCTCGCACCTCGACAACCGAGGGCTCAAGGCTCGCAATTAGTAGCGGCGCGTTATCGGGAACGTAGATCGCGCCGGCCTGGCAGAAGATCAAGATATGCTCGGCATGCCTGCGCAAGGCCTCGAGCACAGCCAGCGGATCCTTCGTCTGGCTCCCGTCCTGTGCTTCCCAGTCGAAGAGGGAGAATGCCAACGGCACGGTAAGGAGGCTAAGGAGGTCAAGCGAGTAGGTTGTGCCCAGCGCATGCGTGAGCACGTACCCCTCTGGGGGTCTCAAGCTGTCCAGCAAGTGACGGCGGTCGTTTGGCTCAAGCACCTCGGCCGTCCTGTGACACTCCCTGATAGATGTCATTCAATATCCGCTGGGCGATCCGCCAACGGTAGTTCAACTGCGCGGTCCCTGCCGCCCCGCTCCAGAGCTCAAGTGCCCTGCGGTTGTCGAGCCGCGCCAGGCTGCGTTTTAGGGCGCGTTCGCGCTCGTGGACCAGGTTGCGAGCTTTGTTCCCCGCCGCCGATCGGCCGGGGGACTCATCGGCGGACACAAGCTCCAGCCAGCTCTCGACGAAGAGGCGGGTGCCTCGGCTTACCCGAGCTCCGTGCGAGCTGACGATCTGCCAGAATCGGGCGCGGTCCCAAGAAAGGAATTCAACGTGCCTGGAGCGCATGGCGACGGCCCACTCCTTCAGGCGTTGCTCGTACTCGGAGACGAGCTCATCCTTGGCAGCCATATTGGAGAGCATCAAGTTGTACAGCAGCGAGGCGCCGTGCATGGCTTCGGAGAAGTTGCGGGCATGGCGGAGCTGCTCCAGGCAGCGAGCGGGGAACTCCGCAGACTGCGGGTGTTGCCAGGGGAAGTCAAGCTCTTCAACCTCGCGCCCTCGCTCGGCCAGGAACCTGAAGAGGGAATCGGGCGCGCGGGCCGTGATCCGTTCCCGAAGGTAGCGGGCTTCCATTCGCGTGAGCTTCAGGCTTGCCTTGCGAGGGAACTCTCCTGGCGGCTCCGGGAGGCCCGGGTGCCAGTTGCCCTCCAGCGCACTGCCCACCGGCTCGCCATCGTCGTCATGAGCCTGCCGCCCCTTCAAGAGATAGAAGCGATCCAGGCTGCGGTGGTATTGTGGCTGGGACCCGGGAAAAAGGCGAATGCCAAGGATCCCAACGCCTTGCCAATAGATGTTGCTGGGCAGCCGCTGGAGGCTTATCCCAGCGACCCGGCCAAGAACTCCATCGGTTTCTCCTGACTCGAGAAGCGCGTCAATAAGGGAGATTTCGTATTTCCGCACCCGATCAGCTACTGCGGCAGATGCAACTCGCTTACTTTCCAGCTCCAGGTACATCCAAGGAACGATGAAGAAATAGCGTGCCCGGGTCTGGATCGTGCTCGTGCCGGGAAAGAACAGGTCGGCGAAGGCATCCCGAATCGTCCCAAGGCCAAGCTCATCGCGAGTGTCCCGTTCTCGGAAGAGTTCGATGACGTCGAGCATCTTGCGACGCTCGTACTCGGAGTGGTCAAGCCAAGTGAAGGTAGACGACATCCCAGCGTTTCTCTGCCCGCTGACCTAGGAGATCATCCCGAGCTCTTTCATCGCCTGCTGGATGGCCTCGATCTTTGTCCCCGGGCAAGGGTTCTTGCGAGTCCGGCCTTGCCGATTCCATGCACGTCGAACTGGTAGCCCGGACATTTCCTTTACATCAGCGATCCAGCATGGCTTCGGTTGGAAGCCATGGCGCGCCTTGACGATCCTCTGGACATCTCTATGGGTTGGCATGCCTACTCGCCTGGTGGTAGGAAGTAGATCGGCCTAGTCGGCATCCAGTCGCGAGCCTCTTGCGTCAGCTTGTCATAGCGCTCAACCCAGAGGTCAAATAGCCTGCCCTCATCGATGAGGGTTACTTTGCGTTTCTCCTGCTCGCGCGCCTCGTCTGCAGCATCCTTCGTGAATCCTCCTCGACATACGAAGATCCCTACGTCGTCATCGCCTAACCGGGACATGAACGCGCGCACAGCTTCTACTTTTGCGGCCTCCTCCGTTCTCTTCGCCTGGATCTTGATGCGGGGAGGGTTCGCGCCCAGCGGGTCGGTGTGGGCAATGATGTCGACACCAACATCCTTGCCCCTCAGCGCTACCCAACTCACATGGTAGCCCATCGCCTTGAGAAGATCCGCCACAAGGTCCTGGAAATCGTTCGCGCGCGTCTTCCACTCTGCGCGCGTCGGCAGCGAGGCGGCCGGCTCGATCGGCGCGACGATCACCGAGGTCATGGAATCGCCGCGCACGCGGACATGCAACTCGACGCGGCTGAGGAGCCCGGCCGTGCTGGCGACAGCTGCCTCAAACGTGATGGATTCGGGGTAGCCGTTTTCGACCCGCGTCTTGCCAACGCTAATCGGTCCAGCTGGAGAGGAATGTGAAAGCAGAAGGCTGGCAAGCGCGAGCAGCGGAAGAACTCGGTGCATCAGCGACCCTCCTTGCCCCCAGGGGTTTCGCGCCCCCCGGCCTCAATTGTTGCCGATATTCCGCGAGCGGTCAAACGACGACTGCAACCTCCATCTGCGCTGCGCTCACTCCTCGCAATGGATCCACGTTACCGCGTGCATCACCGCCTTCCGCCCTCGGCACCCGTCGTCCATGGGCCACCCCCTCTCCAATCCTCAATCTGCCCGTGCTCCTACTGGACCGAATATCCGCGCACAACGCCCGCAGCGGGCACCCCCACGCCCCTCCCGCTTCGCGGGACAGGCTCCCAGAGACCGAGAGCGACTTCACCCGGCCACCGGTCTACCCGTCCCTCTTTTGTAGGATGCCGGCAAGGCTGAGCTCACGCTACAATGCAGGTAACGCGCCGGAATCCACCGCCACGCCTGGAGGTCGCACGATGAACGAAACCGTCATCCAAGTCAAGGATTTTCGCAAGGCGTACGGCACGTTCGTCGCCGTCGATGGGATCAGCTTCGAGGTCGAGCGCGGCGAGATCTTCGGCCTGCTCGGCCCCAACGGCGCCGGCAAGACCTCCACCCTCGAAAGCCTGGAGGGGCTGCGCTTCCCGGATGGCGGATCGCTGCGCATCGCGGGCGTAGACCCCGCGCGCCAGACGCGCCAACTGCGCTCGCTCATCGGCGTGCAGCTTCAAACCTCCGGCCTGCCGGAAAGCATCCGCGTCGATGAGGCGCTGCGCCTGTTCTGCGCCTACCATGGAGCGCCGCCACGTGACGACCTCATAGACCGCGTCGGGCTGGCCGAAAAGCGCACGGCACAGTACCACCAGCTCTCGGCCGGGCAGCAGCGGCGGCTCTCGCTCGCGCTGGCCGTCGCCCACAAGCCGCCGGTCCTCTTCCTCGATGAACCGACCGCCGGGCTGGACGTGGCCTCGCGTGCCATGCTGCACGACCTGATGCGCGAGCTGCAGGCCGGCGGCACAACGATCCTGCTCGCGACGCACGATATGGCCGAAGCGGCCGAGATGTCGACGCGCGTGGCGATCCTCATGCGCGGCAAGCTGGTCGCGCTCGGCACACCGCTTGAGATCACCGCCACCGGCGCCGGCCTGACCAAGATCTCAGTGCGCACCGAAGGCTCGAGCCTCATGGCCGCGGGGCTTTCCTTCCCCGCCGTCGCGCAGACGGCGACCGAAGGCGAGTACGTCATCTACTTCAGCCGCGATATCGGCCCGACCATCTCGGCCCTCATCTCGCACCTGGCCGCGCAGGGGGACACGCTGATCGACCTGCGCGTCGAACGCCCATCGCTCGAGGACCGCTTTCTGGAGATCACGACGAAAGGGGCTGCTCGATGAACGCCTTCGCCCAGCACTTCGCCTTCGAATTCCGCACCGGCATCCGCAACCGGACGCTGCTGCTCATGAACTATTTGTTCCCGCTGGGTTTCTATGCGCTGCTGGGCCTGCTCTTCGCCCAGCTCAATCCGGGTTTCATCCAGGTGATGGTCCCGGCCATGTCGGTCTTCGCGGTGCTCAGCGGCGCGCTGCTCGGCCTGCCCGATCCGCACGTCACCGCGCGCGAGGCGGGCATCTTCCGAAGCTACCGCATCAACGGCGTGCCCACGCTCTCGATCCTCGTCATCCCGGTCCTGACCACCATGCTGCACGCGCTGCTGGTCACGGTCATCATCGCCATCACCGGACCGCTGTTCTTCGGTGCCGTGGCACCGGTCAACTGGGTGGCGTTCTTCCTGATCTACCTAGTCATGGCGCTGGCCTTTGCCGGCATCGGCATCCTGATCGGCGTGATTTCCTCGAGCAGCCGCATCACGGTGTTGTGGTCGCAACTGCTCTTCCTGCCGTCGATGCTGCTGGGCGGGCTGATGCTCCCCACCAGCGTGCTCCCGGCTTCGCTGGCAAAGGTCGCGCTGATCCTGCCGACGACGTATGCCATGAGCGCGTTCGACGGCCTGGCCATGCACGGCGCGCCGAGCATCGACCCGTGGCTCTCGCTCGGCGTGCTCGCGGCGGGCGGGCTGCTGGCCTTCGCTATGAGCGTTTTTCTCTTCAAATGGGATAGCAAGAACGTGACGCGCGGCCGCCACCCGGCGTTGGCCCTCTTGGCCTGGGCGCCGTACCTGGTGGGGTTGTTGCTCTCGCTGTAGAGGTGATCTGGGACTATCCGCTTACATGGTGAGAACGGATGAGGGTGGCCATTGCGGCCACCCTCTTTTTCCCATTCGTGCATCCATCAAGCGACAGGTGAACAGCGCGGGCAACCGGTGTTCCGATGCGCGCGAGCCTCAGGTTGGGTTCACCCTCACTGCATGGTTCTCACGCGTTTCGCCATGGCGGTACACGAGGACTTGCTCCGCCTCGCGCACCTCATACGTTCCATCCGAGACCTCCACGCGCGCGCCGTACGGGTAGTGTAGGCGCGGGAGGAAGATCTCGGTTGGCGCGGTGGCGCGCGGGTCGTGGCGGAATTCGAGCACGAACTCGAGTGTGCGCAAATCGAAGCTCATGCGCAGCGGCTCGCCGGCCACTGCGCGCGCGTAGGGGCGCACCGCGGCCTCGAGCGCGCGGCCGCCCGAGTCCGGGTCGTCCGGATCGCGTTGCTGGTCCCGGCTGAAGAGCGAGAGGTCCTCATCGTTCCATTGGTCGCCGCGCGCGTTGGTGTTGTCAGCCGTGTAGTTCCACAGCGTCCCCGAAAGCAGGTTGGCTTCTAGCGCGCGGAAGGTGCGATCGAGCGCGGCGCGCTGCTCGCGGAAATCCCCCGTCCGGTAGGAGCGCTTCTGGTTCATGTCGAAAGGGATGCCGAATTCGCCAATAAGCACCGGCACGCCGCCCAGGTTCTCGCGTGCGATGCGCCTCAGGCGCCCGAGCTGCGCCTCGAACGAGCGCAGCACCTTGCTGCGCAGGAAGACGACCTTGCCCGTGAACATATCTGCGCCCAGGTGCGGCGAATAGGATTTGGTGTACAGGACGTAGCCGTCGTACCAGTGCGGCGCATAGACGACGCCCGGCGCGTCGGCCGCCCCCCAATCCAGCTTGGGCAAGATCGGATCGCTCTCGAGGAAGAGGAGCGCCTGTGGATGCGCACTGCGGATCTCGCGGGCAAGACGGTTGGCGAACGGCTTGTAGTAGTCGCGCGCAAAGTCGACCTGGCGACCGCCTACGACTGTGAAGTGGTCCGGCCGCAGCAGGCGTGGCTCGCCGTTCGCATCCAGATCCCACACGCCGTTCGCGCGCCATACGCACTCGCGACCCTCGGCCCATGCGTGCAGCCTGCGCGGGTTGATGAGGTCTGCGCCGCGCCGCATCGGCCCGAGCAGGGTCGGCTCCCAGTGCTCGACCCGCTGCGGGTGTCCCGCGCCAAGCAGCATCGACTGCAGCGGGGCGGGCATATGCCCGGCGCGCAGCTCGCCGCCTGGCGAGGCCAGGTCGCGCCAGCCGATCCAGCCGCAGGAGGGCTCGTTGAGCGTGTCGTAGCCCACCACGTTGGGCAGGTCGCGTAAGCGCAGCCCCACCTGGCGCACGGCCTCGATATAGTGGCGCTGCAGGTACTCTTGCGCCGGTTCGCCCTCGATGCGCGTCTTCGGCGCGAAGTCGTTGCCGCCGAAGAAGAGCGTAAACATGGTCGCTGAGGCGAGCTTGGTCGCGTTGGTCGGCCAGATCATGCGTGGGAAGGGGTCGCCATGCATCTGATGGACCATCGCCGCGCCGGCCTCATGCAGGCTGGCCAGGTCGAAGCCCACCGCCTCGAGAGTCCAGCCGGGTGCGCCGTCGCCGCCCGAGAAGCGCGACCAGACGTCCTGGTGCGGGTCAATAAAGAGGCTCAACCCGTGTTGGCCGGCTTTCTCAACGATGGCGCGCACGTAGTCGAGGTAGGCCTGGTCGTAACGGTCGGGGCCGCCGTGTTCGATGGCTTCCCAGGTGATGAGGAAGCGCAGGAAGGTGAAGCCCCAGCGCGCGAGGCGGCCGAAGTGTTCATCCGCCTCGGCCAGGGGAAATGGGCGGCCAACGAAGGAGACGGCGCGATGGTTGAGGAATCCATCGCGGATGTAAGAGGCGCCATCCGGCGTGAAGGGGACTTTGCTGCTCCCGCCGAGGTTGACACCTCGCAAGATCAGCGTGCGGCCGTGTTCATCGGTGAACCAGGGACCGGAGGTTATGATCATTGGTCGAGTCCTCCCTGTAGGGTTGACCACCCCCTGCCCCTCCCGCTTCGCAGGACAGGCTCCCTAAAGGGAGGGGGAGGTCTTCTTTTCTAGGAGTGGGGAGCTTCGCTCCCCACTCCTAGAGCCTACACCCCGCCAAGTTCCTGTTCGGGCACGGCATGCCGTGCCCGGCCCCCTTTCCCTGCGGCGCGGGATTAGGTGCACTGTGTATTGTAGGCCACCAACAACCGAGTCACAACACATCATCGCAATTGGGCGTGGAATTCCTGCGAAGACAATCCATGTGCCAGGGAATGCATATCTCACGCATTCGTTGGGGTGGCAGTTGGGGGAGAAGGGGGCCGGATTGTCAATAGCACCCCGACCACGCAACCGAGCAGCATGTCCCACCCACTCGAATGGCCGATGGCCACGAGCTCGCGCGCGGCACGCTCGATGAGCGCAGCCGGTTCGCCGGCCAACACCGCGCCGAGGAACTCGTGCAGCGGTTCAGGTCCCTCGCCTCGCGCCATGTCGCTCATCACGGCAAAGCTTATAGCGTGCGTTTCTGAGCGATGCGAGGAGAGGTCAATACGCGCCGCCTCGACCGCGGCCCTAAGAGGCGCGTAGGTGCGCCCCAGATAATGCAAAGTGAAGAATAGACTACCAACAAAGTCATCGCCCGCAGGCGTCAGCCCCGGCCCAAGACCGACGAGCGGGCGCACAGCCGTCTTGAGTTGCGCGCCGTCGTGCGCCAAGATCGCCTCGGCCACGCGGGCAACGCTCTCCCATGCGCAAGCGACGAAGAGATCCTGCGGCAATGCCTTGTGCGGCGCGGCCCGCCCTTCTCCCAGCGCAAGAACCCAGCCTATCAATTGCCCGAGCCCAAGCGGCTTGGGGAGCGCTGATCCCTGCGAGAACAACGCGTACAAGGAAGGCGCAATTGCACTCTGCGCGACGGCTACCTCTGCGCCAGGTTGCGGCGCGAGCCAGAGCTCGGCCTGCGCTAGGTCGACCATGAAACTACTGCCAAACTCGATCTGCTCACCGTGCACGACGTATGGTGTGCCCACCTCAGGCCAGGCTTGCCGCCAGTCGCTGCGCCCGGCGCGGGTGTGGCGCGGCGCTTTCGGCGAGGTTAGCCAGAGCACCTCGCCCGCCTCGGCCTCCAGGTAAGCCGCGCCGGTGACGCACGCGAGCACTTTGCCGCGCGCTCCGCTCCCGAGCAACGCACGGGCAGTCTCACCGATCGAACTCACATCCACGCGCTGCATGCCAGCACGTCTCCGGCACCTCACACTGCGTAGCAACGGCTAGTTGGGCTGTGTGATCACGCCCTTGACGAACGAGTCCACGATTCCCAGTTGATCCTCAGCGATCACTTCGCCTTCCTTCACGCGCAGGGTGCAGTCCATCACCTGGGGGCTCGCCCACATCCCGCTTCGCGGGACACGCTTCCAGATGCTCACACCCTGCAGGAAGTCTGTGCGGGCACGGCATGCCGTGCCCGCGGCATGCGTGGGCAGGATTGGCGATAGCTTGTGCACTGATTCTAGGCGCGGTCCCGTTGAGGGGCAACTGCCGGGGCGGGAGGCGGATTCGGGCCGTTCGGCGGTCGTTGCATTGCAGCTAACAGCCTGACTCACCCACCGCAGTTTCAGAAGCCTAGGATCGTCTCTGCGTTCTCCGCGATCTCGGCGGTGAAAGCTCTTGGATCCTCTCATACGCCGGATGACGGCGCAGAAGCAACGGCCCCAGGAAATCGATCAGCCACCCCACGGCAGGCTCCACCCACTGCGAGAGCGTCAGCACGCGCGGAATGTAGATCACCCGCCGCGGGCGCCGCACCAGCCCCCAAATGCGCTCGGCCACTTGCTCAGCGCTGATCGCAAATCGTTCGGCCGGGATGCGCTGCCCGGTCCCTTCGCCGGCGTTGGCGTCGAAGAACTCGGTGCGTACCGGGCCGGGTTTCACGAGGCTGGCATAGACGCGCGTCCCGCGCAACTCGCGGTGCAGCGCCGTGGTAAACGAATCGAGGAACGATTTGGTGCCGGCGTACATCGCGATGCCCTGGCTGGGCAGGCTGCCGGCAATCGAGGAGATGTTGATGATGTGGCCGCGCCCGCGCGCTACCATCTGGCGCAGGATGTTCAGACTCAGGTCGACCGCCGCGCCGACGTTGAGCGCCAGCATCTCGCGCGCCAAGGCCACCGGCATGCGCGAGCCGTAGCCGTACCACCCGAAACCGGCGTTGTTGATGAGCAGGTCCAGCGGACCAAGCTCGTGCGCAGCGGCAAGCATGCGGGCGCGATCCGCCTCGTTGGTGAGGTCGGCCGCGAGCACGTGGGCCTCTCCGCCGGCCTCACGCACGCGTGTGGCGACAGCCTCGAGCCTCTCCTCGCGGCGGGCGACGAGGACGAGGCGCAGGCCCTCGCGCGCGAGGCGCAGCGCGGCAGCCTCGCCAATGCCGGAGGAGGCGCCGGTGATGAGGGCCAGGCGCCCTCGGAAAGCGTCAGACGAATGCGATGGATTCATAGCCAACATTGACCCCACCCTACCTCCCGCTTCGCAGGACAGGTTCTTCTTGAAGGGGAGGGGATGATTCTTCTTGTTGGGAGTGGGAGCTTCGCTTCCCACCCCGCGTCGCGGGACAGGCTTCCAGAGGCCTACACCCTTGGGCTTGTTTGTTCGGGCACACCATGGCGTGCCCCTACCCCCAGATTCCCGCACCCCCCCGACCTAGTACCAAACCCGACCGCAATGCCAGAATACTAAGATCGTCTCCGGGGTCTGTGTGCTCTCTGTGGTGCAGGATCTGCGGTTTGCGGCACCAAGCGCAACCGCCGATACGACACCATCCACGCTACCGCATCGGAAATCGACTGCACCAGCGGCCGCGATTTGTAGCCCAGCTCGCGGCGCGCCTTGTCGGCCGAGATGTGCGAATTCGAGAGCACCGTGTGAATCGAATACGGCGTGAAGCGCGGCGTGCGCTTGGCCGCGCGGTACCAGACCGGCGTGAAGTAGGCGATCGTTCGCGCCAACCCCACCGGTATACGCAGCTTGGGCATAAGCCGCCCGGTGAATCCCTCCACCGCCTCAATGATCTGGCGCACGGTGATGCGCCCGCCCGATAGGATATAGGCCTCGCCACGGCGGCCCATCTCGGCCGCGAGAATATGCCCATGGGCCACGTCGCGCACGTCGACGAAATCGTACGCGCCGTCGATGTACATATGCGGCCGGGGGCTCGCGCAATCCAAGAGGAACTCGCCGAACATTGACCCGCGGTAGTCGTGCGGTCCGATGACGCCGGTCGGACAGACGATGACCGCGTCCAGCCCCTCCTCCGCTGCGCGTTGCACTTCGAGTGAGGCTTCGGCTTTGGTCTTGTCGTACTTGCCCCAAGCGCGATGCGCCGAGAAGGGCAGGCCCTCGTCAATCACCTGGCCCTGCGGGGCCTCAGCGATGGCGTGAATCGAGGAGGTGTAGATCAGGCGCTGCACGCCGGACTCGCGGCAGGCGGCAATCACATTCTTGGTGCCCTCGACGTTGACCTGGCGCATGACCTCCTGCTTGCCGGGCATGATCGAGATGACGCCCGCCAGGTGGAAGACGCGCCTCGCGCCGCGCATCGCGCGCCGCAGCACGTTTTGATCGAGCACGTCGCCTTCAACGATCTCAACCGCCAGGCCTTCTAGCGGGCGCCGGTCTTCACCGGGGAAGAGCAGCGCGCGCACGCGCTCGCCGCGTGCGACAAGCTCGCGCACCAGCACGTTGCCGATATGTCCGGTAGCTCCGGTAACGAAATTCATGCGTTAACTCCAATCTGCCTGGCCCGCCCACGGGGGCGGATGTGCAGGAACCGCTTATGCATATCGCGGGGCGGCCCACGCGCGGTGAGCGCGCGTCCCTCGCTTCAAGTTGAAGGCGTGGTCGACTGCGGGCGCACGCCGTCGAGCACGATGCCCACACCCTCGCGCGCCACCTTGCTCCAATCGGCGCCCTGCGGGTCGAGCGCGCCCTGCAAGAGTAGGCCGACCGCCAGCGCCACGATGACTTGCGCCACAACATCCGGGTCGACGGCGCGCAAGGAGCCTTCGTGGATGCCGGTCTCGACCAGCTTTTCAAAGAACTGGTGATAGCGGCGGTAGGGCGCGGTCGTCGCGCGCCAAACCTCCGGGTCGCGGCTAGCCTGGCGCCAAAACTCGAGGAATAGCGGCACACGTCCGCGCGCGTCGGCGAAGATCGAGGGCGCGACCTCGGCCATGCGCAAGAGGCCCTGCGGCACATCCGAGGCGGCGGCCAACAGCCGCGCCAGCTCGGCGTCCACGCTCGCCAGCCAGGTCTCGATCAACTCGAGAAACACGACGTGCTTGCTGGCGAAGTGGTGGTAGAAGGCACCCTTCGAGACGCCCGCCGCGGCGCAAATCTCCGAGACACCGGTCGCGTCGTAGCCCTCGCGCGAGAAGCATTCGATGGCGGCCGCCAGGATTCGCGCCCGGGTTTCGTGAGCCCTTTTCTGCTGCGGTTCTTTGGTCATAATCATACCGACTGGTCGGTTTTGTCCAATCGTACCCGTTATTGCTCTGAGAGTCAACGAAAGGCCACGCCTGCAACCTGGGCGCAATCATCAGACACTTAGCTTCCAAGTGGGCCGCTGCAACGTAGAATTAGGAGAGGAATGGTCCTGGTCAGGATTGAGGATCAGGAGGAAGCGAGATCGGCTAGGCTGGGGCAGACGGCCATTCCCGCCACATGCCGCACCATGACCCGAGCGATGGAGAGGTTGGCGTGGCTGCGTATCACCCCTGTTGGGGCGCGTCGAGACGCGCCCGAATTTAGCGTATTGGCATCCGTGCCGAGTGGGTCCGGTTGCCTCAAGCGGTTTCTCATCAATCGAGGTGTTGCATGAAAGAGATCCCTTCCTCCGAGATCACGCCGAAAGAGGTCTACTTTAACCGCCGGGACTTCATGAAAGCTGCCGGCGCGCTTCTGGCCGGTTCGGCCCTCGCCGCCTGCGCACCGCGCCTCGCCGCCACGGGCGAGAGCGGCGCAACGCTCACTCCCGGTCCCTCCAACGTGGGGCTCATGGACGGGCTGGGCAACCCGGCGACCCCCTTCGACACCCTCACCCACTACAACAACTACTATGAGTTCTCAACCAGCAAGGAAGGTGTTGCCTCCCCCGCCCAGAAGTTGATCACCGACCCGTGGGCAGTGGAGGTGACCGGCCTGGTGCGCAACCCGAAAACCTACGCGGTGGACGAGTTGATCTCGCGCTTCACGCCAGAAGAACGCATCTATCGCCTGCGTTGCGTCGAGGGCTGGTCGATGGTCATCCCGTGGCAGGGCTTTCCGCTCGCCAAGCTCCTGCGCGAGGTCGAGCCGATGACCTCCGCCAAGTATGTCAAGTTCACCACGTTGTATGATCCCGAACAGATGCGCGGCCAAACTGACTCCTTCTTCTCGTGGCCCTATGTCGAGGGGTTGCGTCTGGACGAGGCCGAGCACGACCTGGCGATTCTGGCGACCGGCCTGTACGGGCAGCCGCTGCCCAAGCAGGATGGGGCGCCGATCCGCCTGGTGGTGCCGTGGAAGTACGGCTTCAAGAGCATCAAGGCCATCACCCGCATCGAACTCGTTGAAGAGCAACCGGTGTCGTTCTGGACGGAAGCCAATCCGCGCGAGTATGGGTTCTATTCAAACGTCAATCCGGAGGTGTCCCACCCGCGATGGTCACAGGCCAGCGAGCGAATTGTCGGCGAGCTCGGCCGGCGCCCGACGCTCAAGTTCAATGGCTATGCGGAGCAAGTGGGGCAGTTGTACGCCGGGATGAATTTGGCGGCGAACTACTGATTCGGCCAAGTCCCGTTCGGGCACGGCATGCCGTGCCCGGCCGTTGCGCGTTAGAATCCGTGACGCGTGGCCCAAGGTGGTTGATGGCCTCTGATCGGCTCCTGCTGGGGCACGCCATGGCGTGCCCCTAAGGTCCCGCATGGAACCACACCCCCCAGTGCGGAACGTGACCTTGAACGCGAAACCGGACAACCCAAAGCCTAGGCCACACTGTAACTTCCCCGCCATCCTACAGGTCGCGGTTCACGTTGCCGCGTGGGTGCCCCTGGCCTTGCTCGCGCTGGATTACGCCATCGATAGGCTGGGAGCCAATCCCATCCAGGCCATCAATTTGCGCACCGGAAAGACGGCCCTCGTACTTCTGGTTCTCTCGCTGGCTGTCACCCCGCTGGCTACGTTCGGCTGGCGCGGCGTGGTTCGCCTGCGCCGTCCGCTCGGCGTATACGCCTTCGTATACGTCGCGCTGCACTTCCTCACATTCATCGGCCTCGATTACGGTTTCAACCTGGCATACCTGCGTGACGGCCTGATCGAGAAACCTTTCGCCCTGGTCGGCCTGGCTGCCGGCACGCTGCTCTTCCCGCTCGCGCTCACCTCCACCCGCGGATGGATGCGCCGTCTTGGCCGCAACTGGAAGCGCCTGCACTGGTTGGTGTTCATCGCCGCGCCGCTGGCGATCGTGCACTACGTGTGGCAGGTCAAGGCAGACTGGCGCCAGCCGCTGCTCTACGGCCTCGCTGTGGCGATTCTGCTCGTGATGCGAATTCCGGCGGTGCGCCGCGCAGCGGCGCAGGTCAGCGTCAACCTTCGCGCCCGTCCCCCATGAGTTGGCGGCGGGATAAAAGAGGCGGTGGCGACTGCCCACCCCCTTCCCTCCCGCTTAGCGGGACTGGCTTCCAGAGGCCCACACCTCTCGCGCGCCCATTCACTTGTCCTCGTGAGGCGCCGCAGCACGGTGCGCCACGTTCGGGCACGGCCTGCCATGCCCGAAGGCATCTCCCGTGGTGACTGAGCCACGCATGGTGGACTCTCGCCGAGCGCATGCCTGTGTGGTCGTGCGCCCACGCCAGGTAATGCATGTGGCGGGGAAGGTCCGTGCGCGATGGGGACCCTGAGCTCGCTTCTGCCGAATGCCCGCCGATCGCTGGTCCTGTGCACCCTCTGCCAATTCGTCGCAGGTTGGGTATGATGAAGGCTGGACGACGCCCGTGGAGGAGCCTATCCCATGGCCAAGAAGTCAATTGGATTTGTCGAACTGATATGGACCTGCCCGCGTTGCACGACGAAGAATCCCGGGCCGAACAAGTTCTGCACGGCCTGCGGCGCACCGCAGCCCGAGAACGTGGCTTTTGAACAGGCGCCGGATTCAAAGCTGATCACCGATGCAGAGAAGATCGCGCGCGCCAAAGCCGGGCCGGATATTCACTGCCCATACTGCAATGCGCGCAATCCGGCCGGCAGCAAGTTCTGCGGCGCGTGCGGCGGCGATCAATCCGGCGCCAAGGCGCGTGCCAGCGGCGGCGTAGTGGGGGCGTTCAGCCAAACCGCGGCACCGGCCGCGCCGGTCATTTGCCCCTCGTGCGGCACGAGCAACCCGGCCGGCGCGTCGGCCTGCTCAAATTGCGGTGCGCAGCTCGCGGGTCAGAAGCCCACAGCCCCGCTCGCGGCCGAGACTGGCGCAACCGGTCCAGCGATCTCGCGCAAGACGCTCGCCATTGGGGGGATTGTGGGCGCCGCGCTCCTGTTGCTCTGCGTGTGCATCGCCCTCCTTTCCGCGCGCACCAAGGGAGTGACCGCCCGTGTGGCCAGCGTCGAGTGGACGCGCTCGGTGGCGATTGAAGCACTCGCTCCGGTGGAGCGCGAGGCCTGGTGGGACGAGATCCCGAACGACGCGGAACGCGGGAGCTGCACCGAGAAGTACCGCTATTCCTCGGACCAGCCGGTGGCGAGTTCGAGGGAGGTGTGCGGCACGCCATATACGGTCGACACCGGAACGGGAATTGGCGAAGTGGTGCAGGAGTGCGTTTACGAAGTCTCGGATGATTGGTGCAGCTATACCGTGATGGATTGGACGACGGTGGACACGGCGACAGTGAGTGGGCGTGACCTGAACCCGGCCTGGCCCTCGCGCGCGCTCTCCTCGGACCAGCGCTACGGCGCACAAGAGGAGTCCTACACGGTGGTTTTCGAGGCGGGGACCAAGACCTACACCATCACGCCAGACAGCGAGGCGGAGTTCCGCCGCTACGCGGTGGGGGGCGAGTGGGTGCTCAACGTCAACACCTTTGGCAGCGTGTTGAGTCTCGAACCGGCGAATTAGAGCGGACCTCGCGCCGGGTGCATCCTACGCAGGATAAGTTCAAACGAGCGCGGCGGGAAGTCCCGCCGCGCTGTCATTGCCGATGCTGACGAGCCGGGGCCCGCAACTGAGGAGCGCCATCGCAACATCTCTACGGTAGCTCAACAACCTCGAAATAGTCGAACATCGCCTCGGCGCCGACGACGTTGGATTGGCCGGCCATCAGACCGACCCTGGGGGTCTCCATGTGGATGAACTGCTCACCGATCGTCTTCCACGATTTGCCGTCTTCGCTGTAGGCGCCGGTCAGCGTCGTGCCAATCTTGCGGATGCGCAGGTAGGCGTGATCCAGCGCGACCGTGGTTGTGGCGAAATTGGAGGCGGCGTATTGGCCGTCCTGCAGGTTGTCGAAGTAGATCGCGTTTCCGCGGCATTGGCCGGTCAGATTGCAGAAGGCACGCCCCAGGGTGGCCATCGACTCATCGCTGTCATAGACCAGCAGCCCGGCGAATTGAAAGTTGCTCTTGGGCGTGAAGAGCACATGGGTGGAAATTTCGAAGTTCGGGCTGGGGGCGTCGCGGACGAGCAGATTGCGATGGAAGGTTCCGCCCTCGAGGGTGATTGTCAGATAGCCCGGGTTCGAGGTCAGGCTCCAGCGCGTTGGGCGTTCGCGAATCCAGGTCCAGCCCGGCGCCAGCGTCTTTTCGAATTCCTCACGATAGGTTGGAAGTGGGGTGGGTGAGGGTGCGGGTGCTAGGGTGGCAGTGGGAATAAATTCTACGGTCGGCAAAGGTATGGTTGGAGTTGGCGAGGGCGGGAGAGAGGGGGACGGGGCCGGTGTCGCAGTGGCCGGAGGCGGTGGAGACGAGCAAGCGGTGCCAAGAAGAGCGCAGATCAAAAGAACGGCGAAGTGGCGGGGATGCGGTCGCATGATCGTTCCTCCTTGTCGGCGAAGGCGGTCGGGCGGTGGGTCGGAGGCGTGGGTCAGGCGCGGGAAAGGCAAAATCCCGGCCGAAGCGGCAGCCAGGATGGCAAAGAAATGTCGTGCGTTCATGGTCCCCCCTCCAGATGAACGCGTGCGGTTTATTTCATTCTAGATTGATCCCAGGCGGAGTCAATAGGCAGGTGCATGGATCGCTGACGGGTTGCGTCGATGGTCCTGCGCGCTCGACCCCGCGCCCAAGAAGCCGTCGGCAGAGTCTCGCCTCAAGGCAATTGCAGCCGCCGTGGGGACGTCAATCCACCGTGATGGCCACCCCATCCTCTCGATGAATTCCAGAATGGGAGACGAGTGGCGCATCACGGTGGAGAGATTGGCTCGCATGGCCTTCAGCGAGCGGCGGGGACTTGCCCTTGGCGCCTGTCTCGCGTTGCGGCCTTGGCGACCAGCAGCGCAAGCACGACCGCCGCGGGCCAGGCCACCAGCGCGACGAGAGGCGTGGCCGCTTGCTTGAGCGCGATGCCGATGTATGCCCAAACAAACACGAGGACGTAGGCCGCATCGTGGCGGGTGAATGCAACAAGAGCAGCCAGCACCACGCCTACGGCGAGCATCAACGCCGCCCAGGCGGCCGGCTCCAGTCCCCATCCGTTCCAACCCACGAAGTCCAGAACGTCGGTCACATTGGCAATCGTCGCCACGCTGACCCAGCCCAGGTAGATGCTGAACGGGACGCGCGCCGCCCAGCGCTCGCCGTTCGTCACCGCGCTGCGCCCAATGCCCTGCGCGAGATAGATGCCGAGCAGGCTGGCCAGCAGGGTGAGCATGGCCACCAGGGTCAAAAGGAAGAGGTTGTAGTGCCAGAAGAAGAGCCACGCCACATTGGCCACGCTGGCAACCAGGAAGAGCGGATCCACGCGCGCAAGGCGCGGGTTGCTGCGCTGGGCCGGCAGCGCTTGAAAGACAACATAGGCGATCAACCCGATGTAGATCAGCCCCCAGATCGAGAAGACGTAGCCAGCTGGGACGAAGAGCACGTTGAACCGGTCCGAAATCTCACCGGTATTCTGTCCGTTGAGCGGCAACGCATTGGCCAAGATGTTCATGAGGATTGTGCCAACCCCAAGGATGACATTCAGCCAAATGAGAGCCGTGCTTCGTTTCATCAGTTCCTCCTTTGAGAGAGTTGCGTGGCGCGAGCAACCGCCCGCACGATATGCAGGCTATGTCGCGCGCCGACCCATCCAGAAGCGCTGCCAGTCGCCGCCACTGCTGACCAGGGCGATCAACGCGTAGAGCGCGCCGGCGAAGAAGCCCAGCACAAGCATCAGGAAGACCCACGGACCCGAACGCGCGAGGGACTTCTCGCGAAAGATAATCCAACCCGAGAAAAAGATGAAACCTACGTAGAGATCGACCATCGATACGATCCCCCAGGGCATGGCCAGGAGTCGCGCGCCTTCGCCCAGGAAATCGCCCACACTGAAGCCGTAAATCAGGACGGCGCTCATCGCTGCCAGACCCAGCAGCGCAATCAGCTTCGCAAATCGCATTCTCTTCTTCCTTTCAAGGAGGGTTCTCGTGACCCTGCCGCTGCGCTCATCGCGCTCTGTTCCGCGGAAACCAGGGGATGAAGGCCGAGGTGCTTTCGACATACTCACGGTAGCCGGGTTTGCTGTCCTTGAGCGTCTGCTCAAGCAGCGTCACGCCCGAGACGCGCATGAGCAACATCGTCATCAGCGCAGGGCTGAAGATCGTCCACCAACCGCCAGCGGCCAGTGCCAAGAGATAATAACCCCACCACTGGGCGGCGTCGCCGAAGTAGTTGGGGTGGCGCGTGTAGCGCCACACGCCGTTGCGCAATACAGTCCCTTTCTTCGTCGGATCCGCACGGAAGCGCGCCAGCTGGTAATCGCCGACCGCTTCAAAGAAGAAGCCAACCAGCCACACGCCGAGAGCCATCCCGTCCAGCCAGGCCAGCGACCTCGCGCCCCGTCCGAGCTGGGCGGCCAGCAGCGGCGCGGAGACGATCCACAAGAGTAGCCCTTGCAGCAGAAAGACCTGGAAGAAACTCTTCCACCACCAGCGGCCGCCGGACTCGGCGCGCCACTTGGCGTAGCGGAAGTCCTCCGGCTTGCCCCAGTTGCGCCACAGAATGTAAAGCGAGAGCCTGAGCCCCCAGAGGGTCACGATGGCAAGCAACAACCACGCGCGGCCTGCTGCCTGGGGAGCAAGCGCGTGGTAGGCCCAGGCCGCAACGACAAAGCCCAGGCCCCAGAAAATGTCCACAATGCTCGAGTTGCGCAGGGCAAGGCTTGCCAGCCACAAAACGAGCATGTAGACCAGGATCACTGCCCCGGCAACAAGAAACGGTCCTACGAACGACATGTCGAATCTCCAGTGAACATCCAGCTATTCAGAACCGCGCCTTCGCCCTTGCGCACGGCGCGTAGGGCGCCTCAGGAGGGGATCCTCCAGATTTCTCGTGAGCAGTTATTATCGCTGCATGCCGGAGGATCGACAAGACCCTGTATAAGGTTTGTATTGGGTGCAGTGTGCCGCGCCTTAACTGCCGAGGGTGGCTTGCCCCCCGCCTATCCACCTCTCCAACACCCGCCAGGCCAACCCACGCTCATTCGTCATCGCACAACCCGCGCCAGGCATCCAACTCACGATTCTTGAGCACGATGCTGAACCCCAGGCTGCGCGCCTGCGAACAGGCGCCAGGCCAATCCACCCCGCTGTCAGTGTACTCCACCGCCACCACCAGTTTCCCTTGCCCCGCGAACGGAACCATGGCCTCGCACCAGCCCTGCGCAAAGCAGTCCTCGACCAGCGCCCAATCGAAGTCGTCGGCCAGATCCATAACCTGCTCGGGGTCATTCTTGAGGCCGATGGACAGGCCGCGCGCGTGCGCCTCGGCGGCCAACCAGCGGTTGAAGCGCAACTGATCCTGCGCGGTGAGGGGAAAGCCCGTGGCCGCCTGATACCCGTCCAGGTTGTCGGCCTCCACTCCGTCAAAGCCCTTGGCGCGGCACAGATCGAGGCGCGCCTCAAGGATTGGAGCGAGGGCCTCCAACCGGCGGATGTCGAGCCACCACTCGCCGGGCCAGCCTGCATACGCCCTGCCGATCAACTCGCGCGGGAACGACCCCACATCCGGCCGCCACTCCTCGAAGCTGCCAGCACTCAGATAACAAATGGCGCGCCGTCCGCGGGCGTGAAGCTCGGCGATGATTTCCACCGGTGTCTCAAACAAATCGACGTCGTAGATGTCGGCCTCGATGCGAAGATCGACCGGCAAGCCTGCCAGCTGCCACTGCCAAGTCTGCCCCGGGGCCGGGTGCCAGCGCGGCATGGCGGAGGCCGAGGCCGTCGGCCCCGACGGGCTTGCCGTTTGGCCATTGGGTGCCGTTGCGGAAGCACGGGCGAAAGAACCACCCGGCGCCGAAGCAGGCGCCGCCGGCGTGCATGCGGCGAGGGCAGCGGCCGCCACAATGAACGCCGCCCTGGCGGCGCGGTGTGCCGCTCGGCGACCTCCTAAGGCATGTTGCGCCATCAAGGCATGCATTTGAGGGTCCTCCGCTCCTCCTCTAGAAAAGGGACGAGGCGACCCGCCGGCCGCCTCGTGTTAAGGAGATTCGACGACCGTTAACCTTGGGCCGGGGCCGCCGCCCAATTGGCACCAAACGTGGCCGCACGCGCCAGATTGCTTTGCGAGCCGGAGGGGAAGCGCAGGTAGTCCTCGCTGGCGGCATCCAGGTTGGAGTACTGACCACGATACTCCGGCGGCAGGATGGACGCCAGCTGGTACATGATTTCGTTGGTCATCCGCTGGCGCACTTCGCGCGTGACCTTCTCGCCGTGCGCCTCGAGGTAGAAGGGGTAGCCGACGGTGATGTTGAATTCAGTGCGCTGCAGGCGGCGAATGTTGCGATGGAAGCGCTCGCTGCCGTAGTAGGCCACCGGCTGGAGCGGCGCGCCGCTCTTCAAGGCGAGCATGACCACGCCCGGCCGCCCATGAAGCAGGCGCCCATCATTGCTGCGCGTTCCCTCGGGGGCGACGCCCATGATGCCACCGCCCTGGATGACCTCGAGCGCTTTCCGGAAAGCGCGCGCGTCCGCCTCGCCGCGACGCAGTGGGATGGCCTGAAGGACATTGAACAGCCAGCCCATGGCCGGGTTGTCCCATGTTTCGCTTTTGGCGAAGCCGGTGATCGGCCGCGGCCGCAGGTGGGAATACATGAGGGGAACCTCAAGGAAGTTCACGTGGTTAACCACCAGGATGAGCGGCCCACGCGAGGGAATGCGCGTCAACTCGCGGTCATCGACCCGGCACAAGATGCGGGTCATGCGGCGCAGCGTGCCGGTGACCACCCATTCGGTCACGCTCATGCGGTACCTCCAGCCAGTATCGTAATGATCTCAATAGGTCGCGGCACGATCTCAACCACCAGCCGCGTGCCATCGGTTGAGAGGGTCTCGCCGTCGGCGTGCGCGGGCAGCACGCCCTCCAGGGCAGTGACGGTGATGCGTTTGGTGCGCGCCGTGACGATGGCCGGGTGCGATCCCTGCGTGCCCTTCATGAAGCGCGGGATGAGGGCGAAGATGCCCGCCTTGCTAACCTGCCGCGCAATGCACAGGTCGAACAGACCGTCGTCAATGAGGGCGCCGGGCGCCATCATGAACCCGCCGCCCATGCGCCGCCCGTTCATAATCGAGACCATGAGCGCCGAGAGTTCGAGCGGGCCGCTGTCAGTTTCAATGCGCACGCGCGGCGCGCGATAGTAGAGGAAGATAGTGCGCAACGCTGCGACAATGTAGGAAGGGAAGCCCGTCAGGCGTTTGAGTTTCACCGCCTCGAAGCCGACCACGGCGTCGAAACCGATGCCCACCCCGTTGCCAAAGTATCGACCCTGCGGGTAGAGGCCGCCTGAGACTCGCCCCACGTCCATGGGTACCCGGCGGCCGGCGGCCAGGGCGGCCAGGCCGGCCTGTGCACCGTGCTCAATGCCCGCCCCGAATGCAAAGTCGTTGCCGCGGCCGACGCTGATCAAACCCATCACCGGCCGCAGCCGCGGGTTGGTTTCGCGCGCCAGCATCAGTCCGTTGAGCACCTCGTTCGCGGTGCCGTCTCCGCCGACCGCCACCACCACCTCGTAACCGGCAGCGGCAGCTTCGCGGGCCAGTTCGGCCGCATGCCAGGGGCGCTTGGTGCGCACCAAGTCGTAAGCGAGCCCCGCCTGCTTCAGACCGGCTTCCAAGACCGGGATCGATTCGCCGCCGGCGCCGCGGCCAGAGGTTGGGTTGACGATGATCTTGTGACGGGCCATTGTGTTTACTCCACTTCCAGGATGTCGGACAGACTGCCCTGCGGTGGTCCCATAGAACTTTCCAGCCAAGCTCTCCGCACCTGCACCGCCTGGACGCGCGAAGCCTATTTCGGATGGTCCCCTCGTGCCCGCGATCCATTCCGTTTCGCCGCCAAGGTCGAGAACATCGGATCCCCCAGGCGATTTCCTTGCAGCCCGGACCTACAGCCCACAGGAGGGCCACCCCGATCGGCTGCGCGGGGCTGCGATCTCGGCACTCGCTCCCCCGTGGCGGGTCTAGCGAGTCAGGTCGTTCAATTCGTCGCGCGCATCCAGCGCCCGGCCAAAGAAGAAGCCGACGGCCGCCAGGAAGAGCAGCGCCACCAGTGCAACCAGGTAGGCGCGAGGGTCCGGCCAAAAGTAGGGCAGCAGAATTATCACGAGCACGCCAAACAGCGCGCCGCCAAGGGCCCACACAAACTTGTGCGGAACCTCGGCGAGCATGCGGATCGAAAAGCGCTTCACCGTGGTGCGGCGGCGGGCAGCCACCTTGGCCTCGACCCTGCGATGCTTGGCGTGCGGATCGCGCGCGCTGATCTGCTTCTCACGCAATCGTTGCAGGCGCTCTCGATCGTTGGGGGAATTCGACATCTTGCATCCTCCGCCAGGTGGCCCAGCTTGGGCACGCTGCCTGACGTCCGCGCCAGAGCACCCTGGCCACGGGCGGGGCCGCGAGCCCGGCTCCGACCACGTCACTCTTCAATATGATACTTGAATGACAGCTTCACCTTGGCGCGGTACGCCACCACCTTGCCATCCTCGAGCTGGAGGTCGAGCTCGGAGACTTCGGCGACGCGCAAGTCGCGCAGCGTCTTGGCGGCCTGGTTGATGGCCACCTGGGCCGCTTTCTCCCACGATTCGGGGCTCGTCCCGACCAACTCAACGATCTTATACACGCTCTCGCCCATTTTTGCCTCTCCTCGACTCTCGATTCACAGGTGCACGGCGGGACCCGCGTTTACTCCATGGAGGTCAGGGGCGTGGTCGACACGGCCGGCGGTTTGGGGCGGCGCGACTCCACCAGCCGCACCACCTTCTGCACGAGAGACGAGCCGATGACAGCACACGCGTCGATCGGCAGGTAGTGCCCGGCCGAAGAGTCGAAGAGCACTGAACCCCGCGCCTCGAATTCCTCGTCGGCTTGCCACAGGATCGCCATGAGCGGGAAGCGCGGCAGCGGCCGGAAACGATAGGCCGCATCCCCGAACGGTTCGCCCTCGCCGCCCATCGTCTCGGCGGCGTACTTGAAGGCCGCAACTTGGTCCCCCAGCGACTTGGCCAGACGGTTTCCGGCGTAACCCTGAAACGCGTTGTGGTAGAAAGTTCCGCCGGGCACATCGCGAAAGGCCACCCATTTGCCCGTCAGCGGCGCGCCATCGGCGGTATGCAGATAGTAGAGCAGCAGGGCCAGCGTACCCGGCGGACACTCACACTCATACTCCGGCACGCGCACTGCGTACTCCACTCCCCAGTAGGGCAGGATAATGGCTCCATCGCGGTAGACGGTTCCCGCGTTGAGCGCCGTCTGCTCGGGGTCGCGCTTGGCGAGCTCGCGCTGCAAATCGCCGATCGGCCGGGTCAGAGTTTCCTCCCAGGCCGCGCGAGCGGTGGAGACGTCGGTGACCTTCTGCGTCATCGGATTCCTCCCTCAGCCAGCTGGAGAGGCCGCGGTGAGCGTGCCCGAGAACCCGGCACGCGGGCCAATGGGCTCATACGATTCATGCGCGGGGGGCTTCTCGCTCGGCGGCGTCCCCTCGCGGAAGGAATGGCTAGGTACGTGCCTCGAACGCGGCCCCCGAACGAGCCCGATAATGCGTCGCGGGCAGGCGTCGCAAGGCATCGGCTGCCGTCTCAGGCGTCAGGTCTCGCTGCGGCATGGCCAGCATCTCGTATCCCACCATGAACTTGCGGACCGAGGCCGAGCGCAGAAGCGGCGGATAGAAGTGCGCGTGCAGGTGATGCGCATCGGCATGCGGCTCGCGCCAAGCCGCCTGATGCAGGCCCATGCTGTATGGGAAGGATACCTCAAACAGGTTGTCGTACAGAATGCTCACGGCTCGCAGGATTTCGGCCAGGTCCCGCTCCTCGCTCGGTTCCAGGTCGGGCAAGCCCACTGCGTGTCGGCGCGCGAGCAGCAGCGTCTCGAAGGGCCAAACGGCCCAGAACGGCACCACGACGAGAAACGACGCGTTGGTTACGACCACCCGCGTGCCGCGCGCGGCCTCCTCGCGGGTCAGGTCGCATAGGAGGCAGCCTCCGGTTCGCTCGCTGTAGGCTTGCTGGGCTGCGGCCTCCTTAGCCGGCTCGTTTGGGACGTGGCGCGAGGCCCACACCTGGCTGTGCGGGTGCGGGTTCGAGCATCCCATCGCTTCGCCCTTGTTCTCGAAGATCTGAACGTGATGGATGAATTCAAGAGTCGCCAGCTCGAGCGTTTGCTTTCGCCAGGTTTCGACCACGGCCTGCACTTGCTCGAGGGCCAGCTCCGGCAAGGTGAGGTCATGGCGAGGCGAATAGCACACCACGCGGCACAGGCCCGGTTCGGACTCCACGGTGAAGAGCGCCCCGGAATCGGGCGCCGCGGGTGGCGCGCTCCCAGGCGGGATCAGTGCCGGAAAGTCGTTGTCGAAAACAAAGGTTGAGGTGTAGTTCGGGTTGCGCCGGCCTGCGGCGCGGGCATTGCCCGGGCAGAGGTAGCACTGGGAGTCGTAGGCGGAGCGCCCGGCCGCGGGCGACGCTTCGACATGGCCCTGCCACGGGCGCTCCGTCCGTTGGGGGGAGACTAGGACCCATTCGCCGGTGAGGGGGTTGAGCCGGCGATGCGGCAGCTCGGTGAGCATGTCCTCGAGCTCCTCCGGGTGCGGGCGGCCCGCGGGGCCGCCGGCGCTCACGTCAGATACGGTCGCTCAGTTCCTCAACCTCTTCGTACCACTTGAGCTTGTCGCCGATCACACTGCGCGCCTTCCAGGTCAGGCTCTTGGGCGCTTTTTCGATGGCCGCTTGCAGTTGGTCGATGCGCTCGACGACGATGTGCCGGTCCTCTTCCGCCAGCTGCGGGTAGCTGCCCAGGTGCAGGTGCACGGCCTCCAGGTTGGCGGTCACCGTGCGCCAGATGCCCCAATCCTTCGCCAGCAGCGCGGCGATCACTCCGCTGTGGATTGTTTCGGCATCGCTCGGACCCACCGAGTGTTCGCGCAGCAACATGATGCTATCGATCAGGTCCTTCTCGTTGAGGCGGGCAATTTGCATCTTCTCGAGCAGCAGCTCGGCCAGGGGCAGCGTTTCTCTTTCGGCTTCCAGGCGGCCTTTGAGCGGCAGGACATGTGAGAACTTCATCTGGTCGAAGAAGACGTCGATATGCCGGCCGTGGTCTTCGTCGTGATACACCAGGCGCTGGTCGCCGAACAAGCGCGTCACCCAAGTGTCTTCACTGTAACCCAGGTCGGCCAAGAGGCGCATCACGCGTTCGCGCTGGCGGCTGTAGCCGGCCAAATCGATGTCGGTGAAGACGCGCCCCAGTTCATCCTGCAGGCGGCCGAACTGCGGGCAATGTGTTCGAAACGCCAGGGCGCCCACCAGGCGCAGGATGAGATCGCGGTTTTCTTCGCGCGCGAGCACTTCCAGGATGCGCGTGCGCTCGGGCATGAAATCGGCGAGCGGGGTCCCGTACTTGGGCGCGGCCATCGGTCCTCTGCAGGTCACGCCGAAAGCGGCATGTACCCCTTGACCTTGTCCTTCTCGACATTGATGAGCGCGGCGCGCATGATGCCTTCGGCGTATTCGCTGCCGGCGTTGATCATCAGCGTGCGTCCCATCCGGCGGAAGCCCGGCGATTCGTGGATATGGCCGTGCAGGGTCAGCAATGGCTGGTACTTCTCGATGATCGCGCGCACCGCCGGGCTGCCCACCGGCCGCATCATCACCTGCCCGCCGCCGGCCTCAATCTTGAGGTTCTTGTCGAGCGCGGGAGCCAGGTCGAGCTGTGAATCGTACGGCGGCGCGTGGAAGACGCATACGGCCTGGGCCGGGCTTTCTACTAGCGCCATGACTTTTTCCAGCTGCGCCAGCAACGCCTCGTCCTCGACGTCGCGCGGGCACTGCCAGGGAGTCATGTTGGCTGAAGCCAGCCCCACCAATTCGTGGTATTCGTCGAGCCTGTAGCGGCGGGCGTCGGGGTTCTGCACGAAGCCGGAGGCGTTAATCGCCTCGTCGATGTCGAAAGGATCGTCGTTGCCGGCCATAAAGAAGAAGCGGATGCCTTTCGGCTTCCAGTGCTTCTCGGCCAACTCGAACCACTGGTTGAGGCGCTCTTTCATCAAGCCCATGAAGGTCGCGTTGAGCTGGGCTGGGTCGCCCTCCAAGGCCTGGGCCTCGTCGGGCGCGAGGACCAGCGGATAGAAGCCAACGTTCGACATGCGCGTCTTGAGCGCCTCAAGTTCCTTAGGGCCGTTGGCCGTCTCGCGCGACCCAAACAGGAAGCCTTCGTAGTCCTCTTTGCCGCGGTGGATGATGGGGGTGATGGCCTTGCCGGTCACGTCGCCGCCGACGATGCCGACCTGGGCCTTATAGGTGACCGCCGCGCTGACGAACTTGCGGAAGAAACCCTCCGACCCATGCAGGTCGGAGGCATACACCAACGTTGTATGCGCCATGCATGACTCTCACCCAAGGGAGTGCCGAGCGGCCATCATAGTACCACCCTCTCCCTCCCCGCGCGGGGAGGGAGAGGGTGACGACGAACAGCGCCGAAGTCCGCCGGTCTAGACCGGGGGCACCGACTTGAAGGTCAGGGCGATGTCGATGCCTTCCTTCTTCATGCGGTACCAGCGTGCCCCGTAGTAGATGAGGAGGCCGCTGGCCAGCATGCCCAGCAGGATGGGTACGGTGCGTGCCGGGTTGGCCACGCCCACCGCCGGGAAGAGGAAGGAGGCGACGATCATCCAGATCAGATAGACAAGCGTGATGCCGCCGATAACCGTGATGAGCGGCACCTTGCCGATGCGCCGCTTGACGATCTCCGGACTCTGCTCGAAGAGTTCCGGCTTGAGGAAGGGGAACAGCGTGATGGCGGTCACGGCCACAAGCTGCGTGACCACGGCGAAGAAGGCGAACGTGAGCTGGGTGCCCAGCGGTCCGCCGACGGCCGCGTCGTACACGCCGTACTCCGCGACCAGCGCGATGAGAGTGATAGCCACGATCGGGCTGCCCCACTTCGGGTGAACGTAGGCGATGCGATCGGGGATGATGCGGTCGAAGGCCCAGGCGAAGATGATGCGGCTGGCGTAGAAGAAGTACGTCTGTGCCAGGTTGATCAGGGTGTAGATCCAGGCGATGGCGGTGATGAACACCAGCCAGAAGTTCGGCTGGAGAATGCCGGCGTAGAAGGTGATCCACGGCATGGCCATCACCGGCTCACCCGCCGCCGCGGTCACCGCCGCTCCGTTGTTCGAGAGGTAGCCTTCGGCCGAGATCCAATCCAGCGGGGTCAGCCGCTGCAGCAGCACCACGGCGAAGGCGAAGATCGCCCAGGTGACGATGATCGACGACCAGCTGCCGGTGAGCAGCGTGCGCGAAGCCTGCTTGACCTCACCGGCGAAGAAGGTCGGGATGTAGTAGCCGTAGAAGATCCAGAAGCCCATGATCAGGCCGGCCAGGGTCATGGTGGCCATGTTGCGGTTGAGGACCATGCCGGCTTTCTCGGCCAGCGGGATGCGCTGATCGTAGGCGCCGAACTTGCTGGTGGAGGCCATGAACTTGTTCCAGGCATCGACGAAATCCTGCGGGCCCTTGGC
This sequence comes from uncultured Anaerolineales bacterium, assembly GCA_964353865.1. Lineage (GTDB taxonomy): Bacteria > Chloroflexota > Anaerolineae > Anaerolineales > RBG-16-64-43 > RBG-16-64-43. The sequence goes on along the minus strand of CAYGXJ010000040.1, from coordinate 41,458 downwards.
CGACAGCAACTGGAAGTAGATGATCACCCAGGCCAACACGCCCAGGAAGAAGCCGATTTCCAGAATGCGCACGATGGTGCGCGTGGGCATGAGCATGGTGACGTAGGTGATCAGCACGCAGATGGTGCCTATCACCAGTTTGCCCTGGAACGACGTGGCGTAGGCTGCCCACTGGTTGAAGGTGTCGTTCTTGAAGAGAATGGCGGCCGGCTGCAACAGGGCGGGGAAGGCCGAGTTGGGGATCCATGCGATCAGCCCCCCGGCCACGACGCCGCTGAAGATAACCAGTGTCCACGAGGCGGCAAAAGCCAGGGGCGCGTTGAGCACGCGGCTGGCCAGGGTGTAGTCGGCCCCGGAACGTGGCATGGCCGCGCCGATGACGGCATAGGTGTAGCCGTGGAAGAGCGAGAGGAAGGCTGCGATTGAAAGCACCCCGATGATCGAGGCGCCGGGCCACACGGAGGCCACCCACGAAAACGGAATGAAACCGGACGATGAAAGGCTGATGCAGTGAACGCCAAACACCATCGCGCCAAACGAGCCGATGGTGCGGATCAGCCCGGAGCTGCGACGCGCGTACAGTTTCATGCTGACAACTGTACCTTCCATTGGGACATCTCCTTGACCTTCAGGGTGAGACACCCCTACCGGGGGTCCCTGGTGCTCGGGTCAATCGGGTCGAACCCCTCCAACAGGCTGAACCTGGAGAGCCTCACCTCCTTTCCTCAGGGCTGATTGTCGTGGAAAATCTGGACCGCCGCAAGCGCCCGCCGCCAACGGTCCTGATGGGTCTCGCGTTCATCCTCGCCAATGGCGGGAGTATACGTGGCCTGTGCCCGCCAGCGAGCGGCGAGGGCGGCCAGCGGGAGGCCCAGCGCGGAGTGTCCGGCCAGGGTCGCCACGCCAACGGCAGTCGCCTCGCGCTCGGCCGCCACGCGAACCTCCACCCCGGAAAGATCGGCCAGCGCTTGCATCAAGAACGGGTTGGCCGCCGGACCGCCATCAACTCGCAGCGAGCTCACCGCCCGCCCGCCATCCTGCTCCATCGCCCGCACGACCTCGGTCACGCGGCAGGCGATTCCTTCGAGGGTGGCCCGCACCAAATCCTCAGGCGTGGTGGCGCGGCTCAGGCCAAAGACCGCGCCGCGCACCTCCGGCTTCCAATGCGGCGCGGCCAGGCCGGCCAATGCCGGAACCACTACGACGCCGGGGTCGCGCGAGGCCTGTGCCATGGCGGCGCTGGCCGCGACGTTGGGCAGCAGCTTGAGGCTTTCCGTCAGCCATTGCACGGCGGCTCCGGCCACGAACACGCCGCCGTCCAGGGCGTAGCTCGTGTGCTTCCCGATTTGCCAAGCGATGGTCGTGAGCAACCCGTGACTCGAGAGTCGCGGCGCGCTTCCGATGTTCATGAGAAGGAAGCTGCCTGTGCCAAAGGTGCACTTCATGTCGCCCGGATTGAAGCAGGCCTGGCCAAAAAGCGCCGCCTGCTGATCGACCAGCAGGGCGTGGAGCGGGAGCGTCTGCCCGGCCAGTTCAATCGTGCCGACGATCCCCGCCGAGGGCCTGACATCGGGAAGCATGCGCATATCGACGCCGAACAGCTCGAGCAGCTTTGGGTCCCACCGCAAATCCTGGATGTTGTAGAGCAGGGTTCGCGAGGCCGTCGAGGGATCGGTGACGTGAAGCCGGCCGCTGCTGAGTTGCCATAACACCCAGGTCTCGGTTGTCCCAAACCGAACCCGACCTTGGGCAGCCGCCCGCGCCAGGTCCGGGCGAGCGTCGAGCACGTGGCGCAGTTTGGGCGCGGAGAAATAGCTGTCGAGCCGGAGGCCGGTCGTGCGCCGCAGCCATTCATGATCGGTGCGGGCAGCGAGCGACTCGCACACCCTCACCCCGCGCTTGTCTTGCCAGACAACCGCCGGTGTGAGCGGCTCACCGCTCTCAGCGTCCCACAGGAGGAATGTTTCGCCCTGGTTGTCAAACCCGACCGCCTCGATCGGGTAAGCCTCCACCAGCGGCCCCGCGGCTTCGCGCACCGTGCGCACCAAGTCCCATGGGTCTTGTTCCACCCAGCCAGGCTGCGGGAACGAGACCGGGACCTGGGCGGCGCGCGAGGCGACGACCAAGCCATTCTCATCAATCACGACCGCTGTTGTCTGGGTGGTTCCTTGATCGATGCCCAGCAAATAGCGCATGGTCCCGGCCCTTTGTGGGAATTAGCCCCCGCCAGCGGGCAGCGTGCCGCCTGGCAGGGACGGGCTTTGCTCGCATCCTAGTTTACCCATCCCAGGAATTGTCTGCATGGCGGATCCTTTCTCCAAACAGCCATTTAAGCGCGTCGACTGTCCCCGACACAAAGGCAACATGGCAGATTGGCAACTCCGATGAACGCATGGAGGCTCATGGATCGCTTGCCGCTCTGCACATTAAGACCCCGCTCCCCAGGGGTACTCAGGCTGCACCCCGACCCCCGCCGTGCTGCAATGCACAGGCTCTCTTCCTTCGTGACTATGGGATAATCGCACACCGAGGGCCTTGATCGAGCCGCTTTCGCGACCGCAATCTGTCAACGGCACTGTCCCGGCCAGTCCCAACTCGCCTCACCCAATGGGTGGTTGCGGTATGCCTGAATCCTCTCGCCTGATCCCTCCGTATGGAGATCGGCTGGTCAACCTGATCGTGGACGACGAGGCCCAAGCCGACGTACGGGCGCTGGCCGCGCGCCTGCCCACGCTGCAGATCAGCGAACGCAGCGTGTGCGATCTCGAACTCCTCGCCGTGGGCGGTTTTTCTCCGCTGACCTCCTTCATGGGGCGTGCCGACTACGAGCGGGTGTTGGGCGAGATGCGGTTGGCCCGTGGCCAGCTGTTCCCGATCCCGGTCACGCTGCCGGCCGACCCGGCAGATGGCCTCGGCCTCGGGCGCGAGGTGGCGCTGCGCGATTCGAAGAATGATCTCCTGGCCGTTCTGCACATCGAGGAAATATACCCCTGGGACCTGGAAGAAATGTCGCGTCAGGTTTTTGGGACCACCGATCCCAAGCATCCCCTGGTGGCCGAGATGCACCGCTGGGGCAAGCTCAACCTGGCGGGCACTCTGCGCCTGCTGCGCCTCCCCGCGCACTATGATTTCCGCGAGCTGCGGATGACTCCGCTCGAGACGCGCCGCCGCCTCGAGACCATGGGTGCGGCGAACGTGGTTGCTTTCCAGACTCGCAATCCGTTGCACCGTGTACACGAGGAATTGACCAAACGTGCCGCCGACGAGGTCGGCGGTGTATTGCTGCTACATCCGGTGGTGGGGCTCACCAAGCCGGGCGACGTGGACCACTTCACACGCGTGCGGACCTACCGCGCACTCGCTTCCCGTTACTACGACCCGCAGCGCATCCTGCTGGCCCTCCTGCCGCTGGCCATGCGCCTGGCCGGCCCGCGTGAGGCTTTGTGGCACGCGCTCATCCGGCGCAACTACGGGGCCAACTATCTCATCGTCGGCCGCGACCACGCCAGCCCTGGCAACGATTCCAGGGGGCGCCCGTTTTACGGCCCATATGCCGCCCAGGAACTGATGCAGGAATACGCAGGTGAACTGGGGATGGGGATGGTGCCCTTCCGCGAGCTTGTTTACCTTCCGGACGAGGAGCGTTACGAGGAGGTCAGCAAGGTCCCTCCCCAGACCTCCACGGCTTCCATCTCCGGGACGCAGGTGCGCGAGCAGTTCCTCAGCCGAGGCAAGCCGCTGCCCGCATGGTTCACCCGCGCGGAGGTAGCCGAGATCCTGGCCGAGTCCTATCCACCGCGTCATCGCCAGGGGGTGTGCGTGTGGTTCACCGGGTTGAGCGGCGCCGGGAAATCCACCACGGCCGAGGTGTTGACCGAACTGCTGCTGGAGGCTGGGCGCCAGGTGACCGTCCTCGACGGCGACGTCGTGCGCACCCATCTTTCGCGCGGGCTGGGGTTCTCTCACGAAGACCGCGACACCAACATCCGGCGCATCGGGTACGTCGCCTCCGAAATCGTGCGCCACGGCGGAATGGTCGTGTGCGCCGCGGTGAGCCCCTACCGCGCGACGCGCGGCGATGTGCGCAACATGGTTGGGTTGGGCCATTTCGTCGAGGTGTTCGTGGACACGCCGCTGGAGGTGTGCGAAGCCCGCGACAGCAAGGGCATGTACGCGCGGGCGCGGCGCGGGGAGATCAAGGACTTCACCGGCATCAACGACCCGTATGAAGCGCCTGAAGAGCCGGAGATCACCCTCGACACGGTGAAATCCAGCCCGCAAGAGAATGCCAAGCGCATACTCGACTTACTCACCGACCGAGGCTTCATCCGGGCGGAGAACGGATTTCCAAACCCGAGCTGAGGCGTGGCGCTCCCCGCGGGAGGTGCGGCCCCTGCCCGAGCGCGCCCCCGGCCGGTCCGTTGGCCCGCGGTGGTCATGTATAATCCTCCTAGCGCTGTCCCCGCATGGCGGGCGCCGCGCGAATCGCTTGACAAATGGTGTAGCGGCTGACCGGCTGCAGCGAGGGGGATCCGGTCGTCGTGCCCTCCTGACCGCCCATGACGCAACCGCGCCTGGTCATTCTCAACAACGAGATTCTCCCCTACCGTATTCCGCTTTTCCGCGCGCTCGCCCTCGACCCGCAATTCGACCTGCATGTGCTGTACTGCGCCCGCCGCGCATGGGATCGCCACTGGGCTCTCAAGGGCGAACCGCTCCGCTTCGAGCATACGGTCTTGCCCGGCTTCAGCGTTCGTTTGCGCAAACCGGACTACGGCGAATGGCGGACCATCTACATCAATCCGACACTGATGGCCCATCTGGCTCGCCTGCGGCCGGAAGTGATCATCGGCTACGAATACTCGGCGCCCGCGTTGACAGCGGCGCTCTACGCGCGTCTGCGTGGCGCGCGTTACCTCGTGTGGACCGAAGGCACACCCCACAGCGAGCGGCATCTGACCCGCGGACAGAAGATGACCCGCCGCCTGATTATCCGGCGCGCAGACGCCTTCCTTGGGACAAGCCGGGCGGCCTGCGAGAACTTGCGACGCCTGGGTGCCGCACCCGAGAAGGTCGTCGAGGCCCCTCAGAGCCACGATGTGACCTGGTTCGAAGCCCAGGCCGACCGCTTGCGGCCGGCCGCTGGGCCACGGCCGCCGACGGTCCTCTTCGTGGGCTTCCTTAATGAACGCAAGGGAGTTGAACACCTGATGGAGGCCTTCGAGCGCGTACATCAGGCGCTGCCCCAAGCCCGCCTGGTGCTGGCCGGCCGCGGGCCACTGCACGATGAACTAGCGGCCCGGGCGGCATGTCTTGGCACACCTCGCGTCGTCGAGTTCCTCGGCTTCGTCGAACCCACGCGCCTCCCCGAGATCCTCGCCACGGCAGACGTCCTGGTACTGCCTTCGCTCGAAGATACCTTCGGCGTGGTCGTGGTCGAGGCCTGGGCCAGCGGCGTCCCAGTCGTCTGCTCACGCTTCGCCGGCGCCGGGGGATACATCCTCGCGCCGCATGATGGCCGCCTGGTTGATCCAACCCAGCCGGCCGAACTGGCAAACGCCATCCTGGATCTTCTGCGCCAGCCCGAACTGCGGGTGGCCATGGCCAGGCGCGGGCGCGAGATCGCCCGCCAGTTCGATGCACCAAGGGTGGCTGAACGCTTCTGCCAGGCGATTGCCATTGCTCTCTCGGCGGGCTGAGGCAGGATGACCCTCTTCACCATCGTGATACCCACCTACAACCGGCCGGCCCAGCTGCGGGCATGCCTGCACGCCTTCTCCCAGCTCGCCACGCCTCGGAAGGCGTGGCAGGTGGTGGTCGTGAACGATGGCGGCGAGGATCCTTGGCCTCACCTTCCGCTGGAGCTGATCGCCTCCATGCCGGTGCACATGTTGCAGGCCGCCCACCGCGGGCCAGCCGCAGCTCGAAACCTCGGCGCCCGCGAGTCGCAGAGCGATTTCGTGGCCTTCACGGATGATGACTGCCGGCCGCAATCGGATTGGCTCGATCAGTTGAGCCGCATGTTTGCCACGGGCCCGTGGGATGCGCTGGCGGGCCGTGCTGTCAACGCCAATCCAACAAGCCCGGGCGCTCGCGCACAGCAATACCTGATCGACTTCATACAAAGCTACGCTCGATTCCCAAACGACGATGTCTACCTCGCCTGCAGCAACAACGTTGCCTACCGGCGTACGGTGTTCGAGTCCCTGGGCGGGTTTGATGAGACCTTTCCTTTGGCCGCTGCCGAGGACCGCGAGTTGGGGCACCGCCTGCTCGCGCGAGGTTTCCGCCAGAGGTACTGCGGCGAAGCCCGGGTTCTGCACGATCACCCTTTGAGCGTGCACGATTACGCACGCCTGCAATTCCGCTACGGCCAGGGCGACGAATACTTTCGGCAGGCGCTCGAGCGCCTCGGACTTCCGCGGCGAATCGGCCAGCGGCGCCGCCCGCAGTTCCACCTGGCACTGGCCCGCGCGCTGTGGCGCGATCGCGAGCCGGCCTGGATGTGGGCGCTGCTGGCCGCCACACAGGTCGCCCATTTCACCGGCTCGCGCTGCGAGTGTGCCAGGCGCACGCGCGGAGGACTGGATGGCTCAAGCGATGCGCGCGACATCTGACAGCATGCCCCGATGATGCGTAATCGGAGGCAACCCGGGCCTCCAGCCGTGACGGTTGTGATGGCCACTTACAACTGCGGGCGCTTCATCAAGGAAGCGCTCGACAGCCTGCTCGCCCAAAGCCTGCCCCCCGACGAGATCGTTGTTGTCGATGACGGGTCGACCGACGATACGTTCGACGTCATCCTGCCCTACGTTCATCGCATCACCTTTCACTGCCAGACTCGCTGCGGGCCGGCCTCGGCTCGCAACGCAGCGCTCGCCCTCTCCAGCGGCGACTTGATTGCGTTTCTGGATGCCGACGACTGGTACCTGCCCCATCATCTGCACGACCTGAGTGAACCATTGCGGCGCAACGCCAGGATCGGCCTATCAGTCAGCGGCTGGCGGCGGGTGGCCGAAGATGGGACTCCGCTTGCCGACGTCGAGCCCTGGCACGAGGCGCCGCGCCTCGATCTGCGGACCTGGATCTTGTGGAAGCCCGTGTTTCCCGGCGCCATGATGGTGCGGCGCGAAGGGCTGCAAGCCATTGGCGGGTTTGACGAATCGCTGGCTGTGTCCTCGGATGTCGATATGGCCCTTCGTCTTGCGCTCGCCGGTTGCCGCGCCACGTGGGTCCGCGGGGTCAGCGTGTGCTATCGGCAGCGTTCGGCCAGCACCAGCCGCAATACAGCCGAGATGGCAGCCGCTCTAGAGAGGATCCACACGCGCGTGTTCCAGCACCCCGGCCTTGCGCCACGCGTGCGCGATCTGGAACCGCGCGTGCGGCGCGGCACGGCCGTATGGCTCGCATGGCACGCACTGCAGGCTGGCCGCGACGAGGTGGCAATCGACCAACTGCGCATCGCGCGCAGCCTGAGCCTTGAGCCGATCAGCGCGGTCGCACTCGGGTGGCAGTCCGACTTTGCGCGGTTCTCGCGTGCGGCCGGAGGCTTGCACCTGCCCCTGCCTCAGTGCTGGCCGTTCTTCCAGGAGGCGCTCGGCACCGATGCCACCGAGTGGGAGGAGATACAGAGCCAACTCGCCGCCTGGGCATTCGCGTGGCTCGAGACCGGCGAGAAGGGCAGGCCCGCCTTTCGCCCACCCCCCCCCGAGTTCAGCGAGAACCGGGCGCGCGACTATGTTAAGGCGGTGCAGCCTGGGATTATGCCTGCCTCCCCGCCCGTGTCGGCCGGCATGGTGCGCCGCTGGTGGAAATCGATGATTCTGGCCGGCGAAATACCGGCCTCGGCTCGCGGAGAAGTGACCACCCTCTATCTTGCATCCCTGAGTCAGGCCGTTTTCCAGAAGCGCAGCGGCGCTGCCTTGGCTGCCCTGGTCTCCTCCCTTGCAGGCGCCCGGCAGCCGGGCGGCGGGGGGGCGTGGAAACGGTTCCTGCGTGCCGCCGCTAGGTACATAGCCTCCCGCACCCGGGTTCACGTCCACCGAACAGCCCGCCAAGGCTGATATACTTGCGACCATCGTTCGCGGCGGGCAAGACCACGTCCCAGCGGACGATTGCTGCGTATTGCACCGAGGGGGTTACGCGCATCCAGTGCAGATTTGCTCAATCCAGGTCGGCTTCAGAGCATTGTGTGAACGACCCCACCCCTCCCGTCGCCAGGCCGGCCCAGGCCGCCAGCGGTTCATCGCGCCTGACGGTTAGCGTTGTCATCCCCGCCTACAATGCCGCGCGCTTTGTCCGCGATGCCGTAGGCAGCATCCTGGCTCAATCGAGCCCAACCCTCGAGGTCATCGTCGTCGATGACGGCTCCGCCGACGACACCGCAGATATCGTGAGGTCGGACTTCCCAACAGTGCGCCTTCTCAACCAGGCGCATCGTGGCGTCTCGGCGGCGCGCAATCGCGGATGGCGTGCGGCGCGGGGTGAGGTGATCGGGTTTCTGGATGCCGACGATCGCTATCTCCCGGACAAACTCAGAGTTCAACTTGCGGTGCTGGAGACCCATCCCCGGCTCGGCCTGGTCCACAGCGGATGGCGCCTGACCGATGCTGCCGGGAAGCCGACCTCCGACAGTACCCCCTGGTGCCAGGCGCAACGCCTCGATATTGAGGGCTGGCTCCTATGGAAACCGGTGTTCCTCGGCGGGATGCTCATGCGCCGGTCTTGGCTGGAGGCGGTGGGAGGATTCTCTGAGGACCTGCATCAAGCGGAGGACGTTGATCTTGTCCTGCGCATGGCCCTCGCCGGGTGCCGTGCCGGTTGGTGCAAGCGCGTCACAACGATCAAACGTCAACACGGGCAAAGCCTCACGCGCAACGGTGCGCAGCAGGTGCGCAGCCTGGCCGAAGTGCTCGACCGGTTCTTTGCACACCCGCGCCTCCCGCGCCGCATCAGGCGGCTGGAGCCGAAAGTCCGCTACTACTCGTTCGTTTGGTCGGCTTGGCACACCTATCAGCTCGGCGAGTTGGAGGAGTCGCGCCGGTGCCTCGCGGCCTCGTTGCCATGGAGCCGCCGCCCGGCCGAACTGACCGTGGTCGAGTGGCAAAGCCAGTTCGCCCGGCGCCTCTCACCCGGGTCGCAGACCTCAGCGTTGCGGGCGCTGCGACCGGTTTTCCAGAAGGCCGCCGGGATAGCCCTCCCCCAATGGCGCGACACCGAGGGTCTGCTGAATTGGACGCTAGAAGTCTGGCACCCGCTGCTCAGCGGGGATCTGGCGGCCAGCGTGGATGGGTTGCGCACGGCCGGCGGCACCACTGGGCGGGAACTGGCCAAGCGGGCTCAGTCGGCAATGCTTGGCGTGAACTCCCCGCCGGAGGCCGCGGCGGTTTGCGCATGGTGGAATGCCGCCGTTCGCGAGGGGTTGTTCCCGCGTGCGCAGCGCCATGAGGTCACCACGCTGCATCTGACCCTCTTCTCGCAGGCGGTGTTTCGCCGCCAGTGGGCGGCCGCCGCTGGCGCGCTGGGGTATGCGGTGCGCAGCGGGTGGAGGCCGGCCGCGGCTCCGGCCTGGGGGCGCTTTGTGAGCGCGGCCGCCCGCCACGCGCGTCATCTTTTATGTAAGTCGTCCGACCGGTCGGCCGCACGCCCTGGCGCCGGGCTCGGGGCTCACCCGGACTAGCGGCGATACTCATGGACAGCCAACCCGAGAGCAATAGTCCTTACTCCTTCCGCGATCTGTGGCACAACGCGCGCTGGGCCCTGGCGGTCACATGGTCCACCAACCGCGTGCTGACCTTGGGACTGGTGGCGGCGACACTCCTCGGCAGCCTGGTGCCAGCGGGCTCAGCCGTTGTTGCACGCTCCCTGGTCAATGAGGTGGTCGGGCTGATTAAGGGAACGACGCTCGACGTCAGCTCGGTCATCCCTTGGCTGGCCCTCGGGCTCGGCCTGGCGCTGCTCGATGCCCTGGTGAGCCTGGCCGGGGTTTTTATCCAGCAGCGGCTGTACGACGACCTCAATCTCGAAGTGACGCTGCGCTTGCTGCAGCATGCCTCGGGCCTCGACCTGGCGACGTTCGAAGATCCGCGCGTGCAGGATATTCGCGACCGGGCCGAACAGAACACCGCACGCCACTTTGTTCTCTTTGTGAGCACCAGCCTCGACGCGGCCACAGGAATTGTCCAGGTTGTCTCGCTGACCGCCGTCCTGGCGGTCATCGAGCCCGTCCTGACCCTGGCGCTGCTGCCGCTCTTCGTCCCCTATCTCATCTTCCAGTGGCGGCTCTCCCGCGCGCGCTACAGCGAAGAGCACTCACGCACCACCAAGCGCCGCTGGACCCGCTATTTCGTTTCGCGCTTGACCAGCCATCAGACCGTTGCCGAGGTGCGCCTGCTCGATCTCGCGCCGTTGCTCATCAAAAGTTTCCGCGAACTGATGGAGGAGTTCCGCCAACGCGACCGCAAGCTCTACCGCCGCGGATTGGTCGGGGGTGTCGTGTTTGCCCTTCTCACCACCACGGCGTACTACCTGGCCTTTGCGCGCGTCGCACTGCGTGCCGCGGTGGGAGCCCTAACCGTCGGCGATGTGGCGGTGTACGGCGGGGCCGCCGTCCGCCTGCGCAACACGCTCGAGTCGGTTGTTCGTTCCGCCAGCCAGTCGCTCGAGCAGGCGCTCTACATCTCCAACCTGCGCGAGTATCTCGGGATCACGCCGCGTCTCACGAAAGCTGGATCCCTTCGACCGCCGGCCCCACGCGGCGATGTCCTCCTCCAGAGCGTGTCCTTCACGTACCCCGGCACAGCGGCCCCCGCCGTCAGTGATATCACCTTCCACATTCGGCCGGGCGAAACGGTCGCGCTGGTGGGCGAGAACGGCGCTGGCAAGACCACGCTCGCCAAGCTCATCTCGCGCCTCTACGATCCCGACCGCGGGAGAATCCTGCTGGACGGGACCGATCTGCGCGAATGGGACCTCGAATACCTGTACCGCCAGGTGTCGTGCGTCTTCCAGAGTTACGGCCGCTATGAGGCGACTGTGGCTGACAACATCGCCTTTGGCGACTGGACCAAGTTGCTCAGCGACCGCGCGCAGATCGAATCTGTAGCGCGCATGGCCAACGTTGAGGAGATGGTTCGCGCCATGCCTCAGGGCTACGACACGCTCATCGGCCGCATGTTCGGTGAATACGATCTCTCGGGCGGGCAGTGGCAGCGCCTCGCCGTGGCGCGGGCGTTCGCCCGCGAGGCGGCGCTGCTCATCCTCGATGAACCCACCTCCAACCTGGACGCCCGCGCGGAATACGACGTCTTTGCCCGCTTCCGCCAGCTGGCGCATGGGCGCACCACCGTACTGATCTCACACCGTTTCTCGACCGTGCGCATGGCCGACCGCATCGTCGTCCTGTCGGCCGGCCGCATTGTGGAGAGCGGAACGCACAAGGCGCTCATGGCACGCGGCGGCCACTACGCCAGCTTGTACGAGCTGCATCGGCGCCAGCTCGACAGCCCTTCGGCGGGAGAGTAGCATGACGGCGGTCATCATCGGCGGTCACCAGCGATCCGGGACAACCATTCTGGCCCAGGTCCTGGCGCGCCACCCGCAGGTGGGGCTGACGGTGGAGTTCGCCAATTTCCAGGGCTTGAATCGGAGCCTGCGCGAGAACCTGCGCTTCATCCTCAAGCGCTGGCGCACGGTGCGCCTGCGCAACGACTTTCTGCAACCACCCTACCTCAAGCGTGCGAATTTCATACTCAATAGCCTGTTTATTCCGATCTACATGGCCGGCCTGCTTGCCGCGTACGGCCACCTGGTGAGGCTGCCCGACATCGAGGCCGCGCTGCGGCGCCTCTTCCCGCGGAAGTGCATCGTCGGCGACAAGTTCCCCGACTACGTCTTCACTCTAGGCCGCCTGGCGAAGGCCGATGACTTGCGCCGCATCATTATCTACCGCGACTGCCGGGATGTCACCAGTTCCGCACTGGTCCAGGCGCGCACAAACTGGCGCGGCCAGCACTTCGTATCGAACTTCGATAGTGCAGAGAAGGTGGCCGCGCGCTGGGTGCGCGCGATCGAGATCATGGAGCACCACCGCTCGCACATTCACATTGTGCGCTACGAGGACCTGGTGCACGAACCCCGGCGCGAACTGGCCGCGCTCGCGGCCGTGCTCGACATCGACCCGGGCGGGTTCCGTGTCAACTGGCTGCGCGAGGACCGCGTAGGCAAACATCGGCGCGGGCTCACGCCCGCAGAACTGGAGGCCGTGAAACGGGTCGCTGGCCCAACCATGGAGCGTCTTGGCTATGCCCTCTAGGCCGCACTGCAAACCGGATGGGCCGGAGCCGAGAGGAGGAGTAGCCGGATGGCGCTGATCATCGGCGGCCACCCACGATCTGGCACGACGCTGATGGCCCGGCTGTTCGGTCGGCATCCGGAGATCGGCCTGACCTTCGAGTTGCAGAACTTCGCGGCCATCAACTCGAGCTACTGGCAGCATCTCCGCCGCATCCGCAAGAACTGGTATGTGCGCGGCATGCTGCGCAACGCGGCACGCCATTCGCCCTGGCCGGCGCGCTTGCACAGCGCGGGCTTTCTGGCCCGCTACGCACTCGGACTGCTGCCGCACGCCCTCCGGCCGATCGGCGTCGCGCAGATCGAGCAGGTTCTCCACCGGCTCTTTCCGGGCGCCAAACTGGTCGGCGACAAATATCCTCAATATGTGTTCCAGCTCGATGGTTTGGTCGCCGAGCCAGCGCTCACCCGGGTGATCATCTACCGCGACGGGCGGGATGTCGTCCAGTCGGTGCTCGCGAAAGTACGCGGCGCCTGGCGCGATGCCCCTCTGGCCAGGGAGTGGGCCACGGTCGACAAGATCGCCCTCTCGTGGGTCCACTCGATCGAGGCGATGGAGCGGCATCGCTCCCACCTGTATTGCCTCCGCTACGAGGACCTGGTGAGCGAGCCGCAGCCGCACCTGAAGGCGCTGGCCGAATGGCTAGGAGTGGAATCCACGGGCTTCCGCGCGCACATCGTTAATGATGCGAGCGTCGGCAAGCATCGCGCAGGCCTGACCGCACACGAGCTGGAGCTGGTGACGGAAATCGCCGGGCCCACGCTTGCGCGCCTAGGCTACCGGTGAAGCGCCCGATGCCAGGGAACCCGGCGGTCGTCGTACGGACAATCCGGCTCCGCCCAAACGCGCGGAACCAGCCATCCGGTCCGCGGCCTCATCCGGTCCGCGCCGCCCAATGGGAGAGCGGATCCGCGACGGGAAAAGCAGGAGGCGTCGCTGCTGTGCGCGGCCCATCATCGGAGTCCTCACAGGCAGCACGCGGCGCGCGCAGCATGCCGGCCGATCCGCCGGCTCTCGTAGAATTGACCTCATGGCGCTGATCATTGGCGGGCACTACCGCTCGGGAACCACTCTGATGGCGACTCTGTGCGATCGGCACCCCGAGATGCGGATGACCTTCGAGTTTCGATGCTTCTACGCCATCAACACCAGTTACCCGAGGCACATGCGCTGGCTGCGCAAGGACTGGTACGTGCGCGGCATGCTGCATGAAGCCTCGCGCCGGAAGTGGCGGAACCGGCTGCCCAGCGGCTGGCTTGTCGCCAACTATGCCTTGCGGCTCCTGCCTTATGCCACTCAGCGGATTGGCGTGGCGCAGATCGAGCCCGTGCTGCACCAGCTCCTGCCGGGCGCACGCATCGTGGGCGACAAGGTGCCGCGCTACGTCCTGCGCCTCGACGCGCTCGCCCGGGAACCCGGCCTCAAACGCCTCATCATCTACCGGGATGGACGCGACGTGACCAGTTCGATGCTGGGCAAATTCCGCGGACCCTGGCGCTCGCTGCCCATGGCCCGTGAGTTGGATTCGGCCGGCAAGATTGCCCAGCATTGGGTGAGGACCATCGAGGCCATGGAGAAGCACCGCGCCAGCCTGCACTGTGTGTGCTATGAGGATCTGGTCCGACGGCCGCGAGAGACCCTGGATGCCGTGGCGCACTGGCTGGATGTGGATCCTGCTGGATTCCAGGATGATCTGGTGAGCGACATTTCCATTGGCCGGTACCGGACCGACCTGACGCCTCACGAACTCGCCCAGGTCGAGGAGGCCGCTGGCCCCGTCCTCGCCCGACTGGGATACACCTAGACCGCGAGCAAATCCGGGATGACAAGAACGGCTGGGACACGTGGCTGAGCAGCGCAAAGGGACTCCTGGCAAGGCAATGCCTCGGGGGGCATTCCTCTCCGTCTCCAGGCCTGCAGGGCGCCGAGCCCTGTGGTGCCTGATCTGGCTGGCACTCATCATCTCTCTGGCGGAAACCCTGGCGCGCAGCGATGCCGTCCAGTCCCTTCTGCCGGCCCCCAGCTACGGGATGGTCAATCGCCAGTTTGAACTGCAGTGGGACAGGCTTAGGACCTTCGTCGCCCAAGGCGGACAGCCGGATTGCATCTTCCTCGGAAGTTCGCAGATGCTGCGCGGGGTTGACCCGCTCGCATTCGCCGCCGCCTACCGGGAGGAGACCGGGAGGGAGCCTCGCTGCTTCAACCTCGGCGTGCGCGGGCTGGACCCGGTCAATACATACAAGGCGGCGCTGCTCCTCTTGCAGGAAAACAACCCGCGTCTCCTGATCATCGGGACCGATATCCCCAGCTACTCCGTCCAGCGCGCCGACCGGCTGCGCGACAAGGCTTTCAGTGAGCAGGTCTGGGTGCGCTATCGTCTGGGCGAACCCTTGGTTGAAGGCTGGTTGATTGACCACTCGGCCGCGCTGCGGGCATACCTGCCCAAACGCTTCTACTTCACAATCGGCCACGACGCGCAGCAAGTGGACGCCGAGGAGTTCGACGCCGTGATCACTCGCGAAGGATTCGGCCCCACGGACTTTAAGTCCAAGGTCCTCGGCGAGCCGCCCGGGGCCGACGATCCGCAGGCGGAGCTCTTCGAGGGCCTGCAAGATTTCCAGCTTGCGAGCGACCAGTTGGCAGCCCTCGAAGCCACGCTGGCTCTGCGTGTGCGTGTGCCGGTGATCATTCTCGAGTTGCCGCTCCATTCCACTTTCATGCACTTCTTCGGCAACGGGCGCGCGGACTACGAGCGCGGCCTGCAGGCTATTCGTGACCGGATCGCGCCCGCTCCAGTTGATTTCGTCGAGACGACTGACCAGAACATCGTCCCGGATTCCGGCTGGGCGAATCGCAACCATCTCAATGCCCAGGGCGCGGAGACGTTCAGCCGTTGGCTCGGCGCGCACTTGGCGGGGTTGACCCTCGACGGCACGCTTCCGTCTCTGGCAGGGGTCACTCGGTGAGCATCACCTCCCTGGGATTTGCCGGTTTCGTGCTGCTGCTCCTGGCGGTGTACTACCTGGCACCGCGCCGAACCCAGGTTCCTATCCTGCTCGCCGCCTCTTATCTCTTCTGCGCCCTGATTGACTGGCGATTCCTCTGCATTCTGCTCCTAGCCACACTGGCCGGTCTCATGTTCGGCCGAGGCGTTGGACCCGGCGTCCGGTCTCGCCGCGTATGGCTCGCCCTTGGGATTGCCGCCCATGTCGGGATACTCGCCTTCTTCAAGTACAACGAGTTCTTCCTGCCGCGTGTGCTCAAGCTCCTGCGGCTGCTTCAGCTGCCGGCGCCCGAGGCCGGCCTGGCCCTGCTCCTCCCCGCGGGGCTCTCGTTCTACACGCTGCAAGCCATCTCCTATCTCGTTGACATCTACCAGGGCAAGAGCCAGCCGGCCAGCAATCCCGTCGACTTCGCCCTGTACATGGCCTACTTCCCGCGTCTGCTGGCCGGCCCCATCGAACGCGCCGGAGCCTTCCTCGCGCAACTGGACAGATCGCGGCGGGTCGACAATGCGGTCCTCACTCGAAGCCTTGCACTCATCGCGGTCGGACTGGCACGCAAGACGCTTGTCGCCGAGGCCCTGCGCTCCCTGGCCGGCACACGTCCGTTTCACGTGCCGGGGGAGTACTCCGGACCGCAATTGATTGCCGCCGTCATCGGGTACGCCGCCTTCGTCTACAACGACTTCGCCGGGTACACCAGCCTGATGCGCGGCGTGAGTGGGCTGTTTGGAATCGAGCTCACCTCCAACTTCAATCTGCCGTTCCTCTCTCGCAACTTCACCGAGTTGTGGACGCGCTGGCACATCAGTCTTTCGGCCTGGTTGCGGGATTACATCTACTACCCGACCAGCCGCGCACTGCTGCGGCGCGACCTGAGCGGACGAGGCCTGCTCACCGTCGTGGCTCCGCCGCTTCTGACGATGGCGGCGTCGGGGTTGTGGCATGGCGCCAGCCTCAACCTGCTGGTGTGGGGTGTCATCAACGGGGCCTTCATGGCCGGCGAGAGACTGCTATCGCTCTCGCGCCCGGCGACCCGGCCCGACCGGCAGCCGAAATGGCGGCAATGGCTGGGACGGATCGTCGTGACCCTGCTCGCCCTGCTGGCCTTTGTCCCGTTCGAGGCGCCGCTGCCCAAGGCCTGGCAGTTCTGGCGCGGCATGTTCGTCTGGGCTTCCACTGCCCTTCCAGATGCCCGGCTTCTTCTCCCGATGACGCTGGGCGCCGCGATCGACTGGGCCCAGCACCGCTCCCGGGATGAACTCGTCTTCCTGAAATGGCCGCGCTGGTTGCAGGGCCTGGCTCTGGCGCTCCTGGTGCTGGGTGTGTTTCTCGCAACGCGCGCCGGCGCCCAGAGGCCTTTCGTCTATCAGGATTTCTGATGCCGACAATTGACTTCCCGACCCTGCGGGCCGCGCTTGTTGAGCAAGCCTCCCGGGGATCCGACGCCGTCATTCTGACCTTCGTCGCGGCGGACGGATCGGCGCGCGACCTGACCGTGACCGACCTGCACAGCCGGGCCGACCAGCTGGCCCGTGCCCTGGCAGGCGCGCATGTCTTCCCCGGCGAGGTGCTGCCCCTCTTGCTGCCTCACTCGCCGGAGCTGGTGACGGCATTCTGGGGCGCGATCCTGCTTGGGGCGATCCCGGTCATCCTGCCGCTCCCCTCACCTCGTGTGACACCCGACAACCAGCGTGAGCAGATACTGTCGCTGCATCAGAGGCTCGCGCCCCGCATCATGTTGACTACCGCGGCCATCCAGCAGATTGCGCAGGTCCTCATGGCCGGATCGGGATGCGAGGTCCTGTCTCTCGAGGGAATTCTGGAGTCCCCCACGCGCCACACCGACTATAGCGGCGCCGACTCCAACGCAGGGGATCAGCCAGCGTATGTCCAGCTCAGCAGCGGCACAACAGGTCCGCAAAAGGGAATTGTGCTGCAGCACTCGGCCGTACTCAATAACCTGCGCGCAGCCACGCAGGCGGTCGAACTCCAGGCAGACGACACCGTGGTCAGCTGGCTGCCGCTTCATCATGACATGGGTCTGCTTCTCGGCGTTCTCTTACCCGTGGTGACCGGCAATCGCGCCGTCTTGCTCTCGCCCCTTGATTGGGTGAAGGACCCGGGGCTCTTGTTCCGGGCCATCCGCAATTATCGGGCCTCCGTCTGCTGGATGCCAAACTTCGCTTTCAACCACTGTGTCCGGAGCCTGCGTCAGCGTGATAGGGACGCGCTGAACTTGGAGAGCATGCGTGTACTTGTCAACGCCAGCGAACCGGTTCGCTGGGACAGCCTGGAACTCTTCTTCGAGAGCTTCCACGGGGCGGGCCTGCGGCGCTCCGCGTTGCGCGCCGCCTATGGCATGGCGGAAGTGACCGCGGCGGTCACCGTCACACCCCCGGGCGGGGCGGCCCGGGTAGAATGGGTTTCCCTTTCGGCGTTGCAGCGAGAGCAGCGTGCGGTCTGCCAGCCGCCGTCTTCGCCCGGGTCCATTCCGCTGGTGAGTTCCGGTCGTCCTGTGAGCGGCGTCGAGGTCAAGGTGGTCGATGCGCAAGACCAGCCTCTCCCTGAACGGCGCGTGGGGCAGATCGTGATCATGAGCAACGCACGCCTGCTGGGCACGCTAGGCGTCGGCGCGCAGGTCTCGCGCAGCGATTCCCCCTGGGTCCACTCGGGAGACCTCGGATTCATGGCCGATGGTGAACTGTTCGTCACGGGGCGCATCAAGGATCTGATCATCACCGGAGGCCGAAATATCCATCCGGAGGACATTGAAGCCCTGGCCCAGGGCCTGGAGGAACTGCGCCCGGGCCGAGTGGCCGCCTTCGGCCTGGAGGATCCGACCCAGGGAACCGAGGCGATCGTGTTGGTTTGCGAGACCCGAGCGCCCCTGGCCGAGGCCGACCGCTGGGCCCTGATTCGCAAGCTCCGTCGACGAAGCCAACAGCGGCTGGAGGTGGTGTTAGCCGACGTTCAACTGGTGGAATCGGGGTGGATCGTCAAGACCTCCAGCGGCAAGATCGCCCGCAGCGCCAACCGTGAGAAATATCGACAGCAGTTCCAGGAACCCGGCCCCGGATCTGGGACGAGTTCAGCCCTGCCCAGCGGGGTCGGCGGAGATCCCCCTGAGGAGAACCGCGCCCGATGAATGCCGAGGATATCAAGCCGCGCCTGCGCGAGTTCCTGCTCAGGGACCTGATGCGCACCCCCGACTATCCCCTCGTGGACGACGAGGCGTTGATCACTGGCGGCCTGATGGATTCTTTTGATCTGGCTCAGATTGCCGTCTTCGCCGAGCGTGAGTTCCAGGTGTACTTGCCCGACAGCGATCTCACCGTGGAGGCGATGGACTCCTTGAACTCCATGGCTGAACTGATCGCACGGCGAGGCAGCCCGTGAGCTGCAGCGGCGAAACTTGGATGGACAACCTACTCCGATGAGGTGCGTGCCATGCGTGACACTCGACTCGCTTGGACAGCCTGGATTGCCATAGCCTTGATGGCTGCCTGCAGTCCTGCGGCTGGCACATCCCCCCCTGCGGGCAGCGTGACCGCCGATGGGCGTCTGGTCACACCCTCCGCCATGGGATCTGCCCCCGACATGACGCCTGTGGAGCCCGGCCTCACGCCTACAACTCGGCGCGAGAGGATGTGGCAGTTACCGCCGGGCGTCTCGATCTTCCGTAAAGCCTTAGTGGCCAGCGGTGTCATCGAGGAGCTGCGCGATGCAGGGACCTTGACCGTCTTCGCCCCGATGGACGAGGCCTTCAAGAAGCTCCCCGAGGGCGAATGGCAGGCGATCCTGGACAACCCCCCACGACTGCGCGACGTTGTCCTGTTCCACATCGTCGCAGGCGCATGGACGACGGGCGCGCTGCCCGACGTGTCGAGCCTGACCTCGTTGCAGGGAAGCCCGCTCGCCATCCGTGAGGAAGAGGGGAAGCGCTTCACCGTCAACGGCGTATACCTGCTCTTCCCCGACACCCAGATCGCACGCCTCGTACTCCACAGGATCGACACCGTCCTGATGCCCCCCATGCCGTAGGCCGCATTCGAGCGCAGGAAGTGCGTCGAAACCAAAGGCAACAGGCTCGCCAGGCTCAGATCGCCTCACGCAGGTGCGACACATCACCCGCGAGCACGCGCCGCTGTTCGCCGCTCGCCAGGATGAGCCACAAGGCGCCCTCTTCATCCACCCGATCCGCCCGACCTCGAATGCGCTCGTGGCCGATCTCCACGAGCACGTCCTTCCCCAGCGTCGCCAGCGCCTCAGCCCAGCGCGCGTGTGGCGATGCGCCACGGCTGCACAACGCGTATTCCTCGTCGATAGCCTGCAGCACTTGGCGCAGCAATTCACAGCGGTCTGCCTCCCGGCCCAATGCTTCCGATACGCTGGTCGCGTCCGCCGGGATCCCCGCGACGCGGCTTGGCAGGAAGTTGACGTTCAGGCCCACGCCCACGACCACGAAGCCCGGGCCTCCCCCTTCCGACTCCCCTTCGGCCAGCAGCCCGCCTGCTTTGCGTCCCGTCAGCAGGATGTCGTTTGGCCACTTGAGTCTCGCCTCCAGTCCGGCCCCCATCTTGAGCCCGCGCAACACTCCCAGGCAGACGGCCATGACCATCTGGAATGGCGGCCGCCCATCGGGCGGACGAAAGAGGATCGAGAATAGAAGGCTCGAACCCGGAGGCGCGAGCCAGGCGCGCCCAAGCCGTCCTCGCCCGGCAGTCTGCGAATCCGCAACGACCACCGTGCCCTCCGGCGCGCCCTGTCGGGCGAGATGGAGCGCGATGTAGTTGGTCGACGAGGTCTCAGCCAGGCAGTAGATCTCGCGCCCCGCAAGCTGGCACTCCCAGCCCTCGCGGATGACCTCCTGCACATTGTTGCGAATGAGCTCCGAGAGTTGGTCTTTCATCCATCCCTCATGGCGAGCCGGCGGAGGCCGGAGGTGCCCGCCGGCTCCTTCATTATATGATTCGCGGCAGCATGCTTCCGGCGCGCCGCCTGTGCAGTGCAACCCCATGCACTTCTTCTACGTAAATGGGAACGGACATCCCATTTCGAGCGCTCGCGCTCTGCAGGATTGGCAAGTAGTGATAGACTAACCGCAAACGGAGGGACTCATGAGCGCTGGGAAGATTATCGCCTACATCGCGGCAGCCATTCTGCTCTTTTTCGGCGTCATCTTCATTTGGGGTGCCTTCAGCCCCGACGGCCAGACCCCATGGATTCTGGTCGGCCTGGTGAGTGTCGCCATCGCTTTCGGGATCATTTTCTTTGCCGCGCGCCGTCCGGCGGGGGCCGCCGGCGGCCAAAGCGTGACCCTCAAGGTCGATTTGCCCGCCAATGTCAATCTCGATTCGCTCAAGTGCCGGTCGTGCGGCGGCGCGCTCACGACCGACAACATCAAGATGGTCGCCGGCGCGCCCGTAGTCACCTGTCCCTACTGCCATACCACCTATCAGCTGACCGAAGACCCCAAGTGGTAGGTTTTGCCCGCGCGGAGGACCGATGAACTCAAAACGGCTCGCCCTCTTCGGCCTGGTTGCGCTGCTGCTCCTGGCCCTCCCCGGAAGCGCGCTGGCCCAGACGTATTCGTTCAGCCTCGACCGCGAAGTCGTCAACGTTTATTGGAATGCCGACGGCACGCAATCCATCGATTACCTGTTTACCTTCACCAACGACGTCGGTGTCTCGCCGATCGACTTCGTCGATGTGGGCGTGCCCAATTCGAACTACGATTTGAGCAGTGTCACGGCCGACGTCGACGGGCGCGCGTTGAACGACATTTCCTCCTCCCAGTATGTCTCACCGGGGGTGGCGGTGGGGTTGGGAGGGTCAGCCATTCCCGCCGGGAGCTCCGGCAACGTCCACCTGGTCATCGGCCGGGTCCAGCGGGTCCTTTACCCCGACACGAATGATCAAAACTACGCCAGCGCAGTCTTTGCACCCACTTTCTTCGACACGCAATTCGTCCACGGCAGCACGTCGCTCAGCGTCACCTTCCATCTGCCGCCCGGGGTGAAGCCGGAGGAGCCTCGCTACCATGTCCCGGAGAACTGGCCCGGCGGCCAGGAACCGCAAACCGGCTTCGACAATCAGGGGCGCATCACTTACACCTGGTCTAGCCTGCAGGCCAACGGTTCCACCCAATACACCTTCGGCGCTTCCTTCCCGGCCCAATACGTCCCGAGCGACTCGATTGTGCGCACCTCGCTGCTCGAGGCGCTGGGTGTCTTCCTGGCGGCGCTCGCGCCCTTCGCCGCATGCGGCGGGTTCGTGCTGTTCTTCGTGCTGATTGTCGCCCTCTCCGCCGTTTCGAATTCGCGCCGACGCCTGCAGTATCTGCCGCCCAAGATCTCCATCGAGGGCCATGGAATCAAGCGCGGGCTGACCGCGATCGAGGCGGCGGTGGTCATGCAGAAGCCGCTCGACCAAGTGCTGACGATGATCATGT
Source organism: uncultured Anaerolineales bacterium (assembly GCA_964353865.1). GTDB lineage: Bacteria > Chloroflexota > Anaerolineae > Anaerolineales > RBG-16-64-43 > RBG-16-64-43. The sequence goes on along the minus strand of CAYGXJ010000040.1, from coordinate 19,650 downwards.
TCGCCGTGCTTAAGAAGGAAGCGGCCAGTGTGGTCACGCGACAGCCGCTCAAACTGGAAGTGGTCCAACCCATTCCGGATGGGCTGCAGCCCTATGAGCACGCTTTTCTGCAGGCCTTCCAGCTCCCCAGCGAGCGCGAGAAACAGGCCGCCCTGCAGGAACTCATGGTGCAACTGATCAAAGGCGTGTCGGAGAAAATGAAAGGCTTCTCGCGCAACGAGACCGTGGCCTACTACGAAGACATCATCAAGCGGGCCTGGACTCAGGTGCAGACGGCCGAGACACCCGAGGTCAAGAGCCAGAAGTTCGACGAGGTCATGGATTGGACGATGCTCGACCGCGATTTCGGAGGCCGTTCGCAGGAGGTGTTCCGCGGCGGGCCGGTGTTCGTGCCGATGTGGTGGGGCCGCTACGACCCGGGCTTTGGCCGCGGGGCAGCGGCGACCTCCTCGGCCGCACCCGCCTCGTTCGGCGGAGGAGGCAAAGTCTCCATGCCTCACTTGCCGGGGGCGGACTTCGCCGCCTCGATCGCCAACTCCACTCAGACCTTCTCCGCGGGGATTCTCGGCAACGTTTCGGCCTTTACCAGCAAGATCACCGACAAGACCAACCCCGTGCCGCCGCCATCGCGTTCGAGCGGGGGCGGCTTCCGCGGCGGAGGCGGCGGATGTGCGTGCGCCTGTGCGTGCGCCGGCTGCGCGTGTGCCTGCGCCGGCGGCGGCCGCTAGCTGATGCAGCGCGAGAGGCGGAGGCCGACCGTGGGCTGGTTTGACCGCGTGAGTGCCAGACCTGTGCCGCGCCCGCCGGACCTGCCGGCGCCCGGTCTGTATCACTACGTCCACCAGACGCAGGCGGAGCGCAGCCGGGTCCACTTGCGCGTCGACGCCGACGGCAGCGGCGTGCTCATCGTCAACGCCAACCGAGTGATGCATCTCAACCCGATGGCCGTGCACATGGCTTACCTCACGCTCGAAAAACGCAGCGAGGCGCAGGCAGTGGCCGAACTCACGGGCCGTTACCGGGTGCCCGCCTCGCGCGTGCGCCAGGACTGGGTGGCCACGACCGCGCAGGTTGGCGAGCTTGTCCGGCCCGACGGTGCCTGCCCGCTGCACGAGCTGGACTTGGAGGTGACCGCGCCCTTCAGCGCCACACCCTCCGCCCCCTACCGCATGGACCTGGCGCTCACCTACCGCTGCAACGACGACTGCGCTCATTGCTACAACGCTCGACCGCGCACCTTCCCCGAACTCGACACCTCGGCCTGGCAGCGCATCCTCGACCGGGTCTGGCAGGTGGGCATCCCGCATGTCGTGTTCACGGGCGGCGAGCCCACGCTGCGCCCCGATCTGGCACGGCTCATCGCCCACGCCGAACGCAACGGCCAGATCACCGGCATGAACACAAACGGCCGGCGGCTGGGCGACCCGGCCTACCTGCCGTCTCTGGTGGACGCGGGCTTGGACCACGTGCAAATCACGGTGGAATCGCACTCGGCGGAGATCCACGACCCCATGGTCGGCCGCCGCGGGGCATGGCAGCAAACCATTGCCGGGCTGCGTCATGCCGTCGACAGCCCGCTCTACGTGATGACCAACACCACCCTCTTGCGCGAGAATAGCGCCCACCTGGGCGAGCTGCTCGATTTTCTGGCCAACGCGGGTGTGCCCACGATCGGGTTGAATGCGCTCATCTATTCGGGCAGCGGGCTCTCGGTGCGCAGCGGCCTGACCGAAAGCGAGCTGCCGCCCCTGCTCGAGCTGGCGCGCGAGCGCACCCAGAAGCATGGCCAGCGCCTGATCTGGTACTCGCCGACGCAGTACTGCCACTTCGACCCGATGCAGCTTGAGTTGGGGGTCAAGGGGTGTACCGCCGCGCTCTACAACATGTGTGTCGAACCCGATGGCAGTGTGCTGCCCTGCCAATCGTATTACCAGCCCCTGGGCAACCTGCTCGAGAGCCCGTGGGAGTCGATTTGGAATCATGAGCTCGCGCGGCGGCTGCGCGAGCGGCGAGATGTGCCCGCGGCCTGCACCTCGTGTGCCCTGCTCCATGAGTGCGGCGGCGGCTGCCCGCTGGCGCGCCAGGCCAGCAAGCAGCATCCCAATCCGTTGCCCCTCGGTTCCCGCTCGGACCCTCCCGCGGAGGCCGTGCTTTAGGCCGATCGTTCCATCGAGGTGAAGCCGATGTCCAGCCTGCGCTACCTCTTTCACAACCCGTTTGCCCGCATCCACCCGCTGCCGGCCGGCACGTACCATTACCAAACCCCGCCCGACGCGCCACTTCAGTATCGCCTGCACTTGCGCCTCGACCCGGGCGGCGCCGGCCTCCTGATCGTCAACGCCTCGACCGTGCTGCATCTCAACCAGACGGCGGCCGAATACGCCTGGCACCTTGTGCGCGGCACGGATGAGGGCCAGGTGGGGCAAACGGTCGCGGCGCGTTACCGCATCGCCCCCAAGTTGGCCGCTGCCCACTACCGCGATCTCAAAGAGCGAATCGAGAGACTCAGCACCACCCCCGATCTCGATCCCGAGACTTATCTCGAGTTCGAGCGCCAGGCGCCCTATGCCGCACCCCTCTCGGCGCCATACCGCCTGGATTGCGCCGTAACCTACGAGCTGCCCTACGTCCCCGAGCTGTACCCGGAGGCCGTGCGCCGCGTGCGGCGCGAACTCTCCACTGGAGAATGGGAGACGATCCTCGACAAGGCCTGGGCCGCCGGTATCCCGCACATCATCTTCACGGGCGGTGAGCCCACCCGACGGCCGGACCTGGCCGACCTGATCGGCCACGCCGAGCGCCTCGGCCAGGTCACGGGCGTCATCAGCGACGGGGTGCGCATTGCCGACTCGAAGTATCTCGAGAGCTTGCTGCGGGCCGGGCTGGACCACCTGACCCTTCTGCTTCAGCCCGAGTCGAAGGAGACCTGGAAGGGCATCGAGAACGCGGTGGCCGCAGACCTCTACACCACGGTCCACCTGACCCTGACACCGGACCTGGTGCCCAGCGCCCTGAGCGTGCTTGACCGCCTGAAAGACATGATGGTCCACTCGCTATCGCTCAGCGTCAGCGATGACCGGCTGGGCGAGGTGCTCCAGGCCGCACGCAACCACGCCGCCCACCTCGGCCTGACGCTGGTGTGGGACCTGGCGGTTCCCTTCTCGCGCTTCAACCCGGTGGCGCTCGAGGTCGACAAGCCGGCCGAAGGCGCGGGCCGCGCCTGGCTCTACCTCGAACCCGACGGCGATGTTCTGCCCGCCCAGGGACACAACCAGGTGCTGGGCAACATGCTCAGCGATCCGTGGGATGTGATCTGGCAGAAGGCTCAAGCCTCGGCCGGCAAGTAAGGGGGAACGGTGGCGCTCGATCTTGCCACCTGGCATGCGCGCTTTCGGCAACAAGCGGGGTGGACCCGCGAGCTTCGCCAGACCCTGCTGCGTCGGTCGGGCATGGCCCAGGCGCGCAGCATGCTCGAAGTGGGTGCCGCCACCGGAGCTCTCACGGGCGAGCTCAGCCTGGATTGGCAGGCGCGCGTCTTCGGCCTCGACCGAGAGTGGACGCGGCTGGCTTATGCGCGCCTGCGCGACCAGCGCACCTGCTTCGCGCAAGCCGACGCCCATTCCCTTCCTTACCGCAGCGGATCATTCGACCTCAGCTTGTGCCATTTCCTCCTGCTCTGGGTCCGCGACCCGGCCAGCGCCGTGACCGAGATGCGCCGCGTCACACGCCCGGGCGGGTTTGTCTTGGCGCTGGCGGAGCCGGACTATGGCAGCCGGATTGATTTCCCCAACAGCCTGGCGGAGATTGGACGAGCGCAGCGCGCTGCGCTCATTGAGCAAGGTGCCAACCCGGATGTCGGCCGCGAGCTGGGGCGCCTCTTTGTGCTGGCCGGCCTGGGCGAAGTCGAGGTGGGCGTCCTCGGCGCGCAGTGGGCCGGGCCTGCCTCACGCACGGAGTTTGAGATGGAATGGTCCGTGCTGGAAGATGACCTTCAGGCACGCCTGACATCCGAGGTGCGGGAGCGGTTGCGGATGCTGGACTGGACCGCGCGCGAGCGCGGCGAACGCGTGCTGTACGTGCCAACCTTCTATGCGATCGGCCGGGTGGAATAGAATGCATCGCACCCCTCCTCTCGCGCCTGAGCCAACCAGCGGCGACGCGGTCCGTTTCAAGGAATTGGGCGCCGTCTCGCGGGCGGCGGGTCCATGCTGACGATCTTCGTCGTTTCCGATGCCACCGGTGAAACCGCTGAGCGGGTCTTGCGCTCGGCGCTCGTCCAATTCGAAGATGCACCCGCAACGATTGTTCGCCGCGGCGACATCCTGAGCGAGGCGCAGGTGCGGGCCGTCGTGCATGAGGCGGCGCAGCAATCCTCCTTCGTGATGCATACCCTGGTCTCCGACGAGCTGCGCCGAGTGATGCTGGAAGAAGCGCGCCGCCGGGGCGTCGACGCGCTCGACCTGCTCGGCCCGGTGCTCGACCGCCTGGCGACCCATCTGCACCTCTCGCCGCAGGAGAGGCCCGGACTCTTCCAGCAACTCAGCGAGGCGCGCAGCCGAGAAATCGAAGCCGTCGAATTCGCCTTCCGCCACGACGACGGCCAGCGGCCTGAAGAACTGGAATGGGCCGAGGTGGCCTTAGTAGGCATCTCCCGCACGATGAAGACACCCACCACGCTCTTCATGGCCTATCGCGGGTGGTTCGCCGCGAACGTCCCGATCGTCGAGCAGGTGGCGCTGCCGCAGGCGCTGGCCCGCGTGCCGGCAGAGCGCGTCTTCTGCCTGATGATGGCTCCCGCGCGGCTGCTCGAGCTTCGCCGGGCGCGCGCCGAGCACCTGGGTGTTCCCCCCGAGCCATACGCCTCGCTGGTAAGCATCCGCCGCGAATTGCACTATGCGCAGAAGATTGCCCTCGAGCGAGGGTGGCGAACCGTCGACGTCACGGGCAAATCCGTCGAGGAAGTGGCGCGCGAAATCCTGCTATTGCTCCCCGGCCGCGACCCGGCGCACACCAGCGACCTGACCGCCTAGTCCCCGGCCGCCTCCCGTGCCCGCGAGCTTCCGGGGCAAAGAACAAACCGTCCGCCCAGATGTGGGCGGACGGTTGCATTGCCGAAAAGGTGACCCAGAATGGCGCACTCTCAGCGCACGATCACCTCGCCGAAGACTTCTTCAGCCGTGAGTTCCACCTTGTGGGTGGCGGTGTTGTAGTTGGGCGAATAGTACCAGTCGCCTTCCCGGGTGTAGCCGGAGGGCAAGGATGAGCTGCCGAACACTGCCGAGACCTTGACCTTCACGCCCGCGTTAGCTGGAAGCGTGACGATCGTCTGCCCGAACACGCCACTCACGTGGGCGCGGTAGCTTCCGGCAGGCAGCGTGACCGTGGCCTGGCCGAACACCGACTCGACGTCCAAGGCTTCGATCTTCAATTGCGAGAGGTCGAGCAGCCCTTGCCCGGCGATGATGTTGAAGTGCAGGTCCAGGGGCACATCGCGATTGATGTTTAGGGTCCATCTCATCGAGTCGTCATCGTTGATTGACGGGCCGAACCACGAGCCGTTCATGCGCAGGGTGAGGCTGGCGGTACCGCCTGAAACCGAGGCCGCCTTGGTGAGATCGGCCCCTCGCGGGAGGGCGATGTTGCCTTCGACCAGATTCTTTGAACCGGCCTCCAGCGCGCCGGCTTCGACAAGCCCGATCGCCGGATCGACACGCACCATGCCGCGCGTGGCGCCGCCCAGCGGCTGCGTCACTGCCTGGCCTTCGACCCGCTGTCCGGGTTGGATGCTCCCGATGCGCACGCCGCCGATCCACAGCCCGCCGGCCAGGACGGCCAGGATGAGCACCAAGGCCAGCAAGCGGCCCCACAGCGAGCGGCGCCCGATCAGCAGGTCGACGCCGACGGCGATAAGGATCACCGGCCAGATGCGCAACAGGACTCCCCAGATGGACGTCGAAAGCATGCCCAGGTTGGTCAGCAGGAAGACCAGCCCCAGGCCGATGAGCAGGATGGGGCCGACCAGGCCGCCTCGATCGTGATGACTTTCCATGGTTTATTCTCCTCTCAGATAACGCACGATGACCAGGACCCCCGCGGCGACCAGCACCAGCGGCCAGAGCAGGTCCACCTTCAGCCAGGCCAGCCACGGGATGTTCAGGTTGTTGAGAAAGACGATCGCCCCCACCAGAATCAGGCCCGCGCCGACAACCATCAGGCCGCGCCGATTGGCCCCCGAGTCCGGTGAGCGCAGGTCGGCGCCCAGCGTGCGCGCGCGCTCGGCCATCTCTTCGGCGCCGGCGCGAATGCTGGCGTTGAGGTTGGTGGATCCCGTGGCCCCTTCGGCGGGAAGGACGAACCACAGCACCAGGTAGATGAAGACACCCGCTCCCGATCCGAGAGCCATGAGCACGAACAGCAGGCGGATGATGGTGGCATCGATCCGCAGATAGGCGGCCAGCCCGCCGCACACACCGCCCAGCATGCGATCACTGCGACTGCGTATTAGACGCGATTGCATTCCACACCTCCAGCGAGCACTGCGCGGCTCAACGCGGCCGCGCCGTGCGCAAGATGAGATACAGGCCGGCGGCGACCATCACCACAGCCACGGCGATGCCCGCCTTGTCGATCCCGGCCCCGATCATCACCACACCCATCAGGCCGAGTACCACCGCCGGGATCCACGGCCACTTCATGCGGCCCTGCGCGGTCGGCAAGAGCGCCAACGCGGCGAAGGTCAGGCCGAGTCCGAAGAAGAGCACGCCGGGCACACCCACGTCATCGATGAAGAGGCGGTCGGCTACCGTCACCAGCGCCAGGGTGAACAGCGTGCCGGCGGGAATGATCGCCCACCAGAATTCGCGGTGGGTCAGGTAGATCAGCAGGAAGCTGAGGCCGATGCCGCCCAGGACGAACACACCGGTCAGGAAGTCGAGCACGGGGAAGAGGCTGCCCAGCAGGATGCCCAGGCCGATCCCAGCCAGCGTGCAGCCCGGGATGAGCGGCCACCACTGCTCGCGCTGGGCGAAGTACACGTACAGGAACACCGCCCCCGCCACGATGAAGGCCAGCCCCCAGATCCAGCCACCGATGGCGATCAGGTCCAGCGCCTCCAGCAGAAAGAGCGCGCCCCCCAGGATGAGCAGGATACCGAACAGAAGACGAAAATCGACTTTGCGCATGTTGTTCTCCTCTTGGTCGTCGCGTCGATCGCCCCGCGGCTAGCGGATGTCGACCGACCCGGCGCCCATGGTGATCTCGAAATCGACTTTGTTGGCGGCGCTGTCGAAGTCCGCCGATCGGTACTCATCGCCCGAGCGCGCAAAGCGCGCGCTGTCGACCGTGGTGCCCGTCAAACCGGTTACTCGGAACCGGCCAGCCACGCCTGGCGGGATTCGCAGCGCGAGCGAGGCGGCTCCGGCCTCGACCTTTCCGCGCACCAGCCCGGCCGCCGCCGGCAGGCTGATGGTTGTGTTGCTGGCCCCGGACTTCACGCGCAGGTCCGTCACGTGCAAGTCGGTGAGGTTCAGACGCGCCTCGTTGGCCCCCATCTCGAGATCGAGCGTCAGCGGGATATCGCGAGTGAGTTCGAGCGTCCAGTCGAGGGGCCGGCCCGGTCCCCACATCAACGGCGAATGGCCGAAGACCTCCGACGGCACGGAGAGATCCGCCTCCAGCAAGTCGCCCTGGCGCGTTTCGCGGTGCGAGAGGCCGCCCACGAAAGTCCCGCGCACGAGTTCCCCGCTTGCCGCGCCCGAACCCAGCGTCAACCGCCCGGCCCCGTGGCGCAACCGGATCGCGGCCCGCGCGCTTCCCCCCAACGGGATGGAGGCCGTCTGGCTCGCCACCTCCCGGCGGAGCGATCCTCCGAACAGAAACCACACCCCCAACACGATCAGCATCACGGGGGGCACAAACGCCCACACGTTGACCGAGATCACACCCAGGTTATTCAGAAACAGCAAGCTGCCGATTGCGATCAGGATGATCGCCCAGAACATTGCTCCCCAACGCATTGATACCTCCTCCGGGAACTCGGTCCAAGTAGAACGCTCAGTGGCGTCTGAAGAACGATCGCAGCAACACCACCACCCCCAGCCCGATGAGCAGCACCGGCCAGTACGGCCCGAACATCCCCAGGCCGCCGAACACTGAACCGAAGATGAAGAACAGAATCAGGCTGATGAACATCAGCCACAGGCCGCCGGTGATCGATTCGCGCGGCTTCTCACCCAGGATACCCATGAGCAGCGTGCCCAGCCCGACGAAGCCGGGGATGAGAGTCCACGCGTAAGCCCAGCTGCCCCAATTGCCGGTGGCGTTCTGCCAGTACAGCAGTCCGCCGATGCCGCCTACGATGCAGGCCGGCACGGCCAGGCCGGGCGCACCGGTCATAAGGCCGAGGATGAAGAGGAAGGCACCCGAGCCGATGACCCACAGCGGCCAGGAGTACTCGATGCGCAGCCAGCGTGAGAGCCCGGGCATGATTTGTCCAGCCAAAAACATCACACCCAGCACAATGAGAATGATCCCGCCCGCAAGAGCCGTTCTGCGTTGCTGAGCCATGGAAACCTCCAGTCGTGCAGATGTCAGATTCGGTCCAGAGACAACCCCAGGGTCAATCCAACCCTCGATACTGTAACCCTGCCGCAACGGACCGGATGCGAGTCGACGGGTGTTTTGCCTGGGCTACATGCTCATTTACGCTTGGCGCGGGTGACAGTTGCTGGATTCTCAGGATTGATGTCATCTGTCGGCCTTGAACCAGGCTATCTCGCGGAATTGGGCAGTTCCGACTCCAGTTTGCGCCACGCCGGCAGGCCGAGCAGGCAGTCCCCATGGCCTAGCCCGGCTGCTCACTTCAACAAGAGGACTGCGCCAACAACCACGGCAAGGAGCACGAGCAACAGCGTAACTCCGACAAGCCCCCACCGTCCCAGGCTGGGATTGGATGCTGCCCATGCTTGACCGGCTCGCGTCGAGGCGCCGATATAGACTATCCCCATTACTATGAGAAACCATCCTGCACCGCTGTCACTCCATACAAATGTGAGTCCCACAATTAGCGATACGCCTGCTGCTAACCATAGCCAGGCTCTCTGGCGGTTGTTCATCGGGTACTCCTTACTCTCTCCCTCTGAGAGAAAACGCACCCGTGGTTCTTTGGGGGGGCGCATTGGAGGCCTCACAGCTCTTGCATCGGCGATCCCTACTTATCTCATCGTACGGCTTGCCTGGTTAGGCTTCGAGCGACAAAAGTGCCAGCCGACAGAGTGTCTCAGATCAGAATCGGGGAGCGAAGTTCCCTCAAATGATGGAGGAGGGAACAGGGATGTGCACATGGCCAATTGACATAATTGTGGCCGCAATACTCTTCAACGGCTTCCCATGCTGCAAGTTCGACGAATGGAACAACGAATGACACACAGGGAGTTACAGGCAGTCCTCGGAGTGACGCTTCTGGCAATGCTGGCCTGCAGCCTGCCCACTTCACTGCTCGGCGGGGTCCAGGCCACACCCGCCTCCGGCAAACCCGAGGCGATGGTAACTGCCCCGCCCTTCCCGGTGGCCTCCGGCGCCGAGTGCCTGGTCGGGACATGGGAGTCGGCGGATCTCTTTGAATTCATGGCTTCCGTCCTGCCTCCCCAGAGCGAAGGGACGCTGACCTACAAGCGCACCAGCGGCACGGCCTTCTACATGTTCAATTCCGACGGGACCGCCGGGGTCCAGGCTAATGATCTGAAGGTCGATTGCCAGCTCGGCGGCGGCCTCAACCTCGATATCCAGGATCAATGGCGCCGGCAACGGCGGACTACACCGTCGCTGAGGGCTCCTTGCTCTCGACCACCAACGTCAATATCGACAACCTGGCCATGACTCTCACCCTGGGCGGGATGCCCGCCGGCGACAGCACAACTTTAGGCAGCCTGGTTCCCTTCTTTGGCGAAACGGCCACGGCCACACCCTTCTCCTGCGCCACCACGACCCTGACCTACACGCCCGCAACCGAGGGCGCGCAAGCGGTTGTCTTCACTCGCATCGCCCCTTGAACTGGAATTCCTGGAAGATGGACCTCAGGGCAGGTCCGAGACCTGCCCCGAGCTTTTCACCGCATTCGAACTCATAGGAGAATGGTCGCCGACCGCCGACTCGCTACAGCGGCCGGCACACCAAGGCCTCCACCCCGAGACCCCACAGACTCATACGTCGGCCGGCATTGACCTCGAACGCGGAGGCAGCCAGCCAATCGCGCGGGCGGATGGGCCGGCAGTCGAGCACGTGCGGCCAGCGCGCGTGCGCCCAGGCGTAGACGGAGTTGACGGCGGAGGATCCGGCCTCACTCGACAGGCAGATCAGGCCCATCCGCCCGCCGCGGCGCAGCACGCGCCGACATTCACCGAGCGCGATGGGAATCTCCGCCGCCTCGAGCAATTCCAGCGTGAAGGACAGAAAGAGCGCATCCATGCACGCGGCGCAAAGCGGCAGGCGCAGCGCATCACCGCAGGCCAAGCCGATGCAGGATGTGCGGCGCGTGCTGCGCAGTCGGCGCTGCGCCACGTGGGCCATCCCCCACGAAAGATCGACGCCCCATACGCTGCCGCGTTCGGTCACCGCCTCGCCCATGCCAACGAGCGCACTTCCGGTCCCAAAGCCCACCTCCAAGACGCGCTCGCCCGGCTGCAGGGCAAGCGCTTTGACTGCGACGGCGCGCACCGCGTTCTCCTGCCCGGCGGTCAGCAGGTCGTACCATGGGGAGAGGGCATCGTACATGCTGCGTGAGCGGGCATGCATGCCGATCTCTGCCGGCCGGGGGGATTCTTCACGCATGATCTCGTCTCTCATTGCCACATCCGACGCAGGGCGGCTCACGCGGCACTCACAACGCAATGACCTTATCGGCTCTCCATTGCGCTTCGAGGATGTCGCCCATCCCTCCGACCACACCCACCCGAATGTCATCCGCCAATTCGAAGAAGTTGACACACGTCGAACAGACCACCAGGCGAACGCCTTTGGCCTCCAAGGCCTTCAGTTCCTCGATCACCGGAGAGGCGGAGCCCACCAGGTGGACTCCTGCCCCATAGAAACAGACGGCTCGCGGGAGCATCTCGTTTTGCAGGAGCAGGCCAAAGTAGCTCTTGATGAGCCTGTGGCGCAGTTCGACAGGCGCCTCGCCCATTCCGTCCCGGGCAACCACGATGACCGTGGCCACGGCCTTTTTGTTTGTTGGCATCTCGACTCCTCACTTCGGGTTTCTCTGGTGCCTTGATGCAGCCACCCCGTGCTTAAGGCTGCCTGTACAATCCTCGGCCAAGGGTGTCGCCGTGAACCCTGAGCGGTATGCACACGAGTGGGGCGGGAGTCGCCGCCCCACTCGCACCGTATTCTTCTCTCCCGCGCCGCCCGGGTTGCGCGGCGGCTCAGGCAGGCGCGAAGTGACGGATATCGTTGATCGATCCGCTGCGTTCCTTGGCCGGGCGAAACACCGCCTTCACCGCCAACCCCACGCGCGCGTTTTCCAGGGTCACACCTTCCAGGTTTTGCATGAGCACGCCGGAGGCTCCACGCAGCCGGACCAGGCCGACCCACCGCGGCTTGGCCAGCGGTTGGCCCGAGGGATCGATGTGCACCTCGGTGAATGAGAGCAACTCGCCCTCCAATCCAATCTCCAGCCAGGCCTGCTCGCCGAGGTGCGCCAGGCAGCGCTCGCAGTACATGCGCGCCGGCACGTAGGTGTAGTTGCAGCGCGCGCAGCGCGTGCCGTAGATCTTGCCCTCTTTCAGCCCACGCAGAAAACGCTCGCCGGCGACCCCGGCGGTATAGCGGTGCTCCAGGGGGATCGAGCCGTGCCACACGCCGGCTTGCACCGGATGCTCGAGAGAATGCAGAATGCCCATCAGGTCTTCTCCCATTCCGCCGGCAGGCTCAGCCGATCGGCTTGAAGTAGCGGATGTCGGTGATCGAGCCCTCGCGTTCGGCGGCCGGCTTCCACACCGCTTGTACGCGCATGCCGATCGCCACCGCCTTGGGCTCCACTTCGCCCAGCATGTGCAGGATGCCCATGCCGGGTGAGGCGCCGTCGATGACCACCACGGCGGGCATCTCGGGCTGCTCGAGGCGCACCATATCCCAGCGCACATTCGAGAGCGAGAAGGTCTTGACCCATCCTGTGTTTTGAAGCTCGACCCAGTCGTCCGTCGGGCGGAAGCACTCTTCGCAGAACATGCGCGGCGGGATGAGCGTTCGACGGCAGCGGTTGCAGCGCCGGGCGAGGAGCTTGCCCAGCTTGAGGCCTTGCAGGAACCCACCAATCGCTACCCCGGTATCCCAGGCATAGTCCGCCTTGAGGGCCCAGTGTTCGACGAGCACCTTGTGCTCGCTGAAGTCCTTCTCCGAGAGCCCGCGTGTCGGGAAAACGTGTTGTTCCATGGCTACCTCCCTCAGCGCCCCATGACCACGACCGTGCCGACTTGCATCAGATCGCCCCAGGCCTGGGCCACACCGCGGCGCGGGTCGCCCGGCACCTGGCGCGCACCCGCCTCGCCGCGCAGCTGCCAGAACAGCTCGGCGACCTTCATCAACCCGGCCGCGGCGATCGGGTTGCCCACACCCAAGAGACCGCCCGAGGGACACACCGGCAGGTTGCCGGTGCGCTGGGTGACCCCTGCGGCGGCCGCTTCGGGCGCCTTGCCCTTGGGGAAGAGCATCAGTCCCTCCAAATGGTGCAGCTCTTTGTAATCGAAGGGGTCATAGGGCTCGGCAATCTGGATCTGTTTGTGCGGCTCGGTGATGCCGGCCATGCGGTAGGCCATGCGCGCGGCTTCCTCCACGTAGGTGGGGTACGCCAGATCGCGGTCGGTCCAGTAGGCGGTATCCAGGTTCCAGCCCACGCCTTCGATCCAGACCGGCTTGGAGGTGATGCGCCGGGCGACAGCCTCCGAGGCCAGCACCAGCGCCACCGCGCCGTCCGTCACCGGGCTCACGTCCAGGCGCTGCACCGGCCAGGCCAGCACCTCCGAGTCGAGAATGTCCTTGAGGGTGATGTTGCGATCGCCCAGGAGCGAGGCCGGGTGATCGGCCGCGTTGCGCTTGTTCTTCACCGCCACCTGGGCGATGTCTTCCTTCTTGAGGCCGTAGCGCTGCATGTAGGCATTCATCTCCAAGGCGAAGATCCACAGCAGGTTCGGCCCCAGCGCACGTTCGGTGAAGTTGTCGAAGATGGTCAGGAAGGCGCCCTGCGGGTGCGGCTGCACCGGCGACATCTTTTCCTCGCACACGACCAGGCAGATGTCGAACAGGCCCGAGGCCACGTGGTACCAGCCCTGGGCCGGGGCGAACACTCCCGTGCCGCCGCCCACATAGCCGCGCATGTAGGGTTTGCCCCATGCGCCGGCGCCGTCGGAGAGCCACTCGGCCTTCATGTGCACGCCGTCAAAAGCATCCGGGGCCGTGCCCATGACCACCGCTTCAACCTGATCCAATGTGAGCTCGCACGATTCGAGGGCCTTGCTCGCGGCCTCAAAGGCGAGTTCGCGTCCCGTTTCGAGCGCGCGGCGGACGAATTTGGTCATCCCCGCGCCGACAACTGCCACCCGTCGCATTCCCATGCGTCCCTCCCGGATCTCATTCAAGAGCTGCTCACCACGGAGACCACGGAGATCACAGAGTGCATATTGTTCCATTCATCAGGCGCACGACAGCTTCTTTGAGCACTCGTACGTTGAAGTTGATCAACAAACCGATCTTGTAGCCTGACAGTTTGAGATAGGAGAGCAATTGTGCGCAGTGCACAGGCAAGACGGTTTCGATCGATTTGACCTCAACTCCTACGCAATCATTCACGAGCAGATCCAGTCGATAACCGCACTCCAGTTGCCCGCCTTTGTACCGGACCGGCAGCGGCATGTGCTCCGCCGCGCGCATTCCCCGCTCCCTCAGCTCATGAACCAGGCAGACCTATTGGGCGGATTCGAGCAGGCCGGGCCCCAGTGTACGGTGCACATCTATTGCTGCCCCGATCACATCCCCCCTGAGCGAGTTGGGTTCGGCTTGTCCGACCATCGTGTGCCCTCGGCGGCCAAGGCCGCGCACCACTGGCCCCTGAGGCCTGTGGCTCCCCCACGGAAGGCTCTGCGTTTGCCCTACTCCCTATTCAGGTTGATCTTCCCCATTCCGTCTCTGTGTGCTTTGTGTTCTCTGTGGTGAAGACTCTTCAAACTCCAAGGATCACCGCGGCGCCGCTGGTGGTGGGCAGGCCGCGCCAGGCAAAGGCCAAACCGGTGTGCACGCCCGTGAGCTGCCGCGCTCCGGCTTCCCCGCGTAGTTGCAGGACGACCTCCAGCGCGCGCGCCAAACCGGTGGCATCTAGGAGCGCGCCCTCACCCAGGCTGCCGCCCGAAATGTTCACCGGCAGCGAGCCACCCATGGTCGTGGCCCCGCGCAGCGTCTCCCGCCCGGCCGTACCGGTAGCCAGGAGGCCCAGCGCTTCCAGGTGCAGGAGTTCCTTGTGAGCGAACGTGTCGTCCACCTCGGCGAAGTCGATCTCCTGCTGCGGCGCACGGATGCCGGCGGTGCGGTAGGCCATCTCCCCCGCCAGACGCGCATAGCGCGCCTCGCCCCAGGCGCGCGAATCCAGCGCCGGAGTATCGTTGGCCCAGCCGACGCCGCGCACGCGCACCGCCTTGCCGCGCAAGCCGCGCGCCGCCTCGCTCGAGGCCAGCACCAACACGATCGCCCCGTCGGCGTGCGGCGCGGCCATCAGGCGTGTCAGCGGCGCGGCCAGCATCTCCGCCCTCAAGACATCCTGCACGCCGATCGTCGCCCCATGGGCCGCGGCCGGGTTGGCCAGGGCGTGGCGCTTGTTCTTGGCCGCCACCGCGGCGCACTGTTCGGCGCTCAGCGCCCCCTGTCCGACCAGCCACTGCATCTCCAGCCCGGCCAGGGCCACCGGATGCAGGCCGAGCGGCCGCTCGTACGTCGGGTCTTCGGCGAAGGCGGTGATCTCGGGCAGGGTCAGCACGTTGGAGGCCTTTGAATGGGCCTCGACCACCACCACCTCCATCAGCTCCGAGGCGATCTGCATGTAAGCCGCCGCCAGCGCGTGCAGCCCGTCGCCGCCAATGGTGTGCATCGGGCGCAGCGCCCCGCCCAGTTGGTCGGGCGTGTACTCGTCGAAGATGCTCGTGCCCTCGTGGTAGTCTTCGGCTGCGGTGACGAAGCCGCTCACGTCACGACGCGGGTCAATGCCGGCATCGGCATAGGCCCGCGTCGCAGCCTCGTAGACCAGCTCCTTGTAGGAGAGGTCCGGCGTGATCGAGCGAAAGCCGCTCCATCCAACGCCGACAATCTCCACCGTGCGGTTCATCCGCCCTCCTTTCGATGATCGAAACGGTGAGGACGACGAACGCGTGCGCGAGGGCCCCGCCGGGTTCCTCACCGTTTCCGCTGTCGTTCCGCTACAGCGGCGAGGCCGATGCTGAGGAAGTAGAGCACGATCATGGGCGCCATCACCAGGGCCATGTTGACCGGGTCCACGGTGGGCGTCACGGCCGCCGCGAGCACGGCGATGCCCACCATGGCAATGCGCCACTGCTGCCCGAGCTGGCGCGCTCGCACCACTCCCAGGCGAGCCAGGAAGTACACCACCAGCGGCATTTGGAAGGACACACCAATCCAGAACAACAGGCCGGTGACGAAGTTGATGTACGAGGAGGGCCGCACCTTAACCGGGATGTTGAGGAAGCTGACCAGGAACGGAATGGCGGCCGGCATCATGACGAAAAATGCGAAGGCCATGCCGGCCAGGAAGAGCACCGTGGCCGAGGGGATGGCCAGCGCCACCATCAGCCGGCTGCGCCGGTGCAAACCGGATTGGACGAAGGCGAACAATTCAAAGGCGATGTACGGGAAGGCCAGCGCGAACCCCGCCAGGAGCGAGACGCGCATGAAGACGCCGATGTTCTCCGTCACTTCGATCGATTGCAGATTGCTCAACCCGCCTAACGGGCGGGTAAGGAATTCGAGCAGGGGTTGGGCGAATGCAAAGGAGAAGGTCGTGGTGATGGCCAGAAAGAGTATCGCTCGCAAGAGGTGGCGGCGCAGAGCGTCCAGGTGTTCCAGAATCAGATTCGGGCTCTGCACCGCGCCGGCGAAGGTATCGGCCAGCGGTGTGTCTTCCGGTTCGTAGGTGAAGAAGGCGCGCATGGCGCGGGCCAGCGCCCCCAGCGCGCGGAAGGGTGCCCAGAGCACTCGCCCGACGGCCCGCATGGCTTTGCGCATGCGGCCGCCTAAGGCGCTTCCTCGGCGGGCGGGCTCGAAGGCACATCGTCCGTTGCGGCCGTGGAAACCGCCGGGGAGGGGGAGGCCGCTGCGCCGTCGCCAGTGTCGGGCTCCGAGGCTGGGGGCGGCGGGGGAGTGGGGTAGGTCAGCGGCGCCGCGCCCTGATCGGCGGGCGCGGCCCACGGCGCATAGGCCGTCGTCTTCAGGTCCGGCAGGGCCATCTCCTTCTCAATCGAGTGCAGCTCCTCCAGCTGTGCCTCGCGCGCCAAGCGGCTCGGCAGATTCTGCAATTCACTGGAGGCCTGACGGAAGATACGCCACGAGTCGGAACGGAACATGCGGTTGAGGAAGCGGCCGATCGAGCGGCCCACCTTGCCCAACTGGTTGGGCGGGACAACGAGCAGTGCAATCACCAGCACCAGCAACAGTTCGAGCGGGCCGATGCCCAGGAACTCCATGGCCTACGCTCCGCCGCGAGGCGCACGGGCGGCCTCGTCCACGTGATCGGCCAGGCTGCCCAGCACGCCGTTGACAAAGCGCGGCGAACTCTCCGACCCGAAGACTTTGGCCACTTCCACTGCCTCATTGATCGCAACTCGCACCGGGGTTTCGCGCCCGATGGCGAATTCCCACAGCGCCAGGCGCAGCACGTTGCGGTCCACCAGCGCCATTTGCGCCACCGGCCACTCCGGCGCAAAGCGGGCAATCATTCGATCCAGATCGGCGCGATGCTGGAGCACACCGAAGATCAGGCGCTGGGCAAAACCACCCAGCTCCTCCGTGAGCGGCGAGGCCTCGAGCCGCTGCTCGAGCACCGTCCCTGGAGGATGATTGGAACTGTCAACTTCGAAAAGGACTTGCAGCGCCAGCGCGCGTGCTTTGCGGCGACCCTTCATACACCCTGTGGCCCGCCGCGCGGCGGGCCCCTTCATTGGGTCTGGATCAGCCCTCGGCCGCCGGCGGTCCGGCCGGCGCCAGGTCGATGTCTTCCAGATGGATGTCGAGCCGGCCCACTTCCAGCCCGATGAGATCGCGAATGGCCCGCGCCACCTCGTGCTGAACCTGGCGCGCGACCTCGCGCACGTTGTAGTCCTGCTCCACCACGAGATACAAATCGGCCGAGACCGTTTCGTCGTTCGTCTCCAGGCGCACCCCGTCGGCCGTTCCGCGCCGGAACAACTGATTGACCCCGCCCGGCACCGGGCTCATGCGCGCCACACCCGGCACGCCGAGGGCCGCAAGTTTGGCCACGGTGATCAGCACCCCCGGCGAAATGAACGTCTTGCCTGCAGCGGTTGAATTGTCCATGGTCCCTCTCACATCATCGCCATGCCGCCGTCGACGCCCAGCACTTGCCCAGTGATGAAGGACGCCCGGTCGGATGCCAGAAAGGCGACTGCGTAAGCCACTTCTTCGGGTGTGCCCGTACGCCCCAGCGGGGTGAGCTTGATCATTCCCGCGCGGATGTCTTGGGGCACCTTGGCCCAGATGTCGGTCTCGATGTATCCGGCCGCCACCGCATTCACCGTGATGTGGCGCGAAGCCACCTCGCGGGCCAACGATTTGGTGAAGCCGATCTGCCCCGCCTTGGAGGCCGCGTAATTGGCCTGGCCGGCATTGCCCAACTGACCGGAGACCGAGGTGATGTTGATGATGCGCCCCGATCGGCGGCGGATCATGCTCCTAGTGGCCGCGCGCGAGCAGTTGAAGGTGCTCTTGAGATTGGTGCGCAGCACCTCATCCCAATCGGCCTCGCCCATCTGCAGCAGCAGCATGTCGCGGGTGATGCCCGCGTTGTTAACCAGGATATCGATCTGCCCGTAAGCCTGCACCACGCCCTGCACCAGAGCTTCGGCTTGGGCAAAGTCCGCCACGTCGGCCTGCACCGCGGCGGCTTTTCCACCCAGCGCCTGGATCGCGCTCACCACTTCGGCCGCCGCATCGGCGCGCGAGTGGTAGTTCACCGTCACCACCGCGCCGGATCGAGCGAGTTCGAGCGCGATCGCGCGGCCAATCCCGCGCGAGGCACCGGTCACCAGTGCCACCCTGCCCTCCAGCGTCCGCTCCACTCCGTCCTCCACACTTCAGGCAACTGCCGCAGACTCCGGCGCGAGCTTCATTCTAAACCACAGGCGACCTGGGTTGCAAACTTGGCGCGCCCGCCAATTCCGGCTTGCGGCACGCCAGGCGCAGGTACTTGGGTTTGCTCTTGATATCCTGCAATTCGAGCCCGCCGCGGCGCAGCGCTGCCTCGCCGCCTGTGCCCGGGCGCACGTCAATGATCAACCAACCGCCCGGCCGCATGGCGCTTACTACCGCCGCAAGATACGTCTCCACTGGGAAGTGGTATCCCCAAGCGCGTAGCGAGAGGGCCAGATCCACCTCCCGCACCGGCACTTCGTATCCCTCCTGGGCAGGCACCAGGCGGATGCGCTCGGACGACACGCCGTTGGCGATCAGCAGCTCCCGCGCCACTTCCAGGCTGCTGTAGAATTCGCCCCGGCTGGCAAATCCGTAGCGCAGCCGCGAATCGGTCTGCGTTCGGTCAAGCAGCGAGAACCTAAGCCCCGCATCGCGGCGGTAATGTTGAAAGAGAAGCGCATCGATGCCCGCCACGCCGCAGCCGATATCGAGAATGTGATCGACCTGGGGCGGCAGAGCGCGTGCCAGGATGGCGTATTCTCGGCGCATCAGCGCAACGAAATTGCGGCGAACATTCTCTGACCACAGCCATGCCTCAAGCCTCGCCAGCCACGCGTAGTACGGCTGGCGGAAGAGAACGGTAACCCCCGACAGTCGCTGCAGCCGGGTCTTCTGCATCAGGATGAATGGCAGCGCTCGCGGGGGCACCACCAGATCCAGCGATTCCGAAGGCAGCGGGAGAAGAGCGGAGGTTGACATGAGGTGGGTGTGAGAGCGGGATGACGCCGGCGGCCGGGCGCCGCGGCTGGCGTGCTAGGCGGCCGCGCCGCCGAATGCCGTCAGGTCTTCGGGCGTGCCCAGGCTCGCGGCCGAGGCCTCCGGCAGAATGCGCCGGATGAGGCCGGCCAGCACGTCCTTGGATCCCAATTCAATGAAGGAGGCGACCCCCAGGGACTGCATGCGCTGAACCGACTCGGTCCAGCGCACCGGCGAGGTGAGCTGCGCCGAGAGTTCGGTCTGGATATCGGCCGCCGAGGTGATGGGCGCCGCGCTGGTATTGGCCACCAGCGGCACGCGCGCTGCCCCGATCAGTGCCTGGCGCACAGCCTGGGCGAATTCTTCGGCCACGCTCTTCATCAGCGGCGAGTGCGCGGCGATGCTCACCGCCAGGCGCACCACGCGCCGCGCGCCAGCGGCCTGGGCCATTTCCATGGCGGCGTTCAGGTGGAG
>CAYGXJ010000039.1:0-21282 GCA_964353865.1 uncultured Anaerolineales bacterium | reverse complement strand
CCGGGTTGAGCAGGTCAAAGAGCGCCCCGGCTTGTTTTCCATCACCCAGGGTAACAAAAGCCCAGGCCGTCCAGGTGGCAGCATGTGTATACTGCCCACCGTTCTCGCGCACGCCGGGAGGATAGCCTTTGAGATAGCCCGGATCGCGCACCGTCTTGTCGAAGGGCGGCGTGGCAAGCAGGACCAGCCTCTCCTTGGCGCTCACCAGCCGCGCTTGGACCTCGCGCATCGCTTGCTCGGCGCGTCCCGGGTCGGCCACGCCCGACAGAACGGCCCACGACTGGGCGACCGCGTCGATCTGCCATTCCTCGTCCTGCGCCGATCCGAGCGGCTGCCCATCGTCATAGTATCCACGCCGATACCATTTGCCATCCCAGCCCGCCGACTCCACGGCCAAGCCCAGCCGCGCGGCGCGCTCGCGATAGCCGGCTGCCTCCTGCGCCTGCCCGAGCCGGTCGCACAATCCGGCGAAGCGATTAAGCGCGTCGCAGATGAACCAACCCAACCAGATACTCTCCCCCTTGCCTTCGATCCCGACGCGATTCAAACCATCATTCCAGTCGCCGCTGCCGATAAGGGGCAGCCCGTGTGCGCCGGAGGTCAACCCCTTCACGAGCGCTCGCCGGCAGTGTTCGAAGAGGGAGGCAGTCTCATCCGTGCTCGGATACAGCCCGTAGCGCTGCCGTTCCTCATCCGCGAGCGGAGCGCCCCGCAGGAAGGGCAACTCCTCCGCCAGGATGGCCTCGTCTCCGGTGGCCTCCACGTAGTGCGCGGTGACGAAGGGCAGCCACAGCAGGTCGTCGGAGCAGCGGGTGCGGTCGCCGCGCCCCGAAGGCGGGTGCCACCAATGCAGCACATCCCCCTCCTCGAACTGGTGCCGCGCGGCCAGAAGCACGTGGTCACGCGCAATATGAGGCGCGGCATGCACCAAGGCCATGACATCCTGCAATTGATCACGGAAGCCGAACGCGCCGCTCGATTGATAGAGCGCCGAGCGGCCCCACATTCGGCAGGAGAGCGCCTGGTACAGCAGCCAACGGTTCAACATGAGATCCATGGAAGGATCAGGCGTAGTCACCGTCACACGGCCGAGCACCTCATTCCAGTGAGCGAGGCTGTCGCTCCAGGCGGCCTCCATCTGGACGGGCTCTTGATAGCGCCGCGCCAAGCGCAGCGCCTCCTCGCGCTGGGTGGCCTGACCCAGGACGAAAAAGATCTCCTTGGACTCACCGGGTTTGAGTTCCACATGCAGCTGAAGTGCCGCACACGGATCCAGCCCCGCTCGAACGACCCCCGCCAGCCCGACCCGCGTAAGCCCAGCCGGGCGCTGCATGTCGCCCATGCGCCCCAGGAACTCGGTTCGATCCGTGGTCAGCCCGTGCGGCCGCTGGCAGGCGGCCAGGAAGGCGAACCGCCCGTTGAATTCCGTGCTGTAGGGGTTGCGGGCCAGGAGCACGTGGGCCTCAGGTTCATACTCGGGCACCAGGAATTGCGAACTGGCCTCCGCATCCGTGCCCAAGACCCACTGTGCGTAGTAGGTCGCGGTCAGCCGGCGCGGTCGTGTCCACAGGTTTTCCAGATGCAGCGCAATCACCTTGACCGGCGAGTCCGGCACGACAAACAGTCGCAGGCTCTGCCGCAGTCCATGGCTGTGATGTTCGAAGACCGAATACCCTGCCCCGTGACGCACGAGATACGGAGCGGAGGCAGGCGCCGGCCCCGGCGTCGGCGACCACAAGGCAGCTGTCTCCTCGTCTCGTAGGTAGAGCGCCTCCCCGGGACAGTCCCTTACCGGATCGTTAGCCCAGGGGGTCAGGCGGTTTTCGGAGCTGTTCTCCGCCCAGGTGAACCCCGCCCCGGTTTCCGACACCACGAAGCCGAACTCGGGGTTGGCGACCACGTTGATCCAGGGCACGGGCGTCCGTTCTCCCGGCCTCAAGTAGATCTGGTATTCGCTGCCGTCCGGGCTGAAGCCGCCGCGCCCGTTGTCGAACAGCAGCGCGGTGGGCCGGGCCAACTCCGGCGTGGGTTCGATCTCCTCCGGGCCGCCCAGCGTGGGCACAAAGGCCGGCAGGTGACGGGGCTGTTCGAAGGGCCGGGCCAGCTGTTCGGCGAGGGTGCCGCGCGATCCATCCAGGACAACGCGTGCGGCGCTCTCGAGTAGTGTGCGATCCTCCACGGCCATCTGGTCCGCGCTCAGGATGAAGATCCCGGCGCGCTGGTTCAGCCAAGGCGCGAGCTGCATGCGCACCATCAGCCGGTAGAGCTCGCCCTGCAGTTCCTGTCCGTATCCGCTCTCTTTCTGCAAGAGCAGCACCAGATCGCTCTTCACCCCGCGTCTCCGCCAGAAGGCATGCGCGCGCAGCACGTCGTGCACCAGCGGCGTCTCGTCCTCGCTGTTGAGCCGCACCAGCATGAGAGGGTAATCGCCCGATACACCGAAAGCCCACAATCCCGGCTGGCCCTTGCGATTGGAGGCGAGGGTCCCCGCCTCACCCCGCAGTCGTGCACTCGGATAGAGCAACGCCGAGAGCAACTGGTCGAGGCCTTCCAGATCTGAGGTCGACAGAGACTGCTCCTGCAGTTCCGCTTCGACCTCCCTCCGCGCTCGCCCGAAGGAGCGGTCGATGGCCGACATCGACTGGTAGCGTCCCGCGAGCGCCAGGCCCTCCTCGCGAGACTCGCTCGCCAACGTGACGAAGGCCATGCGGACCGTGGCGCGCGGGGCGAGGTCGATCTCCTGGCCAAGAGCCATGATCGGATCCATCGTCGCGCCGGTCGACCCGGTCAGCGCCGCGCCCGGCCCAAGCAGGCAGAGCGGGGACCGGGGAGAGCGACCGCGGCCCAGGAAACGGGCCCGTTCGCCCTCGTGGGCCACCGCCCCCCGCCGTGCGGAATTGGCAACCAGCATGTGCACCAAGTGCGCGGGAGGCTCATCGGCTGATCGCGCGCGGCGATGAAAGAGCAGTGCATTGAGCTCCGGGAGAAACTCGCTTTCGATGAACAGCTTGTTGAAGGCCGGGTGTCGCCGGTCCTCAGCCTGAGCGGCGAGGACCACTTCGGCGTAGCTGGTCACGGTCAGCCGCCGTGTGAGATCACTGTTGTTGGTGAGGATCAGATGGCGGACCTCCACGTCTTCGTCTGCGACGACCGCCACCTCCATTTTGAGCGCGAGACCATCCTGTTCGCGGTAGAACTCGGCTTTGTAGGGGAAGAAGAGGACGCCCTGGCGGGTGGAGGTTGTGGCCGTGGGCTGGTAGCCGGCCGACCACAAGCTACCGGAGTCGCGGTCTTTGATGTAGACCCAGGTTCCCCAATCATCCAGGGTCGGATCGGCGCGCCACCGGGTGAGAGCCATGCCGCGCCACTCGCTGTAGCCCGAGCCGGCGGCCGTGATGAGGACCGCGTAGCGCCCGTTGGAAAGAAGGTGGACTTGGGGCGTGGGCGCACGCGCGGCAGCCCGCCAGGGGGTCAGGCTGACTTTGCGATGAACGGCGCGGGCCGGCATCGCGACCCGGTTCTCCGCCACTTCGATCGGGACGCGCACCGGCAATTGCTCCTGCAAGAGCAGTTCGACGCTCTGGATGCGAGGGTCGGAATGGAACCGCTGGACCATCACCTCGTCGTGCAGGGCATTGGCAAGAGCCACCAGCACCATGCCATGGTGATGGGACATGTAGGATTGGACTCTGGCTTGGGACTGGCCGAGCGGAAGGCGGGAAGGTGTGAAGTCGATCGACTCGAAGAACCCGAATTCCCCCAGCATTCCCATTCGCCGGAGACGACGGATGTTGGTGAACACCTCCTTGGGAGCCAGAGAGACCGCCATCAACGAGGCGTAGGGCGCGATGACCACGTCCTCGTCCAGCCCGCGTTTGAGCCCGAGGCCCGGAACCCCAAAGGCCCGGTACTGGTAGCTGGATCCGGCATCGAATGCGTAATAGCCCGATTCGGAAATACCCCAAGGCGTGTTCGTGCTGCGGGCGTATTCAATCTGCAGCTTCACGGCCGCGCGAGCGCTCTGCTCCAGAAGGGTCCCGGGATAGCTGCGCTCAAGCAGCAAGGGCATCAAGTATTCGAAAATCGTCCCGCTCCACGAGAGCAGCGCCAGCGAGCCATCCGCTCGAGTCATCGGACGCCCCAAATGAAGCCAGTGACTCATCGGCACGTCGCGCTTGGCGATGGCCACCAGGCTCGCCAGGCGCGCCTCCGAAGCCAGCAGGTCGTAATGGTTGTCGTCCAGCTTCCCGGCGGCCACGTTGTACCCAATGTGGAATACCTGCCGCCGCCGGTCGAACAGGAAGCCGAATTCCATCGCTTGAATGATGGCCTCGGCCCGCGCGCTCAGCTTCTGGTAGCCGAGCATCAGCGCCTCTGCGGCGAGGCGCGCCCCCTGCATCGCAGAGGCCGAACGCTCACACCATTCCACCGCCTCGCGCAAACGACGGACAGCCTCCTGCCCTTCTCGCGGGTCAAGAGCCTGATCTTGGATCAAGGAACGAAGCGACTGCACCTGGGCCTCACCCGACCGGCAGATCTCGGGCACCTCGCGCAAACGAGGAGATGTGGTAAAGGCTTCGCGCATCGCCCGCCAGGCGCCCTGCACGAGAGGGTCACTCCCCGGTGCACCGAACATCTGCGGTGGATGAGCGACGAGATCGGCCCATGGCAGCAGGAGATCGAGTTCGCGGCGCATGCTCATCAGGTGATGGCGAACCCGTTCCGAACTCAGCCGCAGGCCGTTCAGCGCCTGCGGGGTGAGATCGTGCGGACCGACCTCGATCATCTGCATGAGCCGCTGGTCCAACTTCGAGAGCTCCTGGCCCGAGAGTGTGGCTAGGAGATCGGCCCAACGATCAGGTTCGGCCTCGACCGCCAGCGTCCGCCGCGCTATCTCCGCCAGCTCTTCTCGCACGGCCGCAGCCGCCGGACCCGCCGCGGGTAGTCCTTCGCCCAGCACGGACAGGATATCGAGCAGCCCCCGCCAGCGCTGCCACGGGAAAACGCGTGCCTCGGGCATAGCCTCACACGCCCGCGAAACCGTCATCAGACATGCGGCCAGGTTGCCGCTGTCAACCGTTGAGACGTAGCGCGGCGCGAGCGGCGCCAGCGTGCGGGTATCGTACCAATTGAAATAGTGGCCGCGATGGCGCTCAAGCACCTCCAGCGAGTCGTACGTCGAGCCGAGCCTGAGTTCCAGTCCGATCAGGCTCACATATCCCAGGTCGCTGGCTGCCAGGCTGGAAAGGAGCAGAAACCCGATGTTCGTCGGAGAAGTACGGTGTGCGAGCTGGCTTCCGGGCGATTCCTGGAAGTGGTCCGGCGGCAGCCAATGATCCTCGGGGCCGACGAACCGTTCATAGAAGAGCCAGGTGCGTCGCGCGATGCTGCCAAGCTCGCCGCGTTGCATCGGCGTGAGCAGCGGCTGGACCGGGCGCAGGCGACGGCTGATGAGCAGCGCAATCTGCGGGGACGCCAACCAGAAAAGTGCGAACAGTGAGGCCAACGCCAGGGAGGAGGGTTTCGCCCACGCGGTGAGCAGCACGAGGGCCAGCGCCAGGCCCGGCGCAAACGCCATGCGCCTCCAGGTGAGGGCCGACCCTGCCCGCCGACCGAGGGAACGGGCAATATGCGCGGCCGGCGTCCATTCGAGCAGCCGCCGGCGGGTGAAAGCGAGGCGAACCAGCGTTGTCCCGATGGCGTCGAGCGCAAGCAGTGCCTCAAAAGGAAGAAAGACCAGAGCGAAGAACCAGCGGGCCAGGTCGGCCCACGGCGGACGCCATGCGTGCACGGACGGCGGACCCGGTCTGCGCAATCGTATCCCTTGTGCCATCCCGGCCAATAGGGAGGCCCCGGGCCCCAGGATGGCCAGCCCCGACCAGGCCAGAGCCGGGCCGGGCAGCCAGGTCCAGCCCACTGCGAGCAGCGCCAGCATGCACGGCGCAAGCAAGCTGCGCCGGAGATTGTCGAGGATCTTCCAGCGATCGAGCGGCGGGAAATCATTGGGGATCTTGCCGCCCCCCTCCACCGGAACGTGGGAGAGCAGCCAGGGCAGCAACTGCCAGTCGCCCCGCATCCAGCGGTGCAAGCGCTCCTCGTAGGCAAGATACTGGTCGGGGAAGTCCTCCAAGACGACCACGTCGGAGACCAGCCCCGCACGCCCGACGATTCCTTCAAAGAGGTCGTGGCTGAGCAAGGCGTTCTCGGGGACGCGGCCCGCCAGACTGCGCCGAAAGGCCGCCACGTCCATGATTCCCTTCCCGACGAAGATGCCCTCGCCGAATAGATCCTGATAGGCATCCGAGACCGCTTGAGTGTAGAGATCCAATCCCGCATCACCGGCGAAAATGCGGGTCAGGATCGATCGGCGCACGCTGGTGGGCTTGACCCGCACCCGAGGTTGCAGCACGGTGTATCCACCCCGCAGCGCACCGCTGCGCGGATCGAACTCCGCCTGATTGAGCGGGTGAGCCAGCGTCGCCACGAGGCGCCGTGCGCCTCCGCGCGTAAGGACCGAATCCGCGTCGAGAGTGATCACGTAGCGGACGCGCGGCAACGGTTGGCCCACGACCGTCCGAACATGCCTCGACCTCTTGCCGTCGCTCAGCAGCTCGCTCAATTCGACCAGCTTGCCGCGCTTGCGTTCCCAGCCCATCCACACGCCCTCTTGCGGGTTCCACGCCCGGGACCGGTGGAAGAGGTGGAAACACTCCCCCCTCCCACGTCGGTACTTGTGGTTGAGGGCCTGGATTCCCTCGCGCGCCTCGGCCAGCAACAATCCATCTCCAGGCATATGTTCCTGCGGGGCATCACCAAAATCCGTCAGGAGCGCGTAGTGCAGGTTCGCATCCAGCGTGCCCAGATAGTGCTGTTCGAGTTGACGCAGCAATGAGTGGACTTCCTCGGTTCGGGTGATGAGGGCGGGTATCGCGACCAAGGCACTGAACTCTCGCGGGATGCCCTCATCAAAATCCATTTTGGGCAACCGGCGAGGAGCAACCAGGCGGGGGATGAGCGAATGAACGAGGCTCACGGCAATAGTCGCCGCAGGAACCAGAGCCAGCATCAAGGCGATCACCACCTGGAGGATCGACCCGCCCCAGGCCACACTGAGCACGCCCACGCCGATCAGGAAGAGTAGCGTGAGCAGCCCGATGCCTCCCAGGTAGCCCGCCAGGGCGTGGGCCTTCAGCCCGCGGCGCAACCTGGTCCGCACAGATGGAGAGTAGCCCAGGCGGCCCTCAAGCAGCGCGCGACCGCGGTCGAAGAGGAAGAAACCAACATGATGACTCCGATCGGAAAGCGGCTCGCGCCCTTCTGCCCTCGAGCCCTCGGCTGCCCGCGGCGGGGGGTCGGCAAACCGACGCGGCCGCTGAGTCGCTTGGCGGAGCCGCGACGGCTTCTTGGATGGCCGGGCGGCGACCGTGTCGCCGTCTTCGACGGGCCTTCCACCCTGCTCGACCGCAAGATCTATAGCTGCCTGGGCGACCGATTCTTCGGATTGGCCCGTGGCCCGAGCCAAGTGCTCGACCACCTTGCGGTACCGATCCCGCGTCTCAAAGTCCATGTGGGCATAGACGCGGGCCGGGTCCCGGCGCAGGATGGCCTCGACCCGGCTCACGCTCTCGAAGAACATCTGCCAGTCTTCGATATCGAGGGCGCGCAGGCTGAGGATGCTGTTGGAAACGGCCGATGGGTCCCCCTCGACCTGCCTCCGCCGTTCGGCCGCCAATGGAGTGGCACCGCCCAGGGCGTGATCGACCAGAGCGGTCGCTGCTCGCGCGAGCCGCTCGAGCGTCGCCAACCGCAGCATGGTTGGAAGCCCCCAGAGTTCGCCCATCGTCAGCGGGGACACGGTCTGGTAGGCGGCGACGAAGCGACGCATACGGTCGGGGTCGAGATAGAACTCGCTGCTCGCGGTCAGCTCACGCGCCAAAGCGTAGATGCGGGGCAAATCGTGCTCTCGAGAGGCATCCAGCTTGGGGAGTTCGCGGTAGAACCCCGGGGGCAAGTCCTGCCGCACCTGGCGCACGGCCTGGTTCACCGTGTAGAAATTGTCGAGCAGCCACTCTCCCGCGTAGGATAGCCCGAGTTTGGGATCCGTCGAGCTCGCAACGTGGGCGTGAGCCTCGCGCAGGAGCGCCTCAAGTTCGTCGAGACGGCGAAGGAATCCCGCAGAGCCGGTCCGCCTCGTGGCGGTGTGGCCCGAGGCCACAAGCCGCGCGGCCTCCTCCGAACCGAGAGCAAGACCGTCCGGGTTGTCTGGGCGGACCGCTCCAGGAGTTGTGTCCATGCGGCTGGATTCCAGATCGGGCATCAGTGTTTCGAGTTCTCGCGTGCCGCCCGCTCTGCCGCCGTGGCCTCGATCTCATTGCGGGGGAGATCTTGAACGATGAGAACAGGCGTGGCGCCGTATGCAATGAAGCTGCTCGCCAGGCTGCCGTAGGGCCAACGAGATCCACCCGAATAGCCGTGGGCGCTCAGCACGACAAGGTCGACCTTCTCCTGCACAGCGAACGCGTGGATCGTCGTGGCAACGCTGTCGCTGACCACCACTCGCCTCTCCACCGGGAGCGGGAGTCGGGACTGGAGTTCTTCCAGGTACCGCCCAGCTTCGAGTCGGTTGCGTTCGGTGAGCTGATCGGCGAGCGCCAGGTCTCCTGTGGAGGGCGGCGCGCGCCGCGGCAGTTCGGGCCGTCGGGCAATGTGTAGAAGCATGAGTTGGGAACCATGCTTCACGGCCAGGGCTGTGGCAAGCGCCAGGACGCATTCCGCGCGCTGCGAGCCATCCAGAGGTGCCAGGATGCGCCGATAGCGTAACCCCGAGAGCTCCGCGCTCGCAGGCTGATAGGCCGGGATGAGCAACATCGACACGTGGGCACGCCACAAGATCTTCTGCACAACGCTGCTCACGTTCCAGCCACTGAGCCCGCTGCGGCCATGCGAGCTGAGAACGATCAGGTCGACCTGATGGGTTTGCGCATGGTCGATCACGCGCACGGCGGCGTCGCCCTCCAGCAGGACCTGCTCGGTTGGCAAGCCCTCGGCCCGCAACCGGTCGGCCACTTGCGCCAGGTAGGCCTCCGCTTCTGCCTTGCTGAAGTGCCACTCCATCGGATCAACAGAACGCGTCCGGCCACCGGTGACGCTCTGCTCTACAACCTGCAGTAGGGTCACCGTGGCGTTCATGGCTTTGGCCAGGGAGAGACCATGCGGCAGCACGCACTCCGCCAGTGAGGAGCCATCCAGAGGGAGGAGAATTCGGTCAAGCATGGCGGCCCTCCTTTGGGAGGAGTCCGGACGCGAGCGATCTGCGAATTCGTGCAAAGACCGGGGTGCCGTGGGTTTGGTGAGGGCGTGTCCCTGCCATATGAAACCGTGGTGGGAACTGGAACCACGACCCTTTGCCTCACTATGCGCCCGAGGGGCGAGACTCGGCCGGGCTGCCTCTAAGGCCCATCCTACCACAGTGTCATCACACAACCTCACGGTCGAGGGATAGATGGAGAGGCAGATGCGTGCGCTGCCGGAGGGATTTCGCGCCACTCCACCTGAAGCGAGGGAGAAGAAGTTCTATGCACCACTCCTAGATCTGACGGTTCTGTTAGAATCC
The DNA here is from genome assembly GCA_964353865.1 of uncultured Anaerolineales bacterium. GTDB lineage: Bacteria > Chloroflexota > Anaerolineae > Anaerolineales > RBG-16-64-43 > RBG-16-64-43. Next base: position 11,669 of record CAYGXJ010000039.1, on the reverse strand, counting down.
ATCGCTGCGAGCAGAGGCAAAGCCATTCCCCTCGCCTCGCGGAGGTCTTCGTGGAACGGACACTCATCCTGGTCAAACCCGACGGGGTGCAGCGCGGCCTGATCGGCGAGATCATCGCCCGCTTCGAGCGCCGCGGACTCAAGTTGATCGGTCTCAGACTTCTGCGCATGGACCGCGCGCTGGCCGAACGCCACTACGCCGTACATAGGGGCAAGCCCTTCTACGAAGGCCTGCTTGCCTACATCACCTCCGCGCCGGTGACCGCCATGGTTTGGGAGGGGCCCAACGCCATCGCCCTGGCCCGCCAGACGATGGGCTCGACCCAGCCCGGCGAGGCGGCCCCCGGGTCGATCCGTGCTGATTTCGGCATGGCGGTCGGGCGCAATCTGGTGCACGGCTCCGACGGCCCAGAGGCCGCCGCGTACGAGATTCCCCTGTTCTTCAAGGACTCCGAGTTGATCGGCTGGACGCGGGAGGTCGAGCGCTGGATCCTCGAATAGCCGGGACGGTATCACCTGGACGTTCAACCAGAGAAGCACCCGCGCGGGTGCTTCTCTCTTATCGTCTTGTTCTCCACGGCATGATCTGGGCTACTGCACCCTCAAGACGACTTTGCCTTCGTGCCACAATTCTTCGAGGGCATAGTACTCGCGCCGGTCGGGCGAAAAGAGATGCACGATCACCGACCCAAAGTCCACCAGGATCCACCCGCCTTGTGGCCGGCCCTCGGTCCTGCCGCTCGCATGGCGCTTTTCGCCTCCCGCCTCGCGCACGCCCTCGGCCAGCGCTCCCAGCATGCGGTTGCTTGTGCCGGTGCCAATGATGAAGTAGTCCGCGAACATGCACTGCCCGCGAACATCGAGCAGCACGATGTCCTCGGCCTTCTTGGCCTCGAGGGCCTCGATCAGCGAGCGTGACAATTCAAGATCGTCCAGAAGCCACCTCCTGCTGCATGCGGGCTGGGCTCAGCACGTCCCGGCCGCGGGTTCAGCCTCGAGTGCAAGGCGCACCGCCTGCTCGGGATTCTGCGCCACCCCCAGGCCGGGGGGCGGATTGCCGTCCGGCCGGCGCAACTCCCAGCTCTCGAGCGCGATCACCCGCTTGCCGTGGCGCAAGGCCATGCCGATTTCGGAAAGCGTTCCGCCTTCTCCACCGATCGCAATGAGCGCCTGCGCGGTGAGGACGATTACCACGTTGCGCGCCTCCCCGAGCCCCGTCGGGATGGCCAGGCGCACGTGCCGGTTGGCCGCGGCCGGGTCGCTTCCCGGCAGAATGCCGAGCGTGAAGCCGCCCGCCTCGAGCGCACCCTGGCAGGCGGCTTCCATCACGCCACCGCCTCCGCCACACACGAGAACCACGCCCTGCTCCGCCAGACGACGGCCCACCTCTCGCGCCAACTCCGCTTGGTGCGGTGTGCATTGCGAGCCGCCGACGACCCCGACAATCCTCACGCAGACGCCAATTGGAACAGTGCGAGAGGTGAGTAGACTGCCCCCTCCGGCCGCAACTCCGAGCGGAAGAAGACCACCTTCGATGCGACGAAGGTGAGCGCGGGACCGGCGGGCTCGCCTGCCACGGCCTCACCTATCGCTCGCAGATCGGCCGCGCCAATACCCTCGCGAACTCGGCCGAGTGTGAGATGGGGCGCGAACGCACGCGCCTCGCGCGGAAACCCAATGCCGGCCATTGTGTCCTCGACGCGCGTTTGGATCGAGGGCAGCCCGCCGCCCCGCATCTCAACCCCCGCCCACACGACCCGCGGCCGTGTCAGATTCGGGAAGGCACCATTGCCCGCCAGGGCCAGCTCGACCGCCGGCACGCCGCGCAGCACTTCGCCCAGGGCGGCGGTCACGGCCGCGGTTCGCGCGCTTTCGACCTCGCCCAAGAACTTCAACGTGAGGTGGATAGAGTCGGCCCGCAGCCAGCGCACGCTTCCACGCGGAGTGGCCCGCGCGAGAGACTCCAGCCGACATTGCAGCTCGCTCTGCACAGGTTGAGGAAGTTCGATGGCGATGAACGTCCGCAGCGTTTGGCTCACAGCATGCAGGGGCTGTACGCACTCGAATGGCAATGGCCGTTGACCTCAGACAGGTGGCAGGAGCCCCTCGATGAGATGAACGGTGAGCGTTCCTTCCGCGGGGGCGACCCGCCGGATGACACTCTCGATGGCCGGCAGCAGGATCTCGCCCGCCTCGCCCCTTACCACGTACACGTCATTGGCTCCAGTCTTCAGGATTTCCGCGACCGTGCCCAGCGCACGGCCGTCGTCGGTCACCACCTGCAAGCCGAGGATCTGATAGTGGTAGTACACCCCTTCCGGCAGCGCGGGCAAAAGATCCGCTCGCAGCCACAGAACCTGGTTGCGCAGCCGCTCGGCTTGCTCGCGCGAGCGATAACCGGCGACCTGCACCACGATGTCTTGCCCGTGACGGGCTACGCGCTCGATGACAATCGGCGAAGCTTGTTCACCCATCGTGATCGCGCCCGCACTGAGGAGCAGGTCGAGATTGTCGGTGAGCAGGTCCACCAGAACCGCCCCGTTCATCCCGAACGGACGGCGGATGTGCGCGACCGCGCGCCGCCCGGCGCCGGGCGGTGGGGCCGCAGGCGGAGCGGAGGCGGCGCTAGGCGCGCGAGCGGGCTTGCCTCGCGGATGAGGCAAGCCCGCCTTGGGTCCGGAAGATGCGCGAGAGCCAGGCTTCGCGGGGCGCTTCGTCGTCGATCGAGCTGCGCCTTGGGGGTGGGCCTTCTTCGGGCGAGGCTTGGCAGGTGGCTTGGGAGTGGAGGCGCCCACGAATACTCAGACGATATCGAACGTGACGCGCTTGCCGTCTTGCGCGGCGGCCGCGCGCAGCAACGCGCGGATCGCGTTGGCAATCCGCCCGCCCTGGCCGATCACCCGCCCGCGATCCTCGGGGCCGACCATCAGCTCCAAATGCACGTTGGGTCCGGTGACCACCTCCGACACGTGCACCTGCAGCGGGTCGTGGGTCAGCGAGCGGGCGATGTACTCCACCAGCTCCTTAAGCGGGCCCGAGTCCGTACGCCCCCGGGTTGGCCTGCGTTGAGGTTCGCTCATATCACTCCGCTTTGGGCGCTTCAGCCGCACTGGCCGCCATGGCCGCCTTGGCCTTCTTCGACTTGCCGGAGGCCTTGGCCACTCGCCGCGTAAGCGGGCTGACCACCCGCGCGGACTGGGCTTGCCCGGCCTCGGCCACCAGCGTTTCGAGGTTCTCGCCCTGCTTGAGGCGGTCGTAGCGCGCGAGCGTCCCGACCTGGGTGAGCAGTCGGGCCACCGACTCGCTCGGCTGCGCGCCCTGGCTCAACCAGTGGAACACCCGCGCTTCCTCGACCAAGATGGTGGCGGGTTCCGTGCGCGGATTGTATTGCCCGAGCAGCTCGAGAAAACGTCCATCGCGAGGCGCCTCGCGATCAATCGCTACCAGTCGAAAACTGGGTTGGTGCTTCGAACCGACCCTCCTGAGACGAATCCGAACCATGAAGCTTACTCCTTCGTGTGAGCAGTGACGTGACGGATCATCTCCACCCGGCGGCGAGGGTGCGTGGGAAGGGGTCACGCGCACCGCCCGGCAGATCAACTCCATTCTACCCGAAAATGCGCGGAAGCCCCCGCCGGCCTTGGCCACGCATCATTTTCATCACCTTCTGCGCCTCGCGGAACTGGCGCAGCAGCCGGTTGACCTCCTGGACAGCCGTGCCCGAGCCCGCGGCGATGCGCCGGCGCCGACTGGCATTGAGCACCTCCGGATTGCGCCGTTCCTCGGGTGTCATCGAGAGCAGGATGGCCTCGCTGCGCCGCATATGCCGGTCGAGTTCCTCCGGCGGCGGGGCTTTCGCGGCCGTCACCGCCGCCTGAGGCATGCTTTCCATAAGCGCGCTCAGCGAGCCCATCTTGCGCATCTGGCGCATTTGCCCGATCAGGTCCTCGAGCGAGAACTCGCCGCCGGCCGCGCGCTCGGCCCCCTTCTCAACTTCAGCCGCCGTGAATGCCGTTTCGGCCCGAGCCACCAGCCCGGCGATGTCGCCCAGGCCCAGAATGCGGTTGGCCAGACGCAGCGGGTCGAACGCCTCCAGCGCCGCCAGCCCCTCGCCGACGCCCACCCAGCGGATCGGCACGCCGGTCACCGCGCGCATGGAGATGGCCGCCCCGCCGCGCGCGTCGCCGTCGAGCTTGGTCAGGATGAGCCCGGTCAGGCCGACTGCCTTGTGAAAACCCTCGGCGATGTGCAATGCCTCCTGCCCGGTCATGGCATCTGCAACAAGCAGGATCTCCGCAGGGGAAAGCACACCGCGCAGTGCTGCGAGCTCATCCATCAGCGGTTGGTCGAGCTGCATGCGCCCGGCGGTGTCGACAATGACCACAGTATCGCCCTGGCGCTGCGCGTGGGCGTACGCCTCGCGGGCGATCGAAAGCGCCTCTCCCGGAGCGCTGAAAACTTGGACACCGATGGATTGACCGAGCTGCTGAAGCTGGTCGATCGCGGCCGGACGCTGGACATCCGCCGCGACCAGCAGGACGCGTTCACCCTCCTCTTGCCATCGCCGCGCGAGTTTGGCAGCGGTGGTTGTCTTGCCCGACCCTTGCAGTCCGGCGAGGAGAACGACGCGGGGTTTGACGCCGGCAAGCTTCCACGTGCCTGCTGCGCCAAGGGTCGCGACCAATTCCTCGTGAACGATCTTGATGACCTGCTGGGCGGGGTTGAGGGCGCGCGAGACTTCCGCGCCCACGGCGCGCGCGCGCACCCGCTCCAGGAAATCCTTGGCGACGGTGAAGTGCACATCGGCCTCGAGCAGCGCCATGCGGATTTCGCGCAGCGCCGAATCGACGTCGCCTTCGGAGAGCCGACCGCGGCGGCCCAGCCTATCGAAGATGGCTTGCAATTTGGCGGACAGAGTCTCGAGCATGGCCCAGACACAAAACCGCCGCACCGTTCATCGGACACGCCTTGTCCGCGAGCGGCCGGCGGAGATGGATCACAGCGATGGGATTGTAGAGCATAGAATGCGGGCGGTCAACCCGAGAATGGTGCTGCGTGCCCGCTGAACGCGACCTCAGACGCAGCGATAGCGGAGCTACTTTCGGTGCAAAGCCACGGAGGCGCGTTATCAAGAGCCCGCCTGAGCAATCTGCAATGGCATTTGCCACGCGCACAAGTCCATCCCATCCAACCATGGGTGCCCTGGGAGTCACGACCGCCAGCTTGTTCTGAGATCAGTAGTGGTATCGACCTTGCAGGAAGTCAATCCTCGCGCCGCGGACGAGATAGACTACCCGATGTTCCTGCGTCAGCCGTCGGGACCATGTGCCCGGGGCGAGATACTTCAGCGCTTCCGGCTTTCCCATCCCTGCCAAGGGGTCGCGCACAATCGCCTCAACCAGAGCACGGAGGCGCAGAGCCACCTTGCGGTCGACTGCAATCCAGTGCTTCAGATCCTCGATGAATTCCGGTTGAAAGACGGCCTCGCGTCCCTTACTTGGCAAGCCCGACCTCCCGTTTGAGGTCATCGACGGTAAGGGTACGCCCGCCGCCCTTCTGCGCTCGGGCAAGCGCATCCAGAAGCCGAACGGCATTCGCCGGAGAGCGAAGGAGATGGGCCGTCTCGGTCAGGCTGGCTAGTTCGTCGGCGTTGATCAACGCCGCGCGATCGCCATTGCGCCGGCGGATGATCACCACCTCCCGGTCGTTGGTCACGGCATCCAACAGCGCAGCCAACCGCTGCCGGGCGCTGGAGTAGCTCACTTCTACAGTCATTGTAAACTCTCCCATATTGTACAGCTTTATTGTACAACAAATCCCGAGGCCGTCAAGATTTGTCCGGATGAGTGACTCGTGGGTGTGAGGGCAGGGGATGGCCTACGTCACTGGGTTGCCGCGCACCGCCCGCAGCAGCGCGCGCAGTTCGCCGAACGATACCTGCCGGGTGGCGACGACCACCACCAGGTATCCGGCGCAGGCCAGCACTGCAAGCTCCACGTTGCGCCAAAGACCACTGCGCAGGAGGATCAGACTGAGGAAGGGCAAACCAAGCAACACCGCCCGCAGCCACCCGGTCATCGAGTACCTCAGCACCCGCCAAGCACGCCAGGTGAAGACCGCTGCATACGCGAGCGATACCGCGAGAACCGCCAGCGCCGCGCCCACCCCGCCCCACATCGCCGCCAGCCCGTACCCGAGCACCCACATGCCCAGCAAACGCAGCGCCGCCGCCAGCGCGGCGTCTTTTGGGCGACCGTGCGTGATTGAGACCAGCCGCGCCAGCACGGCTGGAACCTGCAGCACGCCAGCCGCCAACAGCGGCATGAGCACGACCGCGGACTCGGCATAGGACGGGCCGACAACCAGCCGCACTGCATCCGCGCCGAGCAGCACCCCGCCCAACAGGAAGACCATCGCTCCCACAGTGAAGACGCGCAGCAGGCGGTCCATCCAGGCGCGTTGCGCGTCTTCCTCCGCGCGCGCGGCGAGCGCGGCGATGGGCGCCGCGAACGCGAAGGACACGGCTCCCAGGCTGGATTCGAACATCAGATACAGCGAATAGGCGACGCCAAACAACGCTACCTGCTCATAATCGCCGGTGGCCGCACGCAGCAGCGCCTCACCACTGCGCTGGCTGATCGAGAGCAGCAGCGTGCCGACAAAGTAGGCTGCGCCAAAACGCACGTGCGCGAGCGAGCTTATCCAGTGCGGGCGAATCTCCGACAGGCGGACGAAGTCCCGGGCGAGGAAGAGACCCAAACCGGCGGTGATAGCATACACCGGAAGCAGGGCGAGCGTGGCGCCGACAAGCCCGCCCAACCGATAGCCGAGCGCCAGCAGGCCGATGGCCAGCCAGCGATTGGCCACCTCCTGCAGGCCCCACTTGGCCGCCTGCCCCAGCCCGATGAAGATGGCGAATACGACTCCCGTCATGGCGTCCACCAAGACCGCAGCGGCCAGGGCTGCAATCGCCAGCTGCGGCAGGTCCGCCAGCCACAAGCGCAGGATGACGAAATAGCCGATGGCCAGGAGGGTGCTGGCAAAGAAACGGATGGCGAGCAAGCGCCCGAACAACTTGCGCACGACGCCGACGTACCCGCCGGCCAACAAGCGCGGCGCGCGCTGAGCGAAAACTTGCACGAAACCCAGCCCAGCGGCCAGCACGAACCAGTCGGCAATCGAGCTCAAGAGCGCGTAGCGCCCGTAGTCCGCCCGGCCCATCAAGCGCGGGATGATCGCGGCAAAAGCGACGCCGCTCGCCAGATGCACAACGCGCAATGCCACGAGCCAGCCAGCATTGCGCACGCCCGAAGATGAGTCGATGCCTGAGGTCATTCCGTCCAAGACCGTGATCTCGTTACCGTGCAGCCCATTCATCGCCGAGGGCGCCGAGAGAACCGAACTACAACCCATGCTGCGAAAGCGGGCGCGGTCGGTGTCTTCCCGCTCTATTCGGCGCCATTTCGAGGCCCACAGCCGGCACGCCGGCCTGATGACTCACTACGTCTTCCCTGGCCGAGCCCCACCGCTCAGGCGGCAGCGCAACAGTGTCTAATCCGCGCGATTGTAGCATGCGGGCCGGGGCGCCTCATGCGATGGGGACCGCGAGCCCTCGGGCGCCCAGGCGAGCGTTCATGAGCCCGCCAATCGTGCAGGAATGTCCTCGCTGAAGCTCGCGCTTTCGGCCATGCGCCGTGCCATTCCAGAGAGGTCGGGTAGCCCGCGGTATAATGCGCCACGGGGCGGATAGCTCAGTTGGTTAGAGCGCATCTCTTACACAGATGAGGTCGCAGGTTCGAGTCCTGTTCCGCCCACCAGCGCCCCCGCACGCGACGCATCGCAGCTATTCCCCGGCACACGCCCGGGCACCACGACGACGGAGTTGCCCATGAAGGACTTCCTTGTTCGCGGCACGCTTCATGAAGTCGACCCCGCCGTGCACGAGCTCCTCGAGCTCGAGGCCGAGCGGCAGATACGCAAGATCATTCTCATCCCCTCCGAGAGCACGAGCTCGCAAGCGGTACTCGAGGCACTCGGCAGCCGCTTCCAGAACATTTATGCCGAAGGCTACCCGGATGAGGCCAGCCGCCTGTTCGATGAGCCGGCCATCCTCGATTATGCCGCGCGCCTGGGCGACTACCGGCGCTTCTCGGACCCGCGCTACTACAAGGGCGTCGAATACGCCGACGTGGCCGAGATGCTCGCGCGCCGGCGCTGCGCAGAGACCTTCGCCACAGCGGCCCTCCCGGCTGAACGGCTGCTGGTCAACGTGCAGGCGCTTTCGGGTGCGCCGGCCAACAACGCCGTGTACCACGCGCTGGTCAACCCGGGCGACACGGTGATGGGCATGAACCTCTTCTACGGCGGGCACCTCTCGCACGGCTCGCCGGTCAACCGCTCGGGGCGCTACTACAACATCGTCTCGTACACGGTGGACCCGAAGACGGAGCGCATCGACTACGAGGCGGTGGCCGCGCTCGCGGCGCAGAACAAGCCGAAGATGATCATCGCCGGGTTCTCATCCTACCCGTGGGTTCCGGATTGGGCTCGGTTCCGCGAGATTGCGGATTCGGTGGGCGCCTACTTCCTGGCCGACATAGCCCACATCGCTGGGATGGTGGCGGCGGGCGTGATCGCCTCGCCCGTCGGTCACGCGCACGTGATCACCTTCACCACCCACAAGAGCCTTTGCGGCCCGCGAGGCGCCTGCATCCTGACGACCGAGCCTAGCCTCGCCAAGCGCATCGACCGCGCCGTGTTCCCCGGCGAGCAGGGCGGCCCGCACGTCAACGTCTTCGCCGCGATGGCGGTCATGTTCAAGCACGCACGCACGCCGGCCTTCCACGAATTGCAGGCGCAGATCGTGCGCAACGCGGCGCGACTGGCACAGCGCCTCGCGGGGCACGGCTTCCGCGTTCCGTTCGGCGGCACCGACACGCACCTCTTGAACATCGACACCAAATCCATCGTCGGCGAGGAGGGCGCCACGCTCTCGGGGGATATGGCGGCGCGCATCCTCGACCTGGCCGGCATTGTGGTCAACCGCAACACCATCCCGGGCGACACATCGGCCAACAATCCCTCCGGCCTGCGCATGGGCACCCCGTGGGTCACGCAGCGCGGGTTCCGTGAGCCCGAGATCGACCGGTTGGGTGACCTGATGGCCGAGGTGCTCAAGGCCTGCCAGCCGCATTACTACACGAGCACGCGGCGCGGCCGGGTGTTGCGGGCCAAGGTGGGTTTCGCGGCCTTCGATGCGGCGCGCCTCAAGGTGCGTGACCTGGCGCTGGAGGCCGGCGCCGACTACAAGCCCGGCGAGCATGGCTACCCCCACTTCTTCTATTCCGACTCGCCGCACACAGGCAAAGAGCCGGTCAGCGTGTCGGTGCGCGGCGCGAACGCCCGCGAGTTTCTATACTGGGCAACCACAAGCGATGTGTACGCGCTCCCGGTCGGCCAAACGCAGAAGACCCTCCTCGCGCTGCCCGGCGCGGCTGTCGAGGCCACCCTCGGCCGCTCGGCGGGCGAGATGTTCCATCTTGGAGTGCCGACCGCCTCGGCCTCGCTGGCGCTTGCCTGGCTGCGCGATCTCTCGGACGGTTTTGTCGCCTTCGACGCGGATATCGTCAGGCGCTTGCCGGGCCCGGTGATCGTCGAGGAAGAGAAGCAGGCGCCCAAGCTCGCCACGGCCAAGGGCGAGGCGGTTGATGCGACGCGTCCGTTCTTCGCGGCGCCCCTGCCTGCCCCGAGGGAAGGCAAGCCCCTGCCCGATTTCGTGTGGAACGAACCCACCGATCCGCCCTTGAAGCGCACCGCACTGTTCGAGGCGCACAAGGCACTGGGGGCGAAGATCGTGCCGTTTGCCGGCTGGGAGATGCCCGTCTGGTACACGAGCGTCGTCGAAGAGCATTTGGCAACGCGCAGTGCAGCCGGCCTGTTCGACGTTTCGCACATGGGCGTGTGGGAAGCCGCCGGCCAGAGCGCCTGCGCCTTCCTGGATGCGGTGTGCGGCAATGAGGTCGCGAGCCTGGCAATCGGCCAATCGCTCTACACCCAGTACCTCGACCCGGACGGCAAGGTCATTGACGACACGATGATCTACCGCCGCGGCGGCGAGAAGTACTTGATCGTGGTCAATGCCAGCAACGACGACAAAGACTGGGCCTGGATGAACGCCGTGCGGCGCGGCGAGGTGTGTATCGATCGCGCCCGCCCGTGGGCCAAGGCGCCCGGGCGGGAGGGTGTGACGCTGCGCAACCTGCGCGACCCCGCGGCCGGCGCCGAGATGCGCGTTGATATCGCGCTGCAGGGGCCGAAGTCGCGCGACACACTGCTCGCGCTGGGCGCCGATGCGGCCACCGCGGCGCGCATCAAGCGCCTCAAGCGCACCGACCTGTGCGAAGCGACGGTGGGCGGGATCGACCTGATCGTCTCGCGCACCGGCTACACCGGCGAGGCCATGGCCTTCGAATTGTTCGTTCATCCGCAGCGCGCGCCCGCGCTGTGGGCAGCGCTACTCAAGGCCGGCGCGCCCTTCGGCATGAAGCCGGTCGGCCTGGGCGCGCGCGATTCGCTGCGCACCGAAGCCGGCCTGCCGCTCTACGGGCACGAGATGGCCGGTCCTTTCGGATTCACCGTCGGCGACTCCGGCTTCGGCTCGTACGTCAAGACGAACAAGCCGTGGTTCATCGGCCGCGCGGCGTACCTCGAGCAGGAGAAGAAGCGCCCCGGCGAAGTGGCCCGCTTCCGCTTCGCGAAGAAGGGCGTGCGCATGGCCCACCAGGGCGACCCGGCTGTGGATGACAAGGGCCGCGTGATCGGACACGTGACGAGCTGCGCGGTGGACGCCGAGGGGTTCTTGCTCGGTCAGGCTTACCTCGAGCGCAAATACGCTGTCGAGGGTACGCCCATCGCCATCTTCCAGTCGGCCTCCGACAAGGCCGAGAAGGCACGCAAGGAGCTCAAGGTGGGTGAGCGCGTGGCGCTGCCCGAACCCGCCACGGTGCTCAGTCGCTTTCCGAAGAGGAGCGCGGCGTAGCTCGGGGTCATAAAGAGGGCATAGCACGCATTACGCGCGACCGCGCACGCAACACCTGGTCGCTGTGAGTCCGCATCGCATCTGAGGCTACACGGCGTCGCGCCAAACGCACAGGGGCTGCCCACGTGGGGGCAGCCCCTGTTTTTGTTTCGTCGCCAGTACATCGCGTACCGGACCCAATACGCACCGCGGTGGCATGCAGCTCGTTACCGCGTGTTGTTCAGGATGAGCGGCAGGTCCACTGCGTACGTAACCACATCATACAGGATGGCGTTGATGACCACCGAGTACGTGCCCAAGTTCACCTGAGCAAGATTCCGCGGCCGGCTACCCAAAGCCTGCACGCTGGCTGGCGGGCTGAGCGGACCCCAGATGAGCCCGACCGCGAGGCCTGTCAGTACAACCCCGCAGGCGACGCCCAGACGGCTGAGCCGCGAAGTGAACGATGCGCTCATGGTCCGACCGCTGCGCCCTGAATCGGACGGCAATCCGCATAACCGCAGCCCCATGAGGAACCGTCCTCATTCAAGTACCAGACGATGAGCGGCTTTCCCGTCGCCAGCGCCGTATTGAAGATGCTCAGCATGCGTGACGCCGCGGCTGAGTCATCAGCTTTGAACGCAAACCAGTAG
>CAYGXJ010000038.1:0-14748 GCA_964353865.1 uncultured Anaerolineales bacterium | reverse complement strand
GCATGGGCTTCCACAATCCCGAGGAGGCATTGCGCATCCTGGCCGCCGCCACCGACCTGGCTCGCCAGGCACAGCTTGCGGCGCTACAAGCGGCCGCTCCAGCGAGCGCCCCTGCCCCGTAGACGCCCCGCGACGACCTCGTGAATCCCTCGGGGCCGTCCCAAAAGGGGCAGCCCCCTTGAGTTTAGGGAGGGCAAGAGTCAAGCACAGGCGGGGGCGGGCGCCCTAATGGCGCCCGCTGCTTATCTCCCTAAGCGTCTCCGCGCCACCGATTCGAGTAGAATCCCCCCGCCCGAAACCGCCGCGCCCTCATACGCCTGCGCAGCCACGCGTCGGGCGACCCAAAGACCGATGGTTCCGAAAGGTATGGCCATGGCCGATCAACGCTTGGACTTGCTTGCCGCTTTGCTGGTCAACTACTCGATTGGCGTGCGTCCGGGTGAGAAGATCCTCTTGCACGCGCCCACGCCCGCGGAGCCTTTGGTTACCGCCCTATATCGGGAAGTCCTCAAGGCCGGCGGCCTTCCCTACTACTATGCCATCGTTCCCGAGTTCGAGCAGTTGCTTTATCGTTTTGGCAGCCGCGAGCAAATCGAATTCATCCCGCCGGCGCTCACGCAGGCCATGGAGACCTTCGACGCCCGCATCCGAATTATCTGCGACCCGAATACAAAGGCACTCTCATCATTCGATCCTGACAAGATCGTGATGCGCCGCAAGGCGGAAGGCCCGCTGATGCGCACCCTGATGCAACGCACGGCCGCCGGCAGCTTGCGTTGGACCGTGGCCCTCTTCCCGACCCACGGCCATGCCCAAGACGCCGAAATGAGCACCACGGAATTCGAGGACTTCGTCTATCGGGCGTGCATGCCGGACCAGAACGATCCCATCGGCTATTGGAGGAAGGTCTCGGTGCAACAGGACCGCATCATCCACTGGCTCAAGGGTAGGCAACACGTTCACCTCACCGCGCCGGGCACCGATCTTCGCCTGAGCATCGCGGGCCGCACTTTCGAAAACTGCGACGGCCACATGAACATGCCCGACGGGGAGGTCTTTACCGGCCCGGTAGAGGACAGCGTCGAGGGAATGGTGAGCTTCACCTACCCGGCGATCTATTACACCCGCGAAGTACAGGGCGTACGCCTGTGGTTCGAGAAGGGGAAGATCGTCAAGGCTCAGGCCGACAAGGGCGAAGACTACCTGGTGAAGACCCTGGACACCGACGCCGGGGCGCGCTACGTGGGCGAATTCGCCATCGGCACGAATGACGGCATCACCCGCTTCACACGCGAGATCCTGTTCGACGAGAAGATCGGCGGCAGCTTCCACATGGCCATGGGGTCGGGCTACCCAGAAACCGGCAGCAAGAACGACTCGGCCATCCATTGGGACATGATTTGCGATCTGCGACAGGGTGGCCAGATCACGGTCGATGGCCAGCTCATGTACAAGGACGGCAAGTTCGTCATCTGAGTCCGTCCGCTCGCCCATCGATTGCGTTCCCGGGCAAGCAGCGAAGGCCTCCATTTGGAGGCCTTCGCACTCTCAAGCCGGCCGAACCTCTACCGCCCAGGCGGCTCTTCTTCGAAGCACTCAACGCAATAGGTGGAAACGCGCAACCCGCCACGCTTCCAGGCATCCGCCCGCGTGCCCAACTTCTCGCACAGCAGTCCCAAGAAGTCCTCCGTGGTCGGCAGCTTCTCCCACACCTGCGGCAGGAATGTTGCCCGCCGCTGCCCGCTTTCGAGGATGACCCCGTCGATTCCCGGGCGCAGCTTCCGCACTAGATCGTCGCCGCCGCAATAGTCCAGTGGGACGGGCGCGCTGAGCACCGAGAGCTCGATATGCAGGCGTGCCACTTCCTCAGGCGCAACGGGAGGAAAGCGATAATCATTGACGGCGGCATCCACCGCGTGTTCTTCAACGTCAAGCGCAAGCGCCCGGGTGGCCTCGAGCGAGCCTATGCAACCTCGCAGCTCGCCGTCAATCGTCAGAGTCACGAAGCACGCCCCCTTCTCACGCAATGCGCCCGAGAAGACGGTCGATTCGCTCGCCGCCTGCGGCCTGCCTGACGCGACCCGTTCAATCGCGTTGCGCGCCAGCGTGAGCAGGGTGCGTCGGTCCTCCACGTCCAGCGCCATGGGCTCCTCCCAAGCTCACCGTTCGCTTCCCGCTACCAGGGCACTCCCCCGAGCCATTTCGGAGAGGCGTAGGCCCGATCGAAGTATACAAGCGGAGTCCCCAAGCGCAACCCACCCACCTCCTCAAAAAGCCCCACGACGATCCGATGCGTCCAGGCCGCGACTGTTTGCATGACGCGCGCCTCCAGCGTGGCCAATGAGCCCTCCAGCAGCGGCACACCCAGCCGGCCTCGGTGCCAAACCCCCGCCTCAAACCGTCGTCGTTCCGCATCGGCTTCAGCGAAGGTAACCGCGATCTCCTTCTGCTCCGCCGCGAGAATCGATACCCCGAAGAGGCCTCCCCGGTCGACCCATAGGGCCCTGTCACGGTCTCCGTTTTGCGCCACAAGTATCAAGGCCGGATCCAGCGAAACGGAGGTGAGCGAACTAACCGTCATCCCGCGCCGCGCATTTTGGACCTGCGCGGCCACGATGCATATGCCGCTCGTCCTGCGGCGCATGGCTTCACGCAAGCCTTCTGCCTCGTGTGTCATCCACCTCATCTCGTCCGAGGGATCATGTCTACCCGCCGCGCCTGGGTCAAGACGCACCACTTGTTCGGGCATCCACCCGTGCGGCGCTCTCGCGCCGCTCACCATCGCCGACCCGAGTCGGCACTTGGAGTGCCCGACTTGACGCACGCTAACCCCCGCGATAGACTGCCCGTTCCGACATGAGGGAGCGCGGACTCTTGCGACGCCAGTGCCTTTGCTTTCATTCCGTGCCGACTTGGACAATCGTCGCCTCTACCCCTGGCGGGGCGTGGATCACCCTCGCCAAGAAGCTTTCATCCGATCCGCTGGCGCCCGGCCGCAATTGGCGGCGCGTTTCGCCAACACCCGTCGGTCTTCTCCCTGGTTGGCCCCCCCCGAGGCGTGACCCCCTCTGGGCGAACAGGTCGCACTTCTATGCCCACGCAGCCCGAGATCGACCTTCGTCAGCATTCAGCTCAGACCCGTTCGCGCATGGTGCGAATCGGGCTGGCCCTGATCGTCGTCCTTGCGGTGCTCCTTATAGCGGCGGTCTATGGGCTGCCTGCGGCAGGTGTGGGCGCATTGTGTTTGGCCGGCGGATTGCTCGCGGTCGTGGCCGTCGCCGGGGTGTTGTGGCTTGTCCGATTCATCGTGACGCGAGCAGGCTACGATGAGTGAGGCCTCCCACATTGATCATCTGGCCGGCCTGACATGCCGAGTATGGCCCGTCACATCGCAACCGGCTGCGGGGCTCGCCTTCCTCTTGCATGGTTTAGGTGGAGACGAGAACTCGATGGCCATCTTTCGGCCCGCGCTGCCTGGCCATCTTCTTGTCGTTTCGCCGCGCGCGCCCTTCGTCGTTTCCCCTGGCGGCAACTCCTGGCACACCCAGCGGGCTGGCCGCACCTGGCCTCTCCTCGAGGATTTCGACGCCTCAACCGCGCGCGTCGCCGCGCTCGTTGACGCACTGCATGAACCAGGTCAACTCACGCACCCGCTACTCATCGTAGGCTTCAGCCAGGGCGCGGCCGCGGCCGCCGCATTCGCTTTCGAGCATCGGATCTTGGTTGATGGACTTGCTCTTCTCGCCGGCTTCGTACCACATCCATCCGGACTTTCACGCGTCGATCAGCCGCTAAGGGATTTGCCGATCTTCGTTGCGAACGGAACCCTGGACGCGACCGTTCCCCCGAAGCTGGCAAACGAGGCGATCGGTCTGCTCAATGCGGGCGGGGCCAGTTTGACGTCGTGCGACTCGCCGATTGGCCACAAGGTTTCTGCCCAATGCGTTCGCGCGCTGGCCGAGTGGGCCGACCTAGTGGTGGGTGGCGCGGCGAAGAAGAGTGTGGCTTCGCGGGAAGAGTTGTAGGTCCTATAGTGGCTATGCGCACCGACGCCCACATTCTAGGAGTCCACGCTGGGGCAACCATTCTTCTGGTCTTCCTCCTTGCGTGCGCCTCGGCTCCAACGGCCTTGCCCCTTCCCACTCCAAGCCTCGCTACGCCGACGGCAGAGTATCAATCGTTGCTCCCGCTCGTCGCCCGCAGCGCGATTGCCTCAATCGATGAAGGTCTACCACTTCATCCGCTAACCCCGCCCCAGACCGCCCTCTCGCCGAGCAACCTTGCGCGCCTCCGCCAGCTCGCGCAGGTCGGTCGAGGATGGCCCGCCGCCGTCGCCTCCTCGCCCAAGGGCGGGCTGTACGCATTGGCCACTTCTCTCGGTGTCTATATCTACCCCATCGATGGCGCTGACCCTGAGCGTTTCTGGTCATTCGACAGCCCGGTCTACTCAGTTGCCTTCGATCGCGATGGGACCCATCTGGCTGCTGGCGATTGGCGGGGCACCATCTCGATCATCAATCTGGGCACTGGCGCAGTCGAGCGCCGCCCCGGCGCTCACCCGCGCGCCATCCGCAGCATTGCCTTCTCGCCCGACGGGCAGGCGCTGGCCTCTGGAAGCGAAGACGGGACGGTGAGAGTCTGGACCCTGCCCGCCCTCAGTGAGCGCTACCGCTTCGGCGGCGTGGCTTATGGCTATTGGGGGTACGGTGTCCGCAGCCTGGCCTTTTCTCCGGAGGGGTCGGTCCTTGCCTCGGGCGGCGACACAGGCTACGTCTCGCGCTGGACGATGATCGACGGCAAGGAACTGGCCCACCTGGGGACAGGCAGCGGACTGGTGTTCGGTGTCGCCATCTCCCATGATGGCCACATCGTGGCCTCCGCCAACAGCACCGGCCAGGTGGAACTGTGGGATATGTACACAGGCGCCCTGTTGCGTACGCTCGCTCCCCATCCCTTTGGCGCTTGGTCACTCGCGTTCACGCCCGACGACAGCCAGATCATCACTGGCGCGGCGGATGGCTCATTGCGGATCTGGAACGTCCATCTAGGCACACTTGTGCTGGAGAAGCTCGCCCACTCGCATGCCATCGACAGTCTGGCACTGGATCCCTCGGGCACCCTGCTCTCGCTCGCATCCGGATGGCAGTTCGCCCGGTGGAAGCTGCCCGAGCTCACGGACGAGTCCGCGCCGCCCGAGCACTTGCCGGCCTTCCGCTCGCTGGCGATTGACCCCTCCAGCCTTACCTTGGCCCTCGGCGGTGACGACTCGCGTATTCGCCTGTGGGATCTCACGAGTGGCGCCCTCTTGTGGCTCAATCCGGGGCTCGACGACCGTCAATCGGTGCTCAACCTGCGCTTTGCGCCCAACCGGCCCTTCCTCGCGGCCGCTCACTCGGGCGCCGATGAACTCGTGGTGTGGGACCTTTCCTCGCGCTCTCAAATCGCACGCCAGAAGCTGCTGCGCATTCGCAGTCTGGCCTTCGCGCCTGACGGCTCGCAGATCGCAGCGGCTGGGTCGGGCCTCCTGGTGTGGGACTTCGCCGCCCGCTCAGCCACCCAACGCCAAAGCTCCGGTCTCCTAACGGCGATCGATTGGTCGCTCGATTCATCGCGCGCTAGCGGGGACTCGATTGTCGCGGTCGCCATGGATGATGGGTCGACGCAAGTGTGGGATTCGCGCACTTTCGCCCCGCGCGATTTCGAATCCCCCGACGTCGGGCCGCTCTGGTCGATCGCCCTGACCGCCGATGGCGCCCGTCTGGCCGCCGGCGCCAACGATGGCAGCGTACGCCTGTGGGATGTTCACACGGGCCGACTGATCGCCCTGCTCTCCGGTCACACCGCACCGGTTCAGACCGTGGCCTTCTCCCCAGATGGCGCGCTGCTGGCGACGGGCGCCATGGACAATACCCTTCGCGTATGGGACGGCCGCAGCGGCCGTGGGCTGCGAACTCTCACCGAACCGCGCGGATGGCTCTTTTCAGTGGCCTTCTCGCCGGATGGGCGGATTCTTGCGGGCGCTTCGTGGGACGGCACGGTTCGTATTTGGGGAATCCCCCGCTGACTGTTCGGGCTCCCGGCACTTTCCGATTGGGCGCATCGCCCCACCCGCTTGCTTGACCCCTTGCTCGGTTGACCTGCCGTTCTCTCTTGACTAGAATCCAATTGAAAACCTGATTCACTAGGGACACATGCCTGCCCCAACGATCGACCTCGCCCTTTCAATCAATTGCGCCGGATACAAATCAACGGCGCCTCGTCAGGCCGTCTTGCGGGTGGTCACCAGCATGCGCTCGCCCCTGACAGCCCATCAAATCCTCATCCGAGCCAGGCGCGGCTATCCGCCGCTCGGGCGGGTTACCGTGTACCGCACGCTCGAGATCCTCCTGGCCCTCGGGCATATGCGCCGCCTGCATCTCGAGGGCGGGTGTCACACCTACGCGCTAGCGATCGCCCCACATGGTCACAACCTGATTTGCTCCCGCTGCGGCGCGGCGGAGGAGTTTAGCCAATGTCGAATGCAGGGCATGATGCGCGGCCTTGCCCAGCGAACCGGCTACCGGATCTCAGCCCATTGGCTCGAGCTTTTTGGTGAGTGTCCGCGCTGCCAAAGGTCCGCGCGGACACACGCTTCACGGCAAGTGGGAGTTACGCATGCGCACAGTCCGCGCTAGCGCGCGCGTGTGCGCGGACTCCCGCGCCGCATTGTTGCTCGTCGCGGTCTCGCTGACCGCCCAAGGCGCCTGCACGCCTCGCCCATCAAGCCTCCTCGAGCGGCCGCGTGTCGTCGCGATTGAAACCTTCCTTGCCGACATTACTCGCGCTGTCGCCGGCACCTACCTCCAGGTGGACGCGCTCATGCCGCTCGGCGCCGACCCGCACGCATTCGAAATCACTCCCTTCGACGTTCGCCGGGTCGCCCACTCCAGTCTGGTCATCGCCAACGGCGCCGGCTTTGATGCGACGCTCCTCACTCAGCTCAGGGGCGCCGCTGGTGATGTTAGAGTAGTAGAAGCCGCGGCCGGACTTCCGCTACACCCGGCTCCCTCACTCCCGGAGTCAGCTGCCCCAAGCGCAGGCGACCATCAATTGACCGGGGATCCGCATTTGTGGCTCGACCCGCTCAACGTCGTCCACTATGTCGAGAACATCCGCGCTGCCTTGGCGCAGCTCGACCCTATCCATGCACCCGAGTATGCTGCCAACGCCAAGGATTTCGCCGATCAGCTCCTCGCCCTCGATCAATGGATCCGCCTTCAGGTGCAGGTCATCCCGCCTGAGCGCCGGCTGCTCGTCACCAACCACGAAAGCCTTGGCTACTTTGCATCACGCTACGGCTTCACGATTGTCGGCGCCATCATTCCCAACGTGAGTTCGTCAGCTTCGCCCTCAGCGCAGGAGTTGGCGCGCCTCATCGATGCCCTGCGCGCCGCTCACGCCCCGGCCATCTTTCTCGAAATGGGAGCCGACCCACGCCTGGCGCGGCAACTGGCCAACGAAAGCGGCGTAGCCGTAGTGACCGAACTCTTCACGGAGTCGCTCAGCCCCGCAAGCGGGCCGGCTCCCACCTACCTCGAAATGATGCGCTTCAACACGCGCACGATCGTGGACGCGCTTGCCGCGCCGGGGAGTTAGAGCATGCCAACGACGAACGTAGCTTGGAAGCCCGCTGCTCCCGCCCGCCTTGAATTGGCGAATGTCTCTGTCGCCTACGACGGTATTCCAGTCCTCTCGGGGCTTACTTTTCACGTGCCGCAGGGCGGCCGAACCGCAGTCGTCGGCCCAAACGGCGCTGGGAAATCCACGCTCTTCAAAGCGCTCGTCGGCCTCTTGCCACTCCGCGCCGGGTCGATTCGGATTCACGGGCTTCCGCTCGGCGATCACAAGGATTGTGTTGCCTACGTGCCACAGCGCGGCGAAATCGACTGGCGCTTCCCGCTTTCCGTGGAAGACCTGGTGATGATGGGTCGCATCGGGCGGCTGGGCTGGCTCCGCCAACCGGGAGGTTCCGACCGTGGGGTCGTTGCGGGCTGCCTGGAACAGTTGGGCCTCACCGACCTGGCGCACACGACCATTGGAGAACTCTCGGGCGGTCAGCAGCAACGCGCCTTCCTGGCCCGCGCCCTGGCCCAAGAGCCGCACATCCTCTTGTTGGACGAACCCTTCACTGGCGTGGACCCCGGCACCCAAGAAGCGACTCTCGATCTGCTCGATCGCCTTGGGGCGAGCGGGGTCACCGTGCTCGCATCCACTCACGATCTCAATCTGGCCGCCTCGCGATTCGACCAGATCGTCCTGCTCAACCGCAGGCTGATCGCCGTTGGCCTGCCCAGCCAGGTGCTCACGCCGGCGGCCATCCGCCAGGCCTTTGGCGAGCGCGTCTTGATGCTCGAAGGCGGCGCGCTGGTCGACGAATGCTGCCCACCCGACGAGCCCATGATGTGAGGTCAACATGCTTGCATGGATTATCGAGCCGCTCACCTACACCTTCATGCAGCGCGCGCTGCTGGCTGCGATCCTGGTCGGAGTCACCTGCGCCGTCGTCGGGTGCTACGTCGTACTGCGCTCCATGGCCTTCCTGGGGGACGCGTTGGCCCACGCTATCCTGCCTGGCGTTGCCCTCGCCTATCTGCTGCAGGGCAACCTGTTCGTCGGTGCCATCATCACAGCCGTTCTGGTCGCGCTGGCCATCGGCTTCTTCTCCCGCCAGGGCATCGTCCGCGAGGATACGGCCATCGGTATCCTCTTCGCGGCAGCCTTGGCCCTCGGGGTCGCCCTCCTCTCGACCTTGCGCACCTATGCCATCGATCTCAACCACGTCTTGTTCGGCAACGTCCTGGGCGTGAGCTTGCCCGACCTGCAACTCACCGCAGGCCTCGCCGCCGGGGTGTTGCTGATCGTCATCCTTCTCTATAAGGAATTCCTCGTCATATCATTCGATCCGGTCCTCGCCACCACTCTGCGCCTGCCATTGCAGACCTTGCGCAATGGGATGCTGGTGCTCATCGCGCTCACGGTTGTCGTGTCGTTGCAGACGGTGGGGGTGGGCCTGGTGGCCGCGATGCTTGTGACGCCGGCGGCGACCGCGCAGCTTCTCACCCGTCGTTTACCCACCATGATGCTCGTCGCTGCTTCCATCGGCGCCGCGTCAAGCGTGGCCGGCCTGTACCTCAGCTACTACGCCAACCTCTCCGCTGGCGCCTCGATCGTTCTCGTCGCCTCCGCCGCATTCCTCGCCGCGTATCTCTTCTCGCCCCGCGGCGGACTCCTGCGGCGGCGGCGTGTGCCCAATCGGTAGCAGTCACCGCCCCCAGGCGCACGGTTCCCCCAAACCAAAGGTCGCCAACACAGTGTTGGCGACCGGCTGCACACCAGACGCACAACTGGACGGTTTCTCTACTTGAACGTTGGGAACTGCGCCTTGAGCGCCGTGATCTTCTCCATGTCTGGGGCTAGGACCCACAGTACCTCGCCAGACGCAGAATACATGCAGGCGGTCTGCTCGTTCACCGCCCAGCAGTCGGCTGCGGCGCCTTTCACAACGGCGCCAAGAAAGCGTTTGCCCAAGTGCGACTTCAGCGCCGTACGGAAATCGCTCGCGTCCGTCGCGGTGTCCCACACCCAGCGCGCCACCAGGATGAGGTGCTGGTTCTGCTCGTCGGAGTAGACGACGTATTGGTCCCCGCCCCAGCCGCCCGCCGCACTCGCCGCCTGTTTGTCCGAAAGCTGGGCAGCCGTGTCGGCGCCCGATCTTAGCATCAGGTAGGTCCGCCACTCCCCCAGCGAATTCGCTTTGATCACGCGCCAGCCGGCCCCGACGGCGGAGGTCAGGTCCGGTATGCTCACCGTCAGCGGCAACTCCCCCGCGACGTACTTGGCCGGGTGGAGGATCTGTTCTGTGCTCGCCGGCAGGCTGGCATACACCCGGTTCACTTCGCCCCAACTGCCGCGATCGTGCAAGTAACTCACGAACGCCAAACCCTTCTCGTAGGGGAAGTTGACATCCCTCTCAACGAAAGGCGGCGGAAAGGCTTCCGGGACGACAAACGCCTGCGGGCGATAGCGTGAAAGGTCGAGGATATCTTGCGGTGTGGCATCTTCCTCGAGCCACTTCTGCATGATAAGGGTGGCATCCCCCTCGGTCAACGCACGGATCGCGTCGCATCGCTGCTCATCACCCACGCATTCCGGGTATACGCCCAGCCGGTCCAGCCCGTAGTGCTGATCCACCAGCGCATGGGTGAACTCATGCGAATAGATGAACCTCTCCACGCCGGTGAACCCGGCGCCGATGACGAACAGTTGATTGCTGTCGGGGAAGTAGAAGCCGCCGACCCCGTCGGCCATGCGGTTCAGCGAATAGCGAACCAAGTCGTAGGTGGGCTTGATGAGGCCGAGCGCGGTCAGCACACGCGCTTCGTCCGCCATTTCGGCTACTGAGCTGACAGCATAGAAGTTTTCGGAAAGCACACGCTCGGCTTCATTGCGCGAGATCACGTACCGCGGAACCTCTTCGCCGATCGACAGTCCGCGCAGGTTGGCCACCTGTTTCTCAATCAGCTCCATGCTCGCCGCCGTCGTCGCGTCCGGTGTGGCAAAGGCGGGTGTCCCCGTCGCGCTCGGCACGGGTGTGGGTGTGCGCGTCGGCGTGGGCGTAAACGTCGGCGTGTCGGTCCACTTCGGCGGGAGAGTCCAGGCCGCAGGGATCAGCGTCGGCGTGCCAACGGGCAGAGAGACTGCGGTAGGCACCGAGACGAGTTGTTGCACGAGGAGGCCGGGTACGAGTACCGAGACAACCACCGCGATGATTAAGCACGCCAGTGTGGAGCTAACCAAGATGAGCAGAATCGTCAGCCAGAGCGGACGGCCCTTTTTCGGCGGAGAGCCCTCCGCCTGCGCCTTTTCCCTCTTGCCCTTCCGCGCGGGCCGCGGCGCGGCCGGCACCGGTGACGCGGGCGCCGGCTCGAAGGTCGGTGCCTCCTCGCTCGGCAGCCTATCGGCCCAAACGATCGGGGCCGCCAGCGGCTCCTCTTCGTCCTCCTCCTCGAACAGCGGGGCTTGCTCAGCCACCTCGCGCAGGCGGCTGACTAGCGCAGAATCCCCGCGCGGTGCCGTCTCAGGGCCTGGTCCTGCCTCACCTTTCGCGCCCTCTTCCTCCTGGACAAATGGCGGAGTGGCGGGCGTCTCTTCTGCTGCGGCCGGACCGGCGGCTGCCGCGGCAGACGGCGCGGCAGCGCGCATCGGCGGCGGCGCGGTAATCAGTTCGGCAAGGCGTTCGCGGGCCTTCTCATTGTGAGGGTTGATGCGCAGCACACGCTCGAGGCAATCGACCTGCTGCGCGCGATCCGTCAGCACGTAGCTGAGCAGCATCCAACCCAACTCCGAGCCGGGGTTACGCATCACGTGATCGATCAGCAGCGTCCGCGCAGCGCCGGAATCCCCGCCCCGCATGAGCTCAACGGCTTTGCGCAGTTCATCCGGTCGGTCACTGTCCATGGATGGTCTCCCGCGTCGGCTGCCCGGATTGTAGCACCGCCATTGCGAATCGAGGCGGGTCGCGTACCCCCCAGGCCGCCACGGATCCTTAAGATTGTACCTGAGTCTAAACAGTGCAGCCCAGGGCTGCCTGGGCTGCACTGTCCGCTCATTCGCGGCAGCCTGCCTTTCGGTCGTCAGACTTTGTAGAGTATGTCCATATACCGGCGCAAAACTTCCTTCACCATTCCGCGCAAAGGAACCTGTGCCGCCATACCGTAGATCGGACCTACACCTTCCGGCGCATCAGGGTTCTTCTTGACAAAGGCGACCGCCTCACGCAGATCGTTCATGAAGCGCTCCCTCCCGCCGGGCTGGGCGTGCCGCTGCGTGACCCACAGGTGCACACTGGGTGGCAAGTGCAGCCCATTCAGCCCCCACCGGCGCTGAGTCATGAATTCCATCAGCTTGTAGACGTCCAGGACATCGGAGCGCATGGCCACCATGAACAGCGGGTCTCCGATCACCTGCAATTCAGGAATTGCACGGATCTCCTGCTTCAACCACGCCGTCGTTTCGAGTATGCGGCGGGCGGCCTCCATGTAGCCTTTCTCCCCAAGCGAGACCATCGCCGCCCAACACACCGCACTGAGGGCGCCCGGCCGGCTGCCGGAAAACGTCGGCGAAAAATACAGCCCACCCGGCCAATCGGTGGCCGAGAAGTACTGGAAGCGACGCAGGGCTAACCCGCGATACAGCACGACCGAGGTGCCTTTGGCGGCATAGCCGTACTTGTGCGTGTCAGCCGATATCGAGCTCACCCCGGGCAGGCGGAAGTCGAAAGGCGGAACCGGGTAGCCCAGTCTTTCCGCCCACGGGAGAAGGAAGCCGCCCAAACAGGCATCCGTGTGAAAGCCGATATCTTTGCCACGCGCCAGCTCGGAGAGCTCGTCGATGGGATCGACGATGCCGTGCGGGAAGGGCGGCGCCGAGCCGATGATCACAATCGTGTTGTCGTTCATAGCGGCGCGCACCGCCGCCACGTCTGCGCGGAAGTCCGGCCCCACGGGGATGCGATGCATCGTGATGCCGAAGTACTCAGCCGCCTTGTCAAACGCGGCGTGCGCCGTGCTCGGCGCGATCATCTCCGGCGCCTGGATGCCCTTGGTCTCCCGCGCCCAGTCGCGATAGGTCTTCATTGCCAGCAAGATGCTCTCGGTCCCGCCCGAGCTTACCGCCCCGCATATTTGCCGCTCCGGGTCGCTGCTCGTGACTGAGGTGGCGCCGAGCATATGGGCCGTCATGGCCACGATCTCCGCCTCGAACTTGCTCGCGCTGGGCCACACATCCGCATGCAGCGGGTTGCTCTGGGAATTGATGGCGTAGATCCTGGCCAGGAAGTCGATGAACTCCTCGTCGCCGTGATACACCGCGCCTGAGACGTAGCCGTCCTTCCACTTCTTGGCCTCGATGGCGCGCAGCTTCTTCATCAGCGCGATCACCTCTTTGCGGTCGCGGCCCTCGACCGGCAGCCGTGAGAAGGTAGGGGTGTCCCCCCGGTAAGGCTTGAGCGACTTCTCGAGCTCCGCCATGATGGGTTCGAACAGGCTGAAGTCCATGCATTCCTCCTTGTCGGCGAGCCGGAGTGAGCCCTGCCCGCTGTTTGTGGAATTGGTCTCCCAAGCTCACTCAGTCGCTTGCTCTCCGCGGTTCAGGGTGTGGAACAATCCGCGCAGCGAGGGGTACAGGCTCTGGAACGCGCGATAGGCCTGGGTGTACGCTTCGTGCTGCCCGTTGTCGGGGGTCACGACCTGGCTTGGCCGGATGACGTTGCGGGTCGCTTCGATCGTGGGATAGAGCCCGAGGCCGACCGCGCCAACCAGCGCAGCACCGACCGCTGCCGCTTCCTGCGGCTGAAGCGTCGTCTCCAGCCGCCGTCCGGTCACATCCGCGATGATCCGCAGCCACGGACGGCCTTTGGCTCCGCCCCCGATGACCCGCAGACTCGGGCAGGCAAAACCGTAAAGGAATTGGAGCGACTCGAGGATCCACCGCAGATTGAATGCGACCCCCTCATAAATAGCGCGGGTCATCTCGCGCCGCGAGTGATTGGCGCCTAGGTTTATGAACCCGCCGCGGACGCGCTCATCGCTCACGGGGCATCGCTCACCGTACATCCACGGCGCAAACAGCAGACCGCCAGCCCCGGGCGGTGTGGCCTCGACATCGGCGTCCATCAGAGAAAACGCAGCGGCGTCTGTCTCCCGTCCATAGAGAACGCGCGCGCCCCAGTTGAGACACTCACCGCACGTTTCCATTTCTCCGATGAGCAGGTTCTTGGTCGCATCCGCGGATTGGATCGTCGCGAGACCGCGCTTGCCCGTCACCCTGCGGCGAGTCATCACGCCTACGAAACCCGAAGTCCCGAGGCACATGTGCCCTTGGCCCTCGCCGACCGCGCCGGCCCCAACCGCTGCACACGGCCCATCTCCGGCGCCCGCGATCACCGGCGTGCCCTCGCGCAATCCCAACTCCCTCGCCGCCTCCGCCGTCAGGCCGCCAACCTGGGAGGTCGACCCGACCAAATCCGGGAACTTCGACCGCTCCAGTCCGAAGAATCGCATCAGCCCGGCATCCCAGCTCTTCGACTTTAGATCGAACAGTCCGGTCACGCTGGCTGTTGTCCATTCGAAAACGAGGTGTCCCGTGGCGCGCAGCATCAGGTAGCCGGTGCAGTCGATGAAGGTCTTGGTACGAGCGTACACTTCCGGGGCGTGGCGCTTCAGCCAAACATACTTCGCCAGCATATCCTTGCCGGTGATGGTCGCGCCCACCAGTGCCGCGAAGATGGACGGGCCGCCTAACCGACCCATGATCCAGCGCGCTTCCTCACCCGCACGACAATCGAGCCAACTAATGCAGGTGCCCAGTAGCTCGCGTTGCGCGTCGAGCGCGATGATATCCAGCATCTGCGTCGCAAAAGTCAGGCCCATCACGGCGGAGGCCGGGACCTGCGCCCGATCGAGCACGGCTCGCGCCGTCTGCCCGACCGCCTTCCACCAGTCCGCCGGATCCTGCTCTGCCCAAAGCGGTCGCGGGTAGGAGGTGGGATAGGGTGCATAAGCCGTTGCCGCGACCTCGCCCGACGGGCTGACCAGCACAGCCTTCGTTCCCGTGGTGCCCACGTCATGCGCCAGGATGTATTCCATCGCGTTTCCCCAGGCCGGTGGCTGCCGCTCGTCAGTTGCGCGCCCGGTTCAGCCGCGCGTGGAT
>CAYGXJ010000037.1:0-4519 GCA_964353865.1 uncultured Anaerolineales bacterium | reverse complement strand
ATCGAGCGCAGCCGGCCGACGACCGCCGCTTCGGTCCTGCCTTCCGGGTTGGCGGCGAATGCGGCCAACGCCTGGGCGGTTGTGTGCGTTCGCCGCGCGCGGGGTGGGTAGGGTTCGCTCCCCGCCTCGCGCAGGCGGCGTATCTTCTCGATGCGGTTGCGCTCGATTTCGGTCAGTGGACGCATGCCACCCGGCTCCTGGACGAACCACAGCCCTGCGTATCAAAAAGGCCCCGCACGGCGTTCCGCGCGGGGCCGGCCCCACGAGGCGGCGTTTATTCGATCTTGAGCACGCGAAAGGTCAGCATCCCGGCCGGCGCGTTGACCCGCACTTCATCACCGGGCTTGCGATTGAGCAGCGCCTGACCGAGCGGCGACTCGTTGGAAATGCGTCCCTGCTTGGGGTTGGCCTCGGCGGCGCCGACGATGGTGTACTTCTCCGGCGGCTGAGCCTCTTCTTGAATGGTCACCGTGCTGCCGACCCGCACCACGTCTTCGGGTCCGCCGCTTTCAATGACCTGGGCATTGCTGAGCATCGCTTCGAGTTGCAGGATGCGCCCCTCGACAAAGGCCTGCTCGTTCTTGGCGCTCTCGTATTCGGCGTTCTCGATGAGTTCGCCACCTTCCATGGCATCGTGCAGGCGCTCGGCCACTTCGGCGCGTCGCTTGGTGCGCAGGAACTCGAGTTCTTCCTCAAGCTGCTTGAGGCCCATGCGGGTGAGGAAAACCGGTTGATCGGTCATCGACGTCGTCCACTCCCATACCAAGCGGCCGGGGCGCCTCGCAGGCGGCCCCTTTCCCAAAAAGCGCATGCGCGCGACCCCCGCTGGAGGCCGCGCCGCAGTTTGAATCTACGTTCCGCCGGAAGAATCAGCCAACCCGGCACACCGCGTGATGATAGCATAGTCCGCGAGGCATGGCAAACCGCCTCGGCGCAGTGAGCCGAAGGGGCATCCTCGACCGGCATCGGGCCCCCGGCGTGAGCAACTCGGGGCGGAATGCAGACGTTCCGCGCTTCGCAAACCCCGTTTCGCTTGACAATCGATAGGGGCACAGGTAGAATCGCGGCGTCTCTAGTCGATCCTGGCGGAGGGCTGAGACTCTCGCCGAGATAGCTCAGTTGGTAGAGCACGCGACTGAAAATCGCGGTGTCCCCAGTTCGATTCTGGGTCTCGGCACTCCGGCTGATCGCAGTTCGGCTTGCGGGCGTGGTTCAGCGGTAGAACGTCTCCTTGCCAAGGAGAAGATCGGGGGTTCGAATCCCCTCGCCCGCTCTCTTACGGTTGCCCGGGGATTCCCGGGCAACAAGCTTCCCGGCGACGTCGCCAAGTGGCAAGGCAAGGGTCTGCAAAACCCTCACCGTGGGTTCAATTCCCACCGTCGCCTCCTCGCCTCGAGAACAGGATCGGGCCCGCATCTGCGGGCCCGATCTATTGCGGTCTCCGTATTCGCCTCGTCGAGTGTGTCAGGCCGCCATGGCCTCGGCACGGACGGTGACTGTCTCGTCGTTCGGTTCAGTTGGGCGCATCGCGCGCACAACCAGGTCCGCCAGCGCGCTGATTTCGACCTGCAAACCATAGTGGCGGTTGAGATCGCCCAACTGCAGACGGCAGTTCTCGCAGGCTGCCACGACCGTGTGGGCCCCCGTGCGTCGCACCTGATCTGCCTTAGGCTTGCCAGCCCGCAGGCGCAGATCTTCGTATTCCGGCAGGGCCACCAGCCCACCGCCGCCGCCGCAGCACAAGGCCTCGTGCCGATTGGGGGTCATCTCAACAAAGTCGGGCGCGATGGCGCGCAGCACGCGCCGCGGTTCCTCGATCACGCCCCCTGAACGGGCCATGTTGCACGAGTCATGATACGTGACTCGCTCACGAACGGCGCGCGGATCCAGGCTCAGCCGGCCCTGCGCCAGGTAAGTGTCGATCTTTTCCACCAGGCTGACCACCCGGAAGGGAAAGGTTTCGCCAAACCAGGTCGGTGCTTCCCAGCGCAACGCGGCATAGGCGTGCCCGCATTCTGCCAGCACCACTTCCTCAACACCCAGGCGTTTGGCCTCATCAACGATGCGCGCTGCGATCTGCTTGGCGCGCGCGGGGTCGGCCAGGAACACGCCGTAGTTGGCGGCCTCGAACAAGCTGAGGGTCCAGTCTTCGCCGGCGGCAGTAAAGATGATCGCCGGCGGCAGGATCGTATGAACGCCGGCCAGCGGCACATACAACACGCGCGCACCCGATCGCTCGACGCTGATCCGTGCCTGTGGATTGCCGGTTGCCCGGCGCAGTTCCGGTTCCAGGTCCGCCATCTGCTCGATGAACATGTCGCGGAAGAGGTCCGTGCTGCGGCCCTTCTCGATCGCCGCGTCGGCCAGCATCACCAGGATTTCGGGCGCCACGCCGGCCGCGGTGGCCATGGCGCGCACGGCGCGCATCATCAGCGGTGTGTCAACGCCCAGCGGGCAGTTGAACGTGCACCGGCGGCAGAGCGTGCAGCGGCTAAAGGCAGTTTCGGCCAGGCGGGCCAGCGAAGCATCGTCCAACTTCCCTGCTCCCACCCACCACGGAGCGATGCGCCCCAAGAAGTCGTGTTCGGCGCGGTACACCCTGCGCAGGGCTTCGCCGCGTGCCACCGGCGTGTTCTCGACGCTGGGCTCGGCCTGATAGTAGTGGCAGGCCTCGGCGCACACGCCGCAGCGCGCGCAAGCTTCCAGCGCCGTTTCCAGCGGCCGGCCCAATTGCTTTTCAAGCACTTCGAGTGCGGTCCTCACCGGCTCGCTCATCGCCCCACCTCCGCTGCACGCATCGCAGGCGTGGCCTCGGCGACGTGCGGATGGATCACCGCGCGCCGGCCGACGAACTGGCCGAAGAACGTGCGGGCAAAAAAGAAGTACAGGCAGTGGCGGATCTTGCCCAGCGGGACGTAGGCCAGCAGGATGCCTGCTGCAACGTACATTCCAGGCAGCCACGGGGCTGCGGCCAAACCGGCAGCCTCGAGCGCCAGGAAGATGCTCACCAACACGATGGCGGCGTAGTCGTCGGCTGTGCTCAGCTGCCGCAAGATGGGCTCGCTCACGCGCATCACCACCCCGGCAACGGCGAGCAACGCGCTCAGGCCGAGCATCACAGCCGCAACCAATCGAACGGCCTCCGGCGCCAGGCTCCACCACGGGCTGACCACGAGCAGTGGCAGCCCCACGAAAAGGCCCACATGGAACCCGATGCCGCGCAGGTAGGCCGCCCAGTGACGGCGCGTGCTTTCCTTAGCCCACGGCATCATGCCCGCCGAGAAGGCGTACATCACACCCGCCATTCCCGAACCGCGCGCAGGTGCAAGATCGCGCGGCCGGGCGCGCTCCATCGACCTGCGCCAGCGCAACCCCAGGCCGGCCACACAAATGGCCAGCCCAGCCAGCGCCGCCCACTGCGATACCAACAGTCCGGACATCGTCCAGCCTCCCGCCTGCTACTTCAGGCGCTTTACCACGAAGCGGAACTCTCTGTCAGCGACCTTGTCCAAGGAAACAAGTTCGTTGCCGCTCGAGCGCGCCCAGGCCGGGATATCTGCCACCACACCCGGGTCGGAGGCGGTCGCTTCGACGATTCCGCCCACCGGAACGGTCTTCATCGCCTGCGCGATCTTCACCACCGGCATCGGGCACAGCAGTCCTTTCAGATCCAACACGGTCTTTTCGCTACTCATCGCTCATGCGCTCCTGGATCCCTTGGAGGATCCGCTAGACAAACAGGGTGATGTCGGCATCGCTGGCATATTCCAGAAACGTAGCCGCACCGACGAGC
The DNA here is from genome assembly GCA_964353865.1 of uncultured Anaerolineales bacterium. GTDB lineage: Bacteria > Chloroflexota > Anaerolineae > Anaerolineales > RBG-16-64-43 > RBG-16-64-43. Next base: position 726 of record CAYGXJ010000037.1, on the reverse strand, counting down.
TCGGCTGAGGGGATGAAGTCCTCGACCTTGAACCCGAAGGCCTCCATCGTCATCTGGCACGCGAACATTCGCGCGCCGCCCTGAATGCAGATCTCGCGCAGCTCGTCGATCGTCGCCACGTTCGAGTTCTTGAAGGTCATCTTCATCAGTTTCGTCGCCAGCCACTGGAAGCCCGGGATCGACATCATGAAGACCGGGATCGGCCAGACGATGTTCTGGAACCACTTCGGGCCGAAGGGCATCTTCATCGGCATGGCCGGGTTGCCAAGCGGGGTCACGCTGGCTTTGATCTTTGGCTTGAGCAGCGACATCCCAAAGAACGTGAAGAAGATGCCTACCTCCCAGCCCATCGCGACGGCGGTGCTGCCGAGGATGAATGGCACGTAGGCCATGTCGAGTGTGCCCTTGCTGGCAATGATGGCCAGGCGCTTGGGTTTGGTGGGGTCCGACTTAGACATGTGTCCTCCTTGTGAGATTGGGCGTCAGCCCATCTGATCGACAAGTTCCGCACGGCGTGAGAGGTTTTCGCGCAACACGGCGCGCAGCAGATCGAGCGCCTGGATCAGGCGCTCGTCACCCAGGCTGTACAGGACCGAGGACCCCTGCCGTTTGGCTACAACCATGCCCCGATCGCGCAGGGTCTTGAGATGGCGCGAGACCGCAGGCTGCGGAGTGCCCAGCGCCTGGACGAGTTCGGTGACGGTGCGCGGTTGATCGTGCAACTGG
>CAYGXJ010000036.1:0-63523 GCA_964353865.1 uncultured Anaerolineales bacterium | reverse complement strand
GCGCGTGGATCGGCGGCTTTGCCTACTCGCCGGTTTTGGGGACGCTCTTCCTTGGTATCGCGCTTGGCGCCGTGTGGCAAGTCATTGCCCAGGTCGGGCGCATGCTGTTGCAGCGTGCACGGATTGAAGGGACGCCCTTCGTCACCTGGCTCAACTTGGCCGCCTTCCTTGCCGGCGTTGGGGTGACGTACCTCACCGCGTTCCTGGTGCAGGCCTGAACATTGCGCCCGTATGAACCGCAACGGGCACCCCATGGGTGCCCGTCGTTTTCTCTTCTCGACCCCTGGTCGACCTGCGCGGCTCAGCCGCCCATGCGGCGCTGCAGGACGCGCCCCAGGCGCGCCATGCCCTCGCGGATCTTTGCCGGCGGCGCGTTCGAAAAGTTCAAGCGCATGGTGTTCTCCCCCCCGCCCTTCGAAAAGAAAGGAGAGCCGGGTACGAATGCAACTTTCTCCGCGACCGCATCCTGGAGAACGTCGGCGGACTTCATTCCTTCCGGCAGCGTTGCCCACAGGAAGAGGCCGCCCTGCGGGCGAGTCCACTGCACCGCCTTCGGGAAGTGATCTTCCATAGCCTGCAGCATGACGTTGCGCCGCTCGCAGTAAACTTCGCGAATGAGGCGGACGTGCCGGTTGAGGAAGCCCCCCCGCGCAACTTCGAAGGCGATCATCTGGTTGAACGTCGCGGTGTGGAGATCGGCGCCCTGCTTGGCCTGCACCAGCTTGCGGATCACCTCCGGCGGTGCAACGACCCATGCCAGGCGCAGCCCGGGCGAGAGCGTCTTCGAGAATGTGCTCAGGTAGATCACGTTGCCCCGGTAGCACGGGTCCCCATTGCGTCGCTGTTCGCCATCCAGCCGGCTCACCGTCGGCAAGTGCTCTCCCTCGAAACGCAGTTGGCCGTACGGATCGTCCTCTACGATGGGCACGCCGTGACGGTCGGCAATCTCGACCAGCCGCTGACGGCGCTCGAGTGACAGCGTGACGCCGGTAGGATTCTGGAAATTCGGCAGGATGTAGATGAACTTGGGTCCGGTGCGCATAGCGTCTTCCAGTGCATCGGTCACCATGCCATCGTGGTCAATCGCCACGGGCACGAACTCCGCCCCGACAGCATTCCAGGCCTGGATCGCGCCCAGGTAGGTGGGGTTCTCCACCAAGATGTGGTCGCCGCGGTTGATGAATATCCGCCCCAGCAGGTCGAGCGCTTGTTGCGAGCCGGAGGTGATGAGCACGTTCTCCGCAGTGATCTCGAGGCCGTAGCGCATCGAGTGGCGGGCGATCATCTCCCTCAGCGGCTGGAAACCCTCGGTGGTGCCATACTGCAGCGCCTGCGCCCCGGATTCTGCCAGCACCCGTTCACACGCTTGAGAGACCTCTTCGATCGGGAAGACATCCGGGCCAGGCAGCCCTCCCGCGAAGGAAATGATCTCCGGCTGCTCTGTGAGCTTCAGCAGCTCGCGGATGGCCGAGCTACCCATGCGTTGTGTGCGTTGGGCGTAACGATGATCCCACAGGGTTTGCATGCTTAGGCTTCCTCCTCGATCCGGCCGCCTTTCGGCTGCTTCGGGCGAGCGAAAGCTCGCGAAAGGGCAACGCTGTGCCGGTACTCCCGCACTTGCTGATCTATTTCGGAGACAGTCCATCCCAACTCGCGGGCCAGCGTCTGGCCCACCCGCGGGGCCAAGTGCATCCCCCCGTCGGGCGATTCCAGGATGACCCGCGTCCGGCGGATGAGGACGTCGCTGATGGTTTGGGCCATCTCTTCATCAACCGCATGGCGCACGCAGGCCCACGGGTAGGCGAGGCCCGGTTCGAGGCGTTTTGAAAGCTGCGGCGTCTCCAGCGCGCGGCGGACCACGCTCCACGCCTCGCCCCCGTACGACCATAGCAGCTGGCGCATCAGGTCGTCTTCCAGCTCACCTTCTTCCGGCACGACGGCCTGCGGCAGAATCGCATGTCCGCGCGTGACGGATGGCCGCCGCGGCGCGGGCAAGCGCGGGCTGGCCAGGTCGACGACCTTGGCCGCCATGGAGCGGAATGTGGTCAGCTTGCCGCCAGCCACGGTGAGCAACCCCGAGGCGCTCCTCACATAGCGATGCTCGCGCGAAACGCGCCCGGGGCGCTCCTCGTCATTGCGCAGCAGGTTGCGCACGCCGGCCCAGGTGCTGAGAACGTCCGCCTCCGCCCCCTGTACCTCGCGAAACGAAGCGCACATCGCCTCCAGCACGTAGGCCACGTCATCCGGGTCGGCGGAGGCCTCCTCCAGACGGCCGGTGTAGTCGGTATCGGTCGTTCCAACGTAGGCGAACCGCCCCCACGGGACGAGAAACAGCTTGCGATGATCGCGCGGCGAAGAAAAGACCACGGCATGCGTGCACGGGAAGCGCTCACGCCGGAAAACGAGATGAATGCCCTTGGTCGGGCGCAGCAGCGGACGCGCCCCGGGCTCATCCATCGCACGGATGGCATCCGCCCACGGGCCCGCCGCATTGACCACGACCGTCGCGCGCACCTCCGCGTGCCGCCCGCGCAGCCGGTCGTGCACCGCAACCGAGGCGATCGTTCCGCGGGCATTGCGCCCGAGATCAACAACTCGCGCATGGTTGCAGACGACCGCCCCCGCCTGGGCAGCGGCCCGCACGACCGCCCACACCAAGCGCGCATCATCACACAACGCGTCGTAGTAGCGCGCTGCGCCCTTCAATCCGCGGGTCAGAAGCACCGACTCGCGAACGAGGGCCTCCTGCGGTCGCAGCATGCGGTGGTGCTGGGCGCGGCTGACCGATCCCAGCAGTTCATACACACTCAATCCGGCGTTCATCACCCGCGGCCCAGGGTGATCGTGCTGATAGAACGGGATGAGGAAGGGAGTACGCCGAACCAGGCCAGGCGCCAGACGCAGCAGCACCCCGCGCTCCTGGCTGGCCTCGCGCACGAGCCCCAGGTGCAGATACTCGAGGTAGCGCAGCCCGCCGTGGATCATGCGCGAGGAGCGGCTGGAAGTGCCGAAAGCAAAGTCATCTTGCTCGATGAGGGCCACCCGATAACCGCGCAGGGCTGCATCCCAGGCCACGCCGGCGCCCACGATGCCGGCGCCGATCACCACCAGATCGAATGTCTCGCGCTCCAGCCTCGACCAGTGCTGCTCGCGATCGAGCTTCACCGAGGCCTCCACAGCACGCCCGGGTTGAGGATGCTCTGCGGATCCACATGATGCTTCACCGCCAGGAGCAGTTGGTATCCGGCCAGCCCAACTTCCTCCTTGAGCCACGACGCATGCGACCGCCCGATCCCGTGATGGTGAGTGAGGGTCGCGCCCAGGCTCATGATGCGACGGGTGACCGCCTGCTTAACCCGCTGCCATTGCGCGAGCGGATCGGCGCTATCCTGCGGAGCCATGAAGGTGAAATACAGCGAGGCGCCCGTCTCATACGCATGCGAAACGTGGCACATCACGTAGCCGCGTTCGCCGAGAGACTGGCGCGCCGCCTCACCCAGTTGGAGATGTAAGGGGAGTATCTCCGACCAGCGGGTGGCCGTCTCAAACGTATCCACCATCAGTCCGCGGTCAAGGAACACATCCCGCAAATAAGGATGGTGGAAGCGGTCGCGCAGCCAATCCCGCCCGGGGGATGTTCCCAGATGAAAGGCCCCAGCGCGCACCATCTCGCGCCGCGCGCGGCCGGCATCGGCCGACACCCGCTCCGTCTCGCCTTCAAAGCCGAGTATGAGCAGAGCGGCCGACGCCCGCGGGTAGCCCAGGCGCGGCACAAGCGTCAGGCCGGCGCGGCGTACGGCGGCTGCCAGGGCGCTCGAGGGCCGGCGCGAGAGGGCCAATCCGGCCTGCGTCTCGTCTGCATCCGAGAGCCGAGCCAGCGCCGGGCGCGGCCCGTTCTGCATCAGGCCGCGCACCGCCTGCACACCTTCCTCGAAACTATGGAAAAAGAACGCCCGGTAGTCGCGTGACTCCGGGCGCGGGCGGATGCGGAGCGTGGCCTGGGTAATGATACCCAGTGTACCCTCCGATCCGAGGAGGACTTCCTTGAGCGATGGCCCGGCCGCGCTGGCGGGTGCCCGGCCAATGTCCATCGGACCAGCGGGCGTGAGGACCCGCATGTCGTACACCATATCCTCAATGCGGCCATAGCCAATCGAATTCTGACCCGAGGAGCGGCTGGCGATCCATCCGCCCACGGTGCTGCACTCAAAGGATTGGGGGAAGTGGCCGAGAGTGAAGCCCTTGGCCTGCAGCGTCTGCTCAAGCTCCGGGCCGAGTGTGCCTGCACCGAACTCGGCCAAGTGCGAGGTCTCGTCCAGCGAACGCATCCCTTGTATCCGGCTCAGGTCGAGGCACATATTGAGCGCACGCGGCGATTCAACCGCCTGGGTGACGGTCGTCCCTCCACCGAACGGCACGATGGCCACCTGGTGACGCTCGGCATATGCCAGTATCCGTTCCACCTGATCATCCGACGCGGGGTGCACAACAACGTCCGGCGCGGTGCGCACGGCGTTCAGACGCAGCCGCATCAAGTCGGTGTAGGCCTTGCCCATGGCGTGAGTCAGGCGGGCGAAGGCATCCGTTTGGATCTGGCTTGAAGCAAGCGCGCGACTCAGATCGGCGAGCAGCGTGCGTGTGGCCTTGCTGCGAGGCAGGTGGATCGTATCGAGCGAGGGAACAGGAACGGGCCGGGCGGCTGGCCCTACGTGCGCATCGAGGAAGGGACCTAGCGCGGGGTGGTCCTCAAGAGAGGCGTGCTTGTCGGCCGAACCCCAGCCCCACCACCGTTGCGCAACTGGCACGAGGTAATTCTAGCACGCAACGGTCAAGTGCGGCACGACATACGTCACAAAACTGGAGCGACCCCCTCCCGAATTCCCAACCGTAGGTCGAATGGCGGTATAATGCGCTCACCTGCCAGCCAGTGCATTCGGCAGTTTTTTCCTGGCTGGCCTTTTCGCGCATCCTGCCGGTTCGGTGGGGCGGCGTATCACCCTGGAGGCCTTCCCCGTATGTACGGACGCATGGCTCGCTGGCTGCTCGTTGTTCTGATCGTGCTCGCCCTCGACCTGTGGGTCAATTGGCCGGGCACAAGCTTCCTGCAAATCGGCACGTGGAGTCGGGACGTGCGCATTCGTCAAGGCCTTGACCTGCAAGGAGGGTTGCAGGTCCTCCTGGAGGCCGACGTCCCCGACAACGTGGTCGTCACCAGTTCCGACATGCAAACCGTGCGAACCGTGATCGAGAATCGCGTTAACGGTCTGGGTGTGACGGAGCCGATTGTGCAGGTTTCCGGCACACGCCGCATCTTGGTCGAACTCCCGGGCTTCGAGAAGACCGAGGATGCAATTGCCCTGATCAAGGAGACTGGGCTGCTCGAGTTCGTGAATGCCGGCAGCACCCGCTTGCTGGAAGGGGCACAGGTCGTGACCGATGCGCGCGCCGGCCTGGCGCAGACCCAGCCAACCCCTGGCGCCACCGCCGCGACCGAGGGCCTCACCCCCACGGCAGCCCCAACCGCCAGCGAGATCGTTTATCACACCGTGATGACAGGTGCCGCGCTCGACACAGTGGGTGTAGGCACCGACACCCTGGGTTCGCCGAGTATTGATTTCAAGCTCACCAGCGAAGGGTCGAAGGTGTTCGCCGAATACACTTCGGCCAATGTCGGAACGTATCTGGCGATCGTGCTCGACGGCCAGGTGATCTCTTCCCCGGTCATCAAGAACGCCATCACCGACGGCCAGGGGCAGATCTCGGGCAGTTTCACGATCGAAACGGCCAACCAGCTTGCCGTGCAGTTGCGCTACGGCGCATTGCCGGTGCCGCTGCGGGTGGCGCGCACCCAAACGGTCGGGCCCTCGCTCGGCCAAGACTCACTGCGCCGCAGCATGATCGCGGGCGCCATCGGCCTGGGGACAGTCATTCTGTTCATGCTCCTCTATTACCGCTTGCCGGGATTCTTGGCCGACCTGGCCCTGGGGCTGTACGCGCTAACCAGCCTGAGCATCTACCGCTTGCTGCCGGTCACCTTCACCCTCCCCGGCATTGCCGGTTTCATCCTCTCGGTGGGCATGGCGGTAGACGCCAACGTGCTGATCTTCGAGCGCTTGAAGGAAGAACTGCGCGCCGGGCGATCGCTGCAGAGCGCGGTCGAGGCGGGCTGGTCGCGCGCCTGGCCCTCGATCAGAGATTCGAACATCTCCACCCTCATTACCTGCTCCATCCTCATTTGGTTCGGGGGGACATTCGGGGCAAGTATCGTCAAGGGCTTTGCGGTAACGCTGGCCATCGGCGTGCTGGTCAGCATGTTCACCGCCATTATCGCGACGCGCACCTTGCTGCACCTGGTGCTGGATCGGATCGACTTCTCCAAGCGCCACGGGTGGTTTGGCGTCTGACAAACCACGCGCCCTGGGCATACGCTCAGGAGTTCCGGGACTCGCGGCGTTGGGGAGGGTTCAAGGAGATCGCAGCATGGATATCATTGGCAAGCGTTACTGGTTCTTCGGCGTTTCGCTGCTGATCATTATCCCCGGGCTGATCGCCCTGGGGCTGGGCGGCATGAAACCGGGCATTGATTTCACGGGCGGCAGCCTGATCGAGGTCCACTTCGACTCGGGGGCAGCGCCAGAGCCTCAGGCCGTGCGCCAGACAGTGCAAGCCATTGTCGGTGAAGACGTGATCGTTCAATCCTCCGGCACCTCGGGCGCGCTGATCAAACTCAAGCCGATCGACGAGGCCACCCAGCAGGAGGTACTTGCCTCGCTGAGGAAGGAGTACGGGGCGGTGACGGTGCTTCAGTTCGAGAGCGTCGGGCCGGCGGTGGGTAATGAGGTTGCGCAGCGTGCGGCGGGAGCGGTGGCTCTGGCCTCCGTCGCCATCGCGCTGTACGTGACGTATGCGTTCCGGCGGGTGCCTAACGCCTTCCGCTTCGGCGTGGCGGCCATTGCCTCTCTTGTTCACGACGTGTTGGTGCTACTTGGCCTGGAAGCCTTGCTCGGGTTGTTCCTCGGCTGGGAAGCGGATGCGTTGTTTCTGACCGCGGTCCTGACGGTGATCGGATTCTCGGTGCACGACACGATCGTCGTGTTCGACCGCATCCGCGAGAATCAAACCCTGCACCGGCGCATTCCATTCGAAACGGTGGTCAACCACAGCATCGTGCAGACCCTCGATCGCTCAATCAACACGACCCTGACGGTCCTGCTGACACTATTTGCCATGGCGCTATTCGGGGGCGCCACCACTCGCCACTTCATCGTCATTCTGCTCATCGGCATGTTCAGCGGTACGTACTCTTCCGTGTTCAACGCTGCGGCCATCCTGGTCGTGTGGGAGAACCGCGATTGGCAGCGCTGGTTCCGCCGCCGACCGGCACCGAGCAGCCCCGCCTAGTGCGGGCCGGCAAGACGCCGGCCGGGAATCGTCCTTGCGAGGGAATTCAAGGAACGCGAAGGAAGAGGCGCGCCAGATCGGCGCCGAAGAAGTAGACGACAACCGCCGCCAACGCGAGGTATGGGCCATATGCCATGGTGGCCCCTTGCGTCGCCTGGCGGCGGACGGCTTTCCAAACGAGGATGGCCAAACCAGCCGCGCCCGCCCCGAGGATGGCTAAGAGCAGCGCCAGGAGCACAGCCGGCCAGCCAACAGCCAGACCCACCAGGCCGGCTAGCACGACATCCCCGAAACCAAGTGCCGCCTCGCGCGTCTGGTAGCGCATAAGGCGCAAGAAGGCGAAGCCCAGCAGAAAGAGCACGAGGAACACCGCTGCCGCGGCAGCCGCCCCGACTAACGCGCCCCACACACGCGCTAAGCCCCCCAGCCCCGCGACCATGAGCAGGAGCCCCGCCCCAACCAGGCTGACGTCCATCAACACCAGGCGATGCTCAAAATCGATCACCGTGGTCAGGACAAAGAGCCCCAGGACGACGGCGCCCCCGAAGTGCTCGGCGATCGACCCGGGCGAGCGGAGCCACAGCGCGGCCAGCGCAGCGGCCATAGCCAGTTCCACTAGGAGGTCCCGCCGTTTGCGGGGTGCCGTGCACTGACCGCAGACGCTGCTCCCGCTCAGGGCCTGCAGCACGGCCAGCCCCCGCCACCCGCGGCGCGATTCGCCGCAGTAGTCGCAGCGCGGAAGGAGCAGCACCTCGGCCCGGTTCCCTCCCCGAGGCACATCGCCCACGGGCAGATTGTCGGCCAGACCGTTCAGCCCTCCGCCGAACAGCAGCCCGACGACAAACCACCCCAGCGTTCCGAAGAAAATCGCAGCCGATGTCATCCGATCGAATCCTTTGCGCGCCGGCGATTATACGTGCGATCGGGGGAAGTGCCACCGGCTTGTCCGGCCGCACGCTCTGGGGCTGCATCCCGGGGCGCGTTCCCGCACGCTGTGACCGCCCCCGCCCTTGACGGGCCGCATGCTAAAATGCGCCTATGGAACCGCGTCGTATCCCCCTGGACGCGCCGCGTCTGAGCGTGATCGCCGCGCTGGTTGTGCTGGGCAACGCGCTCTCGCGTCTCGTGCGAATCCCGACGCAGGGATTCGTGCTGACCGTTTTCAACATCCAGTGGACCGTGCTGGTTAATGGGTCCGCGGTTTTCCTCGTCCTGCTCGGCGCTCTGGTTGCCGTCGGGGCGGACTCCGTGCTGCGGGTGCACCCCGCCTATGGGCTGCACGGTGGAGGTTCGCGTTGGGCGGCGCTGCTGCATCTGATCCTGCCGGCGATGGCAACCGTCGGCGGCGGGGTGGCGCTGGCGCTGTTCCCCTCCGGCCCGCGTTGGTGGGTTGGCATGGGGGCGGTCAGCATGCTGGTCGTACTGTGTGTGGCCGGCGAGTATATCGTCATCGATCGCGATGACTACCGCTACGACCCGGCCTCGATCGGCCTGGGCATTCTCGCTTACTCGCTGCTCGCCCTGCTGCTCAGTGCGATGCACGCCTCGGAAACGCGGCTGGCCATCTTCTTGCCGCTCATCGGGGTGGTGGTCGCGGTCCTGGCTCTGCGGCTGCTCGAGCTGACGGCACCTCCCAGCCCACGCCTGTTGGCCTATGCCGCCGGCACCGGCCTGGTGATCGCACAGCTCGGGCTGCCGCTAAACTTCTGGCCGCTGCCCTCGGTAGCCTTCGGGCTCGGCCTGACCGTGGCCGCCTACTGCGTGATCGGCGTGGCACGTGTTCACCTGCGGGGCAAGCTGGATTCGCGCACGCTGGGGGAATACGCCTTCGTCGCCGCGGCCTCCATCGGCGTGCTACTGCTCGCCGTCCAGCGTTGACAAGCCCAGACTTCCGTGTATACTGATGGGAATTATCCACCGCACGCTTTCACCCTAATCCATCCAGGACCTTTGACCCCTCCTTCGGGAGGGGTTTCCGAGTAGTTGCGGGGAGCAGCACTCGGACCCATGAGAGGAGGTGAACGCCATCGCCTCGAACGGCAAGAGACTTCACACGCACCCGACCTTGATCGCGTTCTAAGGAGGAGACTCAGTATGAAGAGCAAATGGCAATATCTCGCTACGTTTATCATCCTGGCGAGTGTCGTCCTGGCAGCCTGCCAGCCGGCGGCCCCGTCAGAGCCCACCCAGCCGCCGTTCCCGACCGCTGGCCCCTTCACGCCCACGATGCGTGAGGCCGCGAGCTGCGATTACGGCGGAATCATCAAGTCGATTGAAGCCGTTGATCGACTGACCGTGAAATTCACGATGTGCGTGCCCGACCCGGCCTTCCCGGCCAAGGCTGCGTTCTCGGCCTTCCAGATCTACCCCTCCGAGTACCTCCAGTCGACCGGCGGTGGGGGTACCCTGATCGAGAAGCCCATCGGTACCGGGCCGTTCGTTCTCGAGGCTTGGAACCGCGGCGATAACGTGACTCTACGCCGCTTCGATAACTACTGGGGAGCGAAGGCCACCTCGGCGACGGCCGTCATCCGCTGGAGCGCCGAAGGCCCGCAGAAGTTGATCGAACTGCAGGCCGGCCCGGTGGACGGCATCGACAATGTTGCCGTCGACGACATCCCCACGGTGCAGGCGGATCCGAATCTGCAACTGACGCCGCGGGATCCGTTCAACATCTTCTACGTCGGGTTCAACAACACCTACCCCCCGTTCGATAACGAGAAGGTGCGTCAGGCCATTGCCATGTCGATCGACCGCGACCGCCTCATTGACACCTTCTACCCGCCGGGATCCAGCGTGGCCGACCAGTTCCTGCCGGAAGGTCTGTTGGCCCGCCCAACGGCGAGCAAGTGGTACGACTTCAACCCGGTCGCCGGCAAGGCGTTGCTCGCAGAAGCCGGCTTCCCGGACGGATTCGAGACCACCCTCAGCTACCGCGAGGCGGTGCGCGGCTACCTGCCGGAACCGCCGGTGATTGCCCAAGACATCGCTGCCCAGCTCAAGGCCAATCTCAACGTCGATGCCAAGCTGGACATGATGGAATCCGGGGCCTACCTGGATGCGTCGGACGCAGGTGAGCTCAAAGGCCTGCACCTTCTGGGCTGGACCGGTGACTACCCCGACCCGACCAACTTCTACGATTACCACTTTGGCGCCGGCGCCTCCAAGCAGTTCGGCACGAAGTGGGACGACATTACCTCGCGGCTCACTCAGGCTGCGCAGCTCGGCGATGAAGACGCGCGCCGCGCGCTGTACACCGAGGTCAACGACCTGATCAAACAGCACGTCCCGATGATCCCGATTGCGCACGGGGCCTCCGCCGCCGCCTACAAGGCTGCGGTCGTGGGCGCACACGCCAGCCCGCTCGGCAACGAGAGCCTGGAAGTGATGTACATCCCTGGCCAGGAAACCTTCGTCTGGATGCAGAACGCGGAACCGATCGGCTTGTACTGCGCCGATGAGAGCGACGGCGAGTCGCTGCGGGTCTGTGAGCAGATCAACGAATCGCTGTTGGCCTACGAGGTCGGCGGCGCGACGGTGATCCCCTCGCTGGCCACCGGCTATACATCCAACACGGACGCGACCGAGTGGACATTCACTCTGCGCGACCGCGTGATGTTCCATGACGGCTCGCTCTTCGACGCCAACGACGTCGTCCTCTCGTGGGCCGTCCAGTGGGATGCGGCGGATCCGCTGCATGTCGGTCGCGTGGGCGACTTCTCGTACTTCTCCGGGTTGTTCGGCTCGTTCCTCAACGCGCCGCCGTCCTAGCCCGGCCTGCACGAGTCTTTACTCGGATCAAGATGGGGGAGGCCCGCAAGCCTCCCCCATCCTCCAGCGGACCCCGACCTCGCGATGATCCAGTTCATCATCCGCCGCGTCCTTTATTCCCTGCCCGTGCTCCTGGGCATCGTTTTTGTGACCTTCACCCTGGCCCGCGTGCTCCCGGGCGACCCATGCCGCGCGGTGCTGGGCGAGAAAGCCACCGACCAGGTGTGCGACGCGTTCATCAAACGCAACGGCCTCGACAAACCCATTCCGACGCAGTTCGTGATCTATCTGGGCCAGGTGCTCAAAGGCGATTTGGGGGATTCCTTCCGCCAGGGACGCTCCTCCATGATTATCTTGGCGGAACGGCTGCCGGTGACGATCGAGCTGGCCACCCTGGCGATGATCTTCGCCACGATTGTCGGCATCCCGCTTGGGATGATATCGGCCTACTGGCGCGGCTCACCGCTCGACGTGGTGACGATGATTGGCGCGAATATCGGTGTGTCCACCCCCGTTTTCGTTCTCGGGCTCCTCCTCGAATACCTCTTTGCCATTATTCTCAAGGATACATTCCTCTGGCTGCCGCCCAGCGGCCGGCTCACCTCCGGCCTGACCCTGCCCTCCCTGGCGCAGGCATGGGGGCTGACCAACCTGACCGGGGCTGCCGCCACGACCCTCGGCTTCTTCTCCAAGTTGTACATCTTCAACTCGCTTATCACCGGACACTGGGAAATCCTGGCCGACGTCCTACGGCATCTCATCTTGCCGGCCGCGGCCGTCGGCACAATTCCGATGGCGATCATCGCGCGCATGACGCGCTCGTCGATGCTCGACGTGCTCGGCCTGGATTATGTGCGCACGGCGCGGGCCAAGGGGTTGCGCGTGCGCCAGGTGATCATGCGCCACGCGCTGCGCAATGCGCTGCTGCCCGTGGTCACGGTCATCGGCCTTTCGATGGGCGGGCTGCTGAGCGGCGCCGTGCTCACCGAAACGGTCTTCAACTTGGCCGGGGTAGGCCGGACGCTCTACGAATCAATCTCAGCCCGCGACTACACCGTGGTGCAGGCATTCACCCTGGTCATTGCGGTGTTCTACGTCTCCGTCAATCTGCTGGTCGACGTGCTGTACGCCTTCCTCGACCCGCGCATCCGGTTGAGCTAACGATGCAGACGGCCGACGTCATACCGATCGCTCCGCGAGCACGGCCATCCAACCCCTACTGGGAAGCGTTTCGCCGGCTGCGTCGTAACCAATCGGCCATCGTCGGGACCACCATCCTGGTCATCCTCGGCCTGGCCGCCATCTTCGCACCAGTGCTCAGCCCGTACGACCCCACTCTGCCTCTGATCGGCATCGAAAAGGTGACCAAGCGCGGCGACCCGTGCATTCACCTGCTGGGCTGCCCGGCCGACCAACCGGAACACTACTTCGGCATCGATGGCAATGTGCGCGACGTCTTCAGCCGGGTGCTGTACGGCGCGCGGCTCTCGCTGATCATCGGCCTGACCACGGTGTCATTCGCGATCATTATCGGCACCGCGCTTGGGCTGTTGGCCGGATATCTCGGTGGCCAGATCGACAACATCATCATGCGGTTGATGGATGTGCTGCTGGCGTTTCCCAGCCTGCTGCTGGCTATCGCGATCGTGACCGTGCTCGGCCCGGGACTGATCAACGCGCTGCTGGCGATTGGGATTGTTTCGATCCCCACGTTCGCGCGGGTCGTGCGGGCAAGCGTGCTCTCCATCAAAGAGTTGGACTTCGTCTCGGCCTCGCGCGCGCTGGGAGGCTCGAGCCTGCACATCATGCTGCGCCGCATCCTGCCCAACGCACTCACCCCGCTCATCGTTCAGGGCACGCTGGGCATCGCCACCGCCATTCTCGATGCCGCCGCCCTCTCCTTCCTTGGCCTGGGCGCCCAACACCCAACTCCGGAATGGGGCCTGATGGTCGGCCAGGAATACAAGAACATATTCAATGCGCCGCACCTCACCTTCTTTCCGGGCATCGCGTTGATGCTGACGGTGCTTTCATTCAACTTGCTTGGAGATGGGCTGCGCGACTCGCTCGACCCGCGCCTGGCTCAAAAGGGGTTCGAGGGCCGCGTCTGAACCACCTCCTCTCAGCGGCTGTGTTGAGCTCCCATTCCGAAGAGGGCATCGCATGCCCTATCGCCAACCGCGGGCGCATCACCTGCGCATGGCTGACCACGCTTGAGAGAGTCGTTTTGTCTGTCCCCACTCTAGCTCGGGGGGATACGCTGTGATGGAGCTGGCGGAGTATCATGCCCTTGTCTTTACGTCTTGTGATGAGATGATCGTGCGCCTGCTCGGCGCATAGGCAGCCGAAAGAAAGAATGGCAATCACGAAGGGGCTGCCCCGATTGGGACAGCCCCTTCATTTTCTCACCGGATGCCAGTCGGGCTCATTCCGCGCCCCCGGCCTACCCTTCGGGCGGAGGAGTGCGCATCGCACGCCACCCGTGCAATCGCTCCGTCCCTTGGGCTAGACGCTTGAAGTTGGGGCGCAGCGCCCACATCAGAGCGGCCTCTGCCGCCAGGGAGAAGGCGGCGTGCGCCCAGGGCGAAAGGCCCAGCACGGCGCGCAAGGTGAAAATGGCAAACGCAAGCGCGCCCACTGACAAGGTTGTCACCGAGGCATAGCCCACGAAGTAGAAGACCGCAGCAGCAAGCGGGACGATGATCAACGCGCTGGGTGCCCAGAACGCAATCGCCGCACCGAGCGTCGGCGCGCCGCCGGCCCCGCCGCGGAACTGGAGCCGCCGCCGGCCTGTGGCGTCCGTACCCCTCTCGACGAGGAACAGCGAGTAGTTGTGTCCCAGGACGGAGGCTAACCCTGCCAAGGCCTCTATCCACGGATGGGCAACCACCAGGCTGCGCGCCAACCACACGGCCAGAGCCCCCTTAGAGATGTCAAGCACCGTCGTGAGCAACCCGACTCCCAGGCCGCCCGCGCGCATCGCATTCGTGCCGCCGGTGCGGCCGCTGCCCACTTGACGAACATCCTGGCCGGTCACCAGACGAACCACGAGCAATCCGAAGGGTATCGAACCGAGAAGATAGCCGAGCGCGCAGGTTACGACCGCAATGAAAACCGTCATGGGGCCTCTCGGGCATCGGGCTTGGAGCGGGTCATCATACTATGCTTAACCCGCAACGCGCCGGGCGTGGCGCCCAGCGATTTGGAGCGCCAGCCAATCCTGATCGACCGGCAGACGCCGGATGCGCACCCCGCAGGCGTTGTAGATGGCATTGGTGATCGCCGGTGTGGTGGGAATGCTGGTGATCTCGCCGATGCCCTTGGCGCCGTACGGCCCGGCGGCCACCGGGTGCTCGACCACGATCGACTCGATGTAGGGCGTGTGCACAATGGAAGGCATACGATAGCGTGCCAGGCGATCGGAAAACACACGGCCGTTATCAACAATGAACTCCTCCGTCAGCGCATTGCCTAGGCCCATGATTACTCCGCCCTCGACCTGGCCTTGCACACCGAGCGGGTTGAGCGCCCGGCCCGCGTCGGTGGCAGCGATGACCTGCACCACGCGCACCTCGCCCGTCTCAAGATCGACCTCCACCTCGGCGGCCTGGGCGGCGAAGGAATAGGCGAAATGAATCTCCTCGCCGGAACCCAGCGCCATCGTCGCCGGTGCGTGATACTCGTACGCCGCCCGGGCCTCGCGCCCCTCGGCACGCATGAGCGCTGCCACCTGCGCCATGGGCAGACGCTGCTCACCGATCACCGCGGCTCCATCTGCGAATCGTATTGCCTCGGGAGGGCAATCGTAACGTTCGGCGAGCGTTGCGGCTGCAGCCCGCCGCAGCACGCGCGCCGCATGCAACACCGCATTGCCAGCGACGAACGTCTGGCGTGAGGCCGTCGTCGGCCCGCCATCCGGTGTGAGGTCGGTGTCGGAGAGCAGCACCCGCACGTCCTGCCCCGGCACGCCCAGTTCTTCGGCGGTGATCATCTGCAGCACCGTCACCAGACCCTGGCCGATTTCGGCCGAGGCGGTGCGCACCTCCACGCATCCATGCTCGTCGAGTTCCACCTCCGCCCCTGCTTTGTCCTCCGCGCCGCTGCCCAACCCGGTATTCTTGAAGGCCACGGCGAAGCCCCATGCGCGGCGGCTGGCCGGCCGCCCCTCGACCCGTTGCATAGAGAAAGGATGTGCGCCGCCCCGCTCGCGCATGCGGGCTTCCACCCGATCGATGCACTCGAGCAGGCCTACGCTCTCGTGCAGGACCTGTCCGGTGCTCGTGCTGGTGCCGACCCGGAGCGCATTGCGGCGGCGCAGGTCCACCGGGTCCAGCCCGAGGCGCTCGGCCAATTCGTCCATTGCCGATTCGATGGCGAAGCAGGATTGGGTGACGCCGAAGCCGCGGAACGCGCCGGCCGGAGGGTTGTTGGTGTACATCGCGTAGCAGTCGGCACGCACGTGCGGAACAATGTACGGCCCGCTGGAATGTGTCGTGGCGCGGGTCATGACCTTGTCTCCGAGGGAGGCGTACGCGCCGCTGTCGCCGTACAGCTCGGTCTCCACGGCGGTGAGAGTCCCGTCGCGCTGCGCCCCGAGCTTCACGCGGATCTGGGTTGCATGACGTTTGGGGTGCACCAACATGCTCTCATGTCGGTCATAAAGCACTTTGACCGGCAGACCCGAGGCGCGGGCCAGCAGCGCGGCGTGTATCTGGCCGGCGATATCCTCCTTGCCTCCGAACCCGCCGCCGATCAGGGTGCCGATGATGTGGACGCGATCCGGCGCCACCCCCAAACAGGCCGCCGTCTGATCGCGGTCTGCATACGGGATCTGCGAGCCGACATAGATTTCGATCCGCCCGTCGTCAGCGGGCCGGGCCAGGCTGCACTCAGGTTCGAGGAAGGCATGCTCGGTCATCGGCGTGTGGAATGTGTCTTCGAGGATGACCTCCGCCTGGCGCCAGCCCTCGTCCATGTTGCCTTTGCGCACGGGGATATGCTTGAGCAGGTTTCCGGCCTCGTGGACGCGAGGAGAATCCGTCCGCCGCGCCGCCACCGGGTCGCTGACGACGGGCAACGGCTCGAACTCGGCCTCGATCAGGCTTAGCGCCTGCGAGGCGATCGCGCGCGTCGTGGCGGCGAGGAGGGCCACTGCGTCACCAACGGTTCTGACTTTCTCCCCCACGCCGACCAGCACCGGCCAGTCGCTCACGACCAGGCCGTGGTTGCGCTCGCCGGGCACATCCTCTGCCGTGAGAACTGCTACCACGCCAGGCAGCGCCTGGGCGCGCGACACGTCGAGCTTCCTGAGAATCGCGTGCGGCACTCCCGCGCGAAGCGCCCGCCCGTGGAGCATGCCGGGGAAGGCGTAGTCATCGGCAAAGCGAGCCCGGCCCGTGGCTTTGGCCGCGGCGTCCGGCCGCGGCGCCGTGTGCCCCACCACCTGCGTCGCGGCGGAGTGCACCGGCCTCGGGCCCTGGATGCCTTGGCCGGTGCGCAGACTCACGGCCGCCACCCGCACCGCGTTCTCGATGGATGGATAGCATCCGCAGCGGCACAGGGTGTCCTTCAGCGCGTGGCGAATCTGCGCCGGGCTGGGATCCGACTCACGTGCGAGCAAAGCGGCCGCGGTGAGGATCTGCCCCGGCGTACAAAAGCCGCACTGAATTGCGCCGTGGATGACAAACGCCTCCTGCAGTGGGTGCAAGCCATTCGCCGGCGTCAATCCCTCAATCGTTGTCACACGGCGGCCAGCGGCTTTGAGCACCGGCAGAGTGCACGAGAGCACGGGCTCACCATCCAATAACACCGTACACGTGCCGCACTCCGCCTCGTTACAACCGACCTTGGTGCCGGTCAGGCCCAGCCGCTCGCGCAAGACGTCGGCGAGCATCTCCTCCGGCCCGACCTCCAATTCGACCTTTGTTGCGTTGACCCACAACGATAGGATTTGCATCCCCTACCCTGCTTCCACCGATTCGTCCGGTTCTTGGTCGATCGCCGGCAACGCGCCAGCCACCGAGGCGAGCGCCCTCGGAACAATTCGACGCAACAGGACACCTAGCATATGGTAGCGATACTCGGCAGTGGCGCGATGCGCACTGGTGCGAAGCTGGACGTCATCCGCCAGCGCCTCCAGCACCGGCTCGATCGCGACGCCATGGGACGACTGGCCGCACAACCGTTCTTCGGCGTGCAGTGCCCGGCGCGCTGTCGGCCCACCAGGGCCGGCCGCCAAGCGCGCCTCGGCAATAACGCCCGACTCCTCCAATCGAAGCCACACGGCCATGTTCAGAATGGCGATGGCTACGCCTTGAGGCCGCATGGTGCGAAGAAACGCGCATCCCTCACGCGCCCCGCGCTGCGGGAACCGAAACCCCACAAGGATGGCGGCCGCTCCGCTGAGAGTCGTCCGCCCGGGTGCGAGAAAGAGGCTCTCGAGGGGTGCTGTCCGGCGACCACCCGCCTCGGCGACGACCACCTGCGCTCCAAGCGCGAGCAACGCAATCGTGCCGTCGGCCGCGGGCAAACCATGCGCCACGTTGCCGCCCAGGGTGGCCACGTTGCGCACCTGGGGCCCGCCGATGAGCGAACAGGCCTCCACCAGGCACGGCGCATGGCGGATCAGCAGAGGATGTTCAAGGATGCGAGAATGCGTGGCGGCAGCCCCGACGAAAACCGACCCGTCCGCTTCGCAGATGTCACGCAGCTCGGGGATGCCGGTGACGTCAACCAGCGCACGCACGGGAACCTGGCGCCCCTGCTGAAGGTCGAGCAGCAGGTCGGTCCCGCCCGCGATCACGCGCGACTCGTCTGGCGCCTGCGCCAGCTCTCGCAAAGCCTCATCGACCGTGGTCGGTTGGAGGTACCGATCCCAATAGGTCATACACCTACCGATCGAGGACAGATGGGCCAGGCGGCGCTTCTCGATGAGCGGGGATGCTCAACGCCGGCGCGGGTCCACCCTGCGCCGACCCCTGGGCCGAGGGGATAAAGACCGCGGGCGCCGCTAGCCGCGCCCGAGCGAGCTCTTCAACGCACTCAGCGTCGGTTCAATGACCGGCGCCTCACCGGCAGCTTGCATGGCGCTGCCCACATCCTTCATACCACTGCCCGTGTTGAGAATCAGCACGCGCTCGTCCCGTCTGATGAGTCCCGCGTGCAACGCCGCCACGAGCCCTGCGTAGGCCGCGGCCCCGGCCGGCTCCGCGAACACGGCCGCAGCCCGAGCCAGATCGCGCATCGCGGCGAGAATCGACTCATCGCTGACCGCCAGGTACGACCCACCCGTTTCGCGCGCCGCGCGAACAGCGCGCACGCCGTCCCTCGGCAAATCGACCGAGATACTGTCGGCCAGGGTCGTCGCGCGAACCGGCGTAATCGTCTTCGCGCCGCTCACAAAGGCGTTGTAGATCGCCGCCGATCCGGTGGATTGCACGCCGTACAGGCGAGGTATGTGCTCGATCCAACCCAAAGCCTGCAAGTCTTTGAAGCCCTTGTGCAGACCGGCAATGATGTTGCCGTCGCCCACCGCCACGAAGACCGCGTTCGGCACATCCCAGACCGGCTTGGGGGCCGATGAGGGCTTGCTCATCATCGAAAATTGTTCTGCGATCTCAAACGCAGCGGTCTTCTTGCCCTCGACCGTGAAGGGATTGTAGCCCGTGCTGCGGCAGTACCATCCGAACGCGTTCGACGCCTCAAGTGCCAGATCAAACGCCTGATCGTACGTGCCATTCACCAAAACGACCCGTGCGCCGAAGATGAGCAACTGGGCCACCTTGGCCGGCGGCGCGGTTTTGGGGGCGAGGATGACCGCTGGCTTGCCCGCCGCGGCGGCCATACCCGCCAAAGCAGCGCCGGCATTGCCGGTAGAGGCCGTAACGATGATGTCGTCTGCGATCTCTTGCGCGCGCGCGACCACCACCGCGCTGGCGCGATCCTTGAAGGAGCCCGTCGGGTTGCGACCATCATCCTTGAGCCACACCTGGTCCAGCCCGGCGAGCTGGGCAAGACGCGCCGGGTGGAGCATCGGCGTCCATCCCACGGCGTGCAGCGCCGTGCCCTCATGCCCGGGGTCGTCCACCGGAAGGAGCGGCAAGTAGCGCCAAATGGACAGTTCGCGGCAAGCGGAAACCGAAGCCGGCGAAGCCGAACGGCGGATCGCCGCGTAATCGAGCACGACGTCTAGATTGCCGCCATCCTTCGGGCAGGTGTACGTCACCTCGCGCGGCCCGTACTCAGCCGCGCACAGCGAGCATCGGTATCCGAGGAAGACGCCCATCTACAGCCCACGCTCCCCGCGGATGTATGGCGTCCCGAGCGCCGCCGGGGCCCCGATTCGTTTGCGGATGGCTTCCCGCGACCCAAGAACCAGAATGAGGATTGTCGCCAAGTACGGCAGCATGTCCATGAGGCGGCCCAACGTCGGGTTGTTGGCAGTCGAGATGAGCGGCAGCGCCGGGTTTTGGAGATCGAGCGGCAAGCGGCGCAGCAACCCGAAGAAGTACGAGACGAGCAGCCCGCGCATCGGGTCCCACGCGGCGAAAATGACGAGACCCACCGCAATCCAGCCCAAGCCGGAGGTTTTGCCGTCCACCCAGCCAGGGTCGGTTACTAGACTCATGGCGGCGCCGCCCAACCCGCTCAGCGCGCCGCCCAGGACGACGTACAGGTAGCGGATGCGGAGGACGTTGATCCCGAGCGAGTCGGCCGCGGCAGGGTACTCGCCAACCGAACGCAAATCGAGCCCGGGACGCGTGCGGTTTACGAAATACCATACCAGTGGGGCAAATAGCATGCCGAGCACAACCAGGATCAGCTGCTGTGCGGCAATGCGTTGGACGAGAGGCACCACAAGGGTGAACGGTTCGGGGACGCGCACACCGACATAGGGCGCGCCCAGGATGCTGGAGAGACCGGTGCCGAGGAAGGTGACGGCTAGACCACTCACCACCTGATCCGCGCGCAGGGTGATGGTGATGTAGCCGTGAATCAGCGCCAGCAATCCACCGAACAGCAGCCCGGCTCCCATGCCAAGAAGGAGGCTTCCCGTCTGCGACCAGACGGCAAATCCGCCCATGGCACCCACCAGCATCATCCCTTCGATGCCCAGGTTCATAACGCCCGCCCGCTCGGAAAGGATTTCGCCGATCGTCGCAAACAGAAGCGGGGTGCCGCTCACCAGGGCCCCAAAAGCGATGGTCAGCCCAAGAGCCAACAAGGCGTTACTCGTCATGCGATCCCTCCGCCGCGGCTACCAGCCCGAGCCCGACCTTCTCCACCCGAATGCGATAGCGGAACAAGAGCTCCGTGCCCACGACCACGAACAGGATCACGCCCTGCAGCATCGAGGCAATTCCTTGCGGCATGATCATCTTCGTGCCCACCAGCAAACCACCGAAGAGGAAGGAGACCAGGATTGCGGCCAGCGGATTGAGCCGGGCAAGCCAGGCGACAATCACACCGGTGAAGCCGTAGCCTTTTGAAAAGCGGCCATTGAGTTCACGCAACGCTGCGACCTCATTCATCCCGGCCAGGCCGGCCAACGCTCCCGAGAACATCATGACCAACAGTATGTTGCGCTGCAGGCTGATCCCGGCATAGCGCGCCGCCTTCGGGTTGTCACCGATGACCCGGATCTCATACCCCCACCGGCTCCGGTAGAGCAACCAAGCTAAAACGATCGCGGCGGCGATGCCGAGCAAGATGCCCGGGTGAGCGGTCAGACCGCTGAGGGCGGGGATGCGATCGGCGAATTGGGTCAAGCGCGGCCATGTCGCCGGCGTGGGGAACCTCCCGGTGGATTCGAAGTCCCCGATGCTCCACGGCCCAACGACGACGAAAAACTCCACCCATTTGTAGCCCACGTAGTTTAGCATCAAGGTGGTGATGATCTCGTTGATGTTGAGGCGGGCTTTGAGGAAGCCGGGGATTGCGCCGTAGGCCATCCCCGCGAGAAGTCCGGCGGCGGCCATTGCTGCAAGCATCACCCAGCGGTCCGTCGTCTTCGGCAGAATGAAGACGGCCACGGCCGTCGCGGCCCAGGCGCCGAGGAACATCTGGCCATCGGCACCTATGTTCCACAACTTCATTCGAAAGGCAAGGATGCACGCCAGCCCCGTCAGGAGGATCGGCGAGGCTTTCACCAGAGTGTCGGAGAGCGGTCCGAAGCACAGCAGGCCCTTGGGACAGTCCCCGCCCGACAACAACGCCGCGACTCCGGCCCGCCAGTCGGCGAAGGTTCCAAACCCCTCCTTGAATATCTCGCGGTAGGTGGCCATCGCATCCTGCGCTCCCGCCGCCCGCAAGAGAAACGCACCGACCACCAGCGCCAGCACGACCCCCAGGACCGAGGAAACGATTCCCATCCAGCCCGGGTTGTCGGCGCGGGTTTCAATTCGCAGGCGATAGCGGATACGCGTTGGGTTCATCCTTCCACCTTCGTACCCGCCATCATGAGGCCGATCGTATTGATGTTGGCCTCCTCGGTCGGCATTTCGCCGACGATGCGCCCCTCGTACATCACCGCCAGCCGGTCGCTGAGCGATAGGAGTTCGTCCAAGTCCTCGGAGATGAGGAGGATGGCGACGCCGGCATCTCGCTGACCGATCAGGAGTCTGTGAACGGCTTCCGTCGCGCCGACATCCAGGCCTCGCGTCGGGTGAACGGCGATCATAAGTTCGGGGTGCCCCGAAGTTTCGCGCGCCAGGATGACCTTCTGCAAGTTGCCGCCTGAGAGCATGCGCACTGGGGTTTCAATCGTGGGGGTGGATATCTGATACTCCGCCACCAGGCGTTCGGCGTATTGCCTCACGGCCGATCGGTTGATGGCCCAACCCACACCGATCGGCGGGCGTTCGAAGGATCTCAGGATGAGGTTGTCGGCCACGCTCAACCCCGGCATGCTACCAACCGAGGCACGGTCCTCGGGGATGTGCGCCAACCGCTGACCGATGTCCAGCCAGCGTGTCTGCGGTCCAAGCGGCGCACCAGAAAACCGTATCGACCCGCTGGTGGAAGGATGCAGGCCGGTCAGCACCGCGGCCAACTCGCGCTGCCCGTTGCCCGCCACCCCGGCCAGGCCGAGGATTTCGCCCGACCGAACGCCCAAGGTAACATCGCGCAGCGCAGGCAGCCCGCGATCACTCAGTGCGCACAGGGCTTGGGTCTCTAGGACGACCACTCCGGGCTGCGAGGGCTTCTTTTCAACTTGAAAGAGGACCTCACGCCCGACCATTAACCGGGCCAGGCTCGCCTTGGTGATTTCTTTGGAGGGCAGCGCGGCAGCCGTCACGCGCCCACGCCGCAGAACGGTCACCCGATCGGCGATGGCCACAACCTCATCCAATTTGTGCGAAATAAAGATGATTGTATGGCCGCGGCCGGTCATTTCGCGCAGCGTGCCGAAAAGCGAACCGACCTCCTGTGGCGCGAGGACGGAGGTGGGCTCATCCATGATGAGGACCCGCGCGCCGCGAAAGAGCATCTTGAGGATTTCCACGCGCTGTTGTTCGCCCACCGAGAGCTGCCAGATCTTGGCCCGGGGGTTGACGTTCAATCCGTACTGCTCGCCCAACGCCGCCACTCGTTCCTCGACCTCCCGCAAGTTGAGCAAGAATCGCGGCCGGTCGAGGCCCAGCACGACGTTTTCCGCCACCGAATGCGGGGGGACCAGCATGAAGTGCTGGTGGACCATCCCAATGCCGTGTGCAATCGCATCCTGGGGGGATTTGAAAGAGACGCGCTGTCCGCCAATGAGGATCTCGCCCACGTCGGGCCTGTACATCCCAGCCAGAACATTCATCAACGTGCTCTTGCCCGCACCATTCTCGCCAAGCAGAGCGTGAACTTCGCCCGCGAGGCAGGAGAAATCCACGTGATCGTTGGCCAGTACGCCGGGGAAGCGCTTGACAATGCTGTGCATTTCGATGGCGTTCGGCGAGTCGCTCAAGGTTGCCTCACTGGATCCCCAGCGGAAAGACGGGCGCAGGGGCTCACGCCCCTGCGCCATCGATCGAGTGTCCGGAGACTTACTGGGAGGGCATTGCAGGGATCGTACCCAAGATGCCGTCGACGAGCCAGTTCATGCATACTGTGCACGCCGTGCGGTCAGTGAGATTGAAGGCCGCAATCGTGCCGGCATCAATCCCTTCCAGATCCTCTTGGGTCAACGACACGCCCGCCGGCACAAGCACCTTGCCGGTGTTGTCCTTCAGTGGACCCTTGAAGATATCGAAACGCGTGAAGGTGCCCGCCAACATTTCGGCCAGCTTCGCCCTGACGAGCGGGATCACTTCGGCGGGAACGCCCGGCTGAGTTGTCTCGCCTTCCATGAATCCATAGAAGCCGACGATGCCGGTGGCGGCATCCTGGTAGTCATTCCCAGGCTTCCAGGTGCCTGCGCGGATTTCGTTCACGATCTTGAGGTAGACCGGGCCCCAGTTCCAGTAGGGGGTACCCAAGCACTTCTCCGGCGCCGGCGAGCAGGAGTGCACATAGTCGTAGGTGAAAGCCCACTTCCCGGCGTTCGCCGCGGCAACGAGCGGACCCGGCGTGTCCGAGCCGATTAGCACGATGTCGACCCCGGCATCGAGCAAGGACTGCGCAGCCTGCTTTTCCTTGTCCGGGTCATACCAGGTGTTGATCCAGCGCACTTCCATCGTGCACTCGGGGCAGGTCACCTTGGCGCCGATCATGAACGCATTGCCAAGGCGGATGACTTCGGGCAGAGGCCACGGTGCGACGTAGCCGAACTTGGTGTTGCCGTCGGCCTTGGCGCGCGCACCGGCGACCATACCCGCCAGGTACTTCATGTCTTCCATTGCGCCGAACAGGTTGCCGTAGTTCTTGCCGTTGCTGCGATAGCCCGAGATGTGCAGGAAGTTGACCTTGGGGAATTCTTCCGCCAGAGCTTCCATGGTCGGGCCGTATTCGAACGTCGACCCGATGATCAGGTCGAAGCCTTTGCGCGCGAGCGAGCGCATGACCGCCTCGGCATCCGGCCCGGGCGGAACGGCTTCCAAGTACTTCACGGCAATTGTCGGATCTTCGGTCGCCAACCACAGTACGCCCTCAGTATGGGCTTGCGACCACCCGCCATCATTCGCGAAGCCGATGTTGACCATGGCCACATTGAATTTGCCCGACTCAATATCCGGGATGGAGAATGACGAACCCGCCGCCGGGGCTTCGGTGGGCGCGGCGACTGGCGCCTCAGTGGGAGCCGCGGTGGGCGTGCCGCAAGCCGAAGCCAGCAGCGAGATCGCGGCCAACGTGCCTAGCAACTTCCACAGACGTCGTACTGTCATGTTGCTCCTCCTTGAGTTGGTGACCTTGCAGGGTCAGATCGTCCGAACGCGTGCGGTCGGGCATTTGCTCTTGCGCTCCACCTCCTCTCCGCGGTCGCTCTTCAGGGCTCGATCCACGTGCCCGTCGTTCCCGCCAATGCCTTGCCGATGTTTTCGGGGTTGGTGATCAGCGCCTGCTTCCCTCCGCGCTCGAGGAAGGCGATGATGGCCTCGATCTTTGGGCCCATGCTGCCCTTGGCGAAATGGCCCTCCGCTTGGTAGCGCCGGGCTTGCTCTAGATTGATTCGATCGAGCCATTGCTGGTTCGGCTTATTATAGTGCAAGGCTACCTTTTCGACGGCGGTCGAAATGAGGAAAAGGTCCGCGCCGATCATCGAGGCCAGCAGCGAAGAGCCAAAATCCTTGTCGATCACGGCCTCCACGCCGACCAGGTTGCCCTTCTCATCTTCCACCACCGGAATCCCGCCCCCGCCCACCCCGACCACGACGAATCCTGCCTGGATCAGAGCGCGGATGGCATCCGCCTCAATGATACGCTTGGGCATGGGTGAGGCGACGACACGCCGCCAGCCGCGTCCCGCATCCTCCACCACGGTCCATTTCTCCTTCGAGGCGCGGTCCTTGGCCATCGCCTCGGCCATGAAAGAGCCGATGGGCTTGGAGGGTTTGGAGAAGGCCGGGTCGTTGCGGTCAACCAGCGTCTGGGTAACCACCGAGGCGGCCTGCTTGCGCATCCCGCGCCGAAGGAACTCGTTGTAGAGCGCCTGCTGGAACATGTAGCCGATCGCCCCCTGGCTGTCGGCACCGCAGAAATCGAGCGGGACCTCGTGCAGTTCATGCCGCGCCAGTTCCGAGCGGCGCAGAATGAAGCCCACTTGCGGCCCGTTGCCGTGGGTGACGACAACGTCCCAGCCCTTGTCGATCATGTCGACGATGTGGCGCATCGACTCCTGCGCCGCAGCGTACTGATCGGGAATGCTCTTGTGGGCCTCGTCTTTGATCAGGGAGTTGCCCCCCACTGCGACGACGGCCACTCTTTTCTGGGTCATCCTCCGGCTCCTTCCTGCCTAGCGCATGGTGAGGGCCATGACCGCCTTCTGCGCATGCATGCGGTTCTCGGCCTCGTCGTAGACTACCGAGTGCGGACCGTCCATCACGGCATCCGTGACCTCGATGTTGCGATCGGCGGGCAGCGGGTGCATGTAGATGGCGTCCGGCTTGGCGAGCGCCATCTTCCTTTCGTCGGTGATCCAGCTCGAGTACTTCTTGATGATGCGCGCGCCCTCCTCCGCGTCCGGCGTGTGCACCATGGCGCCCCAGGATTTGGCGTAGACGACATCGGCATCCTTGAAGGCGGCGCTCATATCGTCCACCACCTCGAAGCCAGTGCCAAAACGGCGCGCCTGCTCACGCGCCTGCTCCATCACCTCCGGCATCAAGCGGAACTCCGGCGGGTGCGCCAGCACCACATCCATCCCGAAGCGCGGCATCTGCAGCACAAGCGATTGCGGCACCGACATCGGCTTCTGATACGAGGCGGCGTAGGCCCACGACACGACCATCTTCTTGCGCCGCAGGTCACGGCCCTTCTTCTCGATGATCGTCATGAGATCCGCCCGAATCTGAAACGGGTGGTAGACCTCGCACTGCATGTTGAGCACCGGCACCCGCGAAGCGCGCGCCACGGCGTTGAGGTAGGCGTTGCCGATGCCCCAATCCACGTGGCGGATGGCGATGCCGTCGAAGTAGCGCCCAAAGATCTCGCCGATCTCCTTGGGCGTGTCGCCGTGCGCGATCTGGGTCGTCTTGCTCTCGATAAACGCTGCGTGGCCGCCGAGTTGGGCCATGCCGGCTTCGAACGAGCCGCGCGTGCGCGTGCTCGAGAAGAAGAAGAGCATGGCCAGCACCTTGTCGCGCAGCAGGGCGTGCGGCTCGCCCAGCGCCCGCTTGCGCTTGAGGTCAAAGGCCACCTCCAGCACGCTTTCGACCTCTTCTTTGCTGAAGTCCAGATCGCCGATCAGGTCTCGACCGCGAAGGTCCGTTTGCATCGCATTCTCTCCTGGCCTACTCGACGGCGCCCAGCACCAGCGCCAGCAGCGCCATGCGCAGGACCACGCCGTTGAAGGCTTCCTGCCAGTAGCGCGACCAGCGGGTGATATCGACATCCGGCGGGATTTCATCCATGCGCGGCAGCGAGTGCAGAAGAATCGCGTCGCTCTTGGCCTTGCCCGCCAGAAGTTCGCGCGTGATTTTGTAGTTGGCCGGCGTCAGGTCGACGTCGCCCTTGCGCTCATCCCGCGACTTGGTGTAGTCGGGCTGAACCACGGGCTCGACCAGGATGACATCCGCCTGTGCGATCGCTTTCTCGACATGGTCGGCTTCCGCGAAACTCAAGCTGTACTGCTTGAGCTCAGCTTTGAATTCGGCCGTCAGGCCCATTTCGGGCGGGCTGACGAATGTGATCGGGCAGTCGAACTGGGTCAAGGCGTATGCCAGCGAGTGCATAGTGCGCATGCGCATGTCGCCCACCGCCAGCCACTTGAGCCCGTCGATGCGCCCCTTCTCGCTGAGCACTGTATATAGGTCGGTGAGGATCTGGGTGGGATGCTCGCCCCAACCGTCGCCGCCGTTGATCACGGGGATCGAGGCCCACTTGGCGGCCTCATGCGGTGCGCCCTGCTGGAAGTGGCGCATGACAATCACGTCGCCGTAGAACTCCAGCATCTTGACCGTATCCTTAATCGACTCCTGATAGAAATCGCCGGCGCGTGTCATCTTGGCGTCCGCGAAGCCGGTCACGTGCCCGCCCAGCCGGTGCATCGCCGCCTCGTGCGCCAGACGCGTGCGCGTGCTGGGCTGATAGAACGCCGTGACCAATGTTTTCGCCTTGAGCAAGTCGCTGTTGCGGCGATCGCGGGCAATCGGCTCGAGGTCTTTGGCCACTTGGAACACGCGGAAGAACTCCTCGCGTTCGAAGTCCTTGAGCGAGAGAATGTCCCGTCCCATAAAACTGCGCATTGTCTTCTCCTCCAGAACCAGTCAAGATGATGGATCCGATGGTGACGCGAGTCCCCCTCGCGGGCTGTTGACCGTACTGGTTCAGTTTCCTCCACGGCCGTTGCTGCTCCGCGCGCCCCGTTCGCCGCCGACGCGGCGCACGACATGGAAGCGGAAGTAGC
Organism: uncultured Anaerolineales bacterium; assembly: GCA_964353865.1. Classification (GTDB taxonomy): domain Bacteria; phylum Chloroflexota; class Anaerolineae; order Anaerolineales; family RBG-16-64-43; genus RBG-16-64-43. The sequence continues at coordinate 35,862 of CAYGXJ010000036.1, read as the reverse complement.
CGGGCACAAAGTAGCTGTTCGAATAGTCCACAACCGACCCGCCATGAGCCGTCAGGCAGGCCTCCAGCTTGAGCAAGACCGCGCCGCGCGCCAGATCCAAGAGGTCGCGTAGGCGGCGATCAGCCGACACCGCTGTGATTTGGGTCAGCGAATGAGAAGGATCCGCCACCCCGCGTGAACGCAGCAGGTCCAGCACCGACCCGGAGAATTCCTTCAGGTCGCCGGCGCGCAGGAATTCGAGCGGGACCACGTCTTCCAGATATGCGATCGGGACTCGCTCCTCGAGGATCACCCGCGCAATCCACCAGACGCGATCGCCTGGCGGGCGTTGCATGCACTTGCATTCACCGGCATCGATCAATCGCTGCTCGACGCGCACCTCGCCCATCTCCATATGCAGACCAAGGCGCTGTCCAAGCGTGTCGAGGCTCTCCAACACTTCCAGGCCGTTTTCGATGACAGCATGCCCGTCGCCGACGAAAGTGCCGATGCCCTGCCGCCGCACCAGGCGCCCTTGTTGGGCCAGCGAGCGCATGGCCTCGCGCAACGTGGCCCGCGAGATGCCCATGCGCTGCGCCAACAGCGGTTCGGGAGGCAGCTGCTCACCCGCCGCCATGCGCGACACACGCTTCACCAGCGCCTCTTCCGCACGTTGGTAGAGCGGCCGCGGATCCGGGCGGACCTTCTGTTGGCGCAGCGTGGCGCGACCCATGTTGTCCTGCCGGCGGCTCATGATCTACGGCTCCACAACAGGAACGAAAGAGCCCTTCTCGACATCCACCAGGCCGAGGTCGGTGAGACGCAACTCGGGTATGACGGCCAGTCCCAGCAGGCTGAGCTGCATGTTCGGGTTATTGAGGGAGCAGCCGCACGCACGGTACGCGTCGAGTAGGCGGCCGGCAGCCGAAGCCACGCTGCCGGCGCTCTGGTTCGACATCAACCCGCCCACGGGCAGTTCGACCGTCGCCAGGACACGCCCCTCGCGCACCACAAGCATGCCCCCGCCGGCGCGCGCCAGAGCGTTGGCGGCTGTCGCCATGTCGCCCTCGTCCGTTCCGACCACGAGCAGATTGTGCGAATCGTGGGCCACGGTGGAAGCTACGGCGCAGCGCGGGCCAAATCCGAAGCCCGAGACAAACGCGGTTTGCATGCGGCCGGACCGATGATGGCGATCGACGACGGCCACCTTGGCAACATCCTGCTGGAGGTCGATTTGGGCCCCGGAGTCCCGCACCGGGAGCGAGCGCTTCAACCAGCACGTGGGCGCTTGGTTCTCCACAACGCCGATCACGTTGGCCATCGTGGTGGGGTTGCCGCCGGAGGAAACGAAGAAATCCTGTCCAACAAGCGGACGCGAAAGGTGGACGGAATCGCCAAACTCGGCCGGCACATCGCGCGCCTCGAGCGCAGCACTCCACGTGCCCTCCTCGGCCAGCACAACGCCGGCGGCGATGACCATCTTCACCTGCATCGTTTCGAGCGACTCCACCAACAGCACATCCGCCCGCCGGCCGGGCGCGAGCAGCCCGATCTCGTGTGACAGACCAAAATGCTCGGCAGGGTTAAGGGTCGCCATTTGGATGGCCGCCATGGGGCTAAGCCCGCTGGCGATGGCATGCCTCACCACGCGGTCCATGTGGCCTTCCCCGACCAGTGTTTCCGCGTGCGAGTCATCCGTCACCAATATGAAATGCCGCGGATCCAGGCCGGCCTCGGTCACGGCCCGCACCTGGGCAGCGACATCGTGCCACGCCGATCCGTAGCGCAGCATGGCCCGCATCCCTTGGCGCACGCGCGCGACCGCATCCTCGAGGCGGGTGCCCTCGTGGTCGTCATCGATGCCGCCGGCTGCGTAGGCGTGGAACGGGCGCCCCAGGTCGAGCGACGGGTAGTGCCCACTCACCACCTTGCCCAGGCGACGCGCCGCCGTGATCTCGTCCACCATCTTGCCGCTGTTGGCCGCCACGCCGGCGTAATCCATAACTTCGCCAAGGCCGATGACTCCAGGCCACGTCAAGGCTTCGGCGACCTGCTCGGGGGAAAGCGCTGCGCCGGGCGTCTCGAGCCCGGGCGCCGAGGGTACACACGAGGGCACCTCCACCCACAGCGCGATCGGCTGACGCGCCGCCTCGTCGAGCATCAAGCGGACCCCGGGCAACCCGAACACGTTGGCGATCTCATGCGGATCGATGATTGCGCCCGTCGTGCCATGCGGCACAACGGCGCGCACGAATTCGGTGACCGTAAGCATGGTGGATTCCACATGCACATGACCGTCAATGAGACCGGGCACAAGGAACCGGCCACGCGCTTCGATCACGCGGGTCGCGGGCCCGATGCAATGACGCGCATCCTCGCCGATGAATGCAATCCATCCCGTCACAACGGCCAGGTCGGTCCACGGAATCACCTCGCCCGATTGAACGGACACCCACTGCCCCTGGCGAATCACCAGGTCGGCCGGCCGGCGGCCCATGGCGCAGTCGACCAAAGCGCGAGCCACATCTGGCGGGGGGCTTAGGGACATAGTCTCTCCTCAACTCAACATGCTTGCCGCAATGCGGTTGTGCTGCTCGACCAGGACGGGGACTTCCGCCGTCTGCAGCACACGGTCTTTCACGATGCAACGGCCGTGGACGTACAGCTGGTCGACCGGCTGGGGTGCGCAAAAGACCAGCGCCGCCACCGGGTCGTGCAGGCTCCCAGCGTACGGCAGACTGCGCATGTCGAAGGCGGCAAAGTCGGCGCATCGACCGGCAGTGAGCGCGCCGATGTCGTCACGTCCAAGTACGGACGCTCCTCCGCGTGTGGCCAATTCGAGCGCCTGGCGCCCGGTGAGCAGGGCCCGCGGTTCGGGCTCCAATGTCATGGCAAGCCGATCGAGCAGCATGGCCTGGCGCGCCTCGGCCAGCATATGCGACCCGTCATTGCTGGCTGAGCCATCCACACCCAACCCCACACGGACACCGCGCTGCATGTATTGCCGCAGCGGGGCAATGCCCGAAGCCAGACGCATGTTGGAGGAAGGACAGTGGGCGACGCCCGTGTGCGTTGCCGCGAGCCGCTCCACCTCGCTCGCGTTGAGGTGCACGCCATGCGCATACCAGACGTCTTGACCGACCCACCCCAGATCCTCCGCCAGGCCCACCGGGCGCCGGCCGAAACGCTCGAGGCAGAAACGCTCCTCGTCCTTCGTCTCGGCCAGGTGCGTGTGCAGCCGGACAGCGTAGCTGCGCGCGAGCTCGGCGGCCTCCCGCATCAAGGCCTCACTGACCGAGAAGGGCGAGCACGGCGCCACGGCCACCCGCAGCATCGCGCCGGGCCGCGGATCATGATAGGCCTCGATCAAGCGGCGTGTGTCGCGCAGAATGTCTTCCTCGCGCTCCACGACTCGATCCGGCGGCAGCCCGCCCTTGGATTCCCCCAGGCTCATCGAGCCGCGCGAGGCATGAAAGCGCATCCCGATTTGTTGGGCAGCCTCGATCTCGTCATCGAGCCGTGCGCCGTTGGGGAAGATGTACAGGTGATCCGAAGCCGTGGTGCATCCTGAAAGAGCCAGCTCCGCCAGCCCCACCTGAGTGGATACGCGGATGGCTTGCGGCGTCATGCGGGCCCAGATCGGATACAGCGTCTTGAGCCAGTGGAACAAGTCCGCATCCTGCGCGGCCGGCACAGAGCGGGTCAGGGTTTGGTAAAGGTGGTGGTGGGCATTGACCATGCCGGGGACAACGACGTGGCCCGTCAAATCGAGTACGTGATCGGCTGCTTGCGGCAGCCCACTACTCAGCCCGACCTGCTCGATCCAACCCTCACGGGCAAAAAAGCCGCCGTCGAGGATTTCCTCGCGGCGGTCATTCATCGTCACCAGCACCTTGGCATGGCGGACAAGCAGCGTGGGCATCAGTCCTCTCCACAGCCCCTCAAGCCCTCACTTCGGGTGCACCTTATTGTCTGACATCTTACAATAGAATCGCGGGATTGCCAACTCCGTCTTCTTCCACTCGGTCGCGCAGCTATGACCGTTGCCCGCCTGGCACGCGCCAGGTTAGAATCCTTCAGCGCCGAGGGCGCGAGTGGCGGGCCCCCGACGGCCCCGACTATTGCCGCAGACGACGCCAAAGAGGTGCCGATGCTACTCATTCTAGTTGGCTTCGCATTCTGGAGCGCTGTCCTCATCGGCCTCGGCACACTGCCGCGACCCTGGCTTGGCCGCCATCTCGACGACCTGAGCGACCTGCCCATCGCGTTCTGGATCGGGTGGGCTCTGGCTATTCTTCTGCTGCAACTCGTCAACTTCGTATTGCCCATCCGCCCGTGGGGGGCGGTTTTGATCATTGCCCTTGGGGTTCTCGGGCTTGCCCTGCGCGGGCAGGAAATCCGCCAACTGATTGCCCGGCAGCGTCGGCCGCCGTTGGTGGCCCTGCTGGTCATCGCGGCCCTCGCGGTGTTTGTCGCGCTGCGCTCCACCGCCCCGCTCATCGAAGGCGATTCGGGCGAGTATCACCTTGGCTCGGTCGCCTGGAGCAGCGCCTACCCCCTCGTGCGCGGGCTCGGCAACCTCATCCCACGGCTGGCCTTCAACCCGTCTTTCTTGTTGTATGGCGCCATGCTGGATCTCGGCCCGTTTGTGGGCAACGCCTATCAGCTCGCCAACGGCCTGCTGCTCGTCCAGGTCGTCGCGCTGGGCGTCCTTTCGTTGCGCCGGGGTGTCTCCGCGCCTCGCGATGGCACGCCGCGCTGGATGTTCTACGCGCTCATGTTCGCACCCGCGCTCCATCAGATGAACGACGAGCGGTTCTTCAGCCTCTCGCCTGACAGCGCACCCTTCCTTCTGGGAATTGTCCTCCTGGGAGAATGCTTGGACAGTCTCTTGCGCGCGGAACGTGGAGTGGAGGCTCGCGACGTCGCTCGGGTCACCCTGCTGGGCGCGGCGGGCGTCGCCTGCAAGCAGTCGTTTCTGGCATTCGGCTTGTCGGCCGTATTCATCATCTGGCTGGCATGGCTGTGGCAGCACCGGCGGCTCACCCTGCGGGCACGGGCCCTCGAGCTGTGGCCGGCGCTCTCTCTCGGGCTGCTCATTGCTGGCGGTTGGATCGCGCGTGGAATCCTGCTCAGTGGGTATCCCTTCTTTCCCAGCACAGCTTTTGCGCTCCCAGCGACATGGCGTGTGCCTCCGGACTTGGCACTCAACGAGCTGGATTGGATCGTGATTCGCGCCCGCAACCCAGGCGTGTCTCCCGACCAGATTGTGCCGGGTATGGCGTGGGTAGCGAACTGGCTGCGCAACCTGCCCAATTCGATCGCCAAGCCCGCAGAGGTCTCGGCCGGACTACTTCTGTTCACACTCGCGCTATGGCCGGGCCGCGCCGGCACCCAGCACGATGCGAGGCGCGTGATTGCACTGACAGCCATCCCCCTGCTCTCCATTGCCTACTGGCTGGTCACCGCGCCTGCGCCTCGTTTTGCCGGGTCGGCCTTTTGGGCGCTGCTCGCCTTGCTGATTCTCGGGTTTGTCTTGGTGGCCGGGCTGATCGGCGGGGACCGCGGCCCGGCCGCCTTGGCCGTCATCGCATTGACGTTCTTCATCTGGGTCGCGCCGCTGGCACCCTGGAAGCTCTCGCTCAGTGCTCGCACCCTGCTTGACGCGCGACGCAGCTGGCGCATACCCGAATACAGTGTGCAGGTTACCCACACCGGCCTGGCGGTGAACGTGCCAACGAGCGAGGACGAGTGTTGGGATACTCCCCTGCCCTGCACGACCCATTTCTCCGATCGCCTGGCGCTGCTCGAGCCGGGCAACCTCGCGGGCGGGTTCCGCCTGCTGCCCGAGGCACCTCCGTGATCCTGCCGGGGCATCGGGCGCGAGGCCTCCCCATGATTTCCCTCGAGCATCCATGAATCAAACACCCCGGACTGAGCCGGGGTGTTTTCTTCTTCTTTTGTTGATGGGAGAGTCTACTTCTTCGATGCCGCTTTCGCCGCGCGCACGACATTGCGCATCAGCATGGCGATGGTCATCGGCCCCACCCCGCCCGGCACGGGGGTGATGGCGCCCGCCACCTCCTTGACCTCATCGAAGTCCACGTCGCCCACCAGGCGGTGGCCGCTCTTCTTGCTGGCATCTTCAATTTGGTTGATGCCGACGTCAATGACGTAGGCGCCCGGCTTCACCCAGCTGCCCTTGACGAACCGCGCTCGCCCAATGGCCGCGATGAGGATGTCGGCCTCGCGCACCACATCCGGCAGGTTCTCGGTCTTGGAGTGGCAAATCGTCACCGTCGCGTTTTCGCGGACCAGCAAGAGGGCGGCCGGCATGCCGACAATGTTCGACCGGCCGAGCACGACGGCGCGCTTGCCCTCGAGTTTGCATCCCGAGCGCTGCAGCAGCACGATGCATCCCGCGGGAGTGCAGGGCACGAAGATCGGGTCGCGGCGCTTCATCGCCAGGCGACCCACGTTGACCGGATGAAATCCATCCACGTCCTTCTCGATGCTGATCAGGCTCAGGGCGTGCTCCTCATCCAGATGGCCGGGCAACGGCAACTGCACCAGGATCCCGTTCACCTTCGGATCGGCATTGAGCTTGACCAACAGGCTGTCCAATTCCTCTTGGGTCGCCGTGGCCGGCAGCTCAAAGCCGTAGGATTCAATGCCCAGCTCCTCGCACGACTTGCGCTTCGACTTCACGTACACGTGAGACGCAGGATTGTCGCCGACCAAGACCGTGGCGAGACCCGGCCGAGGCATGCCTGCCCCAGTCAGCTTGGTCACTTCCTCGGCGACCTCCCCGCGGACCTGTTCCGCGATCAACTTGCCATCGATGATGCTCGCTGTCATGTTGCCTCCTGAATGGATTCCCCAGAGTGATGCGAGGATTTCGGACTATTGGACGGGGGGTTCACATCTTTCTCGACGCGTCCCCATGCCTCGCCTGGGCCGCGACGGATGCACACGGTTGTATGTGAGGGCGGCGAGGCATGCGATCTCGCGCCCTCTGGTGAGCCTAGCACGGTTGCATGCGGCGTTGGGAGTGTATATTGTCGCCGGCCGCTGTGCAAGGTATCACGCAGCCAGCGATTTGCCCCACTCGGCGTTCACAACGAGCACGGAACCATGCTCGGCCGACGGCAGATCCATGCGGCACCCGCTGCCCAATCACTCACGATACCCGCCGCCCCCGCCTGCGTGCTCCGATCACCCGCCGAGCCCGATCAGCACGGTCAACGACTGGCCTACTCGCAGCGGGAGCGCCAAGTCCGGATTGGCGTGCTCGATCGCCTGCAGGATTGTGTCGAACTTCGCGGCGACAAGGGCCAGCGTGTCTCCCGGTTCAACGCTGTACCGGTAGGCCGAACCTCGCGCCTGGCTCACCCCCACCCGCCGCAACACCTCGAAGCCCGCCAGGCCGGTGCGCCCCAAGCGCGCGCTGCGCACCCACAAATCCCGCATCACCCCGAGAGCCTCGTCCTGCGGATCATAGAGCATGAATCGCTCGATACGATAGCTGCCGTCCGGCTGCTGCTGGTTGGTGACGGTATAGGCGCGGCCCGCGGCATCCACTTCGGTGACAATGAACATGTGGTCGTATTCGGCGCGCCCGGCGTGAGTGTAGACAAAGTCGCCGGCCTGCAAGGGCCAGGCGCCGAAATCGAACGTTCGGATGCTCTCATGGAATGAGAAAACCTCGTACTCTTGCGGCGGAAAGAGCGACCACGGCCGCTTGTTCGTGGAAGGATTGGCCAGCCAATAGTTGTGCAGGTCGTTCAGCGGGCCGATGCGGGAAGGCAAGAGGCCCGCATCGCGGAGAATCGCCCCGGCCAGCGGACCGCACATGTTCGAGGGATCCTCATACCCGCCCTGCAGGAAGTCGATGCGGCGCGCCTGAGCAACGGCCTGAGCCTGGTCTTCCGCCAAGTATGTCGCGGCGGCGGCGGGAAGCCGGTCTCGCCATCCCGCGCGAGGCCAGTCGACCGGCCACGTCTCGCCCTGCGGGCGCAAATCCTCGTAACCTTGTTCTCGCATCCATTGGCAGACGATCGGCCCACCATGGTGGTCAAGTTCGGGGATCGCGCTGGCGGTGGGCAGGCCCGAGTACCCGCGAAAGTAGCCGAAGGGGCCGGTCAGTTGCTCGCGCGCCGAATCCGAAAGCTCGCGATCACCGATGGCAACCGCATGGATGTGAATCCCCGAGCCCTCGCTCAGTTCGCCCCAGTCACGCAACCAGGCCGCGAAGCCGGCGACGCGCAATGCCCGAACCAGCCGCTCGACCTCGCTGTACAGCACATCCGACCCACCCGGGCGAATAACGGACAGGTCGACCGCGCCTCCGCCGAGGTGAGTCCCAAACGACGCGGCCCCATTGTTGGAGTAGCTGCCTTGGGTAAGTGCCGGCCCGCGTACATCAATCGGGCCGCCGTAAAGGGATTGCGCGTACTCCAACATGCCAAGTGTCCGCCGGTTGATCCACTTGCCATTGACTCTGACTCGCGTGTAGTCCTCTATTGGAGCTCGGCAACCTGCAGGCTCCTCCGCGAAATCGCTTTCGGTGGTGGGCGCCAGAAGGAGCGGCTGCACTTGCGTCGGCGTTGCCTGGCTCGATGCGGGGGTCGCTGCAAGCGCTGTGGGAGGTTGGGACGGCTCCGCCTCCGTGGAGACGCATGCGCCAAGCAGCAATGTGGCCAGGACGCCGGCGCACATAACCAGCGCGGCAAGCATTGGCCGCCAGCCGCTTTGGTCCTGGCCACGCTCGCGCTCTCGGCCACCAGCTCTATCACTATGAGAGTGCGTTCTGGAAGACTCTCTCGCGCCGTGCATCAAGAGCAAGGGCCTAAGCCGCCGTCCATGCCGGCCCGGGCGGCCGCCAGCAGGTTGGCACGCGGAGCAACGATCGGCACAACACATCCAGTGCCCAGGATCAGGTTGCGCCCCGACATCTGCTGAATCGCATCACGAGCTTGATCCCGCACGCGCGCCGGGTCGCCACGGACCATCGTCTGCCACTGCTCCCACCCGCCGCATACAACCTTGCGCGCGATGCGCGCTCCGTCAGCCAACGCGGGTCCGGATTCGCGGTCGTGCCAGTTCACGCTCTGAACCGGGTAGTCACTCAGCTCGGCAAACATCACCGCCTGTCCATGCAAGTGGAGCATGTTCAGCCACCCGGCACTGGCCGCGGACAGCACGCGCAGGTCGAACGGCCGGCCGAACAACTGATACTCCGGGCCGGAGAGTACTCGGAAGGAGGCATGCTGCGATGCCAGGAAGATGCCATCCAGCCCAACCTCAAAGCATGCACCGACAAACTCGCAGGTGACGCGGGTGATCGTCTCCAGGCCGGCGGCCACGGCCTCCGGCCAGCGACGAAGGTGCTCGAGCAAGGTCCCTCCCCCAGCCAGATGGCGCGCCTGCGAGAGCGGGTTGAAGATGGTCTGCAGCACCGGCGTCGTGCCGCCCGATGCGCAGCAGATCGTTTTAAGGCAACTAAGTTGCGCGCCCAGAGCCCCTCGCCGAACGTTGAGGACCGCCAATCGCTCCCAATCGCGAGGCGCTTGTATGGCCCGCGTTGCGTAGCGACGCACGCCCTCCGCATCACCCTCCCATACATCGGTGACCCCCCAATCGCGCACCGAGAAGCTCGAGGCCGGCGTCACCTTGATCAGGTCGAAGTCGTACTCCTGCTGAAAGGCCAGGACCGCATTGGCCAGCAGCTGCGGCTCCTGGTCGTCCACCGGGAAGTGCCGCCACAAAGCCACCGGCACTTGATCCGGTGCCTCGCCTCTCAGCACGGCTTGGAGACGCTCGCGGTGGCTCACATTCATCGGCGCCACACCTCTTGCTCGAGATTCCAGTCGCCGTCGCGCAGGTAATGCACATGGGCAATCGCCAGGCGATGGAGCATTTGCGCGCGCGTTCGATCGCTGAGCCTCTCCGCCAATCGCGCCGCCTGCTCGAACGCAGGAATCGCCACCTCTCGTTTGCCTTGCGCGCGCAGCGCCATACCCAGGCCGTACGTGCCCTCCGGGTCATCCGGCGCCAAAGAAGCGCATTGCCCAAAGGAAGACTCCGCCTCTGTAAACTCGTGCTCGGCGTACAGCGCCCATGCCAGGTGCAGCACAATCACCTCGTCGCGGGGGTTTGCCTGCACCGCTTGGCGCAGCGAGTCGAGATTCTGGCCCGCAGCCGGGACCTTCGCGGCCGCTGGTCGTGTGCGCTTCATCATCCCACCTCCTGCGCGCGACATGCTGCAATTGACCGGCGTTGAACGCCTGCCTCATTGTATCCCACGCGCAACCGGCAACGCCGCCGGCCGCCGGAATGCAGGTACACCGGCACAAGCGCTGGGCAGACACAATGCACACTCAGGGGCGGCTGACCAGCCGCCCCTGAGAGTCCCAGGAGATGGGTGCGCGCACAGGCGGCGAGAGCGATGCGCCGCGCAGGCTCCGCAAGACAAGCAACGATTCAGGTGGCCGATCGGAAGAAGCCGACCGCCAGGACCCCCGGACCGCCATGCACAACAATCGCCGGCGGCAGCTCATAGATTGGAATTACCTGGATGCCCTGAGCGGCTGCCAGGTCTGCCGCCATGGCTTCTGCCTCCGCGCGAGCATCGGCATGCATCACGCACAGGTGGCTCTCCGTGCTGTGCGGGCAGAGTCCGGCGACGAGCTCGACCAGGCGACCCACCGCGCGCTTTTTGGTGCGCTGTTGTTCGAAGGCCTCCACCCGGCCATCACGCAGCGTGAGGATCGGCTTGACCTGCAGCAGCCCTCCGACCAATGCCTGAGCGCCACCGATGCGCCCGCCCTTTTGAAGATACTCGAGCGTGTCCACAAGGAAATAGATCATCTGGCGCCCCATCATCTCGCGCACCCGGCGCTCCACCTCGGCCGCCGCAAGCCCCGCTTGCGCCCAGGCATGCGCCTCAAGCACCATGGCGGCCATAGGGCCGGCGATGCTGCGCGTGTCGATCACACGGATATCCGCGCCGGGGAAATCCTGGGCGGCCACCGTCGCGCCGCGCACCGTCCCAGAGACTTCGGCCGACGGATGAAGGCAGATGATCGAGTGACCTTGATCCAGGAATCGTTTGAAGTGTGGCGCAAAGAGAGCCGGCGGCGGTGCAGCCGTCTTGGGCAGTTCGCGCGCCGCGCGCAGCTTCTGCAGGAAGGTCGCCGTGTCGAGTTCGGAGTCGTCGCGATAGGACTCTTCGCCGAACACGACGATTTGCGGCAGCACCGGGATCCCCAACTTCGTGCTGAGGTCCCGCGGCAGGCCGGCGGTGGTGTCAGTGATGATCTTGACCATGAGATTCTCCCGACGAACGCCGAGACCTCAGTCTAAGTGCCGGAGCCACGCTATTGATTGAGGGTCGGCAGATAGCGCCCCAGCCCAACCAGCGCTCCGCCCAGGACGACAGCCAGCGTGATGGTGGCCGCGATGTACACCAACCACCCGACAACGGCCGTCACCACGGCCCGGCCCGTGCCAAACTCCATGGACTCGCGAATGGCGAGGACGCCCGCGGCAAGCGAAAGGATCCAACCCGCGACGCGGAAGAGCCAGCCAACGCACGGGATGAACCCCAGCAGCGAGAGCAGGCGAGGCACGCTCGCATAGGCCAGGACCCGCGCCATCTCCCCCACCCCGCTCTTGCCGCCCAAAACCGTGCCCACGAGGTACGAGATGAGCGCCCACAACAGCCAACCGAAGACCAAGCCGTTGGCCCACTCAACCAGCAGGAGCACGACCGGGCGCGCCGTGCCAACCGCACTTCCCGCCGCGGCCAGCAGCGAGACCACGATGGCGATGATCGCGGCCTCGCCCGACAGCCTCGGCGTATCGGCAGCCACTCGGAAAAGCTTAGCATCCAAACGGATGGCCCGCAGCACACGATCGATCATGAGATCTCCTGGCAGCTAGTGGAAGAACTGAGTCTGCCTCAGAAGATGTAACACCGGGCGCGGGGGGCGGTTTCGCCAACGGCCAAGCGAATTCCCTAACCACAACTCGCCCGAACCCCGCTCATCGTCTCTCGGCAGACTGACCGTCGACAGAGTTGATATGAATCGCGACTGGCGGCATTGTTGCGGTCGGGGAGACGCATGGCGCGCAACCGTGCCAGGTCCGAGAATATGGAACACCGTGTCCGGAATTGATTTCCCTCAACCCATCGCTTATAATCTGCCCACTCGGTCCGGAGGATGGATGCCCAAGTCGAAACCAACGACGCACGCCGCTACCACGCCCAAGACCGCCACACCCATGAGCGGCGCGGAGATTCGCCGTACCTTCCTGGAGTTCTTCGCTGACAACGGGCACACCATTGTCCCATCCTCGTCCTTGGTGCCTGGCGGCGACCAGACGCTGCTATTCACCAACGCCGGCATGGTCCAGTTCAAGGACGTCTTTCTCGGCCAGGACCACCGTCCCTACACGCGCGCGACCACCGCGCAGCGATGCATGCGCGTCTCGGGCAAACACAACGACCTCGAGAACGTCGGCCCCAGCCCGCGCCACCATACCTTTTTCGAGATGTTGGGCAATTTCTCGTTTGGCGATTACTTCAAGCGCGACGCGATTCGCCTGGCCTACGCCTGCCTGACCGAGGTCTACAAGCTCCCACCCGAACGTCTGTACTTCACCGTACACGAAAGTGATGATGAGGCGTATCGCATCTGGCTCGACGACATTCGCGTCCCGAAGGAACGCATCGCCCGCATGGGCGACAGGACAAACTTCTGGCAGATGGCCGACGTTGGGCCGTGCGGGCCGACCTCCGAGATCCATTACGACTTCACCCCCGAACGCGGAGTGCTGCACGGCGCAGAGTTGCTGTATCACCTGGACGACAACCCCGACGGGCGGTTCCTGGAAGTGTGGAACCTGGTGTTCATGCAATTCAACCAAGCCCCGGATGGCAGCCGCACGGCGTTGCCCGCGCCGGGGGTGGATACGGGCATGGGGCTCGAACGTCTGGCGATGCTCGTCCAGGGGCGATCCAATACCTACGACACCGATCTCTTCACGCCGATCCTCGACAGCCTCCAGCGAATGGCGGGCCATACACGGGAACAACGCCAGGCGATGACGACCGCCTACCGGGTCGTTGCAGACCATGCTCGCGCTGCGACCTTCCTCATCAGCGATGGCGTCGTGCCAGGCAACCTGGGTCGCAATTACGTGGCACGCATGATCATTCGGCGAGCGGCACGCTTCGGCTCGAAACTGGGGTTCACCGAGCCTTTCCTGGCGCGCGTTGCAGAGAGCGTCATCCGCGAGTTTGGCGAGGCGTATCCTGACATCGTGAAGTCGCAAGAGGTGGTCGGCCGCACTCTGACGCTTGAGGAGAATCGGTTCCGCCGCACGGTGGATGTCGGCATCGACAACCTCGAACAGACGCTCAAGACCTACCAGGCGCACGGGACCAAGACCCTTTCGGGCGAGGATGCGTTCCGCCTGTACGCCACCTACGGACTGCCGCTGGAGATAACGCGCGATGTGGTCCGCGAACGCGGGATGGAGGTGGACGAGGCTGGGTTCCGCGGGGCGATGGACAGCCACCGCGAAGCCTCGGGCGCCGGACAGGCCATGGGCGAATTGGGCGGCCAGGATGTGGCGATCTACCGCAGCCTGCGTGAGCAATTGGTGGCCGAGGGTGTGTTGCCGGAGAGCGGGGTGGAGTACGACCCGTATTCGGGATTCGAAGTGGTTGAACCGATCCTGGCTATCCTCAAGGATGGCTTGCGGGTGAGCGAGGCCGCGGTCGGCGATAAGGTGGAGATCGCCCTAGGGCGGACCTGCTTCTACCTCGAAGCCGGCGGCCAGGTGGCCGACTCGGGCGAGCTGCGCTCCAACAACCCGGCCTCGGATGAGGTCAAATGGCTGGTCACTGTGAGCGACGTGCGCCGCCCTGCGGCCGGGATGATCGTTCACGTGGGTGAGGTGACCCAGGGCCGGGTGCGCCAAGGCGACCTGGCCACTGCGGCCATTGACGAAGAGCGGCGCTGGGACATCATGCGCAACCATACCGCCACTCACTTGCTGCATGCGGAACTGCGCTTCGTACTCGGCAATCACGTGCGGCAGGCCGGCTCCCTGGTTGCGCCCGACCGCCTGCGATTCGACTTCACGCATCCCACAATGGTCAGCCAGCAGGATCTGGAGCGTATCGAGCGTTATGTCGACGAGGCCATCCTGGCGAATTATCCCGTCAGCACCGCCCTCAAACCGCGCGAACGGGCCATCAGCGAAGGCGCCATGGCGCTCTTCGGAGAGAAATACGGCGAGACCGTGCGCACCATCGCCATCGGTGAGCCCGAGACTTTCTCGCATGAGTTGTGCGGAGGAACGCACGTTTTCCAAACGGCGGACATCGGACCCTTCCTCATCGTGAGCGAGAATAGCGTGGCCGCCGGTGTGCGGCGCATCGAGGCTGTGACGGGGCACGCGGCCGTCGACCTGCTGCAGGACCGCAATCGCACGCTGCAAAACGCGGCTACCCACCTCGGCGTCGGCGTAGACCAACTCGACCAGAAGGTTCGAGAGGTCGTTGAGGATCTTGATCGAACGCGGCGGGAGATCCAGCACCAGCGTCAGGAAATGGCTCGGCGCGAGTTCGAAGGAGCGATGGACCACCCGCAGTCCATCGCCGGTGTCCCAGTTGTCACCGCCTCGGTGGCCATGGCAGATGCCGACACCCTGCGCCTGCTGACGGATGCCTTCCGCAAACGCTACCCTTCCGGCGTGGTGGCCGTGGCGGCCGCGCCCGATGGCAAGCCAACCCTGGTAGTGGCCGTGAGCGAGGATCTTACCCAACGCGGGTTGAACGCCGGCGATCTGGCACGCGCGGCGGCGAAAATCCTTGGCGGAGGCGGAGGCGGCCGGCCTACCCTGGCCCAGGCCGGCGGCACTGATCCGTCACGCATGGCTGAGGCGCTCCAGGCCGTCAGCCAGATGGTTGCGGGCGCACTCTCCTGAGCAGCCCCCGGCCGTGCCAGCACAGCCGCCAGGATAGCGGCAACGCGTGAAAGACCAAATCATCACCGTTGAGCCGCACGACGACCTCGCCTCACTGCGTGACAAGATCTTGCGCACCCAGGCAGAACGGATACTCATTCTCCCGGCGACTTCATCGTCCCTGCGCCGGCTCGACCTAGCCCTCTGCACGCGTTGGGCCGCTGCCGTGGGCGCCAGCCTATGCCTGGTGTCGTCGGATGCGTATCTCGCGCGTGCAGCCTCCCTGGCTGGAATGGCCTCGTTCCTCACACTCGACGAAGCGCTTGCCGTCGACAAAAAACCCCTCCACACATCGGTCGCGCCCACTCAACCGTGGCAATCGAAGGCACAGTCTGCCGGTCAGAAGAAGCAGGACGAAGAACACCTCTCCGCAAGGCAGTCGAGGTCTCACCTCGTGGCTATGCGCACTGCGCGCGCAAAAGAGGACTCTGGTCAGAAGAAGCTGACCACCTCCAAGCCCATCAACCGCCGCCTTCTGGACGCGCTTTTTCTTGCCCCCCTAACGCTTCTCGCTTCAACTGCCCTGCTTCTTATTCCGTACGCCGAGGTCGACATCGCGCTTCCCTCCCATGTAAGCCCTCAGACTCTCGCGCTCGAGTCGAGCGGTGTAACCTCCATGGCCGTTGACGCCGTCGCGGACGGCGCGATCACCTCAACCGGCAGCGCGCTTGTCCCAACCGCCTTTGCCGAGGGCACCCTGACTCTTACGAATCGCTCATCGCGGGTCGTGGCCCTTCCGCCGGGCACCCGCTTTCGCGATCCGGCCTCCGCCACGGAGTTCGAGGCACTATCCGGTGGATGGTTGGACCCGCAGGCAAGCGCGCGTGTGGGCATCCGCGCTGTGCAACCCGGGCCGCAGAGCAACTTGCCTCCCGGCCGGATTCTGGAAGTGGTCGGATCCGCGCACGAATCGCTTGATGTCCGTCAGCTTTCGTCCACGACAGGCGGGCAATCCGCCGCCCGCGCCATTGTTAGCGCGGCCGACGTGGCCTCGGTGCGATCCCAGACGCAGGCTTTGCTTGTCAAAAGACTGCACGGGGCCCTCGAGCTCGAGGCAACGGCCCAGGGATGGCTTATCGTCGAAGGCAGCATTGTCATTCGCAGTCAAGATGAATCCTTCTCGGCCTCTGCGGGCACGGCGGTGGACGAGCTCCACGTGACGCTCAAAGCGACGGCCGAGTCGCTTGTCATTCCTCGAGAGGTTGTCCTCGCCCGTGCGCGGCATGCTCTCGGCATCGCGGACAATACCGACCGCCCGGAGTTGGCTGGGCTGCGGGTCGAACAGGATGCGCAGGGGGCACTCCACATCCTTTTCATGGTGCAGGAGATCGAGTCGTCGATTCCCCGCCAGCTCGCAACTCGTCTGGCGAACAACACTCCGGCTGTTGCACAGCGCCTCATCGCCGGCCTGTTGCCGAACAGCCGCGCCACGATCCACCTCGCGCCTAGCTGGTGGCCGCTCCTGCCGGCCTTTCCGCTGCGCATTCACATCCACAGCCTGGCCGCGGCCGCGTCAATCCAGGCGCCGCGTGCCGTGGTTGGCGGGGCCCCCTGAATGATGACCATGACTTCGCGTATTCTCGCGGTGGATCCGGGCGCACGCCGCATCGGCATCGCCCTGAGCGATGAAACGGGCACCGTCGCCCGCCCACTGCTCGTTCTGCCCCACCATAGCCTGAGTGAGGATGCTGAGAGAATCGTCGCCTTGGCCAAAGCCTATTCGGCCGGGTTGGTCCTCGTTGGCGTGGCACTCGATTCCGAAGGCGAGACTGGGGCTCAGGCACGCAAGGGCCTGCGCCTCATGAAAGCCATCCGCGAGCAGTCTGACCTGCAGGTCCAATACTGCGATGAGTCGTTTTCGACACAGGCAGCCGCCCAAGCGCGACGAACCCGCGGCGCCACTCGGGCCAAGCAGAAAGAAGCCATCGACGCAGCGGCAGCGGCCTTCATCCTCCAAGAGTATCTCGACACCCATGCCGGCAAAGCGTAGGCCCACCGCCCGCGGCGGAGCGTGGCGGGCCTTGGGCCTGCTGCTGGTGGCGGGATTTGCCCTCGGTGCGGGGATCTATATCTGCAGCCTGACGGCTCGCACGATGGACCCGGCGCGCATCGGTTCGCCCGCGGCGGACCTCCCGCTGGTCGAACGGTTGGCGTTGGGCATGTATCTGGGCATGCGAAGCGATGCGCTCAACCGGGCGTCACCCAACGCGCAGGGTGGATCGCTCACGATCGCCGAGGGCGAGAATGCATCCACGCTCGCTTGGCGCCTGGCCTCCGAAGGTTGGCTCTCCGAGGCGGCGGTCTTTCGGACCTATCTGCGGTTCACCGGTGGAGATCGAAAGCTCTTCCCCGGACTCTACGCCATGCCGCCGAATATCACGACTCGCATGCTGGCCGACCTGCTGGTATCCGGAAGCAGCCGTCAGATTGAGTTGACAGTCTTCCCAGGATGGCGAGTCGAGGAACTGGCCTCGGCCCTCGAGCAGCATGGCGTGCCGATTCCCGCCGCTGATTTCATCGCCGCCAGCCATCGTCGCCCCGGCAGCCTCGCGCTCTACCTGGCCATCCCCGCCCAGACCGCGCTGGAGGGGTTTCTCCTTCCGGGCCGGTATCTCGTCGAGCGCAGCGCCAATGCGGATCTACTGGTATTCGAGATGGCCAGCGCATTTGAACGCGCGGTCACCGCCGACCTGCGCCGAACGCTCGAGACCCGCGGGCTCAGCCTGTATCAGGCCGTCACGCTGGCCTCTATCGTCGAACGCGAAGCGATGCACAACGACGAGATGCCGCTGATCGCTTCCGTGTTTCTCAACCGAGTGGCTTCCAGCATGATGTTGGAAGCCGACCCCACGGTGCAGTATGCGCTCGGCTTCTACCCGCCCCTGGCGACCTGGTGGCGCAGCCCGCTCAGTTCCAGCGACCTGCAGGTCGACTCGCCCTTCAACACGTATCTCTATGGCGGCCTGCCGCCGGGTCCCATCTGTAACCCATCGCTGGACGCGCTCTTGGCGGTGGCCAATGCTCCCGCGACATCCTACTACTTCTTCCGCGCAGCATGTGATGGCTCGGGCCGGCACCTCTTCGCGGAGACCTACAACCAGCACCTGGCCAACGCGTGCCCGTAGGGCTTCCCGGCGACCTTGCACTTCAATCCGGGTTGAGGCAGCATCAGGGAATGAGGAAGCAATCGGCACCTAGTCGCGCCCGTGGCAGAAGGAGTATCGCGATGACAGCAAACGAAAAGCCGCTGGACTGGTCCTCGGAGTCGGAACACGGCTACAGCGTGGCCCGCCGTCCGGACGGCGGGCTGCATGTGACATTCCACCATCTCTCCCCAGCCGTGCTCGCCCATTGGCAGGCCTTTGCCCAGAGGCATCTGCAAGGTGCCGAACGGTTCAACCGCAATCTGTACGACTTGCGCGCCGTCGCCACCATCCCGCCCGACGCCATTCGGCTCGCGGAGAATGTCAACGCCGATCCGGCCGCTCGCTTTGTGCGGGTGGCCGTCGTCGTCTCGTCCAAAGCTGGGCAACAGGCGTTGGCGGGGCTGGCTCAGCTATCGTCGGGGGTGGAATTGGAATTGTTCAGCAACCTGGAGGAGGCCGAGCACTGGCTCGACCGCCCGGCGAGCCGCCTCTTGCGTGACGAGGCATGAACCCAATCCCAGCCGTGACTGTGGCGCAGCTCACCGGCTGACCCGTTCAAGTTTCGCGCGACATCAGGCGGCAGTAGTCTTCGTCCGTGTCGACATCGGCAAAGTCCCCCGGGTGCTCCCACTCCACCCATTCCACAGGGTAACGATCGAAGAGCGCGCGTCCGCCCTGGTCGCCCGTCACCTGGCTGAGGTCCGACCATGTCGAGCGGTCGAACAGCACCGGGTTCGCCCGTTGGCCCGCGTGCCGCGGTGCGACCACCGAGGCCAAGGTACGAGCGTGGCAATCCATCAGCGCCCCAACCAGCTCGCCCGGGATACCCGGCTGGTCACCGAGGAAGAAGACCGCCGCACCGCAGGTTGACCCCACGGCGGACAGGCCGGCGCGCAACGAGCTGCTTTGCCCCTCCCGCCAGGCCGGGTTGCTAACCATGCGAACCCGCGCCAGGTCGACGCCCTGCAAAATGGCCTCTTCGCCCGCGCCCAGAACTACGATGACCTCGTGCATCTGCTGGCGCGCCGAGTCGACGACGTGCTGAAGGATTGGCCGGCCGCGAAATGGGAGCAGCAGCTTGTTGCGTCCCATGCGCGAGGCTTCGCCGGCCGCGAGGATAATCCCGGCCATCCGAACGCGGGATTCGCTCACCGGCTCATCGCCTGCGAGCGCCGCGATGACAACACGCTCAACGAGAGGCGATTTCAGTAGCGCCGCGGCGATGTGACGCGCCGTCTCCCGCGCCTGGTCGGTGTCCGCCTGGTTGAGGACGATGGAATACCGCGTTGCAGGACGACAGACTTTGGGGTAGCTCTGCGGGTGCGTCAGGGCGCGAGCGAGATTCTCGGAAGTGATCGTTTCGCCCGGCGAGGACTCTGCGAATTCCGCGAAGCGATTGGCACGATGGACCGTGGCCGCGTCCAGCGTGCGCCCCACGGCATCCAGGCCCGCCATGACCACGATATGCGTTGCCTCGCGAGGAACGGCCGGCTCGTGCTGCTCCGGCACTTTGACCGGCAACCCCCGCGCTCCATCCGCCTCAACCAGGATGGTTATCCCAGCCCCCTGCACTAGCTCGGCGAGGCGCGAGAATTGGCCGGCCGTCAGCCCAGCCACCTTGCCTTCGCGGGGCAACGGGGGGCCAGTGACGAGCACATGCCGGTGCACGCGCAGCAGCTCACCCAGCTCCGCTAGACGCGACGCATCCTCCAGAATGAGATGATGCGGCGCAGGTCTTGTTTCGGAAAGTGCCAAGTGGGTTGTTGTTGAGGAGACGACCGGGCCAAATGCCAGGAGTTCGCTCGCCAAGCACCCGAGCGCGGTGGTCTTGCCGCCCGCCCCAACCAGCGCCACCACCTCGCCCGCACGAAGATTGAGGGCGGCTGCCAGTTTCACGGCGGCGACCCCCTCCCCTTATCGGCCGGCGGTTTGAACCCGCCTGCCGGTTTGAGCGAACGACGGAACTGGTTGGATTCGAGAATCGCAGCCAGCGCACCACCGCCAACCGCCAAAGCCTTGTCGGATATCGTGAAGCAGTGTTCGCGCAGGCCACGCGGGTCGATGTCGCCAATCTTCAGTCCCTTGGAGACCGCCACCCCGTCGTGAATCAGCCCCCGAACCACGCCGTCGAGGGCGGCGCGAATTGGCGTGCCGTTGATCTTCGCAATGGGCGCACCCGCGCGGACCGTGTCACCGATCGCCGCGACGCATCGAACTACGCCTGCAACCGGTGCGCGCACGACCCGCTCGCCCAGGTGTCCGTGCACTCCGTCGGGAACGCCCGAATCGTCGCTCGCGCCGCCCTGCCAGTAGACGCGCCCAAGCCAATGGCCGCGCTGAGTCTCCACCACCGCGTGACAGTCCACGCCGGCGCGGAACCCCGGGCCAAGCCCCACCGTGGGTGGGGAGCCCGGCCCGATCGGATTGCCCGCGCGCTTGAGCATGCGCGCATCCACGACCGCCGCGATCGCGACTTCATCCCACGGCTCCAATTCAGCCGCAATGATGACCGGGATGGCTCCGCTCATCCAACAGGCCTGAATGGCCTCCGGTCCGGAAACACGCCGCGCGGTCAGTCCATCAACGTGCGCCTCGCCCTGCCAAACGGCCTGGGCAAAGGAGGCACCCAGGCGCACGGCAAGCGGCTCCGCCACTTCTGCAATGACAACGGGAAAGCCGGCGCAGGCCAGGCGGTGTGCCACACCCGACCCCAAGTCGCCTCCGCCGCGGACAAGGACTGGAAATAGAGGAAAGGAGAATGCCAGCGGGTTGCCAGGAGCGAACGATGTCACGGACGCTTCAACTCCGCGGACTCGGCCGGCAACGTCCAAGCGCGGCGCGCACACTCAAACCGCGCATCGCCCACTTCTCGTGCCGGGATCTTGGCGCAGCCTGTGCATGATGCACGAACGAGCCTCAATCCAACTTCCCCATGCCGCGCAACACGCGCTCGGCCGTCAAGGGGAACTCGTCGAACCACACCCCCGTTGCCTCGTGGACGGCGGCGATGACGGCCGGTGCGTATGGCAGGTAGGGCATCTCGGCCATTCCGCGCGCGCCGAACGGTCCTCGCGGGTCGGGATGTTCGAGAATGATGCTTTCGACGTTCCCGGGGATGTCGAGGGCGGTTGGGATGAGATACGTGGAGAGGTGAGGCGTCAGCACCAGCCCGTCCTTCATCACGAAGTTCTCGAGCAGGGCGTAGCCATGGGCTTGAACAATCGCGCCCTCGATCTGTCCCTCCACCTGCTGCGGGTTGATGGCGCGGCCGACATCGCTGGCGCAAACGACCTTAAGTACACGCACCTGGCCGGTGTCGGTATTCACCTCCACTTCGGCGGTCTCTGCTACGTATCCGTAGGCGAAGTTGGGCATGGACTGCCCGGTTTCGGGGGCGTAAGGGGTAGTCGCCGGCGCCCGGTAGACGAAGCGCGCCACCGCCGGGCGTTCCTCGGCCTTCCACTTGGCCAAGGCTTCCTGCGCCGCGCCTCGGATGGCATTGCCCGCCATGAAAGTCATGCGTGAGGCGGACGCCGATCCGGAATCGTCTGTCTCCGCCGTATCGGAGACCACCATGTGCACCTTCCCGAGGGGCAGGCCCAAGGCCTCGGCGGCCATTTGTGCCATGGCCGTGTGCGCGCCCTGACCCACTTCGGCACCGGCGTGGCGAACGATAGCTTCCTCGATCTGGGTAGCCCCACGCAGTTCGACGGTCGCCCAGCATTTCTCCGGAGCGCCGAAAGAGAAGCCGACGTTCTTGAAGCCGCAGGCAAAGCCTTTGCCCCGCCGCACAGAATGCCCCGGCTTCGGCTCGGGCTGTCGTGCCGACGGACGCTTCCAGTTCGCGCCCGTCCGCTTCCAGCCAGATCGCTCGGCGCAAGATTCCAGCACTTGCTGCAGGCTGATCCCGGGTGGCAGCGGCGTCCCGACCGAGAGCAGCGCGCCCTCCGTCAACAGGTTTCGCTGGCGCAACTCCACCGGGTCGATGCCCAGCCTCTCCGCCAGCTTGTTCATCTGAGTCTCGGCGACAAACAGACCCTGCGGTCCGCCAAACCCGCGGAAGGCACCGCCCGGCAGATTGTTGGTGTACACCGCACGCGAATCAACGGCGACGTTGGGAATCTCATAGGCGCCCGTGCACATCAGCGTTGCGTTGCCCAGCACCTTGGTCGAGGTGTAGGCGTACGCACCGCCGTCCTGGAGGATATCGACCTCGGCTGCCACAAGCTTCCCGCTACGGGTGGCACCCCAGCGAGTGCGGAAGTGGAACACGTGTCGCTTGTGATGCCCGAGGATTGACTCTTCCCGCGACCAGATGGTCTTGACCGGCCGTGAGATGCCGCGCTGGTGAAGCCGCCATGCGGCCAGGGCCAGCACAATCTGCACCGACATGTCCTCACGGCCTCCGAACGCCCCGCCGATGGCGGGATAGATGACGCGCACTTGGTCCCGCGGCAGGCCAAGGGCATGCGCGATCTGTTCCTGATCCTCATGAGTCCATTGCCCGGCCACCACCACCGTGATCCGCCCCTGGTCATCAATGTAGGCCAACCCCGCCTCGGGCTGCAAATAGGCATGCTCCTGCATGGGGGTGTGGTATTCCCCCTCCACAACGACATGCGCCTGGCGCAGCGCAGCCTCCGCGTCACCTTTGCGGATGCGATAGGTGCAGAACACATTGGTGTCTTTCTCGGGGAAGAGCAGCGGTGACCGCGGTTCGAGGGCCTGACGCGCGTCGCTGACCACCGGCAGGTCATCGTATTCCACGCGAATCAGGTCTCGCGCGGCGGCGGCGATGACCTCGCTCTCTGCAACGACCAACGCCACCTGGTCGCCGACGAAGCGTACGCGGTCCGCTCCGGCTTTGGTCGAACCTGGCCCGCACAACACCGGTTGATCGGGCATGATCAGGCCGTACTCGTTGACCGGGACATCCTTGGCCGTGAAGACGGCCACCACCCCGGGCAGCGCCTCCGCCCGGGAGGTATCCAGCGTCCGGATGACGGCGTGCGGTCGTTGCGCGAAGAGCAGCTTGAGGTGGATTTGCCCAGGGCGGTTGATGTCGCCCGGGTAGAGGGCCGTTCCACTGACCTTGGCCACCGCATCGGCACGTGGCGGGGAGGCACCCACTGACGGCATAGGGACTATTTCCTGTAGCCGCCCAGATGACTCTCGTGGGCCTCGACATCATACCGACCGCGCTTCACCGGCCGCACCAGCCCGTAAAGAAGGGTGAAGACCGCGCCGCTCAAGAACGTCGCAATCATTGCCACGCCAATCTTCAGGCCGAGGAAGGGCGCCGCGGCGGGCCAGGCCAGTTCCGGCGGCAGGTACACCCAGTGGCCGACCTCATTCTCGAGAATGAACCAATCCGTGCCCACATACCCGGCGACCCCCATGACGATGGCGAACACGAACCCGAGGATGTTCCACAGCGTCTCGATCGGCGTGCGCCCCGACCGGCTTTCACCCGCACGAGTCTGATAGCGTTGCGAATCCGACATGGTTTCCTCCTCGACCAGCAACTGACGGTTCGATTGCTCGCCGTCGGCAGCCGCCGGCCGGGTCAAGAGAGTGATTGCGGAAAAAGCCTCTATGATCGGCTCGCGCCGTGCCGCGCGCACCCCGTGAATGATCAGCGCCACTTCTTGATCTTGGGCAGCCGTTTCTTCATGTCGGGCATGTCGTACTTGCCCGGCCGCACCGGCCAGATCAGACCGAAAACGAACGTGAAGAGCGCTGTGCCGATGAGCAGAGAGAGTGCCGCGATGGCCAGCTTGACCAAAAGATACGGCGCAGCGGGCGGCCAGGCCAACTCCGGCGGGAGATAAAGGTAGTGCCGCTGGAAGTTCAACTGCAGCAAGTACTCGGCCAGCAGATACCCGAGCGCCGGCAGGCCCACTACAAGCACGCAGCCCACGCTGATCCACGTGGGATGCGGCTCTCCACGCCGTGTGTCCTCGCCGGGAAGCCTGATATGGTAGGAGCCGCTCATGCCGAACCTCCTGCGCCCAGGGCGGCGCGCTCGATGGCATCCAGTATTTTGTAGTAACCGGTGCAACGGCACAAGTTGCCGGCCAACGCCTGGGCCGCCTCGTCCCGCGAGGGGTGTGGGTTCTCCTCGAGCAACTTGACCGCCGACATGACAAACCCCGGAGTGCAATACCCGCACTGGACCGCCCCCGATTCGACGAAAGCTTGCTGGACCGGGTGCAATCGCCCCTCAATTGCCAGACCCTCAACCGTCTCGACCACGGCTCGATGCGCGCGCGGGGCGGGGACCAGGCAGGCCATCACCGCGACACCATCCAGGAAAACCGTGCAAGCGCCGCATTCCCCCTCCGCGCACCCTTCCTTGGTGCCAATCATCTCAAGATCTTCTCGCAACAAGCGCAGCAAACTCTTCTGATTTGCGCCCCTCACGACGAACTCGCGGCCGTTCACCCGGGTGTGGATCGGCTCAGCGGCCGAATGGTGTTCCGTGCGCTCCAACCGCCCGCCCATCGGCCGCGCGCTGCCCCACAAGAGCGGTGGCGAGGCAGGCAGGTGCGCCGTCGGAGCCCCATGAGCCGCCTCACGCAACACCTGCGCCACCGCGTGGGCCACCATGGCGCGGCGGAATTGCGCCGATCCGCGCACGTCATCGATCGGACGGGCTTCGTCGGCGGCGATCTCGGCCGCATGGCGCACCATGGCCTCCTCCAATCGCTGTCCCCGCAGGGCGGCCTCGGCTCGCGGGGCGCGCATCACGACCGGCGCGACGGCGCCGAGCGCGATGCGCGCTGAGAGCACCCGCCCTCGGTCGTCGCATTCCACGACGCAGGCGGCATTCACGATCGAGATGGCTTGAGCGGCGCGCAACGCGTGCTTGAGGAAGCTGCCGCTTTCGCCCGAGCGCAAAGCGCGGAAGCGGACGCCGACCATCAACTCGTCGGGCGCCATCACCGTCCGGCGCACGCCCTGGTAGAAGTCCGTCAGCCTCACGACCCGCTCGCCGCGCGCCGAGAGAAGGCGGACTTCCGCCTCCAGCACCATCAGTGCCGGGATGCTATCGTTGGCGGGTGAGGCCGTGATCAGGTTGCCGGCGATTGTCCCGCGATTGCGAATCTGGGGTGCACCCACCTCATAGCACGCACGGGGCAAAGGCCAGGCCTGCTCAACCAGCAGCTTCGAAGCCACACATGCGTTGTGTGTGACCAGCGGCCCGATTTCGAGCATGCCGTCGTCCAGGCGCTGGATGTGGTCCAGTCCTGGGACGCGGGTCACATCGATCAGTACCTCCACACCCGTGCGCACGCCGCGCTCGAGCTCGAGCATAAGGTCGGTCGCGCCGGCCACGATACGTGCCCGGCTCTGGAACCGATTGAGGGCTGTCACCGCCTCCTCCAGCGAGACGGGGCTGAGGTACTCCTTCCACATGCCTTTCCCCGTGGACCCGTTTTCCATCATCCTGTCTATCATAGCGCAGGTGCAGTCCCCCTCGCAATGGCGCACGGCGAGACGGCTAGCGCACCATCCAAATGCGAAGCGTGTCGTCCCAGCCGCCCGAAGCCAGCGACCGTCCATCGGCTGAGAAGGCGACCGCCTTGACTTCGCTGAAGTGACCGGAAAGGGTCGCCAACACGCGACCGTTGGGCACTTCCCACAGGCGGATGAGCGAGTCGGACGAGCCTGCCGCCAACACCCTCCCATCGGGCGATAGGGCCACCGAGTTCACCGCGGCCGACCCGCCCTGTAGCGTGTTGATCACCGCGAACTCGTGCGTGTCCCACAGCTTGAGCACTCCATCCGAGGCGCCCGTCACAAGCAGGGTGCCGTCTGGAGAGAAGGCCACACTGTGAATGAAGGCTGCGTGGCCGAACAGTGTGGCGCGCAACGTCCAGTCGAACCCGCTCCACACCCGTGCCGTTTGGTCACCCGCACTCGAGACGAGCAACTCGCCATTTGGGCTGAACGCCAATCCGTAGACCGGACCCGGCCCGGTGTTGATTGTCTTCTCCACCTGCCCTTCGGGGAATGAGAGCACGAGAATCTGCTCCCACCCGCCGGCCAACAGGCGCCGGCCATCGGGGCTGTAAGCCAGGCTCCACAGGCCGCGTGTCCCGGCCTGGAAGCTCGCGAATTCCTTTCCGGTCGCCGTCTCCCAAACCCGGATCCGGCCGTCTTGGGAGGTGGAAGCCACAAGACTCCCATCGGGCGAGAAGGCCACGTCGGAAATGCCCCCCGCATGGCCAAACAGCACTTGTGCCAGCCGCCCGTCGGAGGCGCGCCAGATGCGCAGGTAACCGTCCCAGGAACCGGAGGCGATGAGTTGCCCATTGGGCGAATAGGCGAGGGCCTCCACTGGGCCCGCATCACCTCCCAGGGCTTGGATGAGGCCCCCATCGTTTGTGCGCCAGTGTTGGACATTGCCCTCAAGGGACCCCGAGAAAAAGGTCAATCCATCTCGCCCGAACGCCAGGCCGCGCACCCGGCCCACCGGCCAGGTCAGCGTCCGCTCAAGCGACCCTTGCGGAATCGCCCACATGCGCAACGTTTGATCCTCGGCTCCGCTCACCAGGAGGCCGGCGCGGGGGTCAAATGCCAGCGCGGTCACTCGGCCGGTATGCGCTTTGAGCACAAGAGGAAGCCCGCGCACATCCGTCGGCCAGAGCCACACTTCGCCGTTCGACACCCCGGTTGCCAGCCACAGCCCATTCGAGGAGTAAGCCAGCGCGGTGACAGCTTCCGGGTAGGAAATGAGCGAGCGCTCCAACCGCCCGTTGCCGACGCTCCAGACGCGCACGGTCTTGTCGTCGGAGGCCGAGGCCACGCTGAGCGAATCGGGGAAGAACGCGACCGCATTCACCACGCCCTTGTGCCCCTCAAGCATCTGCGCCAATTCACCTGTCGCCACTCGCCAAAGCCGAACACGCTTGTCGTCTGCGCCTTGCGCCAAGTAGTGCCCATCCGGCGAAAAGTCCAGGCTGGTCACCACGACTTTGGGCGCTTCAAAGCCCAGCACCAATTCGCCGTCCGCAACCCTCCACACGCGCACCTTCTCGCCCCACCCGGCCGCAACTTGCGATCCATCCGCGCTTACTGCGACCGCCCGCACCGGGCCGCCCGTCTCGAAGAAGTGCCGCTCCTCGAGCGTGCGGGCATCCACGACATACACGCCGAGCGACGTGCCCAGCCCCAGCCACAAGCCGTCTCTGGATAGGACCATCTGCTGAATCGGCCCGCGTCCCCACCGTCCAACCTCGCGCAGGCGGAAGGTGTTGGGCGGGGCGATCGTTTCGATCACCGCTGGCAAGGGTGTGTAGTTGAGGGCCGGCAACTTCGGCGTCGGCGATGGAGTGCGTGAGGCAGTGGGTGTCTTGCTAGGTGTGGGCGTGAGGGTGAAGGTGGGCGTCACGGTCGGGCTGGCCGTGGCCGTTGCAGTCGGACTGGGCGTATCCGACGGAGGCAGGGTGGGCGTCTCAGTCGGCGTCGGGCTGGGCAGCGCAGTCTGGCTGGGTGTTGCCGTATCGACGGGCGGGAGGGTCGGGGTGAAGGTGGCGATGAGCCCCGCCCATTGCCCGCTCTCGCCGCAGGCCGCCCCCGTCAAACCGATCGCGATGTAGGCAATGAGAATCCCCGCTCGCCTCCAGCCGACTCCGGTCAGGCGAGGCCTGGGCCTCCCGGTGGACCGCCAGAGCGGATTGACCCGTGTTTGAGAGGGCAATCGTGCCGCGCGTCCGGGCAAGTTCATCCTTGGCCAGATGTGCCCATCGAAAGGCCCGTGCCGCCGCGGCGCACCATGATGACCTCCGCCAAGATGCTGACCGCAATTTCATCCGGCGTTTCGGCATGCAACTCGAGCCCGATGGGCGAATGCACTCGGGCGATAGCCTCGGCGGGCGTATCCTGCTCGGCCAGCGCCTGAGAGGTGGCGATCCATCGCCGCCTGGAACCGATAACGCCCACGTACGCGCTGGGCGCCGCGAGCAACGCCGGCAGCCCCTGAACGTCCACTTCGACGTTGCGTGTTGCCAGCACGATATAGGTATCCCGGTCGAGGCTCCAGCGCGAAGGAATCTCCCGCATCGGGCAGACAAGGTGCACGTCAGCCCCGGGAAGCGCCTCCGGCGTGCACAATTCGGCGCGGTCGTCCGACACGACCACGAAGAAGCCAAGCTGCTTGCCGAGGCGCGCTACAGCTCGCCCAACGTGGCCCGCCCCAACAACCACCAGGGTGACGAGCGGACGGATGGGGTCAATGAAGATGTCGGCGGCGCCGCCGCACTGCCCAGGATCGCCCTCGGCGGGGTTGCTGAGTTCATAGTGGACGGTACGCGGCGTGCGCGCGCGCAGCACGTCGGCCGCCTCGGCGCACACGCGGCTTTCCATTTCGCCCCCGCCGACCGTCCCGAGCGTCGAGCCATCCGCATAGATCAGCATCTTGGCGCCGACGTGGCGCGGCACGGATCCCCTGGCCGCGACCACTGTCGCCAGGGCAACGGCGATCCCTTTTCTATCGGCTTCCGCCAAAGCCGCGAAGAGGTTGTCCATGAACTCCATTCGCAGGCGCGCTGGGTTGGGTGGCCCGCCGAGAGATGATTGAGTATAGCGCCAACGGCTTGCGCCCCAACCCGCGCGACGAGCAAGCCGGATCCTCGTTATGCGCCACGATCCGGACAACCCACGGACTTGCCATTCGCGGACAGAGGACCAAGGTCAACAAACACGGTCCGTCACGGCCGCATCCCCGCATCTATATGGAAGCGAGGCGCACTCAGCTGGCGCCTCTCAGTGCTCGCCACACTCGCTCGGGCGTAGCCGGGATTTCGTTTACCCATGCTCCGACCGCGTCGTGGATGGCGTTGACCACCGCCGGGGCGACGCCATCCATGGGGATTTCTGCGACGGCTTTGACGCCGAATGGATGGCTGGGCTCGAATGTCTCGACGAAGATCGTCGTGAGGTCGGGCATTTCATCCGCGCTGAAGAGGTGGTAGTCGCGCAGGTCGCGCACCATCGGTTTGCCAAGCGAGTCGTAGCGCATCTCTTCGCACACGGCGTAGCCCAAGGCCTGGGCCATGCCGCCCTCCACCTGGCCCGAGGCGGTTAGCGGATTGACGATGACTCCCGAATCCACGGCCATCACCAGGTGTTGGACACGCACCTCGCCGGTCTGGGTATCGACCACCACTTCGGCGAATTGGGCGGCGAAGGGCGGCGGCGAGACGGGCGACATGAACGAAGCCACGGCCATGATTTGGCGCTGGTTGGAATGGTGCAGTGAGCGCAGCGCGATATCCGCCAGCGTGAGATGGCGCCCGTCCGGCGCGGCGGCCGTGCCCTGCTCCAATCGGATCTCCCTCGGCGCGACGGGCGGCCCCTTCTCGCCCCACACCTCGCTCGCCACCTCTCGAATCTGGTCGGCTACCTGCTGTGCGGCTTTGACCACCGCCGCCCCCGAAACGTAGGTCGTCGACGAAGCGTAGGCGCCCTTGTCGAAGGGCGTGAAGTCCGTGTCGGAAGAGTAAACGATTATGTCCTCGACCGAACAGCCAAGGACTTCGGCCGCCATCTGCGCCAGCACAGTATCGGACCCCGTGCCCAGGTCGGTGGCACCGACCAGCAGATTGAAGGATCCGTCATCGTTGATCTTGAGCGAAGCCCCACCCATGTCGAGGTAGGGTATCGCTGTGCCTTGCATGACGAGGGCCGCCCCCACCCCGCGCCGCAAGTGAGGCTGACCGGCCGAGGCGCGCCAGGCTGCGTTGCCTCGTTTGTCTTCCCACTGTATGGCGTGAGCGCCCTCACGCGCACACTCCTCCAACGCGCAGGTCCGGATGTATTCGGGGCGCGGCTCGCGGCCCTCCGACCAGGCGAGTGAGAAGGGATGCAATTCGCCGGCGCGCACGGCATTCTTGAGGCGGAATGCGAGCGGGTCCATGCCCAGCTCATGAGCGATGCGTTCCATGTGGACTTCCACAGGGAAGAAGCCCTGCGGGACGCCGTAGCCGCGAAAGGCCCCCGAGGGCGCCGTGTTGGTGTAGACCACGTCCGCATAGAAATGGATATTGGGCGATTGGCGGTAGGCGCCATCGCCCACGTAGAGCGCCATCGCCTTGTGCCCGGTATTCCCGGTCACCGTCAGACCGTGGCAGCCGTAGGCTCCGGTGTCGGAGATGATGTACATCTCATTGGCCGTGATGCTGCCATCGCCCGCCACGCCAGTGCGCATGCGCACGCGCATCGGGTGTCGCGACCGCGACGAAACGAATTCCTCTTCGCGCGTGTATTCGAAGCGAACCGGCCGACCGGTGGCAATCGTCAGATGGGCCGCCACATCCTCGATGAGGACCTCCTGCTTGCCGCCAAAACCTCCGCCGATGCGGGGCTTGATGACCCGGATGCGCTTGGGCGGAAGGTTGAGCACCGGGGCCAGGATGCGCCGCACATGGAACGGCACCTGGGTCGAGGTACGAATCACCAGCCGGTCGTCCTCGTCCCAATAGGTCACCACGGCGTGCGGCTCGATCGATGCCTGCTGCACTTTGGGGACCAGGTACTCCGCTTCAAAGATCCGCTCCGCCTCGTCAAAGCCCTTGCCGGGATCGCCGATACGGATGTCGAGGTGGGCTGCGAGATTGCGCGATGGATCGGATTCGCCGAAGTTGACGAACTCGGCTTCATCGTGGATGCGCGCGGCGCCGGGTTCCATGGCCCGCCGTGGGTCGAGGACGGCCGGCAGCTCCTCATACTCCACCTTGATCAGGCCCAATGCTTCGCGAGCTAGTGCCTCGCTTTCAGCGGCGACGAACGCGACGCGGTCCCCGACGTAGCGGACTTTGCAGTCAAGTGAGAACATGTCCAGCGGTCCGGGAATCGGGTCTGACTGCCCGGCCGTCGAATACACAACCCGGGGAAGGTCCTTGTAGGTGAGCACCGCCGCGACGCCCGGCAGCCGGCGCGCGCGGTCTACCTCGATGCGCTTGATGCGCGCGTGGGCCACCGGGCTGTAGAGCACCTTGGCGATCAACATGCCGCGCAGCTCGATGTCGTCGGCGAAAGCCGGTTTGCCCTGGACGAGTTTGAGGCCGTCCACCTTGGGCGCCGGTTGGCCCACCGATTGATACGCAGCCGCCTGCGGCGTGATGCGCAGCGTGGGCAGCGTCTGAGTCAAGACAGGCAGGGCGCCGGGCGTGCCGCCGCCTGCGCTCCCCGGACGTGAGCCAGGCGCGCTTTCCGAATGCGGGACAAGATCCACCGGAATCGGTCGCGCCTCGAGCGGCGGCAGTTCTTCGCCGCGCATGCGCGCCGCGGCGCGCAACACCGCTTGCACCGGTTTGACATATCCGGTGCAGCGGCACAAGACTCCCGAGAGGGCTTCGCGCACCTCCTGCTCGCCCAGCAGCTGCGGCGATCCGCCCGGGGAATAGCCTTTCGCGTCGAGCAATTCCTTCGCGGCCAGGAGCATCGCCGGGGTGCAATAGCCGCATTGGATGGCGCCGATTTCGACGAAGGCCTCCTGCAGCGGGTGCAATCCGGGGGTCGACTTCCAGCCTTGCGCCGCGGGGTTGCCCAATCCCTCGGTGGTGAGGAGGTGCTTGCCCTCGGCTTGCACCGCGAGCAAGGCACATGAGTTGACCAGCCGGCCATCCAATAGCACTGCACAGGCGCCGCAGTCACCCGTCTCGCAGCCGTGCTTCACACTCCAGAAGCCGGCCGCGCGCAAGGCGTGCAGCAACGTGGTGTGGCCATTGACCTCCACCTCGACCGGACGCCCATTAATTGTCAGGCTTGTCTTCATCGCATCCTCAAATCGGGGGAGCAGCGCCGAACATAACGCACTTCACCGATGTTGGGCGCCCATCGACAGAAGTTGTGCAAGCGCGCGCCGGACTAGGACAGGCGCCACCGCTGTGCGGTACTCGGCCGTCCCGCGGATGTCGTCGACCCAGGCCGCATGGATGAGCTCCCCCGCAGCCTTCATCGTCTGGTCGAGATGAGCAAGTGCCACCCCTTCCATGCGGCGCGCCGCGCGGGGTTGTATCGCGAGAGGCTGCCCGGCGCCCGCAAGGACGATCCGCACATTGCTGAGCCGCTTGCTCTTGACATTGGCTGCAGCGGCAACGCACGCGATGGGCCGATCGGCCGGCGAGCGGGCTACATCTACATAGGCTAGGGTTTGCTTTGAATCCCATGAAGCCCCGGTGATCAGCTGAACAGGCTTGCGACCTGTGACCCTCCGGCGCAGCCATCGCTCAAGCCTCTCGCCGACCTTCCCGGGCTCGAGGGCCACTTCCGCGCCGAGAGCCAGCAAACAGGCGAGCAGCGGTCCAGGTTCGCGGACAGCCAGCGCCCCGCCAAGCGTTGCCTGCTGACGCACGTTGCGATTGGTCTCGCGACGAACGGCCGTCTGCAGCGCCGCTGGAATGCGCGAGCTGGCGGCGATCTGGGCCAGCGTCGTCATCGCGCCTGCCTCACAGCGGCCACCCCTCACGCGAATTCCGGCCAACGCCAACTCCGAGAGATCGACCAGGACGCTGGCCGGCGGGGGAAAAAGACTCACATGAGTGCCGCCGCCAAGAGGCAGCGCACGCGGGGACGGGCGCGCCAGGATGCGCAGCGCCTCGCGCATTGTCGAAGGCTTGACGATCTCAATCATCGGGTCGGTCATCCGGGTAGACCCTCCATCCCAGGCGATCGGCCTCGGAGAGGTCGCTCTCCGAATGCGGCGAATGAGCCAGAAGCACATCCGCTTCCGCGGCCACGGAACCGTCGCTGAGTGTGAGCTGCGAGTGAACCTGCGCCAGCCGCCCGCGATCCTTGATCACCCGCCCGCTCAGGTGCAGGTCTACCCCGAGCGGAACCGGCTTGCGGTACTTGACCTCCAGGGTGACGGTGACCATGAAGCGCGGCTGCTCACCGCCCATCACCGCCCGCCCGGCGACCTCATCGAGCAGTGAGGCGACAATACCACCGTGCAAGACGCCCGGGTAGCCCTGAAAGGTGTCCGGGGCAACCCACTGCGCCTGGGCTTCGCCCGGACCCGATTCAAAGAAACTCAGCTTGAGCCCAGCTGGATTCCCCATGCCGCACACGAAACACATGCGCGAGTTCGGCTGCTTGCGCATCGATCGACCCGCCTCCCTAGCCTAGCCCGGAGCAAAGGTGTCGATGAGCAGACGAACATCGCCGCCCACCGGGTAGAGCACCGGGCAGGTACAGCCGCGCTTCCGATACTCCTCAACCTTGGTGCGGGCCTCGTCCGGTGTGCCGGAGGCCGTGATGCGTTCGATCAACTGGTCGGGCACCAGGTGTTTGGCGCGCTCGATCTGTTCGTGAGTCGCCGGCCAACCCAGGATGGCCTGGATCTCGTGCACTACACTCTCGGCTACGCCCGAGGCCTTGGCAATGTGAGGCTGCTGAGCGAGGTACTGGGTGAGCAGCCCGCGCGTCGTATCGAGCGCGCCTTCGCGATCGCGATCCACCGAGCAGACGACCAACTGCGGCCGGTCGAGGTCGCCGATCGTCCGGCCAACCTTCGCCGCGCCCCTGGCCAACAGTTCCATGGCGTGATCGTTGTATTCTGGCGGCACACAGTAGTTGAGCAGCGCTCCGTCGGCGATCTCACCGGTCATTTCCATCATCTGGTCGCCCGTCGCGCCGATATAGATGGGCACATGCCGTGGCTCCCGGCGCCCGTGAACGACGTCGAGCTCGATTCCTTCCACGTTGTGAAACTCGCCATGGAACGTCACACGTTCCATTCGCAGCAGGCGGCGCAATACCTCCACTGTCTCGCGCATTGCCACCAAGGGCTTCCGCCGTTCGATGCCGACATTGCGTGCCAGCGGGTCCCACCAGGCCCCGATTCCGCACAGGATTCGATTCGGCGCCAGGTCGTCGAGGGTGAGGAACGTTGCTGCCAACAGCCCGATATTGCGCGTCCAGTTGTTGATCACTCCGGATCCGACCTTGAGGCGGGTGGTGACGGCGGCATAGGCCGCCATGGGGACGATCGCATCCCGCACAAGCCGCGATTCGGCCTGCCACACGGCTTCGAATCCTTTGGACTCTGCATACTGACAGACCGACAAGCCCTCGCGCAAGTCGTGTGCGTCTTGCAGGTAGAGTGCTACCCGCTGCTTGGCCATGGCCGGTTCTCCTCCGAGGGTGGGTGCTTTCCGGGCTGCTCAACGATTTGGATGGCGCATGCCCAAGTGCAGTTTACCCAAGCTGGTCCGTCACGACAAGATGTCCCTGGCCTGCTCCAGGTCCTCCGGTGTGTCCACATCCAATGCCAGCGCCGCATTGCGAACGACGACAATGTGCGCGTTTCTCTTTCTGGCTGCAGCGCAGTGACGGCGGAAGGAACCCGGCCCGAAGGCCGGCTCGAGCACGCCGCACGGTTGCAGGGCAAGTGTATTGGTGCCCTCATCCCGCTGGTCGGGTGCGATAACTACGCCCACTGCCGGAGGCAGCCGGTCGAGGACTTCTCTGAGCGCGTCGGCACTCAACCATGGCAAATCCACAGGGACAATGAGAACCCCCTGCGCACCGAGGCGTCCGGCCTCGTGGATTGCCTGAACCAAGGCCGAGTTGAGACCATCCCGTCCTGACTCCGCCAAGGGTACAACGGCGTGCTGCAGCGCGAGCGACAGCACGCGCGGATCACTCGACACCACGAGAGTGCCATCGATCATCGGCCGGCACGCCCGCAGGACTTGCAGCGTGTGCTCGAACATCCGCTGCACCAAGTGCTCCCGGGCAGCATCAGAGAGGACGTGCGCCAGGCGCGACTTGGCAAGGCTCAACGGCTTGACCGGGACGATCGCCCACATCGCGATGCTATCCGCCGGCGAGTTCCCGACCGAAGTCGAGCACCACGCGGGCAAGCGCTGCCCTGCCGCGCAGTCCGCGCATGAGCGAAGGCGTTGCGCGAACACGCAGGCCCAGGGCCTCGATCTTCGCCGTATCGCCCGCATCGGCCATATCGATGACCAGGCCTCGCACCGTGCCCGCGTAGTGACGAGCGATCTCGCAGGCGCCCGGTTCGAGACCCAATTCGCGCATCATCTTTGCGGCCGGGCCCTTGACGGCCGCGCCTCCGATGATCGGGCTGACCGCCAGCGACGGTCGGCCCCGAACTCGCTCGCCAACGCCGGGCAAGATGAGAATCGGGTCAAGGCTGACGTATGGGTTGGAGGGGCACAAGACCACGAGTTCTGCTTGCTCGAGAGCCTCCAGCACCTCGTGTGACGCCTGCGCCGTCTCTAAGCCCTCGAAACGAAAACCGACCACGCGCGGCTCGCTCGCTCGCTTCACATAGTAATCCTGAAAGTCCAACTCGCCTTCGGGGGTAACAACCCGCGTGCGCAGTTCGTCATCCGTCATCGGCAACACGCGCGGCCCGACGCCCAATGCCTTCGAGAGCACGTGCGTCACCTCGGTCAACGTGTGACCTTTCCACAGCAGTTCGGAACGCCGCAAATGGGTCGCCAAGTCACGGTCGCCAATGCGAAACCACGTTGGCCCGCCCATTGGACCCAGCGCCGCGAGGACGTGCCCCGTGTCATGCGCTTTGCCCCAGCCTTGCTTGCGGTTCTCGACGCCAGCCAGGGTGTAAAGCACCGTGTCGAGATCTGGGCAGACGGTGAGACCAAGCCATTCAAAATCGTCGCCGTTATTGACAACGACGGTCAGGGCCTCGGCCGCCAGG
>CAYGXJ010000035.1:0-69056 GCA_964353865.1 uncultured Anaerolineales bacterium | reverse complement strand
CGCGATACGCAGGCAATTGCGCGGCGCGCCTGGCGAGAACGAAATCTGGGCGCTGCGCGACGTCTGGTTCGAGGTCCACCAAGGCGAGGTGCTCGGGCTGATCGGGCGCAACGGCGCGGGCAAGAGCACCCTGCTCAAGATACTTTCCAAGATTACCGAACCGAGTGCCGGGCGAGTGCGCGTGGCCGGCCGCGTGGGCTCGCTGCTCGAGGTGGGTACCGGCTTCCACCCCGAGCTGACCGGGCGCGAAAACATCTTCCTCAACGGCGCTATTCTGGGCATGCGCCGCGAAGAAATCCTCAAACGCTTCGACGCCATCGTTGATTTCTCGGAAGTGGAGCGCTTCATCGACACGCCGGTCAAGCACTACTCGAGCGGCATGTATTTGCGCCTGGCGTTTGCCGTGGCGGCGCATCTCGACCCCGAGATCCTGTTGGTGGATGAGGTCCTGGCCGTCGGTGACATCCGTTTTCAGCAGAAATGTCTGGGCAAGATGGAAACCGTTGGGCGCGAGGGGCGCACGGTGTTGTTTGTCTCGCACAACATGCCGGCCATCCTGCGCCTGTGCGAGCGCGCGATCCTGCTCGATGAAGGGCACATCGTGGCGGACGGGCAGGCGCAGCCGATTGTCGCGCGCTACCTCAACCTCGATCAGACGGTGCAGGAGACCATCGCCGAGGTCGAGTGGCCGCATCCGGCCGACGCCCCGGGCGAAGAGGGGGTGCGCCTGAAGGCGTTACGCCTGCGCTCATCACGTGGCGCCCCGCAGGCCGAGTTCGACGTGCGTGAGCCGATCGAGGTCGAAATCCAATTCTGGGTTTTGCACGAGGCGCCGAACGTCGTGCCGATGTTCCGCATCTACAACGAACACGGGGTGTGCGTCTTTGCGGCCGCGCCCACCCACGACGGGCTGTTTGCCGGGCGTTCGCGCGCCGTGGGCACCTACACCGCGCGCTGCCGCATCCCGGGTGATTTCATGGCGGAGGGCACCTACGCTCTCGAGATCGCCGTCCGCACGCTCTTCCCGCGACGCTTCTTCGTCCCGCGAGTCAAGCTGCTCAACTTCCGCGTCCACGATCGCGGCATGGGCGATTCGGTCAAGGGTGAATACCGCGGCGTGTGGCCAGGCACAGTCGCCCCCGTCTTTGACTGGCAGTCCGATTTCTCCCCGCGCGTCGAGTCGGCGGGATGAGCCATGCGCATCCTTCAGGTCCATCCGCTGCTGCGCGGGGATCGCCTCAGCCCGGTCGCCGGCGGTAAATCGCGCGTCTCCCTGCAACTCACCTCCTATCTGGCGGCCGAAGGCCACACGCTCGCGCTCTTTCCATATCCGGAGCGGCTGTTCGATGTGCCCCGCACCCTGGGTCTGCCGAACGGACACACCGCCGCGCTGTGCCCCACCGCTATCCTGCCTACGCGCCGCAGCCTGGCGGCGGATCTCGCCGCGCTGATGCGCGCGCGCCTTGCCGCCCGCCGGCTGAGTGGCGAGAACGGATCCTTCGACCTGCTTGCGTTGGATGCGCTGCGCCGCGCCCTCGCTGAACAGCAGCCTGAGATTGTCCACTGCCATCACACATACTCGGATTTCCCCTTCTTGTATCGAAGCCTCTCGGCCAAGGTGCCCCTCATCCTCACTCACCACTCCTATCAGCCCGCCTCGCGGATTGATCTGTACGACTGGGTGATCTTTGTCTCGCGGCGCTGGCAGCACGAGGTCGTCAAGCGGACGGGGTTTCCGATCGACCGCACACGGGTCATTCACAACCCCGTGGCCGATGTATTCACCCAGGGAGAGGTAGTCCCCGCGCAGGTACGCCGGGGGCTGGCCTTCCTCGGCAATCTCATTCCACGCAAAGGACTTGCGCTGCTTCTGCGGGCCTATATTGAGAATCCGGATCTACGCGGGCATCC
Source organism: uncultured Anaerolineales bacterium (assembly GCA_964353865.1). Classification (GTDB taxonomy): domain Bacteria; phylum Chloroflexota; class Anaerolineae; order Anaerolineales; family RBG-16-64-43; genus RBG-16-64-43. The sequence continues at coordinate 67,145 of CAYGXJ010000035.1, read as the reverse complement.
TCTGACGGTCTGCGGCACGGGCGAGGCCCAAGCGGAGTATCGCGAGCTGGCCGAGCGCCACAACCTGCCGGTTGAGTTTCGCGGGCGGCTGGCGCCCGAGGAAGTGCGCCAGGTCTTAGCATGCTCGTGTGCCATGGTCGTCCCCAGTCAATCGGAAGGATTCAGCGTGGCGATGCTGGAGGCGCTGTGCGTGGGGACGCCGGTGGTTGGATGGGGGCCGCAAGTTGAGGAACTCGAGGCGGTTCTTGCGCAACCCGTTGGGGTCGCCCTGACCTCGGACACCTCGCCCGACAGCCTGGCGGGGAGGATCCTGGACGTCATCGAAATGGTGAGCCGCAAGCAGTTGCCGCTCGAGGAGATCGCCCAGCGGGCGCGCGCGGCTTTCTCCATTGAGCAGGCAGGCATGGCCACCCTGCGCCTGTATCGCGAGGCCCAGGCCGGCCCTCCATGAGAATCCTGCGCGTGCATCCGTTCCTCAAGGCCGAGGCCACTTACCCGTTTGCCGGCGGGATGGCCCGCACCTCGCTGCGCCTGACCAAGGAACTCGCGCGCGCAGGCCATGAGTTGCTCGTCTTCCCCTGTCCCGAGGCGATTGGGACTTCGACCCGCTGGGACCTGCAAGACCAGATCAGCGTGGCCGTGCAGCCGACGATGGCGTGGCCGGGTTGGCGCGGCTTGCCGCACGCGCTGCGCCGCGCGCGCAGGCTCGACCCGCCGCCCAGCGGATGGCGCGAGGCGCTGAGCGAGGCCATGGCCGTCCACGCGCTCGACCAGGCCGTGCTTCACTTCCGGCCGGCGATCATCCACAACCACCTGCCGCGACGCCCGTTCCCGCGCCTGCTGGGCTCCCTGCCGCGGCACGTGCCGCTGGTTCTCACCCATCATCATGGCGAGGCAGGCGAGGCGCTTGAGGTCTACGACCGCATCGTCTTCGTCTCGCAATCGCAATGCGATGAAATCCGCGACCAGAGCGGGCTGCCGGCGGACCGCCTGCGCGTCGTCCACAACCCCGTGGCCGAAACATTCGCGCAGGGACCCACGCCGAGCGCTGCCGAGCGCCAGGGCCTGCTCTTTTCGGGCGCACTGCGCGACCGCAAGGGGCTTGACCTGCTGCTCGAGGCCTACGCCCTCGAACCGCGCCTCAACAATCATGCGCTGCATCTCTACGGGGAAGGTGCACAGCGCGAAGACTACGAGCGCCAGGCTCGCGAACAAGGTCTCAACCTCGAATTCCACGGCAAAGTTTCGGTGGAGGACCTGGCGCACGCGCTGCGTGCGGCGCGGCTGCTGGTCAACCCCAGCCGCCTCGAGGGCTGGAGCGCCTCGATCAATGAGGCGCTGTGCTGCGGGCTGCCGGTCGTTGGCTGGGCGCCTCAGGTGCAGGAACTCGAGCAGCTGCTCGGCCTGCGCGTCGGGCTGCCCTTTGACGGGCGCACGCAGTCCGCGCGCGAATTGGCCGCGAGCCTCTTGGCGGCGCTTGAGGATGCACCACTCGCGGCCCTCACCGGTCAAACACTTGCCCGTGCAGCGCGCGAGAGCTTTTCGGCAGAGCGCTTTGTGCGCGGCTACCTGGCGGTGTATCAGGAATTGCTGTAATTCCAGCGGGCTTCTCAAGCGCTGCCGGTCGAGACCGGCCGGATCGGTTGATGCGTTTGGCGCAGGCGTGGTAACCTCCCCACGCGCCATCTCGAGGGCGGCGGAGCGCGGGTTGAGGCTGAGGCCATTGTCTCCCCCCTCTCGTGCACATCCGACACGACAAGAAACGGACCCACGGATCATGGGCGATCTCGTCATTCGCGCGCAGGACATCGGCAAACAATACCGCATCGGCGCCCGCCAGCAGGGCTACCGCACGCTGCGCGACACCCTCGTCGATTCGATCGTGGCTCCGGCGCGCTGGGTGGGCCGCACGCTGCGCCGTGGTTCGGCGCGCGCCGAGCAGGGCGAGTTGATCTGGGCGCTGCGCGAAGTCTCCTTCGATGTGCACCAGGGAGAGGTGCTGGGCGTCATCGGCCGTAACGGCGCCGGCAAGAGCACGCTGCTCAAGATCTTTGCGCGTATTACCGAGCCCACCACCGGCCGGGTCACGATTGCCGGCCGGGTGGGGTCGCTCTTAGAAGTGGGCACCGGCTTTCACCCCGAATTGACCGGGCGCGAGAACATCTATCTCAACGGGGCCATCCTGGGCATGCGCCGCGAAGAGATCGCGCGCCGCTATGACGAGATCGTCGCCTTCTCGGAGGTCGAGCGCTTCATCGATACGCCGGTGAAGCACTACTCGAGCGGCATGTACTTGCGTCTGGCCTTTGCCGTCGCCGCTCACCTTGACCCCGAGATCCTGCTGGTCGATGAAGTTCTGGCGGTGGGCGACGACCGCTTCCAGAAGAAGTGTCTGGGTAAGATGGAAAGCGTGGGCCGTGAGGGGCGCACGGTGATCTTCATTTCGCACAACATGCCGGCCGTTACGCGCCTCTGCCCGCGCGCGATCCTCCTGGATGAGGGGCGAGTGATTGCCGATGGAGAAGCGCGCGAGGTGATTGTGCGCTACTTGAACGCCGGGCGGGTCGAAAGCGGCGGCATGGAATGGCTCAGCGCCGACGAAGCGCCGGGGGATGCAACGGCGCGACTCAAACACGTGCGCGTCTCCGACGCGGAGGGCAACCCCAAGACCCTCTTCACCATGCGTGAAACGATTGCGGTGGAGGTCGAGTACTGGCTGCTGCGCGGCAACTATCCGGTACTGCCGATGATCCAGGTGGTCAACCAGGACGGGCACAGCGTTTTTGTCTCGGCCGCCAATCACGACCCGGCCTACCGCGGCGCGACGCGCGAGCCCGGCCTGTATCGCAGCCGCTGCATGATCCCGGGCGACCTGATGACGGAAGGGTTGTTCTCGGTCGACGTCTGGCTGCGCGTGCTCTACCCGCGCCGCGTCTTCGTCCACGAGGCCAATCTGCTGACGTTCCGCGTGCAAGACACCGGCCTTGGAGATTCCACCAAGGGCACGTATCGCGGCGTGTGGGGCGGAGTGATCGCACCGCGTTTGGAGTGGCACACCGAGTTCCAACCGGGAGGACCGGCCGACCGTGCGGATACTGCAGATCCATCCCTTCCTGCGCGGTGATCGGATTGATCCGCGCGCGGGGGGCAAGTCGCGGGCGGCGCTCCTGCTCACCGAGTATCTCCTCGACCACGGGCACGAGGTCGCGCTCTTCCCCTTCCCCGAACGCCTCTGGCTTCAACCGGCCATGTTCGGCTTGCGTTCCGGGTCGCGCCTGCCGGTTCTGCCGACCATGGCTTTGCCTGGCGCGAGGCACATACTGGGGGCCGCACGCCGCGCGAGCCGCGTGGCGCGCCAGATCCGGCAGGATCGCGGCTTTCAGGTGAGCCTGCTCTATTTCGAGGGGTTGCGCCGCGCGCTGGCCGATTTTGCCCCCGACATCATTCACTCCCATCAGCGGTTGACCCTCTTGCCGCTCATTCTGGCCGAGATGCGCCGCCGCCCCCCGGTGGTGTTTACCCACCATACCGGCGAGCCCGGCAAGCAACTCGACACTTACGAGCACGTGGTCTTCGTCTCGCGCGCGCTGCAGGACCTGGTCTGTGCGAGCACCGCTCTGGGGCGCGACCGAACGAGCGTCATCTACTACCCGATCGACGCGGCGTTTCTCCAGGCGCCACTCGTGCCGGCCGCGTCGCGTCGCGGGCTGGTTTTCGTCGGTGGGCTGACCGAGGCCAAGGGGGTGGACCTGCTGCTGAGCGCCTACCGCCTCGATCCCGAGCTGAATGACCACCCGCTGCATCTGTGCGGGGCCGGCGAGCGCGAACCGGAATTGCGCGAGTATGCCGAGCGCCACGGGCTGAATGTCGTCTTCGACGGCCGCCTGTCCGTGGCCGAGCTGCGCACCGTGTTGGCGCACAGCCAGGCGCTGGTTAACCCCAGCCGGTTGGAGGGGTTCAGCATCGCGCTGCTCGAGGCGCTGGCCTGCGGAACACCCGTTGTGGGCTGGGCCGCTCAGGTCCGCGAACTCGAGCGGTGGTGGGAGACGCCGGTGGGAGCGCCCTTTGATGGACGGACCCAATCGGCCGGCGACCTGGCCGACGTGATTCGTGGCCTGCTCAACGGTCCCTCCCAAAGCGATGCGGCGCGCGCCACGATTGCAGCGCACGCCCGGCGTGACTTCACGCTCGAACGCTTCGGGCAGGAGTACCTGGCTGCGTATCAACAAGTCGTCAGGCGGCGATAGATGGCGGATATATGATCCCGTTGAGGCCCTACCTCAAGGCGACCACGGACCTCAAGGCACGCCTATTCGACCTGTACCATGATCAAGGGGCGCAGCTTGAGCGAAAGGTGTCTCCGCGCAGCGGCGGGACGACCTGGGGATACCAGCTGGCGGCGTGGGCCGGGTACAACGCGGTCGGGAAGATGACAGGCACATCGATCGGCGATGATGAGATCGGGGTCTTCTTCGATCTCTGCGGACTCGTCAGCCCGAAGGTCGCATACATCGTTGGGAACGGGTTCGGACTAAGCACCTTTTGCCTTGCCCTAGCGGAGCCGGCGTGTCAGGTCGTTGCGATCGACAACTGGTCGGAGGGCGAGGCGGGGGAGGCCGCACGCAGGCTGAGCCTGGAAATTGCCTCACACCTCCCTACGAAGAATGCTCACATCGCGACCGGAACAAGCCCGATCGACATCCCGCGCACGCTGGAAGCTGCACTTGGACGACGCTCGGTGGTCGTTGATCTGGCCTTCATCGACGGCCGACATACCGATGAAGCGGCGCACGCCGATTTCGAGGGCCTCTGTCCATATCTAGACGCTCACTCCATTGTGTTGTGGCACAACGTTCACGCCACCCGGCGTGCCTTCTGCGAGGTGGCCGAGTCCCCCGCCGGCTCTGTGTGGGACAGTCACCTGGTACTGCGGACCTATGGCCCACTGGGCCTCTCCTTTGACTCGCGTGCCCACCCGCTCTTGGTCGACTATCTAGGCCTCTTCAACTTGGTGTGGACCGACTGGGAGAAGTACCTGCAAGCATTCATGGCAGCTGGGAGCAGCTCTAAGGCTCAGCCGCCTGAAGCTATCTTCGGAGCGCATTTCATCAGGCGCATGGGGCGGCGCGTGTTGCGGCGGATCGGGATCGGCCGAGTGGCTTCGCGAGAAGAGGAATAGGGGACGCGAGACGACATGCGCGTGCTTGCCGTTCAGCCCTTCCTTAAATCTGCAGCCGTCGACCCGATCGCCGGGCCGGCGTATCGCACCGCAGCGCTCCTGGCGGAAGAACTCATCCGCCGCGGGTGCACGTTGGACATGTTCCCTTCGCCGGAGGCCATCGGCACCGACTTTAAGTGGGCCGTCGCTCCCGGCCTCTCAGCCCGCGTATGGTCGACGATGGAACTGCCGGTGGTCGGGGATTTGCGTGTACTGTTCTCGACCGTGCCAAGGCTGCGTCCATTGCCTCGCTCCTTGCGGCAGGTGGTCTTTGCCTGGATGGAATTGGCTGCCTTGCGCCGCGCGCTGGCCAACGGCATGCCCGATGTCCTCCACGATCATCTCGGCATGCGGCGTTTCATGGGGATGGTACGCGCGCTGGGCGTGCGCACGCCAATTGTTCTGACTCATCCGGAGGGATCGATCGAAGCGCGCCCCGAGTCGTATGCGGCGGTCATCTTCCCGAGCCGCATGGCCCTGGCTCGCAGCGGGCTGACGGCACCGCGGGGGCGCGTTCTTCCGCCGCCGGTCAGCCCTGCGTTCTTAGGCGGCTCGGCCGCGGCCTCCCCTGCTGCGAACACGCTCGTCTTTGTCGGCGGGCGGCGTGCCAAGCGCAACCTGGAGGCGATCCTCACCGCACTGCGCGCCGACGAGACCCTGCGGCGTAGCTGCCACCTGACAGTATGCGGCGAGGTCACTGCCGATGGGGAGTCGCGCTCGATGATTGATGCCGAGCAGTTGCCGGTGACCCTCGGCGGAGTGGTCTCGGCAGCGCAATTGCGCGAAGTTTTCGACCGGACCGCGCTGCTCGTGCTGCCGGGCCAGCCGGAGAGGGGCAGCCATGCCGCGCGCGAAGCGGCCTGCCGCGGACTGGCCGCTCTCACATGGAGTGCTCAGGCCGACGATCTTAACCATGCCCTGGAGATTCCGGCCGCGATCGGTCTGGCCGACCGCGAGATGGAACCTGAGCAACTGGCTCGGAGCATTCTGTCGACGCTGGAGAGCGAGAGGGTCTCGCTGCCTTTCCGCAGTGAGCTCTCGCGGCGCGCGCGCGATGTGTTTTCTGCGGCTCACTACGCCGATCGGCACCTACAATTGTACGCCGAGGTCAGCTGAAAGCCCGCATGGAGACTCCCATCGCGAGTATGTTTAGCCGGCCGCGGCGGGCCCTCAAACGCCTGTGGCAACGCAGCCGGCCGCGGGCGGTTATCCTCATGTATCACCGCGTAGCGCAGGTGGCCGAGGACCCACGCGGGTTGTGCGTCTCGCCGGCGCATTTCGCCGAACACCTCGACGTGTTGCGGCGGCGCTGCAGCGTTATCCCCCTGGGGGAGATGCCGGCGCGGCTGCGCGAGGGCAGGCTTCCGCGGCGCGCGGTGGTTATCACCTTCGACGACGGGTATGCCGACAGCCTGTACGCGGTGCGCCCGCTGTGCGAACGATTCGACCTCCCGGCCACGGTGTTCGTGACCGCCGGATACCTGGATGGGCGGTGTGAATTCTGGTGGGATGACCTCGAGGCGCAGACGCTCGGACGCGGAGTGACCGCCACGCGGGATCTCGAGCTTGAGGTCAATGGCGAACGTCTGACGTGGCCGACTGGCACGCCGTTGCGCGCGGTTTACGACGCGCTGCATATGCGCCTGCGTCCGGCAACGACCGAGGTGCGGGAGCAAGTGTTGAACGACCTGGCCCATGGGCAGGGGACCGGCCGCAGCGTGCGCGAAGACCACCGGCCACTCATCGAAAGCGAATGCCGCCAGCTTGCGGCGAGCCGCCGGGTCGATGTTCAAAGCCATACAATTCACCACTTGTGGCTGGCGGCACATCCGGCGGCGGTGCAGGCATACGAACTACGCGAGAGTCGGCGGCACCTGGCGGAGATCACCGGCCGGCCGATCACGGTGCTTGCCTATCCCTATGGCTTCCGAGACGCGGTGGCCCCGGGCACGCTTGCGCTGGCGCGCGAGGCGGGCTATTCTGCCGCGTGCGCCACAGTGCGCGGCCAGGTCGTGCGCGGCGCGGATCCGCTGTGGCTGCCGCGCCACGCCCCCGGCGATGTCGACGGCGAGGAACTCCTGCGCCGGCTGAAGGGGTTCTTCGATGACTTTGCCGCGCCGCACCCGCCGCGGGGCGGCACGCCACGAGACCCTCCCGAGGCGAACGACAAGGAGCTCATGTGATCGCCACTCTCACCTCACTGCCACGGCGCATGTGGCGCGCCGTCGTCGGGCACCTGCGCCCCGCCCGCCGCTCGAAATACCCGCGGCGCATTCCCGGACTGACCACGCTCGCGGCCAGGCTGCGCCTGGGCTTCGGCGCCCAACCGCTTTCGGTTGTGTCCGGCTCCGACCGCGGGCCATCGATCCATCGCTACTATCTCGACCTGTTCATGCGCGAGTTTGCCGCCGATATTCACGGCCGCTGCCTGGAATTCCAGAACGATCAGTACACCACCCGTTTTGGCGAAACGCGCGTCAGGCATCTTGATATTCTGCACAAACAGGGGTCAGGCACGAGCAAACAGGCCACGATCGTGGCCGATCTGCTAGCGCCGCACGATGTGCCCTCAGCCTCCTACGACACGATCATCTGCACCCACACGCTGCACATCGTCGAGGACCCGCCGCGCTTCATGGACGAACTGCACCGGCTCTTGGCGCAAGGCGGCGTGCTGCTGCTGGGCGTGCCGCATGTTGCCGGCATCCAGCCGTGGTGGCACGAGCTGTGGCGCTTCACACCCGAGGGATTGGCCTGGCTGGGGGCGCGTTCATTCGGCGCCGGAAATGTTACACTTCGTTCGTACGGCAACACGCTCACCGCGGCCGGGGCCATGCGGGGCCTCATCGCCGCCGAATTCAGTTCACGCGAGCTCGGCCTGCACGACGATCGCTTTGCAGTTGAAGTGTGCCTGCGTGCCGTGAAGGCCTGACGGGCGCGCCTGCGCGCTCCCCCTAGTTACCTTCCCGTTCGGAGAGTACCTTGGCCAAGACGAAAGTCCTTGTGGTGGGCTCCGGCCAAGCCGGGGCCGTCAAGCACGTCCCGGCTTTCACTCAGTGCCCGGAAATCGAAGTGGCCGGCGTCTGCGACCCGGACCTCGCGCGAGCGCAACGTGTGGCACGCGAGCACGGGCTGGCGGGCGCATTCACCTCGCTCGAGGAAGGCCTGGCGGCAACCGGTGCGACGATCGTCTCGATTTGCACACCGCCCCAGACGCACCGCGACCTGGCGATCTATGCCCTGGAGCATGGCGCCGACGTTCTTCTCGAGAAGCCGTTTACCATCACGCTGCGTGAGGCGGCCGAGGTGATCGTCGCCCAGGAGAAAACCGGCCGCAAATTATCGGTTGTGCATCAGAACAAATTCAACTGGGGCGTGATGGAGATGCAGAAGATTGTTGAGCGCGGCGACGCCGGACGGGTGCTGCACCTGGGGCTCACCTGGATGACCAACGGCGACCAGGACCGCATGGTGATCGACCCCAACTTCTGGTGCCACTCCATCCCGGGCGGGCGGTGGGCCGAGTCGCTGCCTCACCAACTGTACATCGCATACGCGCTGGTCGGCCGGATGCGCCTGTTGCATGTGGCCGGGCGCAAAACCACCGACAAGTGGCCGTGGATGGCCGCGGATGAGGTGGATGTGGTGCTCGAGAGCGAGCCCGGCTACGTCAACATCCGCATGTCGGCCAACCCGCAGGAAGCCAAGCGGCGGATCAACGTGCTGCACGGCACCCAAGCCTCTTACATGTTCAGCTACAAGATCGCCATGCCCCTGGCCGAACGGCCGCGCGCCAAACGCGCCGGCGAATACCTGCGCCGCTACCTGGCCCTGCGTCTGCGTGGCGGGAGCGAACCCAAGGTGGTTCCTTCGCCGCACGAGCGTCTCATCCGCCAATTCGTCGATTACGTGCTGCACGATGCGCCCAACCCCACCTCGCCCGAAGAGGCCTATCACGTCGAGGAATTGACCGAGCGCTTCGGCCAGGAGTTCGATCGGCAGATGGGGCGCCGGCCAGGATAGGGCCTCTGCGATGCACGCCTCCGGCTCGACCTCGGCGCGCCTGCACTTCCGGCCGGATGCTTCCGGCGATGAACGGGTGGAGGCCGATGCCTGGCAAGAAGATCTGCCTCCCGCCGATTGGGACGAAGCCCTCCGCCTTCTCAGACGCATCAATCTGTCGACGGCTCCCACCGGGGAGCGACTGGCCTCGCTCGTGACCGTGGATGGGTTCGAGCCGTGGTGGTTCGTTCAGGACCGCCTCTTCCGCTTCACGCTGCTGCCGCTCACGCGCTACCTTCCCGTCCTTGCGCGACTCGCTGGCGCGAACGAGGCTCAACTGATCGATGCACCGGCCGAGGCGCGGCGGGCGCTGCGGCCGCTGTCGGGCAGGGCCGGGTTCCCTCGCTTCACGTTCGAGGGCGAGGTGCCGAAGGCAGCATCGCCTACACGTCGGGTCGCCGCGTGGTTCGGCCGGGCGGCAGTGCGTTTGGTTTCGGATTTGGCGCTGATCGGGTTCCGCCTGACGCGCCGCGATACGGTCCTCTACACCATTGACATTGTCAGCCCGGGGCTCGACCACGATTTCCGCATCGGCCCGCTGTACGCGGAGCTGCGGCGGCGTGGGTATCGCTATGCCGAGTACACGCACAGCCTCTCACCGCGCATTGCCCTGGGCAACATGCTGCACCGCCGGCGCCCGGCCGTTGTGCTCGAGGCGTTCGATGACGATCCCCGCGCGGGATATCCGCTCCCGCGGGCGGCGCAGCCTCTCAGTGCAGCCCAGGGAGGAACGCTCGAGGATCGGGTGTTGCGCGCGGTGGCGCTCGAGGTGCTCGGCTGGTGCCAGGCCTCCGCCGCGCGCTATCGCGCGTTGCGGCGTGCTCTCGTGCGACAAGGGGCGCGGCGTGCTATCGTCTTCGACGACAACCGTCACAACTATGAGCTGGTGGCCGCCTGCCACAGCCTGGGGCTCAAGGTGCTCGGATTCCAGCACGGCGTCTTCAATCGCTTTCACACCGGCACCATGGCCTACGGGTTCGACGACGCTCGGTCGCATGCCTTCGACCTGTACGGTGTGTGGGGTCCGCTCTTTCGCGAACGGCTCTTGGCCGGAAGCCGACTGTATGAGGCCGGTCAGGTTGTGGTGTGCGGGCCGTTGCGCGCGCCCCAAGCAGAGTGGCCTGAACCGGCGCGAAGCCTAAGGCGGCCGCGCGTGCTGCTTGTTTCCGAGCCGCTCGCGCGCAAGGGAGAGGTGCTTGCCTATCTCGAGGCGATCATCCGCAGCGGGCGCTTTGAATTGTGGGTCAAGCTGCGACCCGGTGAGGACCCTACCGGACTGCGCGCATATGGGATCGACCCTGCCAAGGTGAATGTGCTGCAAACCCCCACTGTCTACGAGGCCTTCAGCCAGGTGGATCTGGCGCTGGGAACTTACAGCACGGTTCTTTATGAAGCAGCCCTCAGCCTCATTCCAACGGTATGGCTGCGCACGGCCATTGCGTATGGTCGCGAACTCGCCGAGGAACACCTGGCCGAGGCGGCCGAGGACCCGCAGAACGTTGTAGCGGCGGTCGATCGGGCACTCCGCCTTCCGCGAGAAGAACTGATTCGCCGGCGCGATCGGATCTGGTCGAATGCGGCGGAGGATGGTGCGCGCCGATTGATGGAGATGGGCGAGGCCCGCCTGTGGCCCGAACTGGTCCACCGGGGGCACCGCCGATGACTCCCCGTGTGGCATTTGTCATCCCGTACCTGCGTTCGCGCGGGGGCTGGCAGACCGCAGCGCTGGGTGCCGTCCGCGCACTGGCGCGCCACGTCGAGCCGGTGCTTGTCGTTGCCCGGGCCGATCTTGATAGCGCGCGGGCCCTGCTGCCTGGATACGAAACACACGTCCTTGCGGATGTTCAGCCGGTCAGCGCAGGAATCTGGCCGGTAGCCCGCACACTCACAGCGGCGAGCATCGGCCTGCGCCGTCTGCCCCCCCTGCGCGTTGATCTCGTCCACGCGCTGGAGGCCTTTCCGGCGGGCGGGGTCGCGCGAATGCTCGCGCGGCGCGAAGGCGTCCCCTTCGGCCTGACGGCTCATGGCACCTACGCCGTTGTCTGGAAGCGCTGGCCGGTCCTCTCCTCGGCTTACGCCCGCGTGTTGCGCGAGGCGGCGTTCATCTGCCCGATCTCTCACGGAACGCTGGCGCGCATGCAGCGCGAATTCACTTCGGCGCTGAGCGCGGCGGCGTGCGAAGTCGTGATCGAGGGAACGGATATCACCGAGCGTGTTCCGCGCGACGAAGGCGAGGCCCGCCCAGGGCCGCAGGTGCCCACCCTCATTTCGGTTGGAAACCTTAAGCGGCGCAAGGGCTATCACCTCAGCCTGCAAGCCTTCGCGCGCGTTCAGCGCTCGCTGCCGCAGACGCGCTACCAGATCGTCGGCGGCGGGCTCGGCGGCCACTACCACGAGCAGCTCTTGGCGCTCATCCAGCGGCACGACATCCGCGGGGTTGAATTCGTCGGATCGGTGGGAGAGCAGGACCTGGCATCCCACTACCGTTCGAGTTCCGTCTTTGTGCTTCTCTCGCAGGAACAACGCTTCGCCTTCGAGGGATTCGGCCTGGTCTTTCTGGAAGCCGGCGCGTACGGTCTGCCGGTCGTTGGCAGCCGCACAGGCGGCATTCCGGACGCAGTGCGCGACGGTGAGACGGGCTTTCTGCTCTCGGCCGAGGATGTCGCTGGGGCGGGGGACGCAATGCTGCGGCTGCTTGTGGACCGCGACTTGTCCCAGCGCATGGGCCGGGCGGGGCGGGCGTTCGCGGAATCGTTGACCTGGTCGCGCTACGCGACCCAGCAAGCCGAGGTCTATCAGCGCGTCCGGACAGCGAAACCAGGCGGATCCTCGACATGAGAATCGCATACCTGGCCTCCGCGGCGATCCCTTCGACCTCGGCTAACAGCCTGCAGATCCTCAAGATGTGCGAGGCGATGGTTGGCGAGGGCCATGCCGTGACGCTCCTGGCGCCGCGAATAGCTCCCGCAGAGGAGCCTGACAGCGAAATCGTGGGCGAATACTACGGGCTGCGCCTCGTGCCTGCGATGCGTCGTGTGAAGACCCCGCCGCTGGTCGGCCGGCGCGGCCTGGCCTGGCGCATGGCACACAGCGCGCGGCAGCTCGCGCCGGATATTGTCTACACGCGCGGCGTGGATTTTGCGCTGGCCGCTTCCTGGAACCAGCAGCGCGTCGTTCTTGAACTACATCAACTGCCGAGCGGGCGACTCGGTCCCCTCTACCTGCGCCTTGTCGTGCGCAGCCCGAGATGCCGACGGTTGGTGCTGATCACCTCGCGGCTGCACGAGCTGCTGGTCAACGCGATTCCCGCCGCGCGCCAAGTGGAAACCCTCGTCGCCGGCGACGCGTTCGACGAGGCCAAGTACCGTGCGCTTCCGGACCCGCACCAGGCGCAACAAGCGCTGGGCATCGCGGTGCGCGGGGTGGCCGCGGGTTACTTCGGCAGCGTTGTTCCAGGACGTGGGGTGGAGACGATCCTCACCATGGCCCGCGAATTGCCCGAGGTTCATTTCCTGATCGCTGGCGGTTCCGAACGCCCATCCGGGGAACTGCCTGCCAACGTCCTGTGGCTTGGGCACATTCCGCCCGCACAGGTTGCATTGCATCAGGCGGCCTGCGATGTCCTGCTCATGCCCTATCAGACCCGCGTCACCGTTCAGGGCAAGGGCGATACAGCCGAGGTCATGAGCCCGCTCAAGCTGTACGAGTACATGGCGGCCGAGCGGTTGATCCTCTCGAGCGACCTGCCTGCGCTGCGGGCCATGCTGGATGAAGGAAACAGCCTGCTGCTGCCGGCTGACGATCCATCGGCCTGGGTCGCGGCGTTGCGTCGCAGCTTGCACTCGCCCGATCTGCGCCGGCGCCTGGCCCACCAGGCTCGGCTGGATGTGGCGCCCCACACGTGGCGCAGCCGCGCGCGGACGGTCCTGGCGGACCTTGAAGGCGGAGGGCGATGAGCAGCCGCGACAGGCCCGAGGCGTGGGTCACACTTCGCCTGGGATACGTTGCGCGCTCGCGCGTCCCCTCCGACCTGGCCAACAGCCTGCAGGTGATGAAGATGTGCGCCGCATTCGCGGCGCAGGTGCAGGCGGTCGATCTGATCATCCCATTTCGCTGGGATGATTGGCGCGTGACGCGCACGGACGGCGCATCGCTGTGGGAGCGTTATGCATTGACCCGCCGCTTTCACATTGCGCGGGTGCTGTATCCCCACTGGAGGGATCGATTCGAGGTGCGCGGGTTTTCGTTGGCGGCCACAGGCCGCGCCGCCGTGCGCCGCTACGACCTGGTCTACTCGCGCGATGTGTGGACGGCCTACTGGCTGGCGCGCATGGGCCGCGCGGTGGCCTTTGAAGCCCATAACCTGGCGGAAGAGCAGCGCTACCCGGTGTGGCAGGCCATGCTGCACCTAAAGCCGCTGCGGGGCGTCTTCTGCATCTCGGGTGCGCTGGCCGAGGCTTATGCGGATGCGGGCGCGCCAAGTGAGCTTCTGCATGTCCTGCCCGACGGCGTAGATCTCGAACGCTTCGACTCGCCATTATCCAAAGAGGAGGCTCGCCGCCGGCTGGGCTTGCCGCTCGATCCGCCGATCCTGTGTCACTCCGGGCATCTCTACCCGGGGCGGGGCGGCGAGGAAGCGATCGAGGCATTGGCCGGATTGCCCCAGGCTGTCCTGGTGATGGTGGGCGGGCGCGCGGAGGATATTGCCCGCCTGCAAGCTCTCGCCGCTAGGCTGGGCGTAGCCGGACGCGTGAGATTCACCGGCCAGGTGCCCAACAGCGCAGTGCCGGCGTACCTGTGGGCGGCGGATGTATTGGTGATGCCCTATACTTCGCAGACGCCGACCGTGCGCTACATGTCGCCGCTCAAGATGTTCGAGTACATGGCGGCCGGCCGGCCGATCGTCGCCACCGACTTTCCCGTGGTGCGCGAGGTCCTTCGCGACGGTGAGACGGCAGTGCTTGCGGCGCCTGACAGCGCACAGGCATTGCGCGAGGGGATCCAGCGCGTCTTGGGGAACCCGGAGTTGAGCCGGCGCGTGGCCGCCGGCGCGCGCAGTGCGGTGCAGGGCTATTCGTGGAATGCGCGCGCGCGGACGATCCTTTCGACCACATGGCCTGACGAAGGGCGATGAGCCGCCCACACGAATGATCGATCGCCTCAGCGCCCATCTCCTTGCCTTGCCGACGGCGGGTTTCCTTGGCACCGACGCGTCCACCTGGGCGCGCCTGGGCTGGCTGCTCGCGCTCTCCACGCTCATTTGGATGGTGTATGCCCTGTGGCGCCTCGGCCGCGGGGATGCGCCGCTGACCGCGTGCGTGGCGGCGGTGGTCCTCAGTACCGCCCACATCATTGCCACTCAGCTTGTTCTGGGGTGGCTGGGGCTGCTCACGCCGCTCGCCATCGCTCTGGCCTCGGTCGGCCTCGCCGCCGTGACCCTTGCCCTTGGCGTCCTCCCGCATCGCGCGTCCATCGACGCGGCGCTGCGCAATGCTCGCTTGCAGGGACGAGGAGTGACCCTGCCGCCCTGGGCGTGGCTGATCATCCTCTTGTACGCCGCAATTGTGTTGCGCAACGTCTTCTACGGCTGGTTTCTTCCGCCTTACGATCGCGATGGACTGGCCTATCACTTGCCGATCATGGCCAGCATGGTCCAGGCACACTCGGTCGCGCCCATCCCCAGCCTGTCGGTGTGGATCCGGTCGTATCCTATCAACGGCGAACTCATGCAGTTGTGGACGTTTGCCCCGCTTGGACTCGACAAGCTGGTTGATCTGGCCTTCCTGCCCGGGGTCATCTTCGGTGCGCTGGCGCTGTATGGGATCGCCCGCCACTTCGAGGCCTCGCGCGCGGCAAGCATTGCCGGCGCGGCCGTGTTTGCCTTCACGCCCACGGTCTTCCTGCGCCAGGTGGGCTCATACAACGATGCCTGGCTGGTGTCACTGTTCATCATGGGTGTCTACCTCATACTGAAGTCGGCGCCGCATGGCACGGCGAGTGCGGTCGAGCTCGCCATCCCGAGCGGGCTGTGTGCGGGCACCGTGGCCGGAACAAAATACTCGGGCCTGACCCTAGCCGCGCTGCTCGGCGCCCTGCTGGTCTTTCGCTTGCTGGAGAAAGAACCTCCGCCAGCGGGCGAAGTGCGCGGCGCTGCAGCGCATTCCGCGAAGGCCAAACGCCTGGTCGCCGGACTCGCGGTCTTCGCCATTCTTAGCGTGTTCCTTGGCGGATACGCCTACGCGCGCAATTGGATTGTGGAAGGCAACCCACTTGCGCCGGCGCAAGTCAGCCTCGGCGAGAAGATCGTGTGGCCCGGGCTCGAAATGGATAAGATACTGGCTCTCGAGCCGGACTCGCCCGTGGCCGGGCTTCCCTGGGCTGCCCGAATCGGTGCCGCCTGGTTCGACCGCCTGGCGCCGCTCTACGACTACAATTTCGCAGGCAGCGGTCCGCTGTGGGTCTTCCTCGGCGTGCCGGGGCTGGTGTATTGGGCGGTGATTTCGACGCGGCGGCGCGATAAATGGCCGTTGCTTATCATCGTCGGGATTTTCCTCGTATTCGCTGCCACGCCCGACAACTGGCGTCCCCGCTTTGCCGTGGCGCTGCTCTTGCCCATGGCGGTTGGTTGCGCCCTGTTGCTCGATCGTCTGCGCAACTGGCCCGGCCTGCTGGTTCGCGCTGAGCTCGTGCTCATGATCGGATATGTGGTCGTAGCGACACTGCCGGCGCCGGAGATCAGCGTTGGGCAGTTGCGCGAGTTCGTTGCGCACAGCGATGATCGCTCGCGATCGGCCGCGCGCGTGGCGCAGCCGGACGAGGTCTACACCTGGATCGAGCGCGAGACATATGCCCGACCGACGGCCATCGCCTACGGTCGGCGGGTCGACATCTATCCGTTGTTTGGTGCCGATCTGCGCAACATGGTCGTTCACCTGCACGCGCCGGATGAACTGAGCTGGCATACCGCGCTTGAGTCCAGCCCGGCCCAGCTGGTGGTAACCTCGCTCGGCAGCAAAGAAGACGACTGGACGCGGACGAGCATGGAATTCGTGGAGGTCGTTCGTGGGGAGCCGCTGGCGGTCTTTGCTCGAAGGTGATGGAATGGGCCACGCACATCCCGAGCGCTGGGCTGCACCAGCCGCGCTGGCCATGACCGGCCTGCTTGCATTGTACATGCTCGCGCCGGATCATCTCACCTCGTTGTTGCGCGCCTATGGCTGGCTGCGCCAGGTGGCGCTGCTCATCCTTGCGCGCGGAGTCTGACAGGCCCATGCCCCAAATCGAGAGGCGGACATGAAAGTAGTGCTTTTCGCGTTCGAGGCGGTCATCGCCTATGTGCTTCCGGGGTTCCTCGCCCTCCACCTTGTCGATTTGCCTCGCGCCCGCTGGTGGCATCGGCTGGCCTTCGCGGTGCCGGTCTCGCTCGTCATCGTTCCATTCTTCCTCGTAGCCGTCTCGAACGTCGTCCCATTGCAGCCCAACCCCTTCTGGCTGATAGCGCTCGTTGCGCTGCTCGGAGTGGGTGTGGTCATTCTGCGCAGGTCGCGGCGTTTGCCGCGGCTGGGCTTGCGCACACGCGACGGCGCAGGCGACGTTCCGCCCTCGCGCGGCGAAACGATCCTGGCTGCCGGGTTCATCCTGCTCTTTACACTGGCGATCAACTTGCCGCGGCTCGACTTCCTGGTCAATGGCAACCTGGCCACCTGGGGCGGGAGCGGGGACGAGTACTGGCACCTGGCCGAGTTGGTCTCAGTCGCGCGGAGCGGGCTGCCACCCCATCACTACTTCTTCCCGGACCAACCGTTGGTCTACTACTACTGGTCATGGATCTACCCCGCGATCCTTGCCAACACGCCTGGCCTGGGCGTGTCCTTGGCGCGGGCGTTGGCGGTGCATGCGATTATCCAAACTGGCGCCTTCGTGGGCGTGAGCTGGTGCCTCTTGCGGCTCAACCTGCGCTCACGTCTGGCGCGCTGGGGCGGGTTGTGGGCGCTCACCCTGGCGGGCGGGTTCGATTTCTTCGCCACGCTTAGCATGTACAAGGTCGAAGACTGGCAGCGCCGGGTGGTCTGGCTGGTCTCGAACAATCAGATCTCATCATTCCCCACCCTCTTCATGTGGGTGCCGCAGCATGTGGCCGGCGCGATGGCCTTCGTCTTGGGGTTGCTGTTGTGGCGCAACGTGCGCGCACCGGCGGCCGTGCGTGTGGCCATCCTGGCGCTGCTAGCGGGATTCTGCCTGGGCTCGAGCGCGTTCATCTTCCTTTCGATGGCCGTTGCTGGGGTTGTGTGGATGTTGTTGCACACGCGCGTGTGGTGGCGCGTCAAGGCGTTAGGTCCCTTGGCCTGGGGCGCAGGGTTGTTCGCCCTGGGCGCCGGTCGGCAAGCGCTCATCAGCCTCTCGCAAAGCGGCGGGATCAAGGTCAACGAGTTCCGCATCCCCATGCTCGAAGGATTCCTCGAGACGAGTTCGCCCGCCTTCCAAGCGCTGGATCGGTGGCTGTCGCTGGCGGGGTTCCCGCTCGTGCTGGCCTGGGTCATGCTGATCGAAATGGGGCTGCCTCTGGTGCTCTATGGTGTGTGGGTCCTCACGCGCGGCTTGCACGAGCGCAGCCGCTGGGCGAAATTCCTCGTATATTTCCCGCTGCTCTACTTGTTCCTCACCCTGGCTTTCACCCACGGCGGTCCGGGGCGCAACTTCGTAACCCGCGGTTCGGTTCCGGCGCAGGTCGGTATCGCGCTCGGCGCAGCCATGCTGCTCGCGCAGGTTGACTGGCGCAGTATGGGTCGCCTGCAGCGGGGGTTCATTGCCTATGCAGCGGCGGTGACGATTCTGACTCAATCACTGACCCCGTTCTTTGATTTGCGGGCGCGCTCGCTGCAAGCTATCGGTCGTGCGCTGCATGCGGCGAAGGCCGTGCAGGTCGTCGGCATCACCATCGGCACCCCGCCCACGCCGTGGCCGGCCGCGTTCGAATACATGCGCTGGATCAACCTGAACACGCCTCCCAACGCGCTCATCGTCGAGACGGGGACCATCGAGGACGATACGCGCTTCCGGCTGCTCGAACGCATGCGCTGGGTGACGTACCCGACGGCGGGCCAGATGAGCCTGATGTCGGTCGACCTCGAATTGCTCGACCCGGCACGCTGGCAAGCTGCACGGGATGCGTTTGAGGAAATGTCGCCGCTCGCGCTTGTGGCGGCCTCCGAGTACGCGCGCCTGCGACACGTGCCGATCTACCTGGTGGACCGCGAGAAGGCGGGTGAGCCGGCCGGGTTGGTGGTCTACGAAGACGCCTTCGTCCGCGTCGTTCTCGTCGAGCGAGATTGAGCGAGGCCTCTCCGTGACGAACGCAGCGCGTCGAACGCGCATCCTGTACCTGCTGCCAACACTCGCCGCCGGCGGCACCGAGCGGCAAGCCATGGAGTTGGTGCGCCATCTCGATCGGACGATGTTCGAGCCGATCGTGGTGACGATCTATGATCCGGCAACCGTCCCGATTGAGATTCCGCCCGGGGACGACCCTGTCCTCAGCCTACGCAAGCCGCTTGGCAAGCTGGGCAATCTGATCGCGTTGGCGCGGCTGGTAGGCCTCATTCGCGCCTGTCGTCCGGACATTCTCCAGTCGTACCTGCGCACGGCGGACCTCTACCTGCGCCTGGCCGGCCTACTGGCCGGGCACCCGCGCCTGGTCACTTCGCTGCGCACGCGCATCGCCGGCTTCTGGTCGCGGTCGTGGCAGTGGACCGAGCGAGTGCTGTGGCGCGCGAGCCGGGTCATCGTGTCGAATTCCGCCGCCGCAGCCGAAGAGGCCGAAGCAGTGCTCGGCATTCCGCACCCCCGTCTGCGCGTCATCCAGAACGGCGTCAACCTATGGCGCTTCAAACCCGCGCCCGATGTCGCAGCCGCCAAGCGCGCGCTCGGCATGAGCGAGTCCGCGCACCTGGTCGGCATGGTCGCGCGGTATTCCCCGGTGAAGGACCACCGCACGCTGCTGCAGGCGGTGCATATGCTACGGGGGGAAGGGCGCTGGCCGGCGCAGGCAAAACTGCTGCTGGTGGGAGGAACAACCTTTGCCGAGGCGCGCGCGGAGGTTGAACGATGGGTGCTCGAGTGGGATCTCGCACCGGTGGTCGAGGTGCGTGGGGTGACCTCCGAGGTCGAGTCGGTCTATCACGCGCTGGATGTGTTGGTCCTACCCTCGAAGTATGAGGGGTTCCCGAATACTGTGCTTGAGGCCATGGCCTGCAGCGTTCCGGTGATCGTGTCGGAAGCCGCCAACGCGGCGGGCGTGGTGCTCGAGGGCGAGACGGGTTGGATCTTCCCCACCGGCGACGCGCTTGCTCTCTCGCGCCGGCTCGAGAGCGCGCTCACGATGGCGGCCGATGCGCGCCAGCGTCTTGGGAACTTCGCTCGGGCGAGGGTGGAACAGTACTATTCGCTTCAGGTCATGGTCGACCGCTATCAGCAGCTCTATGCTGAGTTGATGGCGGCCGCATGAGCCGCGTGCGGGTCGCATTTGTCCACGAGCACTACCCGCCCTACCGGCACGAGTTGTTCGGGCTTCTGGCGCAGCGTCACGAGGTCGAATTCTTCTTCGTCAACGAATCCCCGCGCCGTCTGCCGCCGCGCTCCCATGTGCTGCGCGGCTTCCGCATTCCGGAAATGTCGGACTTCGTTGTCGCGCCCGGTCTTACGCGGGCGGTGCTGCGCGCCCACGAGGAGAGGCCGTTCGACCTGATCCTCGGCTCCGACCTCGGCTCCTATGCCACCCTGGCGGCCTGTCGCGCGGCGTGCATCGCGCGGCGGCCCTTCGTGCTGTGGAGCGGCGAGTGGGTTGCCACGCGCCACCCGCGGCGCTGGCTGAGCCGGCCGCTCGAGGCCCTTGTCGTGCGGCGATCGGCCGCCAGCCTGGCCTACGGCAGCCGCGCTGCGGCCTATCTCGAACATCTCGGTGCGCCCCGCGATACGATCAGCCAGACCGGGAACACGGCGGGCTATGTGTTCGAGCGGGACGACCGTGCGCATCTGACAAGCATCCGATCCGAATGGGGCATCGGCGATCGGCCAGTGGTTCTGTTCCTCGGACGATTGATACCGGTCAAATCGCCTGATCTTCTCTTGAGAGCGCTTGCACGAGTCGCTGCAAAGCGGCCGGAGACCTTTTTGGTCGTGGCCGGCGAAGGCCCCATGCTGCCCGCACTCGAGCACCAGACACAAAGTTTGGGGTTGACCTCAGTTCACTTCACACGCCGGGCCGTCGTGGGCAAAGCCGAGAAGGACATGCTCTTCTCGCTGGCTGAGGTCTTTGTCCTGCCATCGCGTCGGGCGCGAGTGGCCGAAGCCTGGGGATTGGTGCTCAACGAGGCCGCCAGCGCGGGGCTGCCGATCGTCGTCTCCGAAATGGTCGGCGCCGTGGGCGACTTGATCCGACCTGGCGAAAGCGGGATGGTGGTCCCCGACGCGGATGAGCCGGCGCTCGAGGCAGCGATCCTGCATCTATTGACCGATAGGGATGAGGCCCGCCGCTTGGGTGCGGCGGCGAAGCAAGCCGAGGCACAGTTCACCGTGGAGCGCATGGCTGAGGCATTCGACCGCGCATTTGCCCGCGCCATGGAAGGCGCCGCATGACCCGCCCGCGCGTCGCGCTTGTTTCGCTCACGCCGCTCGCCACAGGCGGCATCGAGACCCACCTGCTGCAGCTTGTGCGCGGCCTGAAACACGAGGTCGAATTCGCCCTTGTCGGCGACATCCTTCCAGAGTATCGCGCCTTGATGGAAGCGGAGGGCGTGCCGGTGGTGAGGGTCGCGGCCACGGGGAAATTCGACCTGCGCAGCCTCACCGAACTGCGGCGGGTATTCCGGGAGCGGGCAATCTCGATCGTCCACACGCACGACACCCGCGGCGGATTGCTCGGGCGCCTGGCGGGCCGGTCACTGCGGCTGGACTGCATCCACACGGTACACACGCCGGCCTTCTTCCTCAAGGATCGAGGACTCGGGATCCGCGTCTACCAGTGGGCCGAGTCGGCCCTCAACCGGTGGGCAACTCGCACCGTGGTGTTTGTCTCGCCCACCATCCAGGCCCTCTACGTGCGCAAGGGACTCGTGCGCCCAGCGCAATCTGTATGCATCCCAAACGGCATCGAGCCTTTCTGGTTTGAGCCTGGCGAGGACGCCGCTACGGTTCAGCCTCGTGAACACGAACAGGCGCCGGGCGAGGTCCGGTTCATCTACGTCGGCCGCCTCTCGCCGGAAAAGGACGTGACCACGCTCCTGCGCGCATTCGCGCTCGCCGAGAGGCCGCAGGCGCGCCTGTCCATCGTCGGCGACGGCCCCGAGCGCGCATGGCTCTCAAGTATGGCCGCGCAATTGGGATGCGCCAATCACCTTCGCTGGATGGGCTCGATCACGCGCGAGGGGGTGCGCGCGGCGCTGCGGGCCGCGGATGTGTTCGTGCTGCCGTCCCGCTTCGAAAGCATGTCGTATACTCTGCTCGAAGCCATGGCGTGCGGGGTGGCGTGCGTCGCCACGCGGGTGGGGGGCAACGCCGACCTCATTCGTCACGGGGAGACAGGGATTCTGGTTCCCCCGAACGATCCTCCGGCGCTGGCCGAGGCAATGGTGAGGCTGTCGGGCTCGCGGGAGGAGCGTGCCCGCCTGGCACACGCCGCAAATCGAGCGGCGCGCGCGTACACTCTGGAAGCGATGCTCGAGCGATCGCTTGCCGTGTACAGCACAGAAGGTCCCGCCGCACTCTGCAATCAGCCGTTGAAATGAAACGAAATCCGCGCGGACTCACACCCCTGGCTGTGGCCGGGATTTTGGCACTGGCTGTTGCCTTGCTTCCGTGGGAGCAGGGTGGAGCCCCGTTGGTTGTGTTGTGCCTCTTGGCACCCATCGCGTGGCTCGCCATTGGGTGGGTCGAACCCCGCGCGAGCCGCAGTCCCGCACTGGTCCTCTTCTTCGGAAGCCTGCTCCTGCGCCTGGCTGCCTCCTGGCTGTATTCCACATGGGTCGGAACGCGCGGCTGGCTGGATGACGCCATCGCCTACGACCGCGTAGGCTGGGCCTTGGCCCAGGCGTGGAAGACCGGGGTCGAACTTCAAGGCGTCGGCGGGCTGGAGTGGGTCGCCCATGAGCCGTTCACGCGCGTTGTAGCGGCCGTCTACTGGGTGGTCGGCCATTCACCCGCGGCGGTGATCGTGCTCAATGCCGTACTGGGCGCCGCCTCTGTGTACCTCACCTATCGGATGGGGAGCGATTTCCTTGGAGAGCAGGTGGGTCGCCTGGCCGGATGGATGTGCGCGCTGTATACCGGCTTCTGGGTCTACAGCCTGATGCCCCTCAAAGACGCGCTCATCCTGGCCTCGGCCCTGTTCTTCTTCTGGACACTGCAGCGGCTAATGAGCCAGGCGCCGAGTGCCGCACGCCTCATCGGATGGGGCGGTGCGACCCTGGCAGCCGGCGCAGCCATCGTTCTCATGCGTGACTATGTCTTTATCGCAACGGGGTTGGGAGCGGCGGTTTTTCTCTTCGCCCGCGCTGTGCAAGCCAGGCGAATGCGGTGGTTCCTGGTGATCGGCCTGCTTGCTCTCGCGGCAGCACTCTTCCCCATTGTGCGCAGGTTGGCGGATTTCACCCTGCCGCTTGGCAATTTTGGCGCCGGGTCGTTTCTCTCCTCTTATTTCAGCGACCTGCCTCCTTCAGCGAATGTGACCAAACTCCTGGCATGGGCGCTTGGCCACCCGATTTCCTTCGCTGCCTATTTCGGCCTCTCCGTGACTTCCACGGTGCTCGCGCCGTATGCGTGGATCCTGCCCGGGGCGATCCCTGCGGCACCCGCCTTCGGCCCCTACACGGTGGGCTTCCCCGGAATGTGGTTGTGGTACTTGGTGCTGCCATTTGCCGTGCTGGGGGTGGGGAGCAGCTTGCGCCGGTCGCACGCCGGCATTGCCGGTCTGCTGACCTTCGCGGCGCTCTTGCTGGTGCTCTTCTCACTGGCCATCCCGCGTGAGAGCCGCCACCGGGACCTGGTCATGCCGGCTTTGTTGCTCCTGGCCAGCGCAGGTATCGTATTCAACTGGCGCCTGAAGCGCCTGGCATGGTTCGCCTGGGTGCCGCTGCTGTTCGCGGCGGTGGTCAAACTGGATGCGTGGGTGCCCCTCCTCGCCAGCGTGGCCTCGGCGGCGGTTATCGCCGCGCTGATCTGGTTGAGCGAATGGCGCAGGCGCCGCAACGTGGGTGCGCCCGTCCATTCCGATCCGTAAGGAGAGCGCGTGCCGCGTCGTGCGCTGGATCTGCTTTTCGTCGGTCCGAAGATTCCCTACCCCGCGAATGACGGAGGGCGAATCGCCATCTTTGAACCGATGCGCCATCTGGCTGCTCGCGGGCACCGTGTGGCTTATCTGGGCTTCGGCTCGCAGCAGGCGGCCGACCAGTTGGCGGCCGAGGCGCATTTGATGTGGGCCCGCGCCGTGCCGCACGACACGCGCACTCGCGCCCTGCCCGCCGCCATGGCGCTCTTCTCTCACCTCCCCTACACCGCGGCCAAGTACTCGGCCGCGCCGATGTTCGCAGCGCTCGAGGAGGTGCTGAACTCGCAATCGTTCGACGTCGTCCAGCTTGAGAATTCCCACATGGCGCACTACCTCGATGCGGTGCAGCGCCGCGGGGTTCCGGCCGTTCTGCGCCTGACGAATGTTGAGGCGCTTGTAGCCGAACGCTTTGCTCAGACGGCGCCCTTCCCGCTCAGCGCCTACGTGCGGCTCCAGGCCTGCCGCATGCGCCGGTTCGAGCAACGCGCGATCGGCGCGGCGGATCTGACCCTGGCCGTCACCCCCCAAGACGCACAGCGCTGCACGGAGCTGGAGCCTCGGGCACATGTGGCGGTCGTCCCTGTGGGTGCCGACGTGCACCGGCCGATTTCGTCGGCGGGCGAAGAGCCGGGCACGCTGCTCTATGTCGGCGCGCTGGATTGGCCGCCGAATGTGGACTCGCTGCGATGGTTCAAGAGTTCCATCTGGCCTCTCGTTCGGCGCCAGCGGCCGGAGGCGCGTTGGCTGATCGTCGGGCGCGATCCTCCAGCAGACATTCTGCGCTGGCCGGCGGGCGACCCGGCCATCACCGTGACCGGGAAAGTCCCCGAAATCGGCCCCTATTGGAGTCAGGCGGCGATGGTCGTTGTACCCCTTCGCAGCGGCGGCGGGATGCGGGTGAAGATCATCGAAGCCTTCGCCATGGGCAAGGCGGTGGTCACCACGGGCATCGGCATTGAAGGAATCGGCGCCTCGGACGGCGAGCACTACCTCTTGGCCGACGGGGCGGCCGACTTTGCCGCCCAGGTGGTAAGATTGCTGGACTCCCCGCTCGAGCGCCGGCGCCTCGGCGCCGCGGCGCGCGCGTTTGTGGAAGCCCAATTTGGCTGGGAACAAGTCGTTTCGGGGCTCGAGGGCCGTTACCTCGAACTCCTCGACCGGCCCAACCCGGCGCGCGCCGGTTAGCCTTTGGGGTATGCCCGCGTGGCTGTGCCTTCGATGCCCCCTTTGGTGTCCGTCATCATTCCGTGCCGCAATGAGGCGAAGACCATTGACAGAGTCCTGGAGGCGCTGGACGGCCAGACCTTCGGCCGTGATCGCATGGAGGTCATCGTCGCGGACGGGCGGTCGGAAGACGACAGCCGCGCTCGCGTTGAAAGATTCGCCCGCGACCACCCCGCGCTGCAGGTGACCGTGGTCGATAATCCGGGCCTCACCGCGCCAGCGGGATTGAACCAAGCCTGGCGCGCGGCGCATGGTGAGTTCGTACTGCGCGTGGATGGGCATGCTGTGCCGCGCCCCGACTACGTCGAGCGCTGCGCGAGCCTGCTCGAGCGCACGGGATGCGATGGCGTGGGCGGCGCCTGGGATATTCTCCCCGGCGCGAGGGGAGCCATTGCCGCGGCCATCGCGGCCGCGGCCGGCCATCCGCTCGGCGCGGGGGGCACGCGCTACCGTTTGGGGGGCTCCGCCGGGGAAGTGGATACGGTCCCCTTCGGCGCATATCGTCGCAGCACAATTGAGCGCCTGGGAGGATTCAACGAGGCCGTCCCGGTCAATGAGGACTACGAATTCAACTACCGCCTGCGCCAAACGGGCGGGCGCCTGCTGTTCTCTCCAGAGATCCGTAGCACGTACATTGCCCGGCCAACGCTTGCGGCACTCGCGCGGCAGTACTTTCGTTACGGAGTACAGAAGACGGTGATGCTTTCGTTTCATCCGGCCGCCTTGCGGCCAAGGCAGGCAGCCCCCGCTCTCTGGGTGGCGTTGCTGCTTGTTCTGGTTGTCGGCGCGATATTCACTCCGCTCGCCAGAACCCTGCTGGGTGCCTTCGCCCTCGCCTATGCGGCCGTTCTTCTTGCGGCCGGCATTCTGCGGGCAACCCGGCAGCGCGCGGCAGGGATGGTGTGGGCCTTGCCTCTGGCCCTGGCATCGATGCACCTTGCCTGGGGTCTGGGCTTCTGGTGGGGATGGTTCGGTGTGGCGCGCCGCGCGCGTGGGGCAAGGGCCCCCTCTGGCCGATGACCCGCTACCTGATTACTGGCGGCGCGGGTTTTATCGGCTCGCATCTGGCGCAGACGCTGGCGGCTCAGGGTGCGCAGGTGCGCGTACTCGACAACTTCTCTACCGGCCGGCGCGAGAACTTGCAGCCGGTCGAGAGCCAGGTGGAAATCATCGAGGGTGACATTCGCGATCTCGCGCTGGTGCAGCGCGCCATGCAGGGTGTGGACTACGTCCTGCATCAGGCCGCACGGGTTTCAGTGGTCGAGTCGCTCGAGGACCCACAGACGACGCACGCGGTCAACTTGAGCGGCACCCTCAATGTGCTGTTGGAGGCGCGCGCAGCAGGCGTGCAACGCGTGGTGACGGCCTCCTCGTCCGCGGTCTACGGCGAGGGGGCGGTGCCCGCTCGCGAGGAGCAGACCCTGCTGCCGCTCTCGCCGTATGCGGTGACCAAACTCGCCGGCGAGGCCTACGCCCGCACGTTTACCACCGCCTTTGGGCTGGAGACCGTGGCCCTGCGTTACTTTAACGTGTATGGGCCGCGGCAGGACCCCACCTCGGAGTACTCGGGCGTCATCGCCCGCTTTGCCGAGGCGCTGCTCGGCGCCACGACGGTCACCATCTACGGCGACGGCGAGCAAACGCGGGATTTTGTCTTCGTCGACGACGTGGTGCGGGCCAATCTTCTGGCCTGCCGGGCCGCCGACGCGCCTGGGCGAGCGGTCAACGTGGGCACCGGGGTTGGGCGCACCGTTCGTGAACTGCTCGAACTCATGGCGCAACAGGCGGGCGTGCTCCCTGAAGTCTATTTCGCGCCGGCACGTCCGGGAGAGATTCATCATTCGTGCTGCGATCCGGACCAAGCCCGCGATTGGATTGGCTTCCGCGCGCAAGTGAGCCTGTCGGAGGGATTGCGGCAAACGGTCGCGTGGTACCGCGAAATGGCATCTGGGAGTAAGGGATGAAAGGTTCTGCCCCGACGATTCGCAACCGATACCTGCTTGTGGCCGATCTGCTGGCCATTCTGGTCTCGGTCTTCGTCTCGTTCGCCCTGCGGCTGGACGTCGGCGATTTGTTCGTCTCGTACTTGCCTCTGGCCGTGTGGCTGGCCGTGCAGGCTGTGGTCGTCAAGCCGGTCGTCTTTTGGGCCATGGGATTGTACCGACGCTACTGGGCCTACGCCAGCGTGCAGGAGTTGGTGCTGATCTTTAACGCGGTCGGGTTGAGCTCGCTCATTCTGGCGGTGTGGGTTTTTGTCAACATCATCTTGCGCTGGAACCTTGTCCCGCGCTCGATCCCCTTCATCGATTGGCTGGTGACGCTGTTCCTGGTAGGCGGCATCCGGCTCTCGGTGCGCGTGATCTCCGAAGTGAGGCGCGCGCGCCGCATCCTGCCGGGAGCCCATGGCTCGCGGCGTATTCTGATTGCCGGCGCCGGCGATGCCGGGGCGCTCGTCGCGAGGGAGATGCAGAAGAACCCGCAGCTGCGCATGCAGCCGGTCGGCTTTCTGGATGACGCGACCGAGAAATTGCACCAGCGCATCCACGGCATACCCGTGCGCGGAACGCTCTCGCATCTGGGGCTGGTGGCCAGCGAGCAGAACGCGGATGAAGTGGTCATCGCCATGCCCTCGGCCTCGGGCGAGGTTTTCCGCCGCGTCGCCGATACCTGCCGTGCGGCGCACATCCCCTTCCGCACGATGCCCGGGTTGTTCGAGCTGATCGGCGGGCGGGTGAGCGTCTCGCGCTTGCGCGATGTGGAAGTGGGCGACCTCTTGCGCCGCCAGCCGGCGCGCACCGCCGACCAGGCTGTGGGCCGCGCCCTGAGCGGCCGGCGCGTGCTGGTCACGGGTGCGGGCGGCTCCATCGGCCTCGAGTTGTGCCGCCAAATCGCCCGCTGGGGGCCGGCCGAACTCATTCTGCTGGGGCATGGCGAGAACAGCATCTTCGAGGCATTGATCGAACTCGGCGAGGTCTTCCCGAGCCTGCCACTGCATCCGGTCGTCGCCGATATCCGCGATCTGACGCGCCTCAGCCAGGTCTTTCGCAGCCATCGTCCGAACGTCGTGTTCCACGCGGCGGCGCACAAGCACGTGCCCCTCATGGAGGCCAACCTCGAAGACGCCGTCACCAACAACGTCTTCGGCACGCGCAACATTGTGGAAGCCGCGCTGGCTGCGGAGGTCGAGCGCTTGGTGCTCATCTCGAGTGACAAGGCCATCCACCCGACAAGCGTCATGGGCGCCACCAAGCGCCTGGCGGAACTCGTGGTGCGCGAGGCCGCTCTGCGCAGCGGGCGCGTATTTGTTTCGGTGCGCTTCGGCAACGTGCTCGGCTCGCGCGGTTCGGTCATCCCGCTCTTCAAACGACAGATTGCCCGCGGCGGGCCAGTGACCATCACTCACCCGGACATGAAGCGCTACTTCATGACCATCCCCGAGGCCGTCCACCTTGTGCTGCAGGCGGCCAGCCTGGGCGCCTCGGGCGAGACCTTCATCCTCAAGATGGGCGAGCCGGTGCGCATCGTCAGCCTGGCCGAAGATCTCATTCGCCTTTCGGGCCTCGAGCCGGGCCGCGATGTGCAGATTGTCTTTACCGGAATTCGCCCCGGCGAGAAGCTGGGCGAGCAGTTGTGGGAAGACACAACCGCTCTGCGCCCAACCGAGCACCCGGACATCCTGCGCCTTGAAGAGAACCACCTGCTGAGTGAGATCGACCTGCAGGGCCAGCTCAAGGAATTGGCCGAGATGCTTCAGCGCGGCGAGAGCGGAGCCATGCTCGAGCGGCTCAACCTCCTGGCGGATGGCTCGCTCGGACAACTGCCTCCGCCGGATTGGAACGCGGTCTGACCTCGTCTTGTCCCTGCTAGTTGCGGCGGACTCTCCCTCCCATGTCCATGGCTAGGTCTGCGATACGACCGATTGTCGCGGCGCTGATCGCGCTGGGTCTCTTCCAAGCGGGGCCGATTCCGGTACGCTCCGCGTGGGCCGCGCAGTGCGTTGCAGACCCGCTGCCCATCCAGGCGCAGCCCGCCGCATGGTTCCCCGAAAATGGTCTTCTCGCGTGGCAAGCCGGCCGATCGTTTCTGCAAGCTGGCCGCAGCTCCGCGGCGCTGTGCTTTTTCGAGCACGCGCGGCTGCGACTGGGGGGCGTCGCTCAACTCGACCTCGACCTTGGCGACGCGTATGCCCAGAACGGCGACCTTGAACAAGCTATGGTCCGCTGGCGATCGGCCGCCGATCTGGGCGCAGAGCCGGAGTCGATTCTGCTTCGCCTGCTGCCGGTATACGAGTCCCGTCAGCAGTGGGCGGAGCTTGCCGATGCACTCACCCGCTGGATCGCAATTCATCCACAGGATTCCAGAGCGCGCTACCGGCTTGCGCTCCTCCAGGCCACACGCGATCCGGCCTCGGCCGCGGAAGAGCTGAACACACTGGCCTCGCAGCAGGGCGAGTCGTGGTCGCAAGCCCAAGACCTGGCCGGAATCATCTCGACGGCCCTCGAGCAAGGCGGCGAGGCATATGCCCTGGCGCGCGTCGGCGAGTTCCTGCTGCGCCTCGGCGAGCCGCGCCTTGCACAGCCTGCTTTGCAGGCCGCGCTCGACCGCAATCCAGGTTATGGCGAGGCGTTGGCATACCTGGGCTTGGCTCGCGAGCAGGCTGGCCAGCCGTCGGCGGCGGACTATGCCCAGGCGGTTGTCCTCTCCCCGGACTCACCGCAGGCTCACTTGCTGTATGGATCGTTTCTCTCGCGCCAAGGAGATGTGGCGAACGCGCGCCTCCAACTCGATCGGGCGTGGGTGCTCGACTCGCACAGTTGGGCCATTGCGGTCGAGCGCGGCCGCCTGGAGTTTTCCGCGGGCGAACTTACAGCGGCAGAGACCTGGTACGCTCAAGCGGTGCAGGTTGCGCCGGATTCGCAAGAGGCCTGGCTGGCGCGGGCGGCCTTCTACATCGGCAACCAAATTCGTGTGAACCGCGACGGCATCGCTTCTGCGCGAGAAGCGCTGGCACGCGCGCCCTCCGACCCGCGCGCGCTGGACCTGTTGGGCCTGGCGTGGTATCTCGAAGGGGACTTGCCGCTGGCGGAGCGCATGTTCTGGCGGGCGCTTTCGGTCGAACCGGCGTACGCGGCCAGTTACCTGCATCTCGGCATCCTGGCCGAGTCGCGCGGCGATCGAGCGGCGGCGCGAGCTTACTACGAAGCGGCGCTGCACTTGGCCCAGAGCCAACCGCTCGGCGACGAAGCACAGGCTGCACTGGCCCGCTTGCCCTGAGCGTTGACCGGCATCGTCTTAGGTGCTAAAATCAGCCCGATCTCGTGCTCGGAGGACCTTCGTGCCCCCACGTGCTGCTGGTACTGTTCGATGGTTTGATGGTTCGCGCGGTTACGGTTACATTCGCAGCGAGAACGGACAAGAAATCTTCGTTCATTACTCGTCCATCATGGGTGGCGGGATCCAAAACCTGCACGAAGGTGACCGCGTCGAATTCGCCCTGGAAGAGACCGTCCGCGGTTTGCAGGCTACTCAGGTTGTCCGTCTGAATTGAATCCGCGTGATATCAACCACAACTCGTTCGCCGCAGGGGGAAGTGCAGTGCGCGGCCCTAAGGCGCCCCACCTCGGTGGGGATTTTCTGTTAAGGATGCGGGCCGCCCACGAGGCGCCGCCCATCGTGAAAGGAAACAAGGAATTCGTATGAACGCTGAACTCCGAATCATCCCGCTCGGCGGGCTGGGGGAAATCGGCAAGAACATGATGCTGGTCGAAACGCCCAGCGATGCGCTGATCGTGGATGCGGGGTTGATGTTCCCCGAAAACGACATGTTGGGGATCGACTACATCATCCCCGACTACCGCTCCGTGCTCGACCGCAAGGACCATGTACGCGGCATCATCGTCACCCATGGCCATGAGGATCACACCGGCGCCATCCGCCACGTGGCGGAGGCGTTCGATGCCCCGATCTTCGCCACGCCCCTCACCCGCGGCCTGCTCGAGGTCAAACTCGGGCGTGCCGGGCTGGCCGGCCGGTCTCACCTGCAAACGGTCAAGGCTGGCAGCGAGATCTCGCTCGGGCCGTTCCGCATCGAGTTCTTTCATGTGTGCCACAGCATTCCGGATGGCGTGGGCCTGGGCATCACCACGCCGGCCGGGCTCATTGTCCACTCGGGTGATTTCAAATTCGACCACACGCCGGTCGACGGCTGGCCCACCGACTACGCCAAGCTGGCCGAGTTCTCGGGGCGGGGTGTGCTGGCGTTGCTCTCCGACAGCACCAACGCCGACCAGGCGGGCTGGACACCCTCCGAACGCGTGGTCGATGGAGCGTTCGAGGAGGTCTTTCGCGCCGCGCCAGGGCGCATTCTCATCGGCACCTTCGCCTCGCTCATCTCGCGCATCCAGCAGGCGGCCAATGTCGCCTACCGCCACAACCGCAAAATGGCGCTGGTGGGCACGAGCATGGTCGAAAACGCACGTATGGCGCAGAAGCTGGGCTACCTGGACATTCCGGACGGCTTGATGGTCTCTATCGAGGAGGCGCTGCGCATGCCCTCCTCCAAGGTGGTGTTGATGACCACCGGCACCCAGGGCGAGCCGTCGTCGATCCTCGGCCGCCTGGCCGCCGGTCGGAATCGCCAATTCGAACTTGAGCAGGACGACACGGTCATCTTCTCCTCGCACCCCATACCGGGCAACGAGGAGTTGGTACACCGCACGATCAATCGGCTCTTCCAGCGCGGGGCGCACGTGATCTACGACCCGATTGCACCGGTGCACGTTTCGGGGCATGCCTCCGCCGAAGAGATGAAACTGCTCATTCACCTCGTGCGTCCCAAGCACGTCATCCCCATCCACGGCGAACTGCGCCATCTCAAACAGCACGGCGCGATTGCCCGCGAGTTGGGGATCCCGGCGGAAAACGTGGCGGTGGTCGAGAACGGAACGCAAATCGAGTTTGCCGACGGGCGCATGACCCTCGCCGATCGGGTGCCGGGCAACTACGTCTTCGTGGATGGCACCGGAGTCGGCGACATCGGCCCCAGCGTGATGCGCGAGCGCGAACTCCTGGCGCGAGATGGATTTGTCTCGGTGCAGCTCCGCGTGCGCTCCTCGAATGGAGCGCTGACCGAGAAACCGGAAATCATCTCCAAGGGTTTTGTCTACGTGCGCGAATCAGGCGAACTCCTGGCGGGTGCCGAGCAGACAATTCGCGAGGCGGTGGCACGGGGCGGAGCGGGTGAACTGCAGGCGCGCGTTGAGAATGCGTTGTCGGAGTATTTCTACTCCGAAATCAAGCGGCGGCCGATGGTCTTCGTGTCGGTGACCGCCGTCTGATCCCGATCCCAGGCTGAGACGAATGGCGCGATGTGCGCGGCACCCCTCTGCCGCGCGCTGCGATTCTACGGGGTGGGTGTGGCCGAGGACGCAGATGCGGCGCCCGTGCAGATCCGCTCCCCGACCTGGATAATGCCTTCCACGTCGCTGTCGATCCAGGGCGAGGCGCGCAGCTCGGCGAAAACCTCTTGGGCCTCGGCGCAACTACCGAAGTAGGCCAGCGCCGAGCCGTAGGTGTAGTAGTAGTTGAGCGTGCTGGCCGAAAGAGGCAACGCGGTCACGTCCAGCACCAGGTCGTCCCCGGCCAGGCGGTGGCCTTCCTCGTTCTCCGCGGAGGGGCAACCGCGCACGGCGCAGCGCAGCACCGGCAGGCTGCCCTCGTAGTTGCGCGCGCGATAGTAGAGCACGCCCAGGCGCCCGTAGATGTCGGCATTGGTCGGGTCGAGGGTCAGCGCCTTCTGCGCGTTGCGCTCGGCGATGAAGAACTCGCCCTGATTGGCGTAGGTGCTGGCGATCGAGAGATACGGCAGCGGGTTCTTCGGGTTGAGCCGCGCGGCCATGGAGTAGGCCTCCAGCGCCAGGTCAATGTCGCGCTGTGCGGCGTTGGGGTCGTCGGGCGGTTTGCGCCGGTAACGGTAGTTGGCTCCCATGCTCAGATACAGGAACGGCAAGTTCGGGTTGAGAGCGATGGCCCGCTTGTAGGAGTCGATGGCGCCGGTGTAGTCGCCGCTGCTTTCGAGCACTTTGGCGTAGGCGCGGTGCACATCCATGACCTGTGGCGCCAGGCCCACGGCCTGTTCGCCGACGTCGAGAGCCTGCGACCAGTTGAGTTGATCGGCCAAGACCTCCGCCATGAAGGCGAGTGCCAGAGGGTTGTTCGGCTCAAGTTGCAGCGCCTTGACGGCAGATTGCGCAGCCTCGTTGAGCAGTGCCGAGCTGCGCTCCACGCCCACCAATCCCGGATCGGCGCTCCAATCCAGCACCAGCGCCTGGATGGCGTAGGCGGTGGGGTTTTCGGGAGCGAGCTCAAGGGCCGTGGCGATGGACTGCTGTGCATCGCCTAGGCGCGCCGAGCGGTCGGCGTCGGTTGTCACCAGATCGCTGGAATAAGTCTGAATGCGCGCCAGTTCGATCCACAGCTCGGCGTTGCCGGGGTCGAGGGCGAGCGCACGCTGGTAAGCGAGGACGGCCTCATCCAACTGGCCGGCATCGAAGAAGGCCTGGCCTTCGGCCAGGTGGGAGGCGGCCGGGCGCGTGGGCGTCGGGGTCGGCGCGTAGAGCGGCTGGATGCGCCCGCTATCCAGCAGGCTGAAGAGCCCCGCGCCCGCAACGATGAGCGCGGCGTAAACCGCCACGCGCCCCAGGCGGAGGCGAGGGCCTTCCGGAAACGGACTGAAGCGGTTACCGCGCAGGTTCATGATGGCTCAGGGAGAGGGCCTGGGCGTGGCCGTCGGTGAGATCTCTTTGCACACGACCAGCCCCTCGGTGGCGTTGCCCACCGCCAGTTCGTCATCCGGAATGCCGGCCAGCACCAGGCGGAAGAGCGGCACGGCTTCTTCGCAACGGTCGAGCTTGGCCAGGGCCAACCCGTAGGTCCAGTAGTACTCGCCCACCGTGCCCCGATCGAGGGGCACGCCCGCCACCGGTCCCTGGTCTGTCTGGCCGCCGGCGATGGCCAGGTTGAGTTCGGGCAGCGCCTTCTCGAACTGGTTGTTGTGATAGTACATCACGCCCAGCAGGCCGTGAAGCCGCGGGTCGAGCATATTCCATCCGACCGCTTGTTCGGCATACTGGGCCGCCTTGCCAAACTGCCCATCGCCGGCATAGGTCCGAGCGATACTCGAGTAAGGTTCGGGATTGGCCGGGTCGAGGGCCGTGGCGCGCAGGTAGCTGTCGACCGCGCTGTTCACGTCACCCAGCGCCCGGTAGTTGTTGCCGAGCGAGATGTAGAGCGTGGCCAGGTTGGGGTGGATGGCCACCGCCGCTTTATATTCCTCGATCGCCTGGTCGTAGTTGGCTGTGCTCTCGTAGACGTAGCCCATCGCGCGATGGCTTTCCATCAAATCCGGCGAAGCGGCCAGCGCCTGGCGCGCGACGGTGGAGGCATCCTGCCACTTGCCCTGGTCCGAGAGAATTTCGGCCAGGTAGGCATTGGCCAGGGGCAGGCCCGGGTCGCGCTCCAGCGCTTGGCGTTCCGCGCGCTCGGCCTCATCCACCCGGCCCGGCAGGTAATCCAGCACCCAGCCGTAGACAGCCCAGGCCATCGGGTTTTGCGGCGAGAGCAGCAGTGCGTTCTGCGCGCTCTCGAGCGCCTCGTTGTACTTGCGCGAGAAGACCTGCGTGCGGGCCAGCGCGATGTGCAAATCGGCGTTCGAGGGATCCACCCGGATGGCCCGGCGGTAGGCATCTTCGGTGGCCGCGAGCTTGCCTTCGCGGAAGAGCGCCTCCGCTTCCTGCGCAAAGGAGGCCGGGCTGCGCGTGGCGGTCGCGGTCGGGATGAAGGGCGGTGGAATGTGCGGCACGATGAACTGATTGAGATAGATCGCGCCGCCGATGAGCAGCAACAAGAATCCGATCCGCCACAGGTTCGGGCGGCGTGGAGGTTTTTTGGTCATGCGCCAACGGCTGCTGCCGAGATACATAGGCCCTTCTGCGGGGATGGTAATGCGCGGGAGGATGGGCGTCAAGTGCGCCGCACGCGGGTGCGCAGGAGGGATACGGTATAATCCGCGCCATGTCCGATCTTCCGGTTGCCCCACCTGCCCCTCGTTCACGCCGGCGGCTCGTTCTTATCGGTCTGGCGATTCTCCTGGCGGCCGTCATTCTGGCGGTGGCCGGAGGATTCCTGTCCGGCACGACGACTCGCGCGCGCCAGGCGCGCGCCACGGTGGAAGCTCAGGCGCGCGAGCAGTTCGATCTGGCCATCGAGGACATGAGCGCCGGTCGCTATTCGTTCGCCCGCCAGCGGCTCGAGTTCGTCCTAGGCCTGGATCCGAACTACCCGGCGGCCAGCGCGCTGCTGGAGGAGGCTTTGCGCGGGCTCAACTCCACACCCACCCCGACCGGCACCCCCACGCCGCCGCCGACGGCCACCCTCGATTTGCCGTACGCGGAGCAGCTCTTCGCTCAGGCTCAGCAGCAGTTCAGCGATAAGAACTGGATGGGGATGATCCAAACCCTGCTCCTGCTGCGTGTCGACGCCCCGGACTTCCAACCTTTCCGTGTCGACGGCTTGTTGTTCACCGCGCTGCGGAACCAAGGGGTGGCCCTGATCGATCAAGGGAAACTTGAAGAGGGCTTGTACTACCTCGACTTGGCCAAGAACTATGCTCCGCTCGATAGTCATGCCAGCCAGCGCGCCACTTGGGCGCAACTGCTGCTCAACTTGTATCAGGCAGCCAACGTGTACTTCGAAACGAATTGGGAGAAGGCGGTGGAGACCTTCGGCCAGGTCTATGCGATGGCGCCCTTCTTTCGCGACACACCCATCAAGTATCCTGCTGCTCTGTTCGGTTACGGCGAACAGTTCATGCAAGAGGGCAAACCGTGCGAGGCAGTGGCGCAGTTCCAGGCCGCTGCCAACCTGCAGCCATCCAACCCGGACTACAGCGATGAGCTCGGCCGGGCCAACCGCGACTGTGCGGCCTCGCGGCCGACCGCCGCGCCCTCGGCCACCCCAGGCGGCGAGACTCCGACCCCGTCGCCGACTCCCTGACCGGGTTTTGGGCGCGAAGGCTCACCCGTCATCGCCCGCGCACGCTGCGGGCGATTTCTGTCTTCCTGGGCGGGAAGTCATCTTTCAATGCGCGGGGTTGGGGTCAAGAGGTGCAGGCGAGCCGTTGGTACGCCGCCGGCGGCATGCGACGGCCCATCTGATTAGGGTACAATCGTTTTTCCAACCCCGGCCCGACTCTGAGGCTTCCCGTGTTCGAAATCGTCTTTCTCGGCACTTCCGCTTCGGCGCCCTCCATCCAGCGCGGGTTGCCGGCGCAGGTGGTCATGCATCGTGAGCACCGCTTTCTCATCGATTGCGGTGAGGGCACCCAGCGGCAGATCCTGCAGTCGGGGCTGGGCTTCAAGCGGCTCAACAAGATCCTGATCACCCACGCGCACCTCGATCACATCCTCGGTTTGGCCGGCTTGCTTTCCACTTTTGCGCGTTGGGAAACAATCGAACGCCTCGAGATCTGGGCCGGCTCGGCCGCGCTGGCGCGCATCCGCGACCTGCTGTTCGGGGTCGTGCTGCGCGGCGCGCGGCCGCCCATGACGATCGAGTTGTGCGAACTCGAGCCGGGCGTGGTGCTCGAGGACGAGGACTTTGCGTTGCACGCCTTCCCGGTAAGTCATCGTGGGCAGGGGACCTTTGGCTTTCTGTTTGAGGAGAAGCCCCGCCGGCCATTCATCGTCGAGCGTGCGGAAGCCTTGAACGTGCCGGCCGGCCCGCTGCGGCGCGAGCTCGTGGCAGGCCGCGCAGTGCAAGTCGCGGATGGACGCACCGTCCACCCCGAGGAGGTACTCGGGCCTCTCGCCGCCGGGACCCGGCTGGTGCACGTGGGCGACTGCGGCCGCACCGACGATTTACTGGAGGTCTGCCATCTGGCCGACGGTCTTGTGATCGAGGCCACCTACCTGGACGTTGAGGCGGAGATGGCCCACCAGTTCGCGCACCTGACCGCACGTCAGGCAGCCCGCCTGGCGCAGGAGGCCGGTGTGCGCCAGCTCTTCCTCACCCACATCTCGCGCCGCTACCGGGAGCGTGAAATCCTGGACGAGGCGAAGGAAGTCTTCGACAACACCACGGTGGCCCGCGACTTTGACCATTTTCAGATCGTCCGCTCTAAGTAACCTCAGCCCCATCCCCCGGGCAAGCTCGCCTCTGGCTCCTCCCCAGCCGAAGCTGGCCTATCGTTCGCGTTGAATGCCGGCTGGGGCGGCGACAGTCATGGATCGTGAGGCCCTCACGGCATTCTCGGGATCCACAATCGCGATCTCTTCGAGCAGCGACCCTACCGTTAGGGGCGCAATTGTCCTGAGCGGCGCGGTCGAGTCCATCGCCAGCGCAAATGCCTGACCTCACCCGGGAGCGGGACAACCGCTGTGCGTGATCGCAGCACGGGTTGGCCCTGGCCGCGCAGACCCCTTCACGAAGTCGGCCTGCTGGAGTAGAATGCGGCCTGCATTCGGTGCCAGGAGCGGGATATGCCCATCTACGAGTATCAGTGTGAGGACTGTGGCAAGGATTTCGACACGCTGCGGCCGATGAGCCAGGCCGACACGGCCATTGCCTGCGAGAAGTGCGGCGGCGCGCACACCCGCCGCAAGCTCTCGCTGTTCTTTGCGCAAAGCGAAGGGCAGTCGGTGGCGGGTGCTTCGGGCGGATGCGGATCGTGCGCCGGAGGCCATTGCGCCTCCTGTTCGCCGAATTGAACCGGCTGGCGACAGCCGGGGCGCCTTGGAAACCCTTTGAGCGAGCCCAATCGGGCTCGCTTCTTGGTTAGTGTTCAATGACAAGGTCACCCGAACGGGTCAGCCCGCCCTGGACCGCGGGCCAGGGTAAAAATGTCACCTGAGCGGTCCTTTGGGAACACGCATCGCCTTGTAGGGCTGGCGCCAGGGATGATCGAGAGCTGGCATGGTGGGCGGTCGACGTGAAACTGGATTGGCGGGTTTGGGCGCACGGGAAGGTACGACTGCAGTTGGCTTGATCGTGAGTTGTTTAGCGGGTAGCCGGTTTTTGACTGCAGGGGTGAACTTCTCAACCTGGGGAGTTCCCCGCTCAAGCGGTTCGTGCATGGCCAATGTCTTGCCTTGATAGGTGATGGCCAAGCAGCCGTCCATGTCGTGACGAAGCCTGCCTGGCGTCAGACAGGTTCGACTCGTGTGCCGGCATAGCCTCGTTGCCGGGGGCTGAGGGGGATCGCGAGATGGTGGCCGCAGAAGGAGACGGTATTGTCCTCGGCCACCACCCGTTCGAACTTGAAGCAGAAGACCTGCTCAGGTCGGGTACGGGGCGGCCAAGGCAGGTAGGCTAAGCCCGGGTGGGCCGGGGGTTGCTGAACGCGAGCGTTGAAGGCAGGCAGGAAGGTTTCCAGGACTTGGTTAGCTTCTGCCAACGTGCGTGCATCGGCTCGTCGCAGGGCCTTGACCAGGCGGTCCTGAAGCGTGCCGAAAAGCCGTTCAACCCGTCCCTTGGCCTGAGGACTGTGGGCTGCTATGAGTTGGATGCTCAGGTCACTGACCAGGCGCCCAAATTGGCTGCGGGCGGGATTGCCGGCCAGCTGCTCGGTCAGGCTGGGCTCCTTGGGGCTCTGGAAGATGGTGTGGCGGTCGGCATAGAGCGCCAGGGGCAAGCCACGCGTGCGACTGATCTCGCGCACCATGAGGAAGTAACCCGCCGCATCCTCTTGCTCCCGGAAGCAAGCGTACACCAGCTTTGAGGTGGCATCGTCGATCGCGGCAAGCCTGTCCTGTCGGCCAGACAGGGCAGGACCAATTGGGGTCCGCGCCCTTCCAGCCAGTCGTGCTTACTCCCGTCCACCTGCAGGAGCATGCCTTCCTGCGGGTAGCGCTCGCGCCTCTGGTGGCGCCGGCCAGCGCGCCGCTTGCGAGGACTAGCCAAGCCGGCTCCCCGGCGGATGCGGCGCACGCTCGAGCGCGACAGGCGGATGCCATACTCCTCAGCCAAGATCTCGGTGAAGTGCTGGTCGTTGAAGTCGCGAAACTCGCCGCCGGCTAAGCTCACGACCTTCACCTGCACCGCCTTGGGCACACGGCGCGTGGATGGCCGACCCCGGTTGCCATGCGCCAGGGCGGCGGCCCCGCGGCGCCGGTATCTGGCCGCCAATCGCCTCTCCTGGCGCAGGGAAAGGCCCAACAGGATCGCGGCCTGCCCTCGTTCCGAGGGCCTGCTGGCCGGTTAGCCGTCCGACCTGAACCTGATTGAGCCTGCTCCGCGGCTCCAGGCGGAGCACTTTCAGTCGCTTCTGTTCCTGCCTGGTCAATCCTGCCTGTCGTTCGGCAGACAGGGTCACCTCGTTGTCCATGGTGACATTATTACTGACCAGTTACCGGGTGACAGATTCAAAGGACTCTAGCAGTTGGCGGGGGGCCTCTTGACAGCCGCCGCTGCGCAGGGCTATACTGAGCCAACCCCACCCCCCTGGGGGGGGTATAGGGGAAGGCGAGGCGCCATGGAACACCGCGAAGAGGTCCTCAAGCGCACGCGCAATGCCCTGGGCCACCTGGAAGGCGTGGTCAAGATGATCGAGCGCGATGCCTACTGCGTCGACGTCATCCGCCAGATCCAGGCGGTGCAGTCATCCCTTAACCGCGTCTCCACCATGGTGCTTGAGAATCACTTGCACTCGTGCGTCACCACCGCCATCCGCGGCAAGAGCGCCGACGAGCGCGAGCGAGTTCTCAAAGAAATCACCGAGGTCTTTGAGATGTCGTCGCGTGTCTAGTTTCTCTATCCTTAGGGAGGATCCATGCCTACCGTAACCTATTCCGTTCCGAACATTTCGTGCGGCCACTGCGTTCACACCATCCAGAGCGAAGTGGCAACCGTTACCGGCGTGCAGAAGGTGGAGGCCGACCTGGCGACCAAGAAGGTCACCATCCAGTTCGATGCACCGGCCAGCGATCAAACCCTGCGCGCGCGGCTTGCGGACATCAACTACCCCCCGGTCAACTGACCGCAAAGGGCCGTCCGCGGGAGTGCAATTCGAGGTAACCCAAGTATGAGCACGCAACATCTGACGCTGCCGATCACGGGCATGACCTGCGCCAATTGCGTGGCCACCATCGAGCGCATTGTGAAGCGCCTGCCCGGCGTGACATCGGCCACCGTCAACCTGGCCTCCGAACGCGCGGTGATCGAGTTCGACCCGGCCGCGCTCGGCCAGGAGGCGATTATCTCCAAGATTCGCGCGGTGGGCTATGACGTAGCCACCGGCGAGGCCAGCCTGGCCATACGGCGCATGAGCGATACCAGTGACGCTCAACGCCTTGAGCGGCGCCTGCAGAGCATTCCGGGTGTGCTGGAGGCCGGCGTTTCATTTGCGGCGGAGCGGGCGGTCGTGCGCTACTTGCCGACCGAAGTCACTCAGTCAGAACTGAGGCGTGCGGTGCAAGCCGCAGGCTTCGAAGTGCTCGAGGCGGAGGGCGCCCCTGAGGATGCCGAAGCGCGCGCCCGCGAACGCGAGATCGCTCATCAGCTGCGGCGGCTGGGTGTCGGGCTGATCTTCACTCTGCCGTTGTTCGCCCTGGCCATGGCTCGCGATTTCGACCTCATTCCACACGCCATCGGCCACGCCGCATGGTTCGACTGGCTGCTGATGGGCCTGGCCACGCCGGTGCAGTTCTACGTGGGCTGGCAGTATTACATCGGCGCATTCAAGGCACTGCGCAGCGGATCGGCCAATATGGACGTGCTCATCGCCATGGGCTCGTCGGCGGCTTTCTTCTACTCGCTGGCGGTTCTGCTCTTCGCGCTACCGGGGCACGTGTACTTCGAGACGGCCGCGCTGATCGTCACTCTAATTGTGCTCGGCAAATACCTCGAGGCGCGTGCCAAAGGACGCACCAGCGACGCATTGCGCAAGCTGATGGGCCTGCAGGCGCGCACGGCGCGCGTGGTGCGTGACGGCCAGGAACGCGATGTACCCGTGGACGACGTGGCGACGGGCGACCTGGTGCGCGTGCGCCCGGGCGAGAAGATCCCCGTCGACGGGGTTATCGTTGAGGGCCGGTCGACCGTCGATGAGTCGATGATCACCGGCGAGGCGATGCCAGTCACCAAGCAGCCCGGCCAGGCCGTCATCGGCGCGACAATCAACCGCCAGGGGGCCTTCACCTTCGAGGCCACCAAGATCGGGCGCGACACCCTGCTCTCGCAGATCATCCACATGGTCGAAGAGGCCCAGGGCAGCCGCGCGCCGATCCAGCGCCTGGCCGACCGTGTATCCGCTGTATTTGTTCCAATCGTCATCGCTATCGCCGGCCTGACTTTCGCCGGGTGGTTCGTCCTCGGCGGCACTCCAGCGGCCGAGGTGACGCCCTTCACGCGCGCGCTGATCAACGCGGTCGCGGTCCTGGTCATCGCCTGCCCGTGCGCCATGGGCTTGGCCACACCCACCGCAATCATGGTGGGTACCGGCAAGGGCGCCGAGTTGGGCATCCTGTTCAAGAATGCCGAAGCCCTCGAATTCGCCGGGCGCCTGACAACGGTGGCTCTCGACAAGACAGGCACCGTGACGCGCGGCATGCCGCAGGTCACCGATATCCGCTTGAGCGCCGGAGAGCGCGGCGAAGCCGAGTTCCTGCGCCTGGTGGCCTCGACCGAACGCGGCTCAGAGCATCCGCTGGGCGAGGCCATCGTGGCCGCGGCCAGCGCGCGCGGAATCGAGCTGGCCGAAGCGCATGCCTTCCAGGCCGAGATGGGTCAAGGGGTGCAAGCGCAGGTCGACGGACACACAGTGCATGTGGGCAATGCGCGCTACATGCAGGCGCT
Organism: uncultured Anaerolineales bacterium; assembly: GCA_964353865.1. Classification (GTDB taxonomy): domain Bacteria; phylum Chloroflexota; class Anaerolineae; order Anaerolineales; family RBG-16-64-43; genus RBG-16-64-43. The sequence continues at coordinate 25,473 of CAYGXJ010000035.1, read as the reverse complement.
GGGCATTTCGCCCGATGGGCTGATGAGCGAGATGTTGGGCTTACAGGCGGAGGCCAAGACGGTGATGCTGGCGGCTATCGATCACCGGCCGGCCGGGCTGATCGCCGTGGCCGACACGGTGAAAGATGGCTCGCGCGAGGCGATTGAGGCATTGCATGGCCTCGGGCTGAGGGTCGTGATGATCACTGGCGACAACCGCACCTCGGCCGAAGCCATTGCCCGCGCCGTGGGCATCGACCGGGTCCTGGCCGAAGTGATGCCGGGTGACAAAGCAGCCGAGGTCAAGCGCTTGCAGGCGGAGGGTGAGCGCGTGGCGATGGTGGGCGACGGGATCAACGATGCCCCCGCATTGGCGCAGGCCGAAGTGGGCATCGCCATAGGCACGGGCACCGATGTGGCGATGGCCGCTGCCCCGATTACGCTCATGAGCGGCGACTTGCGCGGGGTGGCCAAGGCCATCACCCTCTCGCGCGGGACTCTGCGCACCATCAGGCAAAACTTGTTCTGGGCTTTCTTCTACAACGTGGTGCTCATCCCGGCCGCGGCCCTGGGCTTTCTCAACCCCATTCTGGCCGCGGGCGCGATGGCCTTCTCGTCGGTGTTTGTTGTTTCCAACAGCCTGCGCCTGCGGGGCTGGCGCGCACCCTGACGAACCCAAAAGCGGGGCTGCCGCAACCGGCTGCCCCCTTTTTATTTGGCAACCCGAGATGTCCCGCCCGACCGGTCTGATCCACTCACTCCGCGAATCGTATAAGGGCACGCCATGGCGTGCCTTTGCAACGCCAGCACCGCCCTCTGCCATTCCGAGTCGGCGCATCCCCCGAGGAATCTCGATAGGCGATTGCGACACCGGCCTTGTGCTCCAAGGGGGATAGGTGTCTCTCTATTCGTCATCCCCGCGTGTACGAGGCGGGGGCCCACGTGTTGAAGCGCATGTGAATCTCTTAATGCAGGCGGGCAATCACCATGGGTTCGCGTTAGGAGCGCTCGGGGATGACGAGGTAAACGCAACTGCAACTCTTGCGGTGTGGGGTGTATGCATCTAGGAGTGGGGAGCGAAGCTCCCCACTCCCAAAGTACGAATCCTGCCACTCCCCATTTATGGGGAGCCTGTCCTGCGAAGCGGGAGGGGTAGGGGGTGGGGCCATCTTGCCTCGCGGCTGGCGAGCTGTCGCCGCAGCGAAGATGCATTCTCCCCAACGCGGAACATGTGCGCGGGCCCGCGCGAGCGCGGGAATGCGTAAGGCATGCTACGCCCTCTCCAAAACAGCCATCGAATGCCGCTCGGCTTGCTTTCGCCTAGTGATTCGAGTACACTCTCGAAATACCGACAGGGGGCGCGAATCGGGGGGAGGCTATGAGCGCAGGACGCGAAAAAGCACTCGAAGCGGCACTCGCGCAAATCCGCAAACAGTTTGGGGACGGTGCGGTGATGCGCCTGGGCGATGCGACTCAGCTGGCGGTGCAGGTGATACCCACCGGGTCGCTGGCGCTCGATCTGGCGCTGGGCGTGGGCGGCATTCCGCGCGGGCGCGTGAGCGAGATCTTTGGCCCGGAGGCCTCCGGCAAAACGACGCTGTGTCAGCACATCGTGGCCGAGGCCCAGAAGCTCGGCGGGGCGTGCGCTTACATCGACATGGAGCACGCCCTCGACCCCTCGTACGCCGCGCGCTGCGGCGTCAACACCGACAACCTGTACATCGCACAACCCGATACCGGAGAACAGGCGCTCGAGATCGCCGAGACGTTGGTGCGCTCGGGCGCAGTGGACGCGGTGGTCGTCGATTCGGTGGCGGCCCTCGTGCCGCGGGCCGAGATTGAAGGCGACATGGGCGACGCCACCATGGGTATGCAGGCGCGGCTGATGAGCCAGGCGCTGCGCAAACTCTCGGGCGTCATCAAGCAATCCAACACGGCGATGATCTTCACCAACCAATTGCGCCAGAAGATCGGCGTGATGTTCGGCAACCCCGAGACGACGACCGGCGGCATGGCGCTCAAGCTCTATGCCTCGATACGCCTGGACGTACGCCGTATTCAGAGCATCAAAGTGGGGGCCGAGGTGGTGGGCAGCCGCACCCGCGTGCGGGTGGTCAAGAACAAAGTGGCGCCCCCCTTCCGCGAAGCAGAATTCGACATCATGTACAACGAGGGCATCTCCAAGGAGGGAGACCTCATCGATATCGGTGCGACGCTCGGCCTGATCGCGAAACGCGGCGCCTTCTTCTCTTTCGGCGACACGCGCATCGGTCAGGGGCGCGAGAACGCCAAGCAGTATCTCAAGGAGCATCCGGATCTCGCCGCCCAGATCGACCAGACGGTTCGCGAACAGGTGTTGACCAATCAGCAAGGCGTCAATCTCGCAACCTCACCTGAAGAAGAGGAGCCGAACGAGGAAACTTGATCGTGAGCGTGCAGGCGGGCGCCAGCCGCCCGCGGCACGGCCTGCCAGTGACTCCCTTGACGACGACGATGGACTTCCGCTGGGTGCACGCAGTGCGCCGGGCGGGGATGGTGAGCCGGTGTTGAGTTTGGTAGCACGTGGAGTGCGCCTGTGGCGAACAGTCTCTCGGCCTTGCCCGCGGCGTGTGGGAGCAGAGCCGATTCGCTGAAGCCCGTTCGATTCTGACCGGCGTCCACCGGCCATCGCAGTCGAGAATGGAAGGCGCGGCCATGCGGGCCGCCCAACGAGACACGGCAGCCGTGCCATGCAAATGGTCACGGCTGCTTGCGTATGGACACAGAAGGCGAGATTACCGCGCTGCGGCTGGGCCGCGGCGGCAAGCGAGTCAACATCTACCTCAACGGCGCCTGGGCTTTCTCACTGGCCAAGGTGCTGGCGGCGGGGCTGCGCCGCGGGCAGCACCTCGGCCCGCACGAGGTGGCCCGGCTGGAGGCTGACGACGCCGTTGAGCAGGGTGTAGAACGCTGCCTGAGCCTGCTGGCCCGCCGGCCGCGCGCGCGCCGCGAGCTCGACGACTACCTGCGGCGGCGTGGGCTGGAACCGGCGGTTCGCGAAGCCGCTCTGGCGCGGCTGGTGGAGCGCGGGTTGGTGGACGACGCCGGCTTCGCGCGCACCTGGGTGGAGAACCGTAGTGCGTTTCGACCGCGTTCGCGGCGCGCCCTGGCTGCCGAACTGCGACGCAAAGGGGTGAGCGCGGAGAACACCGCCCTGGCGTTGACCGAAGTGGACGATGAGAGCGCCGCGCAATCGGCCGCCCGCGGGTATGCGCGCCGGATGGGCGGTCTCGAACGCAAGGAATTCTTCCAGCGTTTGCTGGGTTACTTGGGACGCAGAGGGTTTACATACGATGTGGCTCGGCCGGTCGTCGAGGAGGTGTGGGGCGAACAGAACGCAGCGCCTCAGGCCGACTCGGTGCCGCGCCGGCAAGCCGGAAAGTGAGAGCGCACGATGTCTGTATCGATAATCGTTGGCAGTCTGGCGGCGCTTTTGGGCATTGCGCTCGGCGCTGGGCTGGGGTTCTGGTACCGCCAGCAGCAACTCGATCGTGAGGCGGCGGCGCGGCGGTCCGCCTTGGAGAAGGAACTGGGCGAGGCGCAGGGGCGCGCGCGCCAGATCGAACTGCAGGCGCGTGATGCCGCCATCCGCCTGCGCGACGAGGCTGAATCTGAAGCCGGGCGCCGCCGCGCGGAGCTGGTGCGTGAGGACGAACGACTCACTCGCCGCCGCACGGAGATCGACAACAAGGTGGAGCGCACCGAGCAGCGCGAACAGGCCCTCAACAAGCGCCAGAGCGCGCTCGACCGGCGCACAAACGAAATCGAGAAACTGAGCGCGGACCGCACGGCCGAACTGCAGCGCGTGGCGCAGATGTCGGTGGAAGAAGCGCGCGGGCAGCTCTTGGCGGAAGTGGAACGCGAGAGCCGCAACGACATGGCTCGCACCATTCGCCAGATCGAAGAGGAGGCCCGCGCCGAAGGCGACCGGCGCGCGCGCGAGGTCATCGCCGAAGCCATTCAGCGAGTGGCCTCCGACCACGTGGCCGAAGTGTCCGTATCGGTGGTGCCGCTGCCCGGCGAGGAGATGAAGGGGCGCATCATCGGCCGCAACGGGCGCAACATCCGTTCCTTCGAACAGGCGGCGGGCGTGGACGTCATCGTGGACGATACACCCGAAGCGGTGACCATTTCCTCTTTCGACCCGGTGCGGCGCGAGGTGGCGCGCCGTGCGCTGGCTAAGCTCATCCTGGACGGGCGCATTCACCCGGCGCACATCGAAAAAGTACTGGAGGATTCACGCAAGGAAGTGGATCAGGTGGTCATCGAGGAGGGCGAGCGGGCGGCCTTCGAGGCAGGCGTGCCCGGGCTGCACCCGGAGATCCTCAAGAAGCTGGGCACGCTCAAGTTCCGCACCTCCTACGGCCAGAACCAGCACGCGCATGCCATCGAATCCGCGCTGCTGGCTGGCGTGATCGCCGCCGAACTGGGGGCGAACGTGGCGGTGGCCAGAGCCGGGGGCCTGCTGCACGACCTGGGCAAGGCCATGGACCACGATGTAGAAGGCACGCACGCGCAGATCGGGGCGGACTTTGCCGCGCGCTACGGCGTGGCGCCGGAAGTGGTCAATACGATCGCCGCGCACCACCATGAGGTGGACCAATCGAGCGTGGAAGCGGTCATCGTCGAGGCGGCGGATGCCATTTCGGGTGCGCGACCCGGCGCACGCCGCGAAAACCTCGAGCAATACGTCAAGCGCATCCGCACCCTGGAGGATATCGCCAACTCGTTCAAGGGTGTAACCGAAGCCTATGCGCTACAAGCCGGGCGCGAGGTGCGCATCATGGTTCGGCCGGAGGATCTGGACGACCTGGCGGCGGTGCGCATGGCGCGCGATGTGGCGAAGAAGGTGGAAGAAAGCCTGCAGTACCCGGGTCAGATCAAAGTGACGGTCATCCGCGAAACGCGCGCCGTGGATTACGCCAAGTAAGCCGCGCGCAGACGCCGCTCAACCCTCGCGCTCGCCCTTCTCCGTGGGCCGCCCGTACAGGAACCAGTAGTCGGGCGGGGAGAAGGCGGGCGCGAGTTGTTCTTCCCACACGAAGGACCCCGCAACAAACATCTCGCGCAAGCGCACATCGAGGGCCTGCATCGCTTGGCGCGCCACGGCAGGCAGCGGGTCGGTTTCCGGTGAAGTGGCCAGGAGCTGCAGCATCGCGCGCTGGCGTACTTCGGTTGGGTACAAATCCGCGTTGGGCCCAGGTGATTCACTCAGGTCGTCGAGGTAAGCACGCCACAGGTTGAGGTGAGCCTGCATCTCAGGTGCCACCTTTGTGCCCATGGCGGCTGTCCAACGCAGGCGTTCGGTTTCGATTCGCGTGCGGGCCCGGGTGAGGCGCACGGCCTGCCCGGCTGGCAGATCGCGTTCCACCGCGCTCAGCCGGTGCAGCGCGAGCAGCAACCCGCCGAGGGTCAGCCGAGGCAGCAGGGCGTGACCCTTGGGCTGTGCGAGTGGCCAATAGATGACGGAGGCCATCAGATAGGCCTCCAGCTCTGGGGCGCAGGCTTCGACGAATTGCAGATCGGAATCGGGAGTGTAGGCGTGGCGGGGCGGGGTGGAGCCGGGCACAGGGCTAGCCGGTCTGCTCGCCCAACGAACGGCGCACGCTGTCGAGCAGCGTGCTCAGGCGCACCGGTTTGACCAGGTAGCCCCAACCCAGGGCGCGCCCCTTTTGTTGATCTTCGAGCGAGCCGCGCGCGCTGAAGAACAGGATCGGCGGCGCGGGGGTGTCACGGGTGAGCAGCCGCCGAGCGACCTCGTAGCCGTCCAGGTCGGGGAGCATGACATCCAACAGGATGAGGTCGAAGGTCTGCGTCTCGGCCAGGGTCAAGGCTTCCTTGCCGGAGTAGCAGGGGATGACCTCATAGCCTGCCCGCTCCATGGTGAGCGACACCAGGCGCGTGGTATCGGGTTCGTCATCCACAACCAGGATGCGCGTCATGCCTACTCCGTGGCTGCGGCCGTCGCAAAGGGGGAGGCCGCAGGCTGGCCTGGATTCTACGCCAAGTGCGGGTTGCGTGCCTGGACGGGAGATGTGCAAAAGCTGTGCTCCCGGCGGCCGCAGCCCGCAGGAGGCGGGCTATTCGCCGTACAAAGCCTTGCGCGTGCGGTCGCGCCGGGCTTTACGCTCCCCCTCATCAGCGGCCCCGCTCAACTCGGCGTAGAGCGCCTCGCCGTATTCACGCGTCTGCACCACCACTGGCATCGGCACCGCATGACCCAGAATGAGCGCCTGCTGCCGGGTGTCGAGCCGTGCCAACACCTCGCGCAGCGCGCCCGCTCCTGAGACCCCCGAGAACACCGCGCGAATGTCGGCCTCGTTATCCAAGAGGCACGTCACCCGCGTGCCGATCTGGCTCATCACCTCTTCGTCGATGGCGCTCGGGCGTTGATCCACAACCAGCAGAGTCACGTTGTACTTGCGCAGCTCACGGGCGATCGTGCCGAAGATAGTATGCCCGGCCACGGTCGGGTCGAGGAATTTGTGAGCCTCCTCGATGACGATAACCAGCGGGCGCGGATCCTGGGCCTGGCCGCCCGCGGCGCGGTTCTTGCGCTCGACGTAGCGGCCGTGAATGCGGCGGGTGAGGTAGTTGGCCACCAGCAGATAGGCTTCGAGCTGGGACCCGTACCTGCCAAACTCCAAAACCACGCTTGTGCCTTGATTCAAGCGGGCGAAGATATCCTCCACGGCGTCCTCCCCCAGCGGGTCTTCTTGCAGGAAGGGCAGCCGGCGGAAGAGCTCGAACTTGCGTTGGATTGCGCCGAGCGTGCCGGCCATCAGGCGTTCCTCGTCGACCAGTTCTTTGAGTTGGTCGCTTTCTCTTTCCTCCAGTAGTTTGACGATCCAATCCCGGCCCAGGCGGCGGCGCAGGAAGTGCAGCGCGCCCACCTGGATTTCGCTCAGCCCAAGTAGGCCGGCCAGCAGCTCGACATCTTCCGGCTCGATCTGGCGCATTGAGATGCGCAGTTCGCGGTCGGTCTTGCTCTGGCGGTGGCGCGAAGTTTCCGGGTCGAGGGTGATCACGCTGACACGTCCGTCGGTGAAGAGCTGGCGCAGGCCCTTGTACTCGCGGCCGGTTTCGTCGCGCACCGACCAGCCGTAGTCATTGTGCATGTCGAACACCAGGCAGGAGGCCAGCCCGGCGCGCACGACACCGGCCAAGAGCATGCGCGTGATAAACGACTTGCCGGTGCCGCTCTTGCCGAAGACGCCGGACGAGCGCTCGACCAGACGCGCCAGATCGAGGTTGACATGCACCTCGTTCATTTCGATCGGCGCGCCGATGTGGAAGTGGATCCGGTCTTCGGCGCCGAACACCAGGTTGACCTCCGCTTCGGAGGCCTCTAGCACCTGTGCGAAGTGGGCGGGGATCGTCTTGATCGGGCGCGGCTCGCCCCCTTCGGCGGTCAGCTCGAGCATCGGTGCCACGTGCATCAGGCCGTAGGCGGCGGTGCCGCGCAAGACCTCGGCCGAGTAGGCGTCGTCGGCCGCCGGCGGATGGCTGGCGAGGTCGGGTTGAGTGGCGCCGAGCGAGAGGTCCGTGACCATGCCGAAGAAACGCTTGCGGGTCTGGCCGTGGATGACCACATAGCGGCCGACGGCCAGCCCCTCCAGCACGGTGTGCGGGTCGAGCATGACCTCCAGGCCGTGCGAGAGCGACCCGCCGACGACGACGCCCAGCGGGCGCGCGCCGCGCGTGAGCGGCGGCCGGTCGAGAGAAGCATCCAGATCCGAATCAGGCATGATGATCCTCGTCGATGGGGCGGGTAGCGGCGTGCCCTAGGGGCGGCCGGCCGTCCCGGTCAGGGTCCGACCGATCTGAGGCAGGAGGCGGCTCAGGCGCAGCACATCCGCCGAGAGCAGCCGGGCCAACTCGCGACCCGCCTCGCGCGCGAATTCGAGGCGGGCCTCGCCTTCGAAGACCTGGGCAATGTGGGCCAGCACCGCGCCGAGCAACGCATCGCCGGCCTGAGCTTCAATCAGCAGGGCCAGGAAGCCGAGCTTCCAGGCGCGCTCGCCGGGTCCGTCCGGGCCGCAGAAGCGTCGTACCTCATCGGCCGTGCAGGCGAAGATCTGCTCGAGGGCCAGCGGTGGGCGCGGGGGCAAGGCATGCCAGGCTGCCGCCCGGGCATCAAAGAACCCGGCGTGTATCACGCGCACTTCAATCGGCACCTGGCGGCGGTCGCGCTGGTCGTTGATGTATTCGTCGCTCACCTCGGCGCCGACCAGCTGGCGCACGAAGGGATCGTCCTCCAGGCGCAGATCGGCTACTACGCCCAGGATCTCGACCGCTTGCGGATCGGCGAGCCGGTCCGCGACCACCCGCACCAGGCTGCCGAAAGCGGGCAGCTGGCCGCCCTGAGCGCGGCAGCCCAGCGTGAATTCGCTGACACTCGCACGCAATACTCGCCCGACGAGCGGCGAAGCAGGTTTCGGCATCGGGCTCATGAAGGATCTCCGTCGCGCTCGAGATCCGCAACGGACTCGACGATGCGCGTCGGCCGGTACGGGAAGCGCGAGACCATCTCGCGCGAGGTCACGCCGGTCAGCACAAGGATCGTTTCCATACCGGTCTCCAGGCCGACGCGGATGTCGGTGTCCATCCGGTCGCCGATTAGCGCGGTGTTCTCCGAATGCGCCCCCAGCCTGTGCAGCGCCGTGCGCATCATCAGCGGGTTGGGCTTGCCGATGTAGTAGGAGTGGACTCCCGTGGCGGCTTCGATCAGCGCGGCGATGGCGCCGCAGCCGGGTGTGGGGCCGCTCTCACTTGGGCTCGAGGAGTCGGGGTTGGTGGCGATGAAGCGCGCACCGCCGGCGACCAAGCGGATGGCCTGGGTGATACGCGCGTAGCTGAAGGTGGTGGTTTCGCCCAACACGACGTAATCCGGGGCGTGGTCGCACAGGGCATATCCCGCGGCATGCAGTGCCTCCGTCAGGCCGCCTTCGCCCAGCACGAAGGCGCTGCCCTTGGGCATCTGCGAGTCGAGCAAGTCGGCGGTGGCCAAAGCCGAGGTGTAGATGTGGTCCTCGGAAAGGCGGATGCCGATGCGCTGTAGCCGATGCTGCAGATCCAAGGGCGTATAGGTGGGATTGTTGGTGAAGATGATGAACTTGATCTGGCGTTGGTGCAGGCGATCGACGAAGGCATCGGCGCCGGGGATAAGCTCCTCGCCGCGCACGATGACTCCATCCATGTCGATCAGATAGTTGCGCACCCCTCACCTCCTGCGGATGGAGAGGTCTCGTGTGCGGATGGGCAGCCTCCGCGTTGAGGACGTGACCCTGCACGGTCTCGGCCGGAATTCAAGTTCATCCCCGGTTGGAAGGAATCGGCCGCCGATGACAATCATAATCGAGCCGTGGCCCGCGTGTGGAACCCAATACAGGAGAGCCCTTCCCGAACGAACGGTTCCCTCAGGCTGCCCGCTGACCAAACTACCGTGCGCCGTGCGTCCCCGGCTTTCGGGCGAACATCATCCGGCGCACGAGGGCCGCGCGCAGGGCATGCCCGACGATCGGCAGGGCGCCCAGGCCGATCATCAGGCGGTAAGACGTGCCGGGGATGACCACCCGTTGCCCGCGCTCGAGCCCGCGCAGCGAGGCGGAGACAACCTGCTCGGACGATTGCCAGAGAAAGGACGGCAGGCTCGCCGGATTGAATCGCGCATACTCCGGCGTGTCGTGGAACTCGGTGCGGGTGAAGCCCGGACACAAAACCTGGACGCGGATGCCCACCGGTCTCAGTTCGGCTTCGAGCCCCTCGGTGTATGACGCGAGAAAGGCCTTGGTGGCACAGTAGGTCACGTTTCCCGGGAGAGCCACGAACGCCCCGATGGAGGCCACGCTGATAATCGCGCCGCGCTTGCGCTTCACCATCGCGGGCAGCACGGCGTGAGCCAGGCGCAGGTTGGCTGCGAGATGCACCTGGATCATATCGAGATGTTTGCGGACATCCACGCGCAGAAAGCGGCCCGTGGTCCCAAACCCTGCGCTGTTGACGAGAATCGCCGGTTCGTTCAACTGCGCCAGGCGCGCCGCCACGCGCTCGACCTGGTCGGGGTCAGCCAGGTCCGCGGTGAGAATCTCCACCGGCACGGCGTGGCGTGCGGTGAGGTCGGAGGCCAGCCTTTCAAGATTGGGCCGCCGGCGCGCGATGAGAAGCAGATCGTAGCCGCGAGCAGCCAGTTGGCGTGCAAACTCGGCGCCAATGCCGCTCGAGGCGCCGGTGATGACAGCCGTGCCAATTGTCGACATCGGTTGGTTTCCTCCAGCGAGTGCGTCCGACGCCGGGCCGCGGCGCCGCCTCAGCGGCGATAGCGCGCGCGCTGCTTGTGGGCTTGCTTCTCGGAGGGCGAGGCCTGCAGCCCGGCGGCGAAGAGCGATTGGGCCAGCATGCGCTCGACCTGTTCCTTCTCCGGAGCCCGGATCACGGCCTCTTCATCGGCCCGCGCCAGAGCATATGGATACGGGTCGTCCAGTGTCACCCAGGCCTGCTCCACCAACACGCTGTGCACCATGTCGAGCCATGCCGGCTGCGCCGCGACCCACTGCGGCACTTCGACCCGCGCCACAACTGGGACCGAGCGCCCGACGTTGAGGTAGAAGAAATGTGCGCTTTGCGTGTGCCCCGAACTGTCGGACACACGCGCCTTCCGATAGACCTTATTCCATTCGGCCACGAACTCATAGACGGCAGACCGTGCGCCGGAGGGCAATACCTGGGCGAACATCTCGCTGTCGGTCAGGTCGCGGAATGGAGGCGGCAAGCCAGCCGGGCGTGAGGGGCCGGAGTATTCTGCGAGATATGCCTCCAGCTTATCGGCAGGCTGCAACGCCAGCGCGAGTAGCGAGAGCAGCGGCGACCCTCCCGGCCGTGCGATGTAGCCGGCCACCGGGACGTGCGCGATAGCCACCGTTTCCATCGCCGCCAAGTATTCTCTTTCCAGGTCGCGCTGTTCTTCCCCGGGGATGGCCTCAGTGCGAACGCGCAACGCCAGGCTTCCGTCGATCAGCCCGACCACCCGATGCGCTTCGGAGGAGTCCGACCCCGCTGCTTCGCGCAGGCACACCTCGGCCAGCACGCGCGTCTCGCCCACCTTGCGCCGCGCGTTGAGCGTCGGCGCGTTAATCGGCTCACCGCGGTGAAAGAGGCGCGCGGGGTCGGTGACGAGCTCGGGTTGCGAGTCGGCATGGGTCTGGCCGGTGCCCAGGCGCACGATGAAGTGTCCGATGTTGACGGCGTAGTAGGCCAGGGCGGAGTGGCGGTCGGGGTAGATCTGCGAGCCGTCGGTGGCCACTACCGTCAGGCCGGTGGGCGCCGCCGGGGCAGGATGTATGCGGTCGAGCGCTTCGCCCGCCGGCGCGGCGCCGAACCAACTGCGCTTTTGTGCCCGATCGACTCGCTCGACCAGGTCACCCTGTTGGGAGGCCAAACGTAGTGCGTCGACGACTTGAGGCAGACGGGCCTGGCGTTCGCGCAAACGGTCGGCGAGCGCGCGGCCCACGTCGCGAATCACCTCGGTCAGCTTGTGCAATTGCAGGGTCATCGGGCGGGAAACCTCGGTATTGCCGTTTGATGGGAGTTCGACGCTGCGCTGCGAGAGGATTATAGCGATGTGCGCCCCATGTGCAATCCCCCTGCGCGAATCGACGATGTTACAATCGCTCATCGTGCCGCGCGGTTGCCGTGGCCAACGTGCCGCAGGGCCGTACTTCGGTTGCGGCGGAGTTCCTCCCCGGAGTTACCATGCCTCAGCTTGATGTCGATCGCGTCCGCACCGTCGGTCGTGCCATCCAGGAAAATGTCGCTCGCGTGATCGTCGGCAAGGAAAAGGTCACCGAACTCCTGGTGGCGGCGCTGCTTGTGCCCGGCCACGTGCTTATCGAGGATGTGCCGGGCATCGGCAAGACGATGCTGGCCAAGTCGCTCGCGCGCTCACTGCGCTGCTCGTTCCAAAGGATCCAATTCACCCCGGATCTCTTGCCGGCAGATATCACGGGCACCAATGTCTTCAACCAGAAAACGGCCGAGTTCGAATTCCGCCCGGGGCCGGTGCTGGCGCAGATTGTCCTCGCGGATGAGATCAATCGCGCGGGGCCGCGCACGCAGTCGGCCCTCCTGGAAGCGATGGAGGAACGCCAAGTGACCGTGGACGGCGTGACCCACCAACTGCCTGCACCCTTCCTGGTCCTTGCCACGCAAAACCCGATCGAGCTCGAAGGTACCTTTCCGCTGCCCGAGGCCCAGGTTGATCGATTCTTGTTGCGCTTGGCGGTCGGCTATCCCTCGCGCGAGGAAGAACGCGCCATTCTGCACCGCTTCGTGAAGAGCGACCCGCTCCTCGTCCTGGCGGCCGTCGTCGATGGGGCGGACCTGGCTCCGCTGAGCCAGACCACACGTGCCGTCCACCTAAGCGTCTCGCTCGAGAACTACCTGCTCGACATCGCGGAGGCCACGCGCCGCAGCGAGGCGCTGTCGCTGGGCGTCAGCCCGCGCGGATCGTTGGCGCTGTATCGCACGGCGCAGTGCCTGGCCGCATTGCGCGGGCGGGCGTACGTTCTGCCCGACGATATCCAGGAATTGCTCGCCCCGGTTCTTGCGCACCGCCTGATCCTCTCCAGCCAGGCCCGCTTGCGTGAGCGCACGCTCGAAGAGGTGCTGCGCTCGATCGTTGAGACTATCCCGGTGCCGGTGGAAGAATCCTGGTCGGAGAAGGCCCATTGACCGACCCGGCGCGCGGGTTCCTCGCCGCTCTGGTCGTCGTCGTCGGATTGGCGCTGCGCAACAATCTGCTCGTCTTCCTCGGCATCTTGCTGGCGCTGGTCGTGCTCACCTCCTGGCTGTGGGGAAAGTACTGCCTGCGTGCGGTGAGCTACACCCGTCGCCTGGCCTCCAACCGCCTGGGCTTCGGCGAGCAGACCGACTTGTGGATCGAAGTGGTCAATGCCAAGCCGCTGCCCCTGGCCTGGCTGCGCGCCGAAGATGAACTGCCGGTTGAACTCGCGCTCTCCGGGCGGGATCTCGTGCCGGGCAATCGCGCCACGCGCCAGGTGCTCGACCATTCGTTCACCTTGCGCGGATACGAACGCGTGCGCCGGCGCTACCGCATTGAGGCGCGCGCCCGCGGCGCGTTCGATGTGGGCCCGGTTTCGCTCTTTTCCGGCGATCTGTTCGGGTTTCGTTCGCGGTCGATTGAGGATCAGCGCGTGCAAACGGTGCTCGTCTATCCACGCGTGGTGCCGATGAGTGAGATCCCGCTGCTCGCGGCTCGGCCGTTCGGCGAGAAGCGCGCCCGGCGCTGGCTGCTCGAGGATCCATTGCTGCTCGCCGGCGCTCGCGAATATCGAGCCGGCGACAGTTTGCGGCACATCCACTGGAAAGCCACTGCGCGCCAGGCCCGTCTGCAAACGCGCACCTTCGAGGCGAGTGCCGATCCGCACCTAGTGTTGATGGTCAACGGCCAGACGATCGACCCCGCCTACGCCGGCACGCTGCGTGACAAGTTCGAGGCGCTGCTGGTGGTGGCCGCCTCCCTTGCGCGCGCGGCGCTGGAGGCCGGCAGCCCGGTGGGCGTGCTTACCAATGCCGTCATGCGCGATTCGCACGCCCAGGTGCGCCTGCCCAGCACACGCCATCCGGCGCAGCTCGCGCGCATCCTGGAGGCAATGGCGCTGCTCACGCCGTACATTGCCACACCCTTCGACCAGATGCTGGCCCTCGAACGGCGGCGCCTTCCGTACGGCGCCACAGTGGTGATACTCACCACACTCTTCAATTCGCGCATCGCGGCCCAGGTCCTCAGCCTCAAGTCCGCTGGGCATCCGGTGGCAATTGTGGGACTCACGGAGGATCGCGCCGCGCTGGAAGCTGCCGCCGGCACGCCGACCTACTTCGTGGATCCGGCCTGGCAGCCGCTTGGGAAGGCGAGCGGTGTCTAACTCGGTGCTGCTCACGCTGGTCATGGCTTGCATGCCGGCGGGCAGCGCCTTCCTGTGGGCTGTATGGGGCGCGCGTCTCCTGCGACACGCACCCACGGATGCCGGTTGGGTGATGTGGGCATTGGTGGTGTTGCCGGCCGTCTCGAGCATGGGTGTGATTCTCGTTCGTCCGCGCATCAAAGCAGCCGGGTTGCGCATCGCCTTCAGCCTCGTGCTTGGGTTCATCGGGCTGTGGCTGGCCGCTGCGGCACTGTGGTTGGGATGGTTGGCGGCCGGCCCAGCGCCTGAGGCTGCCACGCTGCTGCTCTGGGGTGTCAGCTTCATCCCGATTCCGCTGGCCTGCCTCGCGCTGTGGTTGTGGGGCGAGTGGGTCGGGCACGGGACGATCAGCCCGCGTGACGTGCGCCAGGCCGTTGGGCGCAACGTCATGTCGATCTTGATGCTGTACCTCTTCTACAACTCGGCGCCTGTGCTTACGGTTGGCGAGGCACTCGGGCCGATCATTCTCGTCTTCGTGGCCGGGGTGGTGGCGATGGCTGCCTCCAACCTCGAGCGGTTGCGCGTGCAGCGGGAGGGCGCGACCGTTGCGCCGGTGCTCGACCGCTACTGGCTGCAAACCGTTGCCGGGCTGACCGCGGGGTTGTTGCTCGCCGGGTTGCTTATCACCGGCCTGGCCAACACGCGCGCCTTCGCTCAAGCGGGAGGCATTGTGCTGCTGGGGCTGGCGGCGGTGGCCATCGGCCTCTCGTGGATCCTGGTGACATTCGGGGTCCTGATCTTCATCCTGCTGTATCCATTGCGCAGTCTATTCCAAAGCATCTCGCCCGAGATGCTGTTGCCCACTCCGGTTCCGACCACGCCGGCGCTTGCCACCGCGCAAGCCGCGGCACCCGCGACGACCGCCGCGCCGTCAGCAATCTTTGAGGCCGCCGGCTGGATGGTGGCGGTCGCTATCGTCGCTGGCCTGATCCTGATGGTCTTCTGGCTGCGTTTGCGATCGGAGGCACTGGCTCGCACCGAGATGGCCGAAGAGGTGCGGGAGAGCATCCTCTCGGGCGACCTGTTGTGGCGACAATTGCAGAATCTGTTTGGCGGCCGGAGTGGGAGGGGAGCAAAGAGACCATCCCCCTACTTGGCGCTGCGCGGCGAGGCCGATGCGACCCGCGTGCGCATTCGCCGCGCTTATCAGGCCGCCCTGCAGTGGGCCTACGGGCGGGGCCGAGTGCGCGCGCCTGCGGAGACTCCCAGGGCATTCGCCCGTACCCTTGAGGAACTGTCCTCGAACTCGGAAGCAAGCCGCGCGCTGACCGAGGCCTATGATCCGGCGCGCTACGCGGCAGAGGAACCCGCTTTGCAGTTGGCTGAGCAGGCCGAGGCCGCCGTGGCCAGTTTGCTGCAATCCGATTCGCCGCCCAAGCTGCCCGAGGATCGCAGCTAGCCTCGCCCGACGCGCTTCCCTCCGCGCATCACCCACTTCACCAGATTGGTCCCGTAGCGGTAGCCCAGGTGGCGATAGCTGGGAATCTCGAGGGCGACTAGATCCGCCTGTTTGCCGACGGTCAGGCTGCCCACGCGATCGGCAAGGCCCAGGGCTGCCGCCGCGTTGATCGTCGCGGCCGCGATGGCCTCAGCCGGAGTGAGGCGCATGTAGCGGCAGGCGAGAGCGATGGCCATCTGCATGCTCTCGCACGGGGACGTGCCGGGGTTGAAGTCGGAAGCCAGCGCGAGCGTGGCGCCGGCCGCGATCATCGCGCGGGCCGGCGTGTACGTGGATTGAGCCAGCCCGAAGGGAGTCCCGGGCAGCGCCACGGCCACCGTTGAGCTCGTGCCGAGCGCGGCGATCTCAACCTTGGAGGTGGCCACCAGATGATCAGCCGAGGCGGCTCCCAGCTCGATAGCCAACTTGGTGCCGCCCAGGTTCTCGAATTCATCAGCATGGACCTTCAGCCGGTAGCCGAGCGCGCGCGCGCGCTCGAGGACGCGGCGCGTCTGGGCGAGCGTGAAGGCGCCCTTCTCGCAGAACACGTCCACGAAGAGCGGCGCGCCCTCGCCGCACAGCTCGCGCCAGCAAGCGATCGCGCGGGGGAGCATGCGTTCGACAATCTCATCAACGTAGGCATCGGGGCGCGAGGCGTGCTCGCGGGGAACGGCGTGGGCGGGCAGGAAGGTGGCCTGGAGGGTCATCGGCATGCTTCGCCGCAGCCGGGCGATGGCCTTGAGCATGCGCAGTTCCGAGTCGAGGTCGAGGCCGTAGCCGGTCTTGATCTCGCAAGTGGTCGTGCCGTGGGCGAGCATTCGCCGCAGCCGCGGCCGCGTGGCGTCGACGAGCTCCTCGATGCTCGCCGCGCGAGTCTGATCCACGGTGGAGAGGATTCCGCCACCGGCGGCGAGGATCTCCGAGTAGGTGCGGCCGGCGATGCGCTGTTCGAATTCGAGAGCGCGGTCGCCGATCCACATGGCATGCGTGTGCGGGTCCACGAAGCCCGGCATCAGCACGCAGCCGCTGGCGTCGATCTGCCGCTCGGTGCGGTGTTTGCGGCGGAGGGCCGCGCTCGGGCCGACGTCCACGATCTGGCCATCGCACACGGCAACTGCGCCCTGGGGCACGAGATTCAGGGTGCCCAGCGCCGCGCCGCGCTGCGGCGCCTCGGTCAGGCAGAGGGTTTCATCGGCGGAGTGGACAAGCAGATCTGCTCGCATGGGGGCCTCGCTGCGAGGATTCTAACTCGGAGGGCGGATGGCAGGCAGTGTGGCGTCCAGTGCGCCGTATAATGTCCAGTCGGGCGGCAGGTGGTGCCGCAATCCCAGCTCGTATTTCTGCGATCTTGCCGTATGCCCTGCCACAGCGCCGCAGTCTGCACTGGCCACAACAAACAGCACTTGCCCAGAGAGTCTGAAACATGCCTATGGGCTCAACTAACGGACTGACTTCTTGGCTTATGGAGAGCGACCCTGCCGTCCGGTGGCAAACGATGCGCGACCTGCAAGGCGCGCCTGCGAAACGCTGGCAAGCGGAGCGGCGTCGCACGTTGAAGGAAGGCTGGGGCGCGCAGTTGTCGGCGTTGCATTCGCCCGATGGCAGTTGGGGTCGTGGCATCTATTTACCAAAGTGGACCTCAACGATCTGGGATTCAGTTCGGGAGATCCGCGTCGAGGGGCGCACCGTCTTCTTGACCACGCGTCTAATGGAGGAAGCTGAGAAGCTGTGCGACCGCGTGATGATTGTGGATCACGGGCGAGAGGCGGCGCTCGATACGCCGTCTGCCCTCGTTCGCAGCCTGCGAGCGGAGAGCCGTGTGCTCGTCAACTGCGAAGGCGCCTTCGCCCCGCAGGTGCCGAAATCCATCAGCGCCGTGTCCCGTGTGGAGCAGGATGGCCAGCGCGTCATCGTCTATGGTCGTGCGCCGCAGCCCGGCCAGCCGCCGCTCATTGCCGCTGTGGCGAATGCATTGTCCGCACAGCGGATCGCGTTCACCGATATTCGGATGGAACAGGCTTCGCTCGAAGACGTATTCCTGCAATTGACCGGCCGCGCGATTCGTGACTGACAGGTAAAGGTCAGCGATGCGAAGTTTCAGGAAACTCACGGTGGTGGAATGCAAGCTCTATTTTCGATTTCCGATTATGGCTTTGTTTACACTTGCGTTGCCGCTGATGATCCTGATCCTTCTAGGCAGCATCTTCGGGAATGAACCGGCGCGCATGTACGGCGGCTATGGATCGGTGGATGCCTCGGTCTCGGCCTATGCCGCCATGATCATCGCGATCAGCGCCTTCATTTCGCTTCCTATCACGCTGGCCAATTATCGCGAGCGCGGCATTCTGCGTCGTTTTCGGGCCACTCCGGTCAGCCCAGCGGCAGTGTTGGGCGCACAGTTGGTGATGCCCTCCTGATGACGCTGCTGGGTATGGCACTCCTGATTGTCGCGGGCAAACTGTTCTACGGCCTGCGGTTCGAAGGGAATGCGTTGAGGGTCCTGGGCGCCTTTTCCTTGAGCTGCCTGAGCTTCTTCGCATTTGGCATGGTCCTGGCGGGCATCCTGCCCAGTGTGCGTCTGGCGAGCATAGTGGGCAATGTGCTTCTGCAGCCCATGATGTACCTTTCCGGCGCCACCATACCCTTGGAAGTGATGTCGCCTCGGATGCGCGAACCCATCCGGTTCATCCCACTGACGCACGTGGTAACCTTGCTGCGGGGTCTCTGGGTGGGAGATGCCTGGTCGGAGCACCAGACAGAGCTGATTGTCTTGAGCGCTATCCTAGTGGTCTGCAGCATCGCGGCGGTGAGGGTCTTTCGCTGGGAATAGGGTCCATTCGCTGCCGGGTTTGGGCGGAGCTCGGTCCTTCGCGCCCCGTCCTCTTTCCCGAAGGAGGGTGCTCCGATGTCAATTGAGATTAGTTCCCACCTGAAGCAGAGACTACTGGAAGAGAAAGTGGCCTGGCTGACGACGGTACGCGCGGACGGCGTTCCGCAACCGACGCCCATATGGTTCCTTTGGCAACAGGGCACCTTCCTCGTCTACAGCAAACCGGATGCGCGCAAGGTGCGCAATATCCGCCGAAACCCACATGTCGCCCTCAACTTCAACACGGACGAATCGGGCGAGCATGTCGTGGTGTTCAGAGGCGAGGCGGCAGTGGAGGAGGGCGCTCCGCTGGCCGATCTAGTGCCCGCGTACTTGGACAAGTATCGGCAGGGCATTATCGACCTCGAGATGACGCCAGAGAGCATGGCCCAGGAGTATTCGGTTGCCATACGCATCACGCCCCGGTCTGTGCGCGATGACTAGCCGCTTTGAATGCAAAACTGGCGCCCAACGGGGCTGAACCGGTCCTCGCATTCTGCGCCGGTTCGCCGCGAGGAGAACGCGAACTCGCCCGCCTCGCCGCTGCGCCGCCCGTTGCAGATCACGGCTTAGATTGATGTGCGAGGGCTGATATGTATCGCCTAGCGAAACCAAAGGCGCTCTTGCTCCCCGTCGCCATGGGCTTGCTGATAGCTCCGTTGTTGGGCTGTCAAGGCGCAGCCACCGCCAGCTCGACACCGCCGCCGACAATGGGCGCGGCATCGCTCACCCAGATCATCAGGGACATCGTGGTAGACCCCAAGGGATTCGAGGGCAGCACAGTCACCCTTGTAGGCTACTATCGGGGCTGGGACTTGCTGGGCGAGGTGGGCAGCGGGCCGCCCGTCACGCGCAGCGATTGGGTGATCCGAGATGGCGGGGGAGCCATTTATGTGCGCGCCGGGCTGGCGGTTGAGGGCGATATCCCGCTCAACCCTGGCTCCAAGGAGGACACGGAGAGGGTGCTGCGCGTCACAGGGATTGTGCGGGTTACTGGCGATGGGAGGCCATACATCGAGCCACAGCGCATTGAGCTTCTCAAGTAGTCTAGTAGCTCGCTATTGGGCACCGCGAAGACTTGGGAAGGTTGCGCGGCAGTCGCCTCCCCAAGGGCACTCGCGCAACCTATGGTTGAATAGAGGCGACAAGTAGAGGTGACGATGGATCACGTGCAATTCACAATGCCTCTCGGCGAGGCGATGGAGACACAACGGGCGATCCGGCGTCTGAAGCCGGATCCCGTGGACGATAGGTTAGTCCTTCGCCTGATAGACCTGGCCTTGAGAGCGCCGACCGGCTCCAACGCCCAGAACTGGGAATTCATCGTAGTCAAAGACCCGAAGGTCAAAAAGGGACTCGCCCGCCTCAACCGGCAGGCATGGGGGCCCTATGGCCGCATCGGGAGGTGGGTTACACGACGAGACCCGCGCCGGCGCAAGATCCTGAGTGCCGTTCAATGGCAGGCGGATCACTTCGAGGAAGTGCCAGTCATCGTTGTTGCCTGTCTGAAGGGTCGGTACGTGCCTTTTGTACACATCTCTACCGCAACCTACTTTGGCTCCATCTACCCTTCCGTGCAGAACCTGCTTCTGGCTGCACGTGCGGTGGACCTTGGCGCCGCCCTCACCACCATCCCATTATGGAACCTGTTCGCTGTCCGCAGAATCCTCGGTCTCCCCTGGAACATCACACCTTGTGCAGTGATACCTCTCGGTTGGCCGCTTGGGCGGTACGGCCCGACGACGCGAAAACCAGTTCGCGAGGTCGTGTCCTTCGATCGCTTCGGGAATCGATCAGCCGCCTAAGAACTCGATGGCGCCAGCGCGGCTTCGCCATGAGGGGGAACGCGCACTTGCCGAGAATCTAAGTGACCATAGAATAGAAGTCGTGCCCGCCAAGGCGCGTGAGGCCCCGGCCTCGCGAAGATGATTGGCCGATGCGCGTCTGGGGCAGGCAGTTCGAGGCCGCTAGGCACATCGAGGGGGTTTCTCTTGGACTACGAGCTCTACCACGACGAATCCCAAGTGGGCGGCTATTGGCATGGGATTCTCCTCGTCCCAGCGCAGGGGAAGTCCAGGCTATTGGGTTACCTCCACGCTGCACGAGCCCATACCCATTTCGATGGTGTCCTCGGCATCAAGCACATAAAAGTCCGCAACGAAGCCTACGACTGCGCTGATGCTTGGCTTCAGATTGCCGTTGCCTCCTTGATGTCCGACAATAGGGGTTGGGCGTACCCGGTTTTCACGGGAGAGGCGTATGACGGTCGTCGCGGCTACTCCTTCTTCGGCGACGTCGTTGGCGCTAAGTTCATCCTCTTCTGCGAGCGGGATAGCCTTCAGGCGATGGCGCTGGTTCCAGACTACGGCTCAAAGGTCGAGATAACCTTCCGCATGGGATTCAAGGGCGGTATTCACTTTCTTGGTCACTTTGACGCCACAATTCACATCACCGCATTGCACTTCGACGGCCGCCAACATCTCCTACGGCATGTCAGCAGGCGTCGTATCATCGAGCGCATAGGGGCACTGAGAGAATACTGTTCAGTATCGTCAAGGCCGGATTTGATCGATGACAGAAGCGGCAATCATCAACGAACCGACTCCCAGGCCTATGACGATTGCCAGCTCCTCCAATTGACCGGTCTCTTGGTCGGCTCATTTCGGACCGCCCTGGGATATCTTACGGGGCGGCGCCTCCACAGAACCCTCGCCGAACCGGTGCGCTCACTCGTCAACCGGTACGTCAAGGGGTACGCCCGCATGCGCAACAGTAGGTGGTTCAACTCCTTCTGCATGAGTCGCTGCTACCTGGCAGGCGGGAGGTGGTTCTTCGAGCCACTAGAGTGCCTACCCGATCCTGGAATCGAGCAACTCCGCTTGCCTCTCTGACTACTCATGGATTCTCCCGGGATCCTTGGGGCGCCTACCCGCTTGCTGGTGTCAACTGCATTTCGCCGCTGGGGCGACCGCGCTAGCAGTCCCCAACCGATTGGTCATCCAATTGAACCCTCCCACCTCCTCGCCGTATAATGTCCCCGTTGTCATCCGCGTCACATAGGCAGCACATCTCTCGGAGGAGGTCTCATGCAATTTGGCCGCGCATTCTCGTTCGCGTTTGAAGACCCGGACTGGCTTAAGAAGATCGGCATTGCCGCGCTGGTCTCGCTTATCCCCCTGGTCGGGCAGATCTTCCTCCTCGGCTGGGGCTTCGAGGTCACACGCCGCGTCATCGCCCACGAGGCCGTCCCGCTCCCGGATTGGTCCGACTTCTCCGGTCACCTGGTGCGCGGGCTCAAAGTGACCCTCGTCTATATCGTGTATGTTCTGCCGGTACTCATCCTCACCGGCTGCCTGCAGGTGGGCATGATCGGCACCTCGATGCTCGCCACCGGCCAGGAGTCGAACGGCGAGGCGGCCGCCATCGCCTCGATCGTGGTGGCTGTTTCGCTGGGCTGCCTGATGCTGATCTACGCCCTCCTCATGGCCTTCCTGCTTCCGGCCGCCCTCGGCAAGATGGCCGCCACCGGCAACCTGGGCGATGCCTTCCGCCTGGGGGAGGTCTTCAAGCTCGTGCGCGCCGCGCCGGGTGTGTACGTGCTGGCTATCCTGGGTTCCATCTTGGCCGGCTTCATCGGCGGCCTGGGCTCGATCGCCTGCGGCATCGGCGCCGTCCTCACTGCAGCCTACGCGGGCACCATCACCGGCCATCTCACCGGGCAAGCCTATCTCGCCGCGAGCGAGCCTAAGCCCGCCGCGGTTGCCGCCGCGAGCTGATCCGGAAGAGGGCACAGCACGCCTTACACTTGACCGCGCGCGGGCGATATGGGCACGGGCCCCGCGTTGGGAGGAATTGATCGGGCCAATCCGCGAGGCGGCGCGCCGCCGCGAGTCAAAGAATCATCCGTGCCTCAAGGCACTTCAAAAGGAGAATCCCATGTCCCCCGAAGGATCGTCCGGTCCCATCCGCGTCGAAGCCGGCATCGGTGTCTTCTGGTTCATCGGCTGGCTGTTCACCATCGCCTTTGCCAAGCTAGTCTGGTGGCAGGCGCTTCTGGGCGTGGTGGTCTGGCCATACTTCTTGGGCATCGCCGCCCGCTAGCCCGGCGCGCGGGGTTACACAGATGATTCTGTAGAGGACATAGCACGCCTTACGCTTGACCGCGCACGGACGACATGAGCACGGGTTCCGCGTTGTTTGTCAGGGGCGCCTCTGGAGAGGCGCCCTTGCATGTCAGGCGGTTGGGGATGTCTTGGGCCGGGGGTGATGCTCGCGGATGAAGAGGACCAGCACCAGCAGCGCCACGCCGTCGGCGAGCGCCGTGGCTAGGCCGTTGGCGGCGATGCCCCAGGTGAAGAGCACCGGGCCGACGAGCGCGCCGAGGGCGCGGCCGGCAGCGGCTGAGGCGGCAAAACTGGCCATGGTGGTGGCACGCGCCTGCGGCACCTGCTCGGTCATCAGCGAAATGGCGCTGACCACCGTAAACTCGAATGTCATGTATAGAAGAAACAGGCCCGCCAGCGCACCCGGCAGGCTCGTGCCGAACGTGCTCAGCCCAAGGCACACCAGCGCGTTCACGCTGATGCCCAGCGCGGCAGCCCGGCGCTTGCCCAGCCGGTCGGTGATCGTCGCCACCAACACCTCGCCGCCGAGTTCGGCCACGCCGATGACCGCTGTGGCCAACCCGAGCGCGGCCACCTGCAGACCGAAGGCGCTTTCCATCCAAGCGCCATAGACGATATTGACCATTTCGTTGGCGCCCGCCCCGACGAAAGCAAAACCCATCACCGCCACCGCCGAGCGGCTGGCGAAGAGCGCGCGCAGGCTGGCCCAGGCGGAAGGCCGGGAGGCCGCGACGGATGCGGCGGAATTGGGAATGATGACCCACACCGTGATGAACGCCGCTGCGGCGAGCACCGCCAGCAAGCGGTACGGCGAGACCCAACCGCCGCGCGCGATCAGCCAGCCGACCAGCGGCATCCCGAACAAGAAGGCCCACGACCAGCCAAACTCGGTGACCGCCACGGCCAGGCCGCGCCGGGTGTAGTGGATCTCATCGCCCAGGTAGGCTTTGAGGCCGGCCTGCAGGAAGATCCATGCCGCGGCGATCAGCAGCATCGAAAGGACCAGCGCCGGGAAGACCGGCCACACGACGACCAGCGTGAGCCCCAGGCTGAGCAGCCCGAAGCTGACCAGCATCGCGCTCTTGCGGCTCCAGGTGTCGACCAGCGAGCCGAGCAGCGGACCGAAGAGGCCCAGGCTCGATCGCGCCGAAACGGCGAGCGACATCGTGCGCAAGTCCACGCCCACCCCGCGCGCAATGGCCGGCAGGAAGGGATAGATCATGCGATGGCCGGTGCACATCACCGTCTGGCAGAGCGTCAGCGCGATGACCTGGATTCGGATGGGGAGAGGGCTGCGCGGCTTCATGCGGCGGGGTGCTCACGCGGGCGCGCGAGGGCGAGGGACGCCATCACGATGTGCATTGGAATGAGAGAGACGGCTGGATGGCTCGGGCGGGGCATGCGGCGCATTGTAATCGGTTTGCGTGCGCGTGATCCTCTGACGTGATTGCGGCGCCCAGAACTGTGTCGCGGCATCGCCGCGACACAGTTTGACCGTCATTCCCGCGTGGTCCTGGCGGCAATCCACTGTGAGTGGACGAATGCGTTTCTGAGATTCGCATGCGACCCCGCACCTGGGTCCCCGCCTCGAACACGCGGGGACGACGAACGGAGAGATCGTCAGCGCCCCGGGAGCCGCTCTGGCACCCGCACCCGCCCTGCGATCGCGCGCCGAGATTCCTCAGCGGCTTCGCCGTTTCGGAATGACGGAGGGGGAGGTCCCGCACGCAGGCTAACGTAGCCGGGGAGTCTCCAGGATTGCCACGTCGCTGCGCTCCTCGCAATGACAAAGGGGTGTCATTGCGAGCCCCGGTGTGTGGGGCGAGGCAATCTTGGAGACACCACGGCCAGCCCACCTGCTCCTGAGGCTTGGCAGCCTGCACCCGCAGCCGCCCTGCGATGGCGTGCCTCGGAATGACAAGGGGCGCGTCTCAGACGCGCCCCAAGGATATTTCTGAGATGCGCTGCGCGTTACATCATCGGGATCCTGATCCCGTTGCGGCGAGCTGCTTCGATCGCTTCCGGGTAACCTGCATCCGCGTGGCGCACGATGCCCATGCCCGGGTCGGTTGTGAGCACGCGCTCCAGGCGGCGCGCGGCCTCAGGCGTGCCGTCGGCCACGATCACCTGCCCGGCGTGTTGCGAGTAACCGATACCCACGCCGCCCCCGTGATGGAATGACACCCAGGTGGCGCCGCCCACGGCGTTGATCAGCGCGTTGAGGATCGGCCAATCCGAAACGGCGTCGCTCCCGTCGCGCATGGCCTCGGTCTCGCGGTTGGGCGAAGCCACCGAGCCGGAGTCCAAATGGTCGCGGCCGATGACGATCGGCGCGCTCACCTCGCCGCGCGCGACCATCTCGTTGAAGCGCAACCCGGCTCGGGCGCGCTCGCCGTAGCCCAGCCAGCAGATGCGCGCCGGCAGCCCCTGGAAGGTGACCCGCTCGCGCGCCATATGCAGCCAGCGGTGCAGGTGCTCGTTCTGCGGGAAGAGCTGCATGACCGCTTCATCAGTGCGGTAGATATCCTGCGGATCGCCAGAGAGCGCCACCCAGCGGAACGGCCCTTTGCCCTCGCAGAAGAGCGGGCGGATGTAGGCCGGCACGAAGCCCGGGAATTCGAACGCATCGCTCACGCCGGCGTCGAAGGCACGTTGGCGCAGGTTGTTTCCGTAGTCGAAAACCTCCGCCCCGCGCCGCTTGAACTCGAGCATGGCCTGGACGTGCTGGGCCATGGATCGCATCGATTGGGCTTCATACTCCTTGGGCGCACGCTTGCGCAATTCAGCCGCGGCTTCCACTCCCAGCCCCTCGGGAACATACATCAGCACGTCGTGCGCCGGCGTCTGATCGGTAACGATATCCGGGATTGCGCCGCGCGCGGCCAGCTCGGCGTAGACCTGGGCGGCGTTGCCAATGAGCCCGATCGAGCGCGGCTCCCGGCGCGCACGTGATTCATCGACCAGCGTCATCGCCTCTTCGAGCGTATCCACGACCACGTCGACGTACTTGGTCTCCAGACGGCGCTTGGCGCGGGCCGGGTC
>CAYGXJ010000034.1:0-4175 GCA_964353865.1 uncultured Anaerolineales bacterium | reverse complement strand
GCCTTCACCGTCTGTTCGCTGTGCCGGTCCCTCCTGGGGGCGAAGCGAATCGTCAACAGAATCCCCACCGCAGTGAGCGCCGCACTGAATATGAAGGGCATTGCCGGTTGCCGTTCATAGAGCAAACCGGCCATGACCGGCGCAAGAATTATGGCTCCGGCGCCCGCGGTTTCGGTGACGGCATAGGCCATCCCCATTTCGTGGTCGTCGACCACGCGCCCGACCTGCGAGGTGGCCAGCCCCTTGGCGACGCTGAACCCGCTGCGCAGGAAGTAGCCCAGCATGAAGAGCGGAACCGCAGCGCCCAGCCACAGGACCAAAGCCGAGCCAAAGACAAGCACCTGGCCGATGATCCATCCCCAGCGAGGGTGTCGCCGGCCCAAGAGGGTATTGAAGAAAACAATCCCGAGCGCGTTGGCCGAGCCGAGCAGGCCGATGGTTGCCACTGGCACCGACCGGACTTCCTGCAGGTAGTTGGGGGCCAATGGGATACCCAGGTACATCGCCAGAAGCGTGGCAAAGATGAGGATCACAAGCCCAAGAAAGGTGCGGTTGGCCAGGAGCCTGCCGTAGCGGCGCTTCTCCTTCTTGGGCTCCACCGGCTGCGGGCTGAGCCGCAGGAGCAGCGCGCACGATATCGCCAAAAGCAGACTCGCCCAGCCGAAGACAGAGCGCAATCCCATAAAGGAGGCGATCCACCCGCCGAGGGCCGGCGAGATAACCAGCCCTACGCCGTACGCCGCGCTGACCAGCGTCAGCGCGCGCTCGACGCTCAAGGTTCCCCGGCTGGCGGTGACGTACGAATTGTTGGCTGAGACTACGAACGTCGTGGAGTAGTACAGGGTCAGGGCCATTGAGAACAATGTCAGGCCGGGTGCCAGGAACATCGCCACCGCGCCCAGCAGGCCCAAAAACCACCCGGCAATCATCACCGGTTTGCGGCCAAAGCGGTCGGCCAGATACCCGGCCGGGACATGCAAGACGGCCATGCTCATGCCCGCAATGCCGAGCACGCCACCGATCTGGGCCGGCGTGGCTCCCAGGTCACGAATGTAGAGCGGGATGATATACATGAACATCCCCTCACCGAGCGCCCAAACCGTCAGCGAGAGGATCAGTCGTTGGAGATCGCGGGTCACGAAACGCGGCTCCGTGTTACCCGATGCACCCAATCGGCGCAGGCGCGCCAGACGCGGAGATGTTCGGCGTCCTCGGTCAGCACGTGACCCGAGCGCTCGATCCACAGGAGTTCTCGCTCGGCCGCGCCCAGACCCGCGAATATCACTTCCGCGTTCTCGGGCGGTACCCCGCCATCGGTGCGCGAGTGCATGACCAGCGTCGGCACCTTCACCCGCGGGAGCACATGGCGCACCTCGGCAAGCAACGCTTTCAATTCGCCGATGGCGCGCACTGGATATTCCGGATAGTCGAAGTGGTCGGCCGCCACCGTCTCATCGACCCAATCCGGCGGCCCTTTGCCGATGTAGGGCTTGACCAGGGCGAGCGGGCGAATGAAGTTTAGCCGCCAATCCTTGGGCAGACCGGCAGGTGTGCTCATGGCCACAACACCCGCTACCGGCAATCGCGCGGCCAATTCGAGCGCGAGAGCACCGCCCATCGACAGCCCGAGCACCACAACTTCCCGCGCCGCCACACGCAACATCCAGTAGCCATCCTCGACCGAGGCTGCCCAGTCGCGCCAGGCCGCACGCTGCATATCGTGCGGATCGATGCTGTGCGCGAAGAGGCGTACACCCAGCACCGTATGGCCTTCGTCCGCGAGGAACCTCCCCAGGCCGCGCATCTCGTTAGGCGTGCCGGTGAAGCCGTGGATGAGTAGGCAGCCGACGGACCCGCCCAAGAAAAGAAACGGCCGATTGGCTTCAGGGGTCAGGAGTGGGTGGATGGGTTGGGTTTCCATTGGGTTCCTGTTGGCTTGGGCCCGCCGACCCAGGTTATCCCGCGATGACCCGCAGTTCGCGCGGGTAGGCAGTGAGCGATTCTGCTCCCTCGGCGGTGATGAGGACGTCGTCCTCGATGCGCACGCCGCCCACGCCCGCCAAATAGATGCCCGGCTCAATCGTAAAGGTCATGCCAGGTTCGAGGCGCACGTCGCTGCCCTCGCTGATGAATGGTTCCTCGTGGCCCTCGAGCCCCAACCCGTGGCCGGTCCGGTGGATGAAGCGTTCGCCATAGCCGGCCGCAACAATGACCGCGCGGGCGGCCGCATCCACCTCGCCGGCGGTGGCCCCTGGGCGGGAGGCTTCTCGCCCGGCCTGGTTGGCGCGGCGCACTGTCTCATAGACTAAACGCAATTCGTCGCTCGGTTCACCGACAGCCAGGGTGCGGGTCAGGTCCGACAAGTAGCCCTGATGCGCGGCTCCCCAATCGATGACAACCAGATCGCCCGCCTGCAGGCGCCGTTCACCCGGGAGTGCGTGCGGGAGCGCGGCATTGGGCCCGGAGGCGACGATGGGTGCGAACGGCAATTCGCTGTCGGAACCCGACCGCAGAGTCTGCAAAGTGAGTTCGGCCGCGATCTCGAGTTCGCTCGCGCCGGCACGGATGGCGGGCAGCGTTTGCTCGAAGGCGCGCTCGGCAATGTGCGCGGCCTCGCGCATGGCCTGGGCTTCGGCCGGCTCCTTGATCATGCGCACGCGGGCCAGCAGCGGGTCGGCCTCGCCGGTCGTCATCTGCGGCGCGGCTTTCTCCAGCAGGCGCAGTTCCAGCACACGCATGCGCCGGTATTCCACCGCCACTTTCAGCGCCCCCACCTTCATTCGTTTGGCCATGGCCAGGAAGGCGCCGCTCCGCGACGTCTCGTCTTCACCGTACGGAAACGGAATGAACGGGATGCGGCTGGCTGTGAGCTTAGCGGCTTCAAGATCCGGCAACACCAGTGCCGGGAGGCCCAAGCGCGGGATGAGCGCCACCACTGGGCGCTCCATCAGGTGAAAGGAGAGACCGCTCAGGTAGGTGAGGTTGGCGCCAGGGAGCAGCGCGATCAGATCGGCCGCCGCTTTCTCCATTTCCGCCCGCAAGCGCTGCAAACGAGCATCGGCCATCTCATCCTCCGCGGTCCGGCGAGAATTGCTACCGGCTAATTTACCACGAATGCGTATGCCCGGGGATGCGCTGCAGCCCGCATTGATGCAAGAGTGGACACCCGACGCCAGCGAGACTACACTTGGCCCGCCATGGTGACGATGAGACCCGACGCTGCATCACTTCGCGTACCTGCATACAGCTACCCGCCCTGGCCCACCCTGGCGATCGCCGCCGGTATCCTGGCTGGGCGCCCGCGCTCGCTGGCCCGCGACTCGCGACGCCTCGCTGTGGGGATCTCCTCCCTGCGCATCACCGGCGATCCGCAGTCGCTGGTCTCCGACAGCGGCCGCGCGCTCGGCGCCCGCGGCTTGCTCATCACCTTCAATCATTTCAGCCGTCCCGGGTTCCGCGTCTGGTGGGCGGCCATAGCCCTAGCCTCCGTCCTTCCCTGCGAGATGCACTGGGTGATGTCGACCGCCTGGACCTACCAAGACTGGCTGCGCAGCCACCTCTTCACCCCCGTCAGCACCTGGCTCTTCCGCAGAACCGCCCGCGTGTACGGGTTCACCTCGATGCCGCCTATGCCTCCCCGACCATGGGAGGTGAGCGCGCGCGCCAACGCCGTGCGTGAGGTGTTGACCTGGGCACGCACCGAGACGAGGCCAGTGATTGTTCTCGCGCCGGAGGGAATGGACTCGCCGCCGGGGAAACTGATGGTGCCCCCGGCCGGTGTGGGTCGATTTATCGAGAAACTGGCGCATCTCAACCTGGCCATCCTCCCGGTCGGAGCTTATGAAGAAGATGGAGCGTTGTGCCTGCAATTCGGGACTCCTTACATGCTGCAGGCTGGCACTTCGCTCGATCGCCACGCGCGCGATCGCGAGGTGGGTCTCACCGTGATGCAGCGCATCGCCGAATGCCTGCCACCGCACCTGCGGACCTTCGCCGACGCCCCTGCGTGAGGCTTGACCGCGATCACCTGTTCTTGTTCGTCATTCCCGCGTGATCGTAGCGGGAATCCAGGGGCCTGTTCTTCACAGGCCTTGGGTGGGATACGCCCCACCTCCTTCCACCTCCCCCTACCCCCCACTAGCCACGGTGCGTAATTGACGGAAGCCTACGATGCG
>CAYGXJ010000033.1:0-16346 GCA_964353865.1 uncultured Anaerolineales bacterium | reverse complement strand
ATCCCCAGGCAGAGGCCCAGGTAAGGAACCTTGTTCTCGCGCGCGAAACGTGCCGCGGCAATCTTGCCTTCAATACCGCGCGATCCGAATCCACCGGGCACGACGATGCCGTGCGCATCACGCACTCCCTCCCAGCCTTTGCCCTTCTCGAGTTCGGCGGAATGCACCCATTCGATCTCGACCTCGTAACCGAGCGCCAACCCGGCATGCCTGAGCGCCTCGCGCACGCTCAAATACGCGTCCTTGAGTTCGACGTACTTGCCCACCAGGGCGATCTTCACGGTCGGCTTGGTCTGTGCGGCGCGTTCGCTCAATTGTTCCCACGCCTGCAACTGCGGCACGCGGCGCGCCTCCAGCCCCAGGCGCTCGAGGATGTAGTCTGCCACTCCCGCCCGCTCGAGTTCCAACGGCACCTGGTAGATCTCGGGCACGGTCACCAGCGGCACCACCGCCCTCGGCTCCACGTCGCAGAAGAGCGCAATCTTGGCCCGCAGGTCGCCATTCACCGGGTGGTCGGAGCGGGCCACAATCATGTCGGGCGTGATGCCGATCGAGCGCAGCTCGCGCACCGAATGTTGGGTGGGCTTGGTTTTCAGTTCATGCGTCGCGCCGATGTAGGGCAGCAGTGTGACATGGATGTAAACCGTATTGCCCCGCCCCGCGTCCGAGCGCATCTGACGCAGGGCCTCGAGGAAGGGCAGCGATTCGATGTCGCCTACCGTCCCACCCACCTCCACCAGAACGATTTCGGCGTTCAGGGCCTTGCCCACCTGACCGATCCGCCGCTTGATCTCGTTGGTCACATGAGGGATGACTTGGATCGTCCCGCCCAAGAAGTCGCCGCGCCGTTCTTTGGCAATGACTTCGGCGTAGACCTGGCCGGAAGTCACGTTGCACACGCGGGTCAGGCTGGTGTCGATGAAGCGTTCGTAGTGCCCCAGATCCAGGTCGGTTTCCGCCCCGTCATCGAGCACGAACACTTCACCGTGCTGGTAGGGACTCATGGTGCCCGGGTCGACATTGATGTATGGATCGAGCTTCTGCACCGCGACGCGGAAACCGCGTTCCTTGAGCAACAGACCGACCGAGGCGGCGGTCACGCCCTTGCCCACCGAGCTCACCACCCCGCCGGTGAAGAAAACGTAGCGCGTCATGGCTTCCTCCTTAAAAAGGCCGTGGGGAGGTCTGCACTTGCCACCTCCCCACGGATCGTTGGCGTTGGGTTGAGTTCGAGTGGGTGAGAGCGTTCGTGCACGTCTACCCTACCAGCTTCGAGATATCCTCAGCCGCGCGGCGCATTTCAAGCAAGACCAGCCCGAGTTTGGCGCCTTCGCGGGCCAGCACCGTCAGCACGGCATCGTTCCCCGCAGACATGAGCAGCACATAGCCCTGCTTCCCGTGAATGTAGACCTGGTCGAGCTGCCCGCGCCCCAGTTCGGCCGAGATGCGTTCGCCCAGGCTGAGCATGGCGGCCGACATGGCCGAGACGCGGTCTTCCTCGACACCCGCAGGCAATGAGGAGGCGATGATCAGTCCATCGACGCTGACGATGGCCGAGGCTTCGACATCCGGCGTGCCAGCCTGCAAATCGCGCAGGCGGCCCACCATGAGATCTACCCGCGACTTGGGTGCCATGAGGGTCCCCGTGTGTCATGATTGTGGGTGCGCCAGGACGCCGCGATGATACCACAAGTGAGGAGACCGGGCAAGCACGTGTGCTAGAATCCCCTAGCGCAATCCCGATTGTCTTCCCCCCGATCACACCATGGACCTTCACGCCGTCGTCGCCAAAGTTCGCAAGTACGCCACCCTCGAGAGCGGAGACACGCTCGAAATGATCGAGCGCCCCGGCGGCGGTATGTCGTGGGTGCTGGTCGACGGCCAGCGCTCGGGGCGCGCGGCCAAGTCTATCGCCAACCTGGTGGCGCGCAAGGCGGTCGGGCTGCTGGCCGAGGGCGTGCGCGACGGTGCGGCAGCGCGAGCCGCCTCCGATTACCTCTTCGCCGAGCGCTCCGGGCAGGTGACCGCCACGCTCAATATCGTCTCGGTCGATATGACCTCCAGCACCTTGGTGGTCACCCGCAACAACCCCGAACCGGCCTACCTGATCTCGGGCGGCACGATTGAAATCCTCGATCAGCCGTCGCAGGCGGTGGGCACGCGCCGCACAACCCGGCCGGTGATCAGCCAGGTGCCGCTGGCGGAGGGCCTGGCGGCCGTGGTTTTCACCGACGGTTTGCCGCATGCCGGGCTGCGCCACGGCGACGGATACGACATTCCGGAGGCGCTGGACCGCTTTCTGCGCGAGGGCGCGCCATGCGCCGAATGGGCCGATCGCCTGCTGGCCGAAGCCATGGCGCTCGAAGAGGGGCGACCCGCAGACGACATCAGCGTGCTGGTGGTGTCGGTCGGCGCGCGGCAAGGCGACGAGGTGCGACGGCTGTGGGTGAACCTGCCGCTCTGACCCTGCCTCGATCCGCGGCCAGGATTCTCGTCGTCGGGCCGTGCGGGGCGGGCAAGACAACCCTGGCCCACTCCCTTCACGCGCTCGGCATTCAGGTGCGCCAAATCGCGCAGGAGCATTCCTTCATCCCGGACCTCTGGCGTCGCGGCACGGCGCCCGACGTGCTCATCTTCCTCGACGCGAGTTTCAAGACCTGCACCGTACGCAAGCGCTTCAAATGGCTGGAGCGGGACTACCTCGAACAGCAACGGCGCCTGACCGACGCGCGCTCGCACTGCCACTTCTACTTAGCGACGGATTCGCTCACTCCGATGGAGGTGCGCGAGCGTGTCGCCGCGTACTTGAGGGGCGCGGGTTGAGGCGGCGGGCAATGCGCGAGGTTCGCCAGCCCGGCGAGCATGGGCCCCGTCGCCGCGAAAGAAACCCGCTATAATCCGCCCCGGCCCGATTGCGCACTGCTTTGTTTCGCACGTGCCACTCAGTCCATCGCGCGGACCTGGCCGCCCATCATTCCGCCTCGCGAGGTGATGCATGAAGGAAGAACGGGTCGTGGACGACCCCCCTGGACCTGGTAGCACGCCTGCCAGCCGGGCCATTCCCCGGCGCATATCCCCGCCCATGACCGTGGCCGTTCTGGCCAACCTCAAGAAGAACTATCCACACTCCGAACACGGCCCAAGTGATGATGCTGTCGAGTATGACCGCGAAGAGACGGTCGAGGCCATTTGTACAGCTCTTCAGGAAGCGGGGCACACAGCCACATTCCTCGAAGGCGACGAGAGCCTGGCCGATACGTTGCGCTCATTCCGCCCGGATTTCAGCTTCAACATCTGCGAAGGGCGGCGCGGAGATTCGCGCGAGGCACAAGTCCCGGCGCTGCTTGAAATGCTCGGCATTCCCTACACCTGCTCGCGAGTTCTGGCCAACGCGATCTCACTCGACAAGATGATCACCAAACGCATCTGGCGTGATCGCGGCCTGCCGACGGTCCCCTTCCAGGTGTTCTCGGAATCCACCGCGCCATTGCGCTCTACGCTGCGCTTCCCTCTCTTCGCCAAACCGATACGCGAAGGATCGGGCAAGGGGGTCGGCCCCGGTTCGGTGCTGCGCACCGAGGCCGAGTTGCGCGAACGGGTAGAGCACATCCTCACAGCCTATCACCAGCCGGCTCTGGTCGAGAGCTATCTTCCGGGGCGCGAATTCACGGTGGGCATTCTCGGCAATCCCGGCTCGACCGAGCGCCGATCGAACTCGGACCTGTATGAGAAGGATGGTTTCCACTACTTCCCCGTGCTGGAGATCGATCCGACCGTCGGCACCGGGCGCGGGGTGTACGGCGCCGAAGCCAAGCTGATCACCCCCGGCGAGGAGGGCGCGCCGCTCTACTTGTGCCCGGCGGATATCCCGCCCCAATTGCAGAAGGAGATGTACCGGCTGACGCGCTCAGCCTTCCTCGCGATCGGTTCGGCCGATTGCAGCCGCGTAGATCTCCGCCTGGACGCCGAAGGGCACCCCAACTTGGTTGAAATCAACACTCTGCCTGGGCTGAACCCTGAGGTGAGCGACATGTGCATCATCTCCAAGGCCGAGGGCATGCACTACGCCGTGCTGATCAACGAGATCCTCAACCTGGCCATCGAACGACACGGGATGCTCATTTAGCGGCGACGGCCGCGTGCCGTGTTTATCTTCAGGGACGAGGGCATAGCACGCCTTGACCGCTCGCACTTGGTGTTCGCAAAGGTCGCCCGCTCGGGCGACCTTTTGTGTGTGGCTCGGCTGGACTACGCGTTGGCCAATTGAATTGAGGCGGGGGAGGCGTCGCCCAGGTGCCCTGGCAAAGAAGGCGGGTCGCCCCCAAGCGATGGACGCAGCTCATTGCCCCATCGTGCTGTGCGCCGGGGTCCAATCAACATGACTTCAGGCCTCGGCCGCACAGAAGGCACGCACCGCATCGTAAAGCACGCGCATCCCCCACAGGAATCCGCGCACGGGTATGCGTTCGTCATGAGAATGGACAAGCTCGGCGTACGGCTCGCCGGGTTCGAGGAAGAGAGGCGAAAACCCGTATGTGCGCACGCCCAGACCGGCCACGTGCTTGGCATCGGTCGCCCCGCTCAACATGTAGGGCGTGACGATGGCTTGAGAGTCATGGGCGCGCAGCGTGGCGCCCAGGACTCCGTAGAGCGGAGTCTGGGTCGAAACCTCGAGCGGCGGAGACGAGTCGTCGACGCTGATTTCGATGTGCGGACCGAGCACGGCCCGCACTTCGGCCAAGAGCTCTTCCCCCGTCACGCCTGGCAGCGAACGGCAATCCACTTTGGCCTCGGCCTCCGAGGGAATGACATTGGTCTTCTGGCCCGCGCGCACGACCGTCGGCACGGCGGTGTTGTGCAGCACTGCATATAGGTGGCTACTGAGCTGCGCATCGCCGAGCCGCCGCATGACGCGTTTCGTCTCGCGCGTGCCGCTCACGTGAGCCACCGCCTGCCCCAGCTCCCCTCCAATCACCTCGCCCAGGGCGCGCAGGTACCCGACGCTATGCTCCGTGAGAGCAAAGCGCAGGTCGCGACGGGCCAGCCGCGCGAGGGCGGTGCTCAAGCGAGCCACGGGGTTGTCCGCCGTCGGCAGGGAGGCATGCCCGGCTCGCCCGCGGGCGCGCAGGGTGAGCCACAGCACCCCTTTCTCGGCGGTCTTGATGGGATACAAGCGCCGCCCACCCACGTACATGGGGAAGCCCCCGTATTCGGTGAGGCCCCAACCGGCGCGGATCAGCTCCGGCGCTTGCGTGACAAGCTGATTGATACCTGCTCCGCCCACTTCCTCATCGGCGGTGGCCGCGAAGATCAGATCCCGCTTGAGTGCCAACCCCTCCTGTTTGAGGAGCAGCACGACCATCAGCGATTGGACGACCATGCCTTTCATGTCGATCGCCCCGCGGCCCCAGATCATGCCCTCGGCCATCTCACCGCCGAAGGGCGGATGGCGCCAGTTGCCAGGCTCCGCCGGGACGACGTCCGTGTGGCCATAGAGAAGGAGCGGATCCTCTCCGCCGGTTCCTTTCAGGCGGGCAACGATGTTCCCGCGTCCGGGTGAAAGGGTGACGATCGTGGGGTCAATCCCTGCGCGGCGCAGCACGCCGGCCAGGTATTCGGCCGCGAGCATTTCCTGCCCAGGCGGGTTAGTCGTATCCAGGCGCAGCATCGCGCGCAAGTGGGATAGCGCTTCTTCCCCGGCACGCGTCCAATCGATGGCCATGGGCCCTCCGCGAAGCGAAGTGTAGCCCAGCCCACCCCGTCCGGCAATTGGGAGAAGATGCACGGGCTCGCCGCCGGTTTACCGTGCTATCATCGTCAGGTTACAATTGCCGCACATGCTGAAGATGAGGCCGTCTGTGAACCTGATCCAAGCCGGAGACCTTGTGCAGCTCGTGGGACGCGACCACAAGTACATGCTGGTGCGCCTGACACCCCAGGCCACGCTGCAAACTCACCGCGGCGTCCTGCGTCACGACGACCTGATCGGGCAGCCCTGGGGTGCCAAGGTCATGAGTCACATCGGCCGCCCGTTCTACCTTCTGCCGCCGGCGACCAGCGATATCTTGCGCGATATTCGCCGCAACAGCCAGATTATCTTCCCCAAGGATATCGGCTACATCCTGCTCAAGCTGTCGATCATTCCCGGGCAGACGGTGGTGGAAGCCGGCACGGGGTCGGGCGGGCTCACTACCGCGCTGGCGATGGCCGTCGGCGAGCGAGGCCGGGTGATCTCCTACGACATCCGCCAGGACATGCAGGACTTGGCCCGCCGCAACCTGGCTCAACTCGGGCTGGCCGAGCGGGTCGAATTCGTCCAGCACGACATCGGCCAGGGATTTCCGGCGCGCGACGTGCCGGCGCTCTTCCTGGATTTGCTCAACCCGCACGATTACATTGGGCAGGTACGCGAGGCGTTGCGCCCGGGCGGGTTCTTCGGCGCGATTGTTCCAACCACCAACCAAATCTCCACGCTGCTCAGCGCGCTCGAACGGCACACCTTTGCCTTCGTTGAAGTGTGCGAGCTTTGGCTGCGCTACTTCAAACCCGTACCGGAACGGCTGCGCCCAACCGACCGCATGGTGGCCCATACGGGCTACCTGATCTTCGCCCGCCCGGTCATTGAGCCCTTCGATTCCGAGCCCGCTGCGGACGGGGCGCCGGAAGATACAGCAGGGGCCGCGGGCGAGGTTTCGCTATCGGAGGCATGATGTTCAGACGACCGCGACGCGCCCTCCGCCGCGCACTTCGCCGTTCGTTTGCGCCCGTCAGCATGCCGCTCGGCACGTTGATGCCCGACGCTCCCCGCCGCCGGCTGGCCCGTGCCCACGGGCTCATCGGAGCCGCGAGCTACGCTGAAGCGGCCGACTTGCTCGCGCAGCTTGCCACCGAAGCGCGAGAGGCCAGGCACCCGCGCGCCGCCCAGATCGCGCTCGAGGCTGGGCGGGCCTACATGCTGGCCGGGCAGCCAGAGACCGCCCTCGGCGAGATCCGCGAGGGGCTGGCGATGCTGGCCGACATGGCCCGCTGGCGCATCTTGCGAGCTGCGGGCCTGAGGGCGGTGGACGACCTCCATCAACGCGGGTGGACCCAGCAGGCCGAGGAAGTGGCGGCCTGGTTGAATGCCACGCTCGCGGGCGCCCCGGCCGAGGCGGCCGCCACGCTCCAGCCTGCGCCATCCGCCCGCCCCCCGCTGCTCCCGACTCACTGCCCTCAGTGCGGCGGTGCATTGCACTCCGACGAAGTGGAGTGGATCGACTCGCATACAGCCGAGTGCGGCTACTGTGGCAGCCCCGTCCGGGCCGCTTAGCGGCCTCCTCCCGGATGCTTTGCGCCAATTGAACGAAGGCGACATTCGTCGCCGGCTGCTGCCGGCCGCCCCCACGCCCCCCGCAGCTCCCCGCCTCAGTCCGCCGCCGCGGATCGCCGCCGTGCTTGTGCCTCTCTATCGCAAAACCGGCGAGTGGCACATGCTGTTCACCGAACGCAGCGAAGAAGTGGCCGATCACAAAGGCCAGGTCTCGTTTCCGGGCGGTCAGACTCATCCCCAGGATGCGGACTTGGCAACGACGGCGTTGCGCGAGACGCACGAGGAAATCGGCCTTGACCCGAGTGCGGTGCGCGTGTTGGGGCTGCTCGGGCCCATGCTCACGATCACCAACTTCTGGGTCACGCCGATCGTGGGCGCCTTCGACTGGCCGCAATCTTTCCATCTTGCGCCGGTCGAAGTGCGCGATGTGTTCGGCACACCGCTGCGCTGGCTGGCCGATGCATCCCATATGGAATGGATGGAAGGCAAGCATCCGCTCACCGGAGAGCACCTCCTGACCGCCGTCTACGCACCCTTCGAAGGGCACACGATCTGGGGCGCAACGGCGCGCATCGTCCTGCAGTTCTTAGAGGCGCTCAACCAGGGCGCTGGCTGAGGAGAAGCCGCAAGGGGTCCGGCCCAGGCGTGCCCCGTTCAGCGGAGGGAAAGCGACCATGCGATTCGTTGTCTTTGGTGCAGGTGCGCTCGGCACCTATCTTGGTGGCAGCCTCTATGGCGCCGGCCATGCGGTTGCTTTCCTGGATACCGCCGAGACCGTTGCACGAGTGAGGCAGAACGGGCTCGCGCTTGAAGGCGGCGGTCGGACGATCCACCTTCCGGCTGAGGGATACGTATCCTCATGGCCGGAGGCATATCGTTTGGGGCCGTTCGACGCAGGCCTCTTTGCCCTAAAGTCGTACGACACCCAGACGGCGTTGACCCAACTGGCCGGTTTCTCCCGCGAGCTGCCACCGATCGTGTGCGTGCAGAACGGCGTGGAGAACGAAGGCGCAATCGCCGGCACGCTCGGCGCCGATCGCGTGATCCATGCAACGGTGACAAGCGCCATCGGGCGGCCGGCCCCCGGCCGGGTTGTGGTGAGCAAGGCACGCGGGGTGGGCCTCACGGCGCGTCATGCGCTGAGCCGGCCCTTGGCCGCGGCCTTCGGCGAGGCCGGGCTGGCGCCCCGCCTATATGCCGACCCGCTGGCGATGAAGTGGTCGAAGCTGCTGACGAACCTGATGGCGAATGCCTCCTCCGCCATCCTGGACATGCTGCCCGAAGAAATATTCCGCGATGCGGCACTCTTCCACTTGGAGTTGGAGATGATGCGCGAGTGCCTACGGGTGATGCGAGCCCTGAGGCTGGCGGTGCTCGACTTGCCTCGCACGCCGGTGCGCGCGCTGGCGTTCGCGGTCGAGCGCCTGCCCACGGGTTTGGCCCAGGCAGTGCTCTCGCGCGTGGTGGGCGGCGGGCGCGGTGGCAAGATGCCTTCCTTCTATCTCGATATGCAATCCGGCCGCGGCCGTACCGAGGCGGATTGGCTCAACGGGGCGATCGTGCGAGCCGGCGCGGGTGTGCGCGTGGCCACCCCGGTCAACACGACCCTCACGGCGGTCCTTATGCGCATCTCACAAGACAGCCAGGAACGCGAACGATTCCGCGCCCACCCCGGGAGACTCCTGGCCGAGATTCAAGGCGCGCAGGTACCCCCTCTGTAGTGCGGTCGGCCGTCCTCGCGGAGTTGCGCCGGATCGACGCCGATGGATCGGACCGGGGTTAAGCAGAGGTATAGCATGCAGCGGCCTGGCGCGGGTGCCAGGGGGCGGTCCGGAGTCCAGGAATGCGATCCTCGGCCGCTCCGAAGGGCATCTGACCGTGCTCGGCGGCCCACGAGTGGAGAACAAGGAGGGGGCGTAGCACCACAGGGATCTGGCGCGTGCTACAGATGCGCAGTGGCTCCAGCGCCTGCTGCAGGTCATGAGCAATCCGTTCCACGCTGAACTGAGGATGGCGCCATGAAACGCACCCCAAAGACAACACCGGCTCCGCGCCGCACACGAGGCATGTCACGGCGACTGCACACACCGGGCCCTGCGCCCAAAATGAAGCCGCCGGCAGCCCTGCCCAAGCGAAGCATCGCGCCCAAGGCCGCGCGTCGCCGTGATCCGGAGGCGGATGCGGCGCGTCGCCTGACCGCGGATGACAAACTCCGCGAGAGCGAGCTGAGGTATCGGGCGATTGCCGAGGCAACCGGCGACCTGCTGTGGGAGGTTGATACCCAGGCGGTCATCACCTTCGTGAACCCGCAGTGCGAGGCAATGACCGGGTTCACCCCGCAGGAGATACTTGGCAAGTCCCCCTTCGACCTGCAGCCCCCGGAAGAAGCGGAACGGCTGGAAGCTTGGTTTGCCCAGGCCGCAGCCAGCGCAAGCTCGATCAGCGGGTATGAATGCCCCATCCGCAGGAAAGACGGCCAGCTCATTCACACGGAGCTGAGCGTTTTGCCATTCTTCGACCGGGATGGAAAGGTGGCCGGATACCGTGGCAGCAATCGGGACATTACCCAACGCCGGCGGGCAGAAGACGCGCTGCGGCAAAGCGAAGCGACCTTGCGTTCCTTTATCAACGCCCTTCCCGATCCGGCTCTGGTCCTCGACAAGCGGCGAGCGGCCCGGGTCGTCAACGAGGGCTTGGCGCGCAGCTTAGGAAGGACCTGCGAGGAACTCATCGGCAAGACGATTCCCGAAATGCTGCCGCCCGGCATTGCCGAGCAGCGCGAAGCCCGCATCGACGAGGCCTTTCGCACCGGCAAGCCGGTCATCTTCGAGGACGCGCGCGGCTCCCAGCACTACATCAATCACATCTATCCGATCCTTGACGAGTCCGGACATGCCTCCGCGGTTGCGGTGTTCGCCCTCGACATCACCGAACGCACACGCGCGGAGGGGCGTGTGCGCATCGGCGAAGAAAGCTTGCGGCGAATCACCGAGAACATGCAGGATGTCATCAGCGAGATAGACATGGCGGGCAATATTGTCTATGCCAGCCCTTCGCACCGATGGGTCTTGGGCGATGACCCCGATGTGTTGCAGGGCGGCTCCATCCTTGGCCGCCTGCACCCGGAGGATTCCGGTCCAGCCTTGGCTGCCCTGATTGAGTCGGTCTCGGCTCGCTCCGTGCCTGGGCCTGTCACCTTTCGCTTCCGACACGCTGACGGCCATTACCTGTGGCTGGAATGCGTCGGCAAGTTGGTGGTCGACGCGCAGGGGCAGCCCTCCGGGCTGGTGCTGTGCAGCCGAGACGTGACCGAGCGGATGCAGGCGGAAGAGGCCCGACGCACCAGCGAACAGCGCATGCGCAACGTGGTGAATGCGTCTCCCTTCGGCGCCCACCTCTACCAGCTGCACGCCGATGGCCGAATGGAATTCATCGGCGCCAACCGGTCTGCGGACAAGATCCTGGGGGTGGACCACAGCCAGTTCCTCGGCAAGACGATCGAAGAGGCCTTTCCGGGCTTGGCTGAAAGCCCGATCCCCGAAGCCTATCGACGCGTTGCTGCGACCGGGGAGCCATTCCAGCGCGACCAGATCGACTACGACGAAGGCGGAATTCGCGGCGCATTTGAGATCCATGCGTTCCAGACCCAAGTCAACCAGATGGCGGTCTACTTTTGGGATGTGACCGAGAGCCGGCGAGCAGCGGCGGCGCTCTCCGAAGAGAAGCAGTTCTCAGAGGAGATCATCAACGGCCTGCCCGGCGTCTTCTACGTGTACGACGAAGACTGGCGGCTGGTCCGTTGGAACAAACGCCTGCTCACCGACAGCGGTCTGGCGGAGGCGGATCTGGCCGGCGTCAGTGCGCTGGACTGGTTTGTGGGCGAGGACCGCGAACTGGCGCGGCAGGCCATGCAGGAGGTGGCGGCGACGGGCCAGACCTCCTTTGAGGCCATGGCCCACGTCGCGAGCGGCCCGCCCGTTCCTTATCTGTTCACCGCAGTCCGCGTGCCGCTTGGTGGCCGGACGTTCTATCTCGGCTTGGGGACGGACATCGCCGAACGCAAACGGCGAGAGTACGAGCTGGAGGCGATAGCCGCTGTGAGCGCCGCGCTTCGCTCTGCTGCGACTCGCGCCGACATGCTGCCCATTATCCTGGATCAGACGATGCTGCTGTTCCGCGCCGAGGGGGCCGCTCTGGCCATGCAGGATCCCGACACTGGCGAGACCGTCGTCGAGCTCGCGCGGGGTGAGCTCGAGGCAACGCAGCATGTCCGCATTCCCCCGGGCCAGGGCGCGACCGGCTATGTCATCGCCACAAGTCAGCCCTATCTGAGCAGTGACGTTCGCAACGACCCGCTCATCGCCCGGCCCGACCTCCTCGAGACTGTTCCCGCCGTGGCGTGCGTTCCGCTTATCGCCCAAGGAAACGCCATCGGCGCCCTGTGGGTCGGCCGGACGAGCGAGGTTTCTCCGCTCGAACTGCGCCTGCTCACGGCGATCGCCGACATGGCGGCAAATGCAATACGCCGCGCGTCACTCCACGAGCAAACCGAGCGCCGCCTTCAGCAACTCACCGCTCTGAGTGACATCGACCGGGCGATTGGCTCGGGCGTCAGCCTGCAAATCACGCTGACCACACTCCTGACTCACGTCACGGCACAACTGAAGGTTGACGCGGCCGATGTGCTCCTGCTGAATCCCTCGTTGCAGCGGTTGGACTACTATGTGGGGCGCGGCTTCCGCACCAAATTAATAGAGCGCACGCAGGTGCGTCAGGGAGAGGGGTATGCCGGACGCGTCGCCCTGACCCGCCAGATGCTTCGCATCCCCAATGTGAAGGCCCAGCCCGACGATCCCCTGCTCAAGGGACGTCTGGCGGACGAGGCCTTCGTCAGCTACTTCGGTGTTCCGCTCATCGCCAAGGGAGAGACGGTGGGCGTTCTAGAAGTGTTTCATCGTGCTCCCATTGCCTCGGGCGAGGAATGGGTCGGTTTTCTCACCTCCATGGCCGAGTCGGCCGCTATTGCCATCGACAATGCCCGCCTGTTTGAGGCCCAACAGAGGTCAACCCACGAATTGGCAATGGCCTATGACGCAACGATTGAAGGTTGGTCGCACGCCTTGGACCTTCGCGATGAGGACACGGAGGGCCACACACAGCGCGTTGCGGAGGTCACGGTTGGGTTAGCACGCGAATTCGGCCTCAGCGAAACCGAATTGGTGCACATACGCCGGGGAGCACTGCTGCACGACATCGGCAAGATGGGAGTCCCCGACGGGATACTGCTCAAACCCGGCCCACTTTCGGACGAAGAATGGCTGGTCATGAAACGCCACCCGACCCTGGCCTACGAGATGCTTTCGCCCATTCACTACCTGCGCTTCGCACTTGACATCCCGTATTGCCATCACGAAAGATGGGATGGCACGGGGTACCCGCGCGGGCTGAAAGGAGAGCAGATCCCGCTCGCGGCCCGTCTGTTCTCGGTTGTCGATGTCTGGGATGCGCTGAATTCCGACCGTCCCTACCGAGCCGCCTGGACGGCGGACCAAGCGCGCGACTTCATTTCATCGGGGGCAGGCACGCTGTTCGATCCACGGATCGTGAGGGCATTTCTCGAGTCAAGATGGATTGGGAACCGGGGGTGGGACTGACCTGGATCCCACGATCCGCTCCCGAGCCAAGGAACGGTGACACCCTGACGCGCCAGGTCGAGCCCCGCATGAGACTCCTTGGAATTGCGCTCCGCGCACCAGGAGTGAGCCTTACCATGGACCGCACCGGCGCGGATGTCTTCAGCGGGTGTCGGTTCTGACGCGGCATGGTTCCGGCCTCGCCCTGTCGCCTCGGCGTTCCTCATGCCGCCCCAGTCGTGCAGGCAGTGGCGCGCCCTAGGATCGCTCCTGGAAACAAATCCAGGCTCATCCCCCGCTTGGCTTGGGTCGGGATTTGACCCTTGATGTTGCAGACCGTATAATCCTGTGCATGGTCACACGCGAAGAACTCGAGCAGCAACTCAAAGATGCGATGCGCGCGAGTGACGAGCCGCGCAAGCGCACGCTGCGCATGATCCTGGCCGCGGTCAAACTGGCCGAGGTGGAAAAGCGCGCGGCGCTGGATGAGGCCGCGATGCAGTCGATCCTGCAGCGCGAGGTCAAGACCCGGCAGGAGGCATTGGCCGATGCCGAGCGCGCCGGGCGCGCCGAGATGGCTGAGGATGTGAAGACCGAGCTGCAAATCGTGCAGAGTTACTTGCCCGCCGCGATGCCCGCCGATGAGTTGGAGGCGCTGGTGCGCCAGGCGATCGCCGAGGTCGACGCCTCGGCTCCCGCGGACGTCGGCAAGGTGATGAAATCGCTCATGCCGCGCATCCAGGGCCGGGCCGATGGCAGAGAAGTGAACCAGGTCGTGCGCCGGCTCTTGGGCGGGTAGCAGGCCCGGACCTGCTCCCATTCTGTGGACGACACCCGAGATCCCTCCGCCTCATCGTGGCATCGCATCGGCACCTGGGGCCCGCTGCTGGCGCTTGGCGTGACCAGCGCGGTGCTGGCCGTGCTGGTGCTGTCGATGCCCCTGCTCCCCGGTGAGAGCGCCGTTAGCCTCAATCTGGGAGAGGTCGCTCCCCAGGACATCCTCGCTCCGCGCTCGGTGACATTTGTGAGCACCGTGCTCACCGAACAAGCCCGCCAGATTGCCGCCGACGCGGTGACGCCCGTCTACGACCCGCCCGATCCAGGCATTGCCCGCCAGCAGGCCGAGAAGCTGCGCGCCGGACTGGCGTACATCTCGGCGGTGCGCGCCGACCCCTATGCCACCCCCGAACAGAAGCTCGGCGACCTGCGAGCCACCCGCGACGTTCCTGTCTCCATTGAGAGCGCCACCCAGCTCCTGCAGCTCAGCGATCTCGACTGGCAGCTTGTCCAGGACGAGAGTCAGGTCGTGCTCGAGCAAGTGATGCGGCGCGAGATTCGTCCCGAGTC
Organism: uncultured Anaerolineales bacterium; assembly: GCA_964353865.1. Classification (GTDB taxonomy): domain Bacteria; phylum Chloroflexota; class Anaerolineae; order Anaerolineales; family RBG-16-64-43; genus RBG-16-64-43. Next base: position 2,057 of record CAYGXJ010000033.1, on the reverse strand, counting down.
AATCGAGGAGATACGCAACTCGCTGCCGGCCTACGTCAGCCTGGAATTGCCAGAGAGCCGCGCGCAGCTGGTAGCCGACCTGCTCCGCCCGCTAGTGATCGCGAACAGCCGGTTCAACCAGGAGGGCACGCAGGCGCTGCGCGAGGAGGCGGCCCGCAATGTGGCGCCGATTACGCGCAGTTTCGTCGCCGGTCAGGTTGTCGTGGCCCGCGGACGCCCGGGCACACCCAGCGATCTGGAGGCAGTCCAAGCGTTGGGGCTGACCGCCGGGCCGCTCAACGTCCGCCAGACGCTGAGCACGACCCTCACCGTGGCGCTGCTGACCACGCTCCTGGTGCTCTATCTGCGTCGCTTCCCCATCGGCCGCAAGCCACGCTTCAGGCACGCGGCGCTGCTGGCGCTGCTCCTGCTGCTTTACGTCGCCGCCGCCCGCCTGATGATTCCCAGCCACACGGTTCTGCCCTACCTCTTCCCGGCCGCATCGCTCGCGCTGTGCCTGGCCGGCCTCTTCAACCCGGGTCTGGGCATTGTTGGAGGTTTCCTGGTAGCCAGCGTGGCGGGTGTGGTGGCCGGAGGACGCCTCGAACTCGCCCTTTTCGCCGGCCTGGGTGCGCTCATGGCGGTGCTCACGCTGGGGCGCGCGGAAAGGCCCCTGAACTTTTTCTTCGCCGGACTGGCAAGCGCGCTGACGGGGATCGCCGTCGTCCTGCTCAGCCGGCTGCTCGAGCCGACGAGCGACCTGATCGGCGTTCTCACGCTCGTGGCGGCCAGCCTGGGTAACGGGATACTCTCCGGCAGCCTGGCGATCGGCATCCTGCTTCTGGCCGGCAGCCTATTCGACATCACCACCAACCTGCAGCTTCTCGAACTCTCGCGGCCGGACCACCCTCTGCTGCGGCTGATGCTGCGCAACGCGCCGGGCACCTATCAACACAGCTTGCAGGTGGCCAATCTGGCGGAGCACGCCGGCGAGAGCATTGGCGCCAACACCCTGCTGCTGCGCGTGGGCGCGCTGTACCACGATGCGGGCAAGGCCGCCCGCCCGAAATACTTTGTCGAGAACCAGGGACCGGATGGCAACCCGCACGAACAGATGGAACCTGCAAGCAGCGCCAAACTCATCATTGAGCACGTCCGCGATGGGCTCGACCTGGGACGCAAGTACCGCCTGCCCACACGCGTGCGCGACTTGATCCCCGAGCATCACGGGACGCTACGGGCGAACTTCCAGTACAACCTGGCGCTGAAACTGGTGGAGGGCGATGCCTCCAAGGTGGATGAGTCGCTCTTCCACTACTCCGGTCCGCGGCCTCGCTCGCGCGAAGCCGCACTGCTCATGTTGGCGGACGGCGTGGAGGCCAAGTTCCGCGCCGTGGGCCCCGTCTCGCAGGAGGAGATCGAATCCCTGGTGCGCAGCGTGATCGATGACCGTCTCAACCAGCAGCAGTTCATCGACACTGATTTGACGTTGCAGGATGTGGAGCGTACACGCCGTTCGTTCATCGAGACGCTGCGCGGAGGACTCCACACCCGCTTGAGGTACCCGGATGACGAGCAGGCCAAGCCGCAAGCGGCTGAGTCCGCGACCGCACCCGGCACGGAGTAGGCCGGCGCGTTCCGGGCAGATGGTTGTGACCCACGTGGTGCGCAGCCTGCGCCAGTCGCGCCTGCGCCTCGTCCGGCGTGCCGCCACCGAAGCATTGCGGGTATGCGGCGCGCAAGGGGCCTCTTTCGGCCTGGTGCTGGGCGGCGACGCTCTGCTGCGCCGGCTGAACCGGCGCTACCTCGGGCATGACCGGCCGACGGATGTTCTGGCCTTCCCAGCCTCGTTGCCGCCGCGCGCGTCGTCGGGCGAAGAGATGGGGGATGTGATCATCTCGGTGGCCACGGCTCGCCGCCAGGCGACGAGCGCTGGACACTCGCTGGAGGCGGAGTTGGCGGTGCTCACCGTTCACGGCATCTTGCACCTTCTTGGTCACGACCACCGAACTCGGCCGCAAAAGACGCGCATGTGGAAGCTGCAGACGCGCGTGCTGGCGGCAGTGGGCATACCCGGG
>CAYGXJ010000032.1:0-21957 GCA_964353865.1 uncultured Anaerolineales bacterium | reverse complement strand
TCCGGCACTGGCTTGACCTTCAGGATTTCTTTCGATATACTTCAGCGGTAAGCGAAGACGCCGAAGTGGCGGAACAGGCAGACGCGCACGACTCAAAATCGTGTTCCCTTGCGGGAATGAGGGTTCAATTCCCTCCTTCGGCACTCGCGCGATTATAACATGCCAAAGAGGCGCTTCCTCCGCCTCTTTCTTGTTCATCGTGCACCTGAGCGCGATACCTGTGCTGCGGCCTCCTCGTGTGAAACCATGAAGCGCTTGTCCCCGGCCCTCTTCGCCGTATGCGGATTGACCTTTGGCGTGCTGCTCGGCCTATGGTATGGCTGGCGGGTCAGCCCCGTGCGCTACGTCAACACGACCCCCGATCTCTTGCGCCAGGATTACCGCGACGACTACGTGCTGATGGTGGCCGAGGCCTACGCGGCCGATCACGACCTGGGTCTGGCCGCACAGCAGCTCTCGCGGCTGGGGGCAAGTGAGATGGGCGCGGAGGTGCGCGACACAGCCGCACGCTACACCGCCGCCGGTTACGCCGAGGCGGACCTGCGCAAGCTGTATGGCCTGTCGGCTGACCTCGAACAGGCATTCGGCAGTGCCGGAGGCGGGCCGTGAGGACGCGCTGGCTGATGCTCGCCGCCGGCGTGCTGGCCGGCCTTGCGTTGGGCGCGGGCTATGCCTGGCTGGTGCGCCCGGTACGCTTTGCGGATGCCGCGCCGGCCAGCCTGCGCGCGGATTTCCGCGACGAATATCTGGCGCTGATCGCCTCCGCCTACCAGGCCAGTGGCGATGCGCCGCGTGCGCAGGCGCGCCTGGCGCTCTTTGCGGATGTTGCGCCCGAGGATCTGACGGCGCTTGCCGCTCGCCACGCGCTGGTGCATGGAGCGGATGCGGCAGTGCGCGGGCTGGCAACACTCGCGGCGATCGAATCGGGTCCGCTGTCGCCGACCGCGCGCGCGCGCCAGACGCCGCTGGCCACCTTCCCCCTCACCGTGTCGCCGTTCCCCAGTGCGGTGCCTTTCACGCGTGTGCCCCCGGCGGCCACCGCCATGGGCAGCCTACGCCTGCTCTCCCGCGACGAGATGTGCGACCCGCTGGTCGGCCTGCGTTTGGAAGTGCGCGTGCGCACGCGCAGCGGGGCGCCGGCTTCCGGGGTGGAAGTGCGCCTGCGCTGGGCCGGGGGCAGCGACCATTTCTTCACCGGCCTCAAGCCATCGATGGATGCGGGCTATGGTGACTTCGCCATGGACCCCGACACCGACTATCAGGTGGAGCTCACGGGCCTGGCGCTGCCGGTCACCGGGATCCGCGCACCCTCCTGTTCGCGCGGCGGCGGGAGCGTGTATCACGGCGGCGTGCGGCTAGTGTTCGAGGGGCAGTAGCGCACGGGCTACGCTGAAGCGGGCACAGCGGCTCTGCCACGGCCGGAGGCAGAATCACTCGTGGGCCGAGTGCCCCCTCTTGACATCACTCAATGCACTGAGTAAAATAAGTCAATACAGTGAGTAAAATGACAGCGGCCTACACCCGTCCGTACGCCCAGATTCTTCAGCGGCGCCTGGCCGAACCGCGCCGGTTTATCCAGGTTGTGACCGGCCCGCGTCAGGTCGGGAAATCGACCCTTGTCCAGCAAGTCGTGTCGCGAAGCGGGCTCGCACACCACATCGCGAGTGCCGACCAGCCGACATTGCGTTCCCCCATATGGATCGAGCAACAATGGGAAGTGGCACGCCATGAGGGTTCTCGGGCTGGCAGACGCGGCGCACTGCTGGTGCTGGACGAGATCCACAAGATCCCCGGCTGGTCAGATGTCGTCAAGCGCCTATGGGACGAGGACACGCGCACAGGGAACAGGCTGAAGGTGATCCTGCTCGGATCGGCGCCACTTCTGATGCAGCAGGGTTTGACTGAGAGTCTGGCCGGACGCTTCGAGGTCGTGCGCTTACCCCACTGGTCGTTCGCTGAAATGCGGGACGCCTTCGGGTGGGCGCTTGAGCAATACGTGTTCTACGGCGGCTACCCGGGCGCTGCGCCGCTCATCCACGATCCGCCACGCTGGGCGGCATACATCCTCGATTCGCTGATCGAGACGACCCTGGCCCGCGACGTGCTGCTTCTGACCCGCGTCGACAAGCCGGCCGTGTTGCGCCGGCTCTTTCAGTTGGGATGTGCGTATTCCAGCCAGATCCTATCGTACACGAAGATGATCGGCCAGCTTCAGGATGCAGGCAACACAGTCACTCTGGCGCATTACCTGGATCTCTTGGGTGCGGCGGGGATGCTCACGGGGCTGGCCAAGTATGCGGGCGAGGTGGTCCGACAGCGGGGATCGAGTCCAAAGCTCCAGGTTCTCAACACCGCGCTCATCTCAGCCCAGGCCGGGACAACGCTGAAAGAGGCCCGTGGCGATCATGAGATCTGGGGCCGGCTGGTAGAGTCGGCGGTCGGCGCACACCTGGCGAATGCAGCGGCGCTGAACCAGGTTCAGCTCTTCTACTGGCGCGAACGCAATCTGGAGGTCGACTTCGTTATTAAGAGCGGGCGCAAGCTCACGGCTCTTGAGGTTAAGAGCACCCGAGCTCGTCTATCCCCGCCGGGGCTCGAGGCGTTCGCCCGCGCTTTCCCGGGCGTCAGGCCGCTCTTGGTCGGGGGTGAAGGAATTCCATTGGACCAGTTCCTATCCCGACCGGTCGAGCACTGGGTATCCGGTTAGGACCTCGGCGATCCCCTCCGGCCGGACACATACACCCGCACCGCCTCGCGCATGAACTCGGCCAGACGCGGGTCGATCCTGTCGAAGTTGGCCTTGAAGCGCGGGTCGCTGTTGTACCCCTCCACCAGACCCAGCAACTGCTCGTTGTTGGGAACCCAGAAGTACTCCATGTGACGCCGCCAGCGCTCGACGCACGCTTGCGCCTCGGGTGAAGCCGGGCCGCGCGGCATGGCCTCGAGCAGACCGGCATAGACGGCATTCCCTTCGTCGCCAATGCGCTGCTTTGCGGCGGGCGCACAAGCCTTCCACTTCTTGTTGGAGGCCTTCACGATCTCCGGGTCGTAACGTTGCATGGCTTCCTTTTCGTACTCGGCCTGCTGTTCATCGCTGAACCCCTCGAAGAATTGCTTCTGGTTCATCGGCCTGACTCCTTTAAGGTGCAATATGGTGCTGTCCACCGTGGCCTGCAGACGTTCCAGTCGGGCAATGCGCTTGCCAAGCTCCCGGCTGTGGGTTTCGAGCGCGACTGAGGCCTCGAAGTCGCGGCGTTTGATGATCCGGCGGATCTCCTCGAGGGGCATGTCCAAGGCGCGATACAGCAGGATCTGCTGCAGGAGCAGCACGGAGTCCTCGCTGTAGAAGCGATAGCCGTTCTTGCCAACCCGCGCCGGCTTGAACAGCCCGATCTGGTCGTAGTAGTGGAGCGTGCGGGGGTCAGCCCGGCCAAGTCGCAGACCTGTTTCACGGTGAGCATGGCGCCGGTATAGACTATGACGTAAGGTTAATGTCAAGAGGGCCGAGGGGCTGACCGGGGGCGAAGAGTTGCGGGAATCGGGGAGACCGAGCAGGCCGGCCCTGGGATGCCTAGGTGCCCCGGCTCTGCGCGTCCATCACCGCCACCGCCGCCATGCGCACGATGCTCTCGACGTCGTCGCCGGTCTGCAGCACGTGCGCCGGCGCGCCGATGCCCAGGAGAATCGGGCCGATGATCTCCGCGCCGCCCAGGTGGTGGAGCAGCTTGTAGGCGATATTGGCCGCCTCCAGCGAGGGAAAGACCAGCACGTTCGCGTCGCGCACCGCGCTGAACGGATAGCGCTCGTTGACAATCGCGGGGTCGACCGCTGTGTCGGCTTGCATCTCGCCGTCCACCGCCAGATCCGGCCGGCGCGCACGAACGAGCTCGACGGCGCGGTGCACCTTCTCCGCCAGCGGATGGGGGACGCTGCCAAAGTTGGAGAAGGAGAGCATCGCAATGCGCGGCTCGATTTCCAGCTGCCTCGCGAAATCGGCGGTCAGGATGGCCACCTCCGCCAGGTCCTCCGCGTCTTGCTCGATGTTGACCGTGGCGTCGGTCAGGAAGTACACCTTGCGCCGGATGAGGGCGAGATAAACCCCCGCCGCGCGCCGCGCGCCGGGCCGGGTGTGAAAAAGGCGCAGTGCGGGGCGGATGACGTCCGGGTAGTCGTGCACCAAACCCGAAAGGCAGGCGTCGGCATCTTTCATATAGACCATCATCGGCGCGAGCACACTCGCTTCGCGCATGCGCTCGCGGGCACGGGCGCGAGTGACCCCCTTGCGCTGGCGCAATCGGTAGTACGCCTCGACATAGTCCTCAAGATGCGGGAAATTCGCCGAATCCACGACCTGCACCTCGGCCGCCAGTCCCAGCTCGTCCATCGTGCGCCGCACAACCTCCGGCCGGGCTATCAGGATCGGGCGCCCGATGCCCTCGTTGGCGATCTGCGCCGCGGCGCGGATGATCTTTGGCTCCTCGCCCTCCGCCAGCACGATGCGTTTGGGCGCGGAACGCGCCTTGTTGATCAGGAAGCTGCGAATCTCCTGGGCCATACCCTGGCGTGCGGCGAGCGTCGTACGATAGGCGGGCAGATCCAGCGCGCGCCGGGCGACACCGCTCTCCATCGCGGCCTGGGCCACAGCCGGGGCCTCCCACAAAAGCACCCGCGGGTCGAGCGGCTTAGGCAGGATGTAATCTGGCCCGAACCTCGCGGCGGGAATACCGTAAGCGCGCAGGACGCTGTCGGGCACGTCTTCCTTGGCCAGCGCCGCCAGCGCGTGGGCGGCCGCCAGTTTCATGGCCAAGTTGATCGCCCGCGCGCGCACATCCAGCGCGCCACGGAAGATAAAGGGGAAGCCCAGCACGTTGTTGACCTGATTGGGGAAGTCGGAGCGGCCGGTGGCCACGATGGCGTCGGGACGCGCCTGGCGTGCGGCCGCGTAGCCGATTTCCGGATCCGGGTTGGCCATAGCGAAGATGATCGGGTTGGGGCGCATGGCATGCAGCATCTCTGGCGCGACCACGCCCGCGGCCGAGAGCCCGACGAAAACGTCCGCCTCGCCCAGGGCTTCGGCGAGCGTGCCGCGCTTGTCACCCTGGGCATAGACCATCTTCTCGGGGAAGGCCTCCTCGCGGCGTCCGCGGTAGACCAGCCCGGCGATGTCGACCATCCAGATGTGCGCGCGCGGTATGCCCAGCGCGACGAACATGTCGGCGGTCGCGAGGGCCGCCGCCCCGGCCCCGGAGAAGACGACCTTAATCGCCTCCGGCGTGCGCCCCGTGATCTCGAGCGCGTTGAGCAGTGCAGCGGAGGCGATGATGGCGGTGCCGTGCTGGTCGTCGTGGAAAACGGGAATGTCGAGCTGCGCCTGCAGCGTGCGCTCGATGGTGAAGCATTCCGGCGCGCGGAAGTCCTCCAGGTTGATACCCCCGAAGGTGGGTGCGATGGCCGCGATCACCCGCACGACCTCCTGCGGGTCGCGCGAGTCGACCTCGATGTCAAACACATCGATGTCGGCGAAGCGTTTGAAGAGCACGCCCTTGCCTTCCATAACCGGCTTGGAGGCGAGGGCGCCGCGGTCGCCCAACCCGAGGATGGCCGTGCCGTTGCTGATCACCGCCACCAGGTTGCCCTTGGCGGTGTAGTCGTAGGCCGTCTCGGGGTCGCGCGCGATCTCGAGCACCGGCTGGGCGACACCCGGCGTGTAGGCGAGCGCCAAGTCGCGCTGGGTGGCGACGGGCTTGGTCGGGACAACTTCAATCTTGCCCGGACGGCCCTGACGGTGATACTCGAGCGCGTCCTCACGCGTGGTTGACATGTGGGACTCCGTTGGCCAAAGAGGGGGAACTGGAGGGAGGAGCTTGATAAGTGTATCATAAGAAGTCCGGCCCAAATGGTATGGTTCTTCCGAATGGGGCTTGTCGAAAGCGCCTCCAGACGGTATGCTCACCCCCGCGTGGATCGAAGGTCATGAAGATCAACCGCCGAGATTTCCTCAAATTGAGCAGCGTGGGCCTGACAAGCGCGTGGATTGGCCCGCGCCTGAGCTTGCCGCGCCGCCTGCAGCCCGACGAGTGGAGTCAGACCTTTGCGCCCGGTGCCCATCTCGGCCGGGTGACCATTCTCCGGACGGCACTCCACGCGCGCCCGACTCCCGACAGCCCGCAGCTCGGTTGGAAGGTCCTGGATGAGGTGAGCGAGGTGCTGCGCGAGGTCATCGGCAAAGGCACCCAGTACCAGAACCATGTGTGGATGGAAACCTCGCAAGGCTTCCTGTATGCGCCGGATGTGCAGCCCATCGTATACCGGCCCAACGCGCCGGTGGAGGCCATTGCCGATGGGCGCATGTGGGTGGAGGTGAGTGTGCCGTACGCGGACAGCCGCGCCAAGCCCCGCTCCGAGGCCGCCGTGGGTGAGCGCCTGTACTACGCCTCCATCTATCCGGTGAGCGAGGTCATTCACGATGAGCTGGGCGCGGCCTGGTACCACCTCGACGAAGAGAAGTACACCGGCCTCTACGTCCCGGCCGAAGCCCTGCGCCCCATTGCGCCGGAGGAAGTCACGCCGATCTCGGCGGAAGTCGAAGACAAGAAGATCGTCGTCGACCTCGGGCGCCAATCGCTCTCGGCCTTCGAAAACAGCGTGGAAGTCTTTCACGCCCGCATTGCCTCCGGGGCCAAGCTCGAGAGCGAGGACGGCAAGTGGGCCACCCCGCCCGGCACCTATCGTGTGCAGCGCAAGTGGATCGGAGTGCGCATGGCTGCCGGCGATGCGCTCAGCGGATACGACCTGCCAGGGGTGGGCTGGCCGACCATTTTCATCAGCTCGAACGGCGTGGCCATCCATTCCACCTACTGGCACAACGATTACGGCATTCCCAAGTCGCATGGCTGCGTCAATGCGCGGCCGGAAGATGCCAAGTGGGTGTTCCGCTGGACGCTGCCGCACGTGAGCTACCTGCCTGGCGAGGCCGTGCCGGAACTGCCCGGTGGAACGACGGTCGTCGTGAAAGAATAGGACGCGGAGAGCCCTCATCGTGGATGTGCGCTCGGTATCGATTGGACTAGCGTGGCTCGCGGGTGTGGCCTCGTTTCTCTCGCCGTGCGTCTTCGCGCTGGTACCGGCCTATGTCGGCTATCTGGGCGGCATCGCCACCCAGTCCGGGGGCGGGGCAGCGCCCGGGCGGTGGCGAGTGTTCTCGCACGGCGTGGCCTTCGTAGTCGGCTTCAGCCTGGTCTTCATTGGCTTGGGCGCGGCGGCTTCCGCCCTCGGCCAGCTGCTTTACGACATGCGCGGCTGGCTGGGCCGCATCGGGGGCGTGATTGTGATCATCTTTGGCCTGCATACGATGGGCGTCATCACTCTGCCGTTTCTCAATGCCGACACGCGGCGCCAAGCGGCGCCCGACCCAAGCTGGGGCTACATTTCTTCGGGCTTGATGGGTGTCTTTTTCTCGGCGGGCTGGGCGCCGTGTGTGGGTCCGGTGCTGGGCGCGGTGCTGACCTTGGCCCTCGACAGCGGCTCGCTTGGCCGCGGGGTGGTTTTGCTGGTCGCGTACTCGGCCGGCATGGCGGTTCCGTTCCTGCTCGCGGCGCTGGGCATCGGGCGTGTGTCGGAATGGCTGCGCCGCTACTCACGCTACCTGCGCTATGTCTCGCTGGCCACCGGCGCGCTGCTCGTGGTGATCGGCGTCATGCTGCTCTTGGGCGTGTTCCAGCGCCTGGCAGCCTTCGGCTTCTTCATTAATACCGGCCTATGATCGGGACACAACCGAGCAGGCTGAGTACGGCAGCACTCGTCTTGCTGGGCCTCGTGCTGGGCTCGGCCAGCGCGGCTGTCCTCTGGCTGCGCCCGGTGCAGAGTGCGGCCGTTTCTGTATTGGAAGGGACCAGCACGCCGATCATCACCCCGGCGCCCGCGCCGGTGGTTGGCGCGACGGCGCCCACGTTCGCACTGGCAAATCTTGGCGGCGAGCGGGTGGACCTGCGCGCTTTGCGTGGGTCGCCGCTGGTGCTCAACTTCTGGGCGACCTGGTGTGAGCCGTGCCGCACGGAAATGCCGCTGCTTCAATCCCACTATGAGGCTGGACGCTCCGCCGGGCTGCGCATCCTGGCCATCAACTTCGATGAACCTGAACCGCTGGTGCGCGCGTTTACAGATGAGTTGGGCCTGACCTTCGATATCTTGCTCGACCCCGGCGCGTACGTGCAGGGCCTGTACCGCGTGCGCGGCTACCCGACCACGTTCTTCGTCGATGCGCGCGGGGTCATCCGTGGACACAAAGTCGGCGCGATGGAGGCTGCGGAGCTCGAGGCGTTCCTCGCGGACATTGGTGTAGGTGCCCCATGATTGAGGTGACCCTCTTCGCCAAGCCGGATTGCCCGCCGTGCGATGAAGTGCAGGCGCTGCTGGGCGAACTGGCGGCTGACTATCCCCACCGCCTGACCGTCCGGGATGTCACGGCCGATGCCCGGCTGCGCGCCGAACTCGGCGCGCGGGTGCCGCTCGTGGAGGTTGGCGGGCGGCGCCTCACCTCGGCGGTCACTCGCGAGAACCTCACCAGTGCGCTGGCGGTGGCACAGGCCATTGAGCGCACCTATGCATCTTCGACGGTCTCCAACCCGGGCGGGGCCGATCGCGCCACGCGCTGGCTTTCCCGGCACTGGCTGGCCCTCTTCAACTCGGTGGTTGGGGTGTACGTCGGCCTGCCCTTCCTGGCACCGGTGCTTCTGCGCGCGGGCTTCGAGCGGCCGGCGCGCTGGATCTATCTGGCCTACAGCTTCGTCTGCCACCAATTCCCGTTCCGTTCGTTCTTCCTGTTCGGCCCGCGCGCGACCTATCCACGCGACATCCTCCAGGCCGCGACAGGCGTGGATCCGAACGACCTGCTGAACGTGCGCAGATTCGTTGGCGACGCGGCGACCGGATTCAAGGTGGCGTTGTGCGAGCGGGACGTGGCGATGTATGTCGGAATTCTTTTGGCCGGGCTGGTCTACGCTCTCCTGCGCCCAAGGCTGAAAGCACTGCACTGGATGCTGTGGCTGGCGCTGGGGGTGCTGCCCATCGCACTCGACGGCGGCAGCCAGTTGGTGAGTCAGCTGCCGATTGGCCTGCTGCCCTTCCGCGAAAGCACGGCTCTCTTGCGCACGATCACCGGGGCGTTGTTCGGGGTGATGAGTGTATGGTTCGCCTACCCCAACGTCCAGGACAGCATGCAGGAGAATCTGCACGCGGTCGAGCACCCCGGCACAGGCTCGAGGGCTTCGCCGGCATGACCTTTCACGCGATCCAGGGATTGCGCCTCTACCACTTTGAAGTCTTCCGCCCCTATGCCGGTCTCGAGCACGCGGTGTTCTGCCGCCAGGGCGGGGTGAGCCCCCAGCCCTGGGAGTCGCTCAACGTGGGCGGTGGAGTGGGCGACGAGGTATCCCGCGTCGTGGAGAACCGCCAGCGCGCCTTTCGTGCGGCCGGGCGCCCGCTCGAGTCGATCACCGATGTATGGCAGGTTCACTCCGCTGAAGTGCTGGTCATGCGCGCGCCGCGCGCAGCGGGCGAACGTCCGCCGCAGGCTGACGGGATGGTGACGGACAACCCGCAGCTCACCCTGTTCATGCGCTTTGCCGATTGTGTGCCGGTGCTGCTCTTCGACCCGCGGCGGCGGGCAGTCGGAATCATCCACGCCGGCTGGAAGGGATCACTCGCGCGCATCGCGGCGCGCGCCGTGACCCGCATGCAGGAAACTTACGGCACGCGTGCGCAAGACCTGGTGGCTGCGATCGGCCCGTCGATCGGCCCGGATCACTATCCGGTCGGCCCAGCGGTGGTGGAGGAGACTCGCCATGCGTTTCCGAATGAGCATGCGGAATTGCTGGCCCCTCGCGGCGACGAGATCTGCCTGGACCTGTGGCAGGCGAATGCCCTGACCCTGCGCCAGGCTGGCGTGCAGACGATCGAGATCGCCGAGCTGTGCACGGTGTGCAACACCCACGACTGGTTCTCGCACCGCGGCGAGCATGGGCAGACCGGCCGCTTCGGGGCATTGATTGCTGTGCGCGAGGAGTAGGCCATTGAGCAGCGTGTCCTCGGCCCAGATTCGCGAGCGCCATGCGGCTGTCATGGACCGCATGACACGCGCTGCGGCACGCTCCGGACGGGCGGCGCCGACGGCGCGCGTCGTCGCCGTGACCAAAGCCCAGCCGCTTGAGGTTGTGGCGGCGGCGATCGAAGCCGGCCTGACCCGCCTGGGCGAGAATTATGTGGAGGAAGCGCTCGAGAAGATCGCCGCCTGCGGTCCGAACCTGGAATGGCACATGATCGGCCACGTGCAGCGGCGCAAAGCGCGCGAGGTGGCCTCCCATTTTGCGCTGGTGCACTCGCTCGACAGCCTGGCGCTGGCCCAGCGCCTCGACCGTATGGCGGGCGAGCACGGCCAACGGCTGGCGGTACTCTTGGAATGCAATGTCTCGGGCGAGGCCTCCAAGTTCGGTTTCGCCGCGCATTCGCCCGGCGAGCGCGCCGGTCTGGTGCCCGCGGTCCATGAGATCCTGCACCTGCCCCACCTCGCGCTGCAAGGGCTGATGACCGTGGCGCCGATCGGCCCGTCGCCGGAAGCCGCACGCCCGGTCTTTGCCGGGTTGCGCGGATTGCGGGACTGGCTGTGCGCCGAACTGGGGCAGCCCGTCTGGCCCGAACTCTCGATGGGTATGAGTGATGATTTCGAGGTGGCGGTGGAGGAGGGCGCGACCCTGGTACGAATCGGGCGGGCACTGCTCGGGCCGCGCCCGTGAGGATAGCCTGGTGCGTGAACTATAATCGCATCACATCTTTAGGGAGACGGTACTGGCCGGGGGGCGTGCCGCCCGGTCCGGGGACTCGACATGGGACAGTTCGTTCGAGCGCTTGCCAACCTGGTGACGCTGGTCGTGATCGTGGATGTCTTGGCGAGTTGGGTATTACCCAACCCGTATCATCCCTTCCGCCAAGCCGTCCACCGTCTGGTTGAGCCGATGCTGGCACCCATCCGGCGCCTTGTGCCGCCGGTCGGGATGATAGACTTCAGCCCGATGATTCTAATATTGGTGATCCAGGTGATCGAGGTCGTTCTGGTCAACCTGCTCTCGCGTTGATCTTGTCCCGGTGGTTGGTCCGCGGCGCGCTGCATGAGAGGGCGCGCCGTTTCTGTTGCGAGGGCGCAGGCAGGCGCGAACGCCACCAAGCCTGCAGCGGACATACGCGTGACGAATGACTTCCCCCCGCAAGGGAGCCCAGGGTCAAGCAGGTATAATCGCCCAACCCGAGGTGCGAATGACACGCGACGACCTGCAGCGGCGTTTCGAGCGCCTCAGCCCGCGCGGCGCGGGGGCGGCCCTTGCCGTGCGCGTGCTGCCGCGCGCGAAGAAGAGCGAGGTGGCGGGCTTTATGCCCGACGGGCGGCTCAAGGTGCGCCTGACCGCGCCGCCCGTGGAGGGCGCGGCCAACCGCGCGCTGGTGGAACTCCTGGCGCAGGTGCTGGAGGTGCGGGCGGCGGCGATCGAGATCGTGGCCGGGGCCACCGGGCGCGACAAAATCGTCTCGGTGCTGGGCCTCGCGCCGGAGCTGGTGGACTACCGCCTGCGCGCCGCCGGTCAGCCGAAGCCGGCCGCGCGAGGCAAGCGCCGCTCGCCCTCGCGCTGAGCAGTCAAATTGACAGCCTGCGCTTCGGGCTGTATAATCACATGTCGATGTCACCCCAGCCGAACCCCCGTCCGGCACTCGTGGACGGGGGCCTTTGGCTGAGGCGCGGATGCAGGAACGGCGTGCGTCCGGGATGAACCAACGGAGGTGACCTCAGAGGAGCAGCGCGTATGGCACTCTGTGTCTCGCAGATCCGTAACCCGGCGCGCGCACCACGCCGGGTTTTTCTGTTGCACGAGCGGCGTCGAGCCACCGACCCAGGAACAGAAGGGAGGTGATACGGATGACGGGCGTAACCCTACGGCCAAACGAGAGTCAGGAAAGCCTGCTGCGGCGCTTTCGCAAGAAAGTGACCCGGGCGGGCATTCTCAGCACCGTGCGCCGCAAGCGTTGGTTTGTCTCGAAGAGCGAACTGCGCCGCATTCAGAAGAAGAAGGCCATCCGTCGCCTGAAGCGCCGCGAGCGGAAGTATGAGGTGGGTGAATAGAGGCGAGGTGAGGCAACGCAACGCGGGCGAGCCAGCCTCGGAGGACGCATGACCAAAACGGAAGAGAAAATCGAGGTCGAGGGCGTGGTGATCGAGGCCCTGCCGGGGACGCAATTCCGCGTCAACCTCGACGCCGGGCACGCTATCCTGGCCTACCTCTCCGGCAAGATGCGCAAGAACTACATCCGCATCCTGCTCGGCGACCGGGTTAAGGTGGAGCTGTCGCCCTACGATCTGGCCCGCGGCCGCATCATCTACCGCTTCCGCCGCAACCAGATGGAGCCTCAGATCGAAGAGACCTGAGTCCTCTGTGGATTGAAAAGGAAACGGGGCTGCCCAAAGATGAGGGCGGCCCCGTTTTGATTCGCCTGCCGCTGCAGCTGTCGGTGGCGACTGGGCGGGGTGAAAGAGGGCCCGTGGGTCCGCCCATATTGGGGCGGCTGCACCCGGCGACCTCCCCGGACGGGGAGGCTAGGATGAGTCGCAGTACCTCGAGTTGACCTGCTCAACGTCCATGCCGCCCGAACAGGTAATTCCTCCATTCTCGTAGTGGCACTGAGAGCCAGAGCCCATGATCTGACCCGACTTGATGTTGAAAACAGGGTGGCTACCGATGCGCTCAACCTCATAGGTGAACTGCATGCATTCATCGCTCACCCAGTCAGAAAGGAATTCCCAATCGTAAGCGTAGATAGTGAAGGTCTTGTCGAGCACCATGAACCAGTATCGTCCGTACTTGCAGTTGGAGCAATCGGCATTGCCAACGCGGGTGACTCGACCGCAGACCGCCATAGTCCGTCCGACGTCATCCAGGGTCACCTCCGAGGCGTGAGTGCATGGGGGAACCTCAGTGGGGCGTGGTGAAGGAGTTGGACGAGGGGTGTTGGTCACGGCGGAGGTGACCTCCACGACAACCGGCGCCGAGGTGACAAGGACCTGCTGGGTCACGACGATCGGCGTCGGCTGCGAGGCGCATGCCAGAAGCAGACCTGCAGCGACCAGGGCGCAGACTGCAGCTTTCATTTCGCTCCTCCTTTGCTGTCAGCTAGACGGCACGACGCCATGCGGGCGGCGCGTGTCGCACGCAGGTGGGTACGGATTGCAGGATGCGGGATCTCGAAAAGTGGGCGGCGCATCTCTGTCCCCCTTTCAAGAGAGAGCTGCGCAAACGGGGAGGGCGGCGGTGGGGCCGACGCCCGACCTTATTCTAGTTGGAAATCTCAGCCGCGCCCATCAGGCTGCCTGGCGTGAGAGCCCCATAATATCGGGCCCGCGGGTGGCGGTGGATCTGCAACCGCCACGAAGTGGCTGCACATCTTGTGGCGAAGGGCTGCGATGGGTGGAGTGGGGCCGATCGGTCGCGGACAGCGGAGCGGCTGGGGCGAGGTTCAGGCGGGCTGCCCCGCCACCAGCGCGATCCAGTCCTCGCGCGTCCGTTGCTCCACGAGCCTCAGCCCGCTCGCCGCGAGCGCCGCTTCGACCTGGGCGGATTGTTCGCGCAAGATACCCGAAAGGATGAGCCTGCCGCCCGGCTCGAGCACGCGCGGCAACCCCTCGCCCAGCATGCACGCAAGCGTCCCGGCCAGAATGTTGGCGACGACCAGCGCAGCGCAACCCGGAGGCGCGCCACCCTGGAGCAGGTCGGCTAGCGACCCGAGATGCGTGCGCAGGTTGGCGCCGATTTGGTTGAGGCGTGCGTTATCCTCTGTGGCGCGGATCGCCTCCGGGTCGGTATCCAGCGCCAGCACCAGGCCCGCCCCCAGGCGCAGCGCGGCCAGGCCGAGGATCCCTGAGCCGCAACCGAGGTCAATCACGGTCATGCCCGGGCGCAGGTTTTCCTCAAGCAGCTCCAAGCACAATTGCGTGGTGGGGTGAGTGCCGGTGCCGAAGGCCATACCCGGATCCAGAAGTAGCGGGACGTCATCGGGCCCGAGGGCCGTGGTGGCCCAGGAGGGGATGATGACCAGGTGTCGGCCGAGGCGCAGCGGCCGGTAGTGCCGCTTCCACGACTCCGACCAATCCTGGTTTTCGACGAAGCGCAGTGCTGGTTCGGGCAGTGGCCGGATTTGGCCGAGGTGCCACAAAGCTTCTGCGAGTGCGGCTTGGGCGGCGGGAAGGTTTTCGTCAGCCGGCAAGTAGGCTTGCACGCGGAAGGGACCGCAGCGCGGCCGCTCGGGGTCGGGGTCGACCTTGTCGTAGCCCAGCGCGACGCCGCCCGGGGCAAAGCGCGCCAGAACGTCCGCCACCGGCTCGGCCAGTTCGTCGTCGAGGACCAGGGTCACCTCCAGCCAGCGGGCGGAGGCCGGTGGCTGGCGAGGCTCACTCACCCAGATGGCCTTTCAACCGTTCGTAAAGGCTATCCGAAAGAGGCTGGGGGGTTGAGTCGAGCGCCTGGCCCAGCTCGCGCATCAGCCGCTTCTGCTCGGCCGAGAGGCGCGTGGGCACCTGGACGTTGATGATGGCCAGCAGGTCGCCGCGCCCATTGCGCTGCACGTGAGGGATGCCCTTGCCCTTGAGGTGCACGACATGCCCGGTCTGCGTCCCAGCCGGGAGGGAGGCACGCGCGTCGCCGTCGAGAGTGGGGATCGAAATGTCGGCGCCGAGCGCGGCCTGGGCCATGTTGATGCCCACCTCAACGATCAGATCGTCGCGATGGCGGCGGAAGAATGCATGGGCTTCGACGTGGATGAGAACGTACAGGTTGCCGTGTGGCCCGCCGAACAGGCCCGGCTCGCCCTCGCCCGCCAGGCGGATCTGCGTGCCTTCATCCACGCCGGCCGGGATGGGAATAGCCAGTGTTCGCGTCCGCCGTTCGAGACCTCGCCCGCGGCAGGTCTTGCACGGGGTCGGGATCGTTTCACCGGCGCCATTGCAGGCCGGACAGGTGCCGACGTTGACCATCGAGCCGAGGAATGTTTCGCGCACCTGGCGGACTTCGCCGCTGCCGCGGCAGGTGGCGCAGCGCACCGGGGTGGTGCCCGGTTCGGCGCCGCTGCCATGGCAGGTCGAACAAGTTTCGTGACGCGTGACCTCGATGGGTTTCTCGGCGCCGGCCGCTGCATCGCTGAAGGGAAGGGTTACTTCGACGCGTAGATCGGGCCCACGGCGCGGGGAGCGGCGTGCCGCACCCGTGCTCATGCCGAAGCCGCGGAAAAACTGCTCGAAGATGTCGCCCAGCCCGCCGAAATCGCTGCCAAAGCCCTGGGGCATGCCGTTCAGGCCGGCCCGGCCAAAGCGGTCGTAGGCGGCGCGGCGCTGATCGTCCGACAGGGCGCCGTAGGCCTCGTTGATCTCCTTGAAGGTCTCCTCGGCGCCGGCCTGCTTGTTGACGTCGGGGTGGTACTTCTTGGCGAGCGCGCGATACGCGTTGCGAATATCGTCGGCGCTGGCCGTGCGCGCCACGCCCAGCACGTCGTAGTAGTCTCTCGGTTCTCCGGCCATAGGGGGTTGCCGCAGACGCCCGGCCCACCGTCGCCCACGACGGCGGGCCGGGCGGGGTGCGCGCTAGACCTGCTTGAACTCACCTTCGACCACATCATCTCCGGCGGGGCCCGGGCCGCCGCCCTCGCCTGCCGGCGGAGGGCTGCTTGCCCCCGGCTGGCCGGCTTGATACATGGCCGTGCCGATGGTCTGCGCCGCCTGATACAGCTCGGAGGTTGCACTCTGGATGGCGCGCAGGTCCTTGCCCGCCATGGCCGAGCGCAAAGCCTCGATCTTGCGGTTGACCTCCTCACGGATTGCAGCCGGCACCTTGTCGCCCGCTTCGCGCAGGCTCTTCTCGGTGGTGTAGATCGCCGAGTCGGCCGTATTGCGGGCCTCGATCTCTTCTTTGCGCTGGCGGTCCTCGTCGCGATGCGTCTCAGCATCGCGGGTCATCTTCTCCACCTCGTCCTTGGAGAGGCCCGAGGAAGGCTGGATGGTGATGTGCTGGCTGCGGCTGGTGGCCTTGTCCTTGGCCTCCACCTTGAGGATGCCGTCGGCATCGATGTCGAAGGTCACCTCAATCTGCGGGATGCCGCGCGGCGCCGGCGGGATGCCGTCCAGGATGAACTTGCCCAGGCTCTTGTTGTCGTTGGCCATCGGGCGTTCGCCCTGCACCACGTGGATCTCGACGCTGGTCTGCATATCGGAGGCGGTCGAGAAGGTCTGGCTCTTGCGGGTGGGGATGGTCGTATTACGCTCGATGAGCGGCGTGGCGACCCCGCCCAGGGTTTCGATAGAGAGAGTCAGCGGGGTCACATCCAGCAGCAGGATGTCCTTCACCTCGCCGCCCAGCACGCCGGCCTGGATAGCCGCGCCGTCGGCCACCACCTCGTCCGGGTTGACCCCCTTGTGCGGGTCCTTGCCGAACACACGCCGTACGGCTTCTTGGACGGCCGGCATGCGCGTCATGCCGCCCACCAGCACCACCTCATTGATATCCGCGGGTTTGAGATGCGCATCTTCCAGGGCGCGCATCACGGGCTGGATGGATCGTTCAATCAGGTCCGCGGTGAGCTGCTCGAGCTTGGCGCGAGTGAGGGTCGTGGTGAGGTGCTTGGGCCCGGTGGCATCCGCGGTGATGAAGGGCAGGTTGATCTCGGTCTGCATGACTGAGGACAGCTCGATCTTGGCCTTCTCCCCGGCTTCCTTCAGGCGTTGCAGCGCCTGACGGTCCTTGCGCAGGTCGATACCTTCCGCCTTCTGGAACTCGTCAGCGATCCAGCTGATGACCCGCATGTCGAAGTCGTCGCCGCCCAGGAAGGTGTCCCCATTGGTGGACTTGACCTCGAACACGCCGTCGCCGACGTCGAGGATGGAGATGTCGAACGTGCCGCCGCCCAGGTCGTAGACCGCAATGGTCTCGTCCTTCTTCTTGTCCATGCCGTAGGCCAGGGAGGAAGCGGTGGGCTCGTTGATGATGCGCAGCACTTCCAGGCCGGCAATCTGGCCGGCTTCCTTGGTGGCCTGGCGCTGGGCGTCGCCGAAGTAGGCGGGCACGGTGATCACCGCCTGGGTGACCGGGGTGCCGAGGTAGGACTCGGCGTCCCGCTTGAGCTTCATGAGGATGCGGGCGCTGATCTCCTGCGGGGTGTAGCGCTTGCCGTCGATGTCGATGGACCAGTCGGTGCCCATGTCGCGCTTCACCGAACGCACGGTGCGGTCGGGGTTGGTGATGGCCTGGCGCTTGGCCACCTCGCCGACCAGGACCTCGCCGCTCTTGGAGAAGGCGACCACCGAGGGGGTGGTGCGGTGGCCCTCGGCGTTGGCGATGATGGTGGGCTCTCCGCTCTCGAAGACCGCCACCACGCTGTTGGTGGTGCCCAGGTCGATACCTACTGCGCGCGACATGACACTCCTCGTCTGGCTATGTCTTAGTTATAGCAAAGTGTATAACTTGAGTGCCATCGTATCAATTCCCGCCAGGTTCTGTCTCCCCCGGCGTAGCCGGGGGAGACGCAACGGCCCGAGGCCCGAGCAGAGGGGGTAGCCGGCGTCCGACTCGGGCCGCGGGGGGATGGGGAGGCACGGCTGGTGTAGCCGGCCGCGGAGGACGGCTGATGAGGCCGGCAGCGGCTCTTGGTCCTCGCAAGGCGTCGCGGCTAGAGCCCCCGCGCGTACACCGTCAGCGGGCCGGTCGAGCAGCCGGCCTGCTCGAAGGCGGTGCTCAGCCAGTCGACGGCCGGCACCTGCATCTCCAAGCGGTCGGCCCCGGTCGCAGCTGCCAGGTCGAGCAGGGCGACGACCATGGCCCGGGCGTCCTCGGGGTCGGTGGAGAGCCAGTGGACCTCAAACTCGTCCCGGTCCATCTCGCCGAGGAGCCAGCCCGGCCGTCCCTGCCACAGAGCCCCGTGCCGGGCGCCCTCGGCCAGGTCCTGGAGAGTGAGGCGGCGGCAGGACCAGTGGCGCGAGAAGAGGCCATGTGCCGCCACTTCGAGGGGCCCGCCGGACCACGAGATCATGGCCGCGTCCGCCTCGGGGGCGGGGGCCGGCCGCAGCCGGTCGGCCGCCGGGGCGCGCCTCCCACCGTTGCCCCTGGGCACCGGGCGGGCCCGGAGCCCGTCCATCTCGACAATGAGCCAGCGGCCCACCGGGCGGAAGCCCACGGTGGGGATGAGGGCGCCGGCTGCCGAGTTCGAGTCCTCAGAGGAGAGGCGGATCACCTTGGCGCCCTGCCCGGTGGCCCAGTCGGCCAGGCGGTCGAGCAGGGCAGTGCCGAGGCCCCGCCGGCGATGTTGGGGATGGACCCGCAGGCCCTGTGCCCAGGCCTCGACGGGGGAGAGCAGGGTGCCGCGCGCCAGGCCGACCGCCTCACCGCTCACCTCGGCCACCACGGTCGTCCCGGCGGGGTCGGCGAGCCATTGGTCGAAGACGCGGTCGATGTAGTCGCCCCAGGGGAAGGTCCCCCGGGTGAAGGCGACGATCTGCTCTTTGTCCTCGGAGCGCGCCGGGCGCAGCACGGGTTCCACGCCGGGGGAGGATAGAGCACCCTGCGCTTCGCCTTGAGGGGGAGGTGGACCGGGCCGGAGACCCGGCACGGAGGGGGTGCTTGGTTCAGTCCGACGCGTTCGGCAGCAAGGACGCACCCCTCTCGCCTCGCTCGCCGCCCTCGCTCGGCACGAGGGTGCCGGGAGAGGCAAACGCCGGCTCTAGAACTCCGCGAGGTCCACGGCCCGGGCGACGATCCCCTCCACCGAGGGCATCACCTGGGCCTCGAGCGACGGGGCGAACGGGAAGTTGGGCACGTCGGGAGCGGCGTAGCGGCGCACCGGGGCGTCCAGCCACTCGAAGGCCTTCTCACCGATCTGGGCCGCCACCTCGGCCCCGAAACCGGCAAACTCGTTGTCCTCGTGCACGATGAGCACCTTGCCGGTGCGCCGAACCGCCGCCTCCACCGACACCCAGTCGAAGGGGCGGATGCTGCGCAGATCGAGCACTTCGGCCTCGATGCCCCGGGCAGAGAGCAGGTCGGCCGCCTCCACCGCGAAGTGGGCCATGGTGCCGTAGGCGATGATCGTCAAGTCGTCGCCGGTGCGGCGCAGTGCCGCCCGCCCGAGCGCCACCCGGTGGGCCCCGGCCGGCACCGGCCCCTTGGCCAGGCGGTACAGCTTCTTGGGCTCCAGGAATAGCACCGGGTCGGGGTCCTCCACCGCCGCCCGCAGCAGGCCCTTGGCATCGGCCGGGGTGGAGGGGATCACCACCTTGAGCCCGGGGACGTGCGCGTAGAAGCCCTCAATCGACTGGCTGTGGTACAGCGCCCCGTGGATGCCGCCCCCGTAGGGGACGCGGATGACCAGCGGGCACTGCCAGCCCCCGCCGGAGCGATAGTGCAGGCGGGCGGCCTCGGAGACGATCTGGTTGAAGGCGGGGTGGATGAAGTCGGCGAACTGGATCTCGGCGATGGGCCGGGCCCCGGCGGCCGCCATGCCGATGGCCGCGCCCACGATCAACGACTCCGACAGGGGAGTGTTGAAGCAGCGGTCGGCCCCGTAGGCGTCGGTGAGGCCGACGGTGGCCTTGAACACGCCGCCCTTGGGGTCGGCCACGTCCTCGCCGAGCACGACCGTGTCGGGGAGGTCGGCCATGATCCCGTGCAGGGCCCGATTGACGGCCGTGATCAGGTTCATCTCTTCCCCGGCCGGGGCGGCTTCGAGGGCCTCCACCGGGTGGGTGTTGTGGACGGGCCGGGCGTAGACCAGGGAGAAGGCGTCGGTGGGGTCGGGCGCCTGCTCGGCGGCGGCCACCGCCGTCGCCACCACCGCGCCCGCCTCCTCCTCGACCGCCTCCTCCTCCGCTTCGGTCAGCAGGCGATGCTCGACTAGGTAGGCGCGAAGCAGGCTGATGGGGTCGTGGCGGCGCCACTCCGCCACCTCCTCGGCGGTGCGGTAGAGGTGGTCGTCGTCGTCGGAGGTGTGGGCGTAGTAGCGGTAGGTGAGGGCTTCGATGAAGGCGGGCCCCTCACCGTTCCGGGCGCGCTCCGCCGCCCACTTCACCTCCCGGTAGACGGCGAGGATGTCGTTACCGTCGATGGCAGTGCCGGCCATGTCGTAGCCCCGGGCTCGCTCGGCCAGGTCGCCGGCCACCTGCTGGCGGACCGGCACCGAGATGGAGTACTGGTTGTTCTGGATCAGGAAGATCACCGGCAGGCGCTGGAGGCTGGTGAAGTTGAGGGCCTCGTGCAGGTCGCCCTGGGAGGTGGACCCCTCGCCCCCGGTGACCAGCACCACCCCCGGCCGGCCGCTGCGGCGCAGCTCGTAGGCAATGCCGGCGGCGTGGGGGAACTGGGTGCCGATCACCGATGAGTGGCTGAAGACCCGTCGGCGGGGCAGTGACCAGTGGTTGGGCATCTGCCGCCCGCCGCTGCCCGGGTCGCCCTCCTTGGCGAACAGGCCGAGGAACAGCTCCTCCGGCGTCATTCCCATGGCCACCATGAAGGCCAGGTCGCGGTAGTAGGGCACCGACCAGTCGGTCTCGGGGTCCAGAGCGAAGGCCGCTCCCACCTGAGCGGCCTCGTGGCCGGAGGAGGAGACGACGAAGGGCACCCTCCCCTGGCGGTTGAGGGACCACATGCGGTCGTCGAGGCGGCGGGCGAGCACCATCAGCCGGAGCATCTCCAGCACCTGGGCGTCGCTCAACCCCAGGGTCTGGTGGTTCTCTGCCGGGTCGGTGCCGATGGGCAAGGGGCCCTCCTGTCGCGGCCTGCCGCCTCCGGGCCGGCCGCCGGGCCGGGGGCGCTGGGATTCCGCAGATTAGGCCCGGTCGTCTCCGCAGCGCCGGAAGAGGCGCAAGGCGCCGATGCTGCCCACCCTCTCCTCCGCCAATTCGACGGCGGCGTGGTGGGGCGACATGTTGCGCTCGTGGGCGACGTGCAGCACCCGGAGCACGTTGTCGTAGATGCGCTCGACGCGGGAGGCCGCCCGCTCGACGCGGTAGCCGTGGATCTCGTCGCTGACGTTGATGAGCCCGCCGGCGTTCACCACGAAGTCGGGGGCATACAGGATGCCGCGGCTCATCAGGCGCTTGGCGTCGGTCTCGGTGGCCAGCTGGTTGTTGGCTGCCCCGGCCACCGCGGCACAGCGCAGTTCGCCGATGCTCTTCTCGTTTAGGACCGCGCCCAGCGAGTTGGGCGAGAAGATGTCGCAGCGGACCGAGCAGATCTCCTCGACCGAGGCGACCTTGACCGCCGGGTGCTTCTTCTGGATCGCCTCGAGCGCCGGCGGGTAGGTGTCGGCGACCACGCAATGAGCGCCGGCCTCGACCAGCAGGCCCACCAGGCTGGAACCCACCTTGCCCACGCCCATGACGGCCACCGTGCGTCCGCCCAGGTCCTCGGTCTCCCACAGGAACCGGGAGGCGGCCCGCATGGAGGCGGCAATGCCCCGGGCGGTGAACGGCGACGGGTCGCCCGAGCCGCCTTCCTCCACCCCGACCCCTACCACCCAGCGAGTCTCCCGCCGGACCATGTCCATGTCGCTGGTGTCGGTGCCCACGTCCTCGGCGGTGATGTAGCGGCCGCCGAGGGAGTCCACCTCCCGGCCGAACGCCCGCCACAGGCGCTCGGTCTTCTTGGTGCGCGGGTCGCCGATGATGACCGCCTTGCCGCCCCCCAGGTCGAGGCCGGCGGCGGCGGCCTTCAGGGTCATGCCCTGGGAGAGGCGCAGCACATCTTCCAGCGCCTCCTCCTCCGTGGGGTAGGGATAAAAGCGAGTCCCGCCGAGGGCGGGACCGAGAGCCGTGGAGTGGATGGCGATGATGGACCTGAGGCCCGAAGGCGGGTGGTTCCCGAAGATGATCTCCTCGTGGCCCCGTCTACC
>CAYGXJ010000031.1:0-97114 GCA_964353865.1 uncultured Anaerolineales bacterium | reverse complement strand
ACGGCCGCCTGCGGGTCGCGCAGGGCCCGCACCTGGCTGCCGCTCTCGCGCGCGAATTCGCGGCCGCGTTCAACCACGGCCGCCGGCAGCTCGTACCCTTCGGGCGCGGCAATGGTGAAATGCGCCCCCAGCTTGGTGCAGATGTGCAGCAGGGAGGTGGCCACGTTATTGCCGTCGCCCACATAGGCCACGCGCACGCCGCGCAGGGGCCCGAATCGTTCGCGGATGGTGAGCGCGTCGGCCAGCGCCTGGCACGGGTGGTTGTAGTCGGAGAGGCCGTTGATCACGGGCACGCGCGACCACTGGGCCAGATTGAGAACGTGCTGGTGGTCGAACACGCGCGCCATGATGCCGTCCACGTATCCCGATAGGACGCGCGCAACGTCGGCGATGGATTCGCGCTGCCCCAGGCCGACCTCGCTCGGCGAAAGATAGAGCGCGTCGCCGCCCAGGTGGCGCATGGCCATATCGAACGAAACCCGCGTGCGCAGGCTGGGCTTTTGAAAGACCATGCCCAACACCTTGCCCGCCAGGATGGGTTGGTTGGCGCCCTGGGTTCGTTCCTGCTTGAGTGTCAGGGCGAGATCGAGCAGGTCCTCGAGTTCGCGCGGTGAGAGGTCCGCCACGGCGAGGAAATGCTGCATAGAGGAGCACTCCTTGAGAGGCTGAGGTGCGCAGAGTATAGCATACAGACCGGCTCGTTCGGCGCTGCGAGGCGCCGCTCGAAGCTGAAACGCCGGACTCAAACGGGCGAGTTATCGGATATACTGCCCCCGCGCATGCGAGGCACCCCGCGCCTCCCTGAGTGAGCAACATGAGCGACGACATCTCCCCGATACGCAAACAGTATCTGGATATCAAGCGCAACTACCCGGAAACGATTCTCTTCTTCCGGTTGGGCGACTTCTACGAGACGTTCGACCAGGACGCGCAGGTGGCGGCGCGGGAACTCGACATCGTGCTCACCTCGCGCAACGTGGCCAAGGGCACCCGGGTGCCCATGGCCGGCATCCCGGCTCACGCCGCCGAAACCTATATCGCCCGGCTCATCAGCCGCGGTCTGCACGTAGCCCTCTGCGACCAGGTGGGCGACGCGGTGCGGGGGCTTATGCCGCGCGAGGTGGTGCGCGTCTTCACGCCCGGCACCCTCATGGAAGAAACGATGCTCGCGCCGCGCGCCAACAACTACCTGGCGGCGGCGCTTGTCGTCGATAACCAGGTGGGCATCGCTTTTGCCGACGTTTCGACCGGCGAATTCCGCGCCACCGCCACCGCCTCCGAGAATCCGGCCCTGGTGCTGCGTGACGAGCTGGCTCGGCTCAACGCCGCCGAGGTCCTCCTGCCCGAAGGCACGGCGCTCGGCAACGGCCCGGCGCTCGCGGTGACTGAACTTCCCTCGTGGAAGTTTGAGCTCGGCCGCTGCGAGCAGACGCTGCTCGAACATTTCTCGACCGCCAGCCTGGAGGGCTTCGGCCTAGCCGGACTGCCAGTGGCCACTCGCGCCGCAGGCGCACTTCTCCAGTACGTGCGCGAGACCCAGCCCAAGGCGCTCGGCCTATTGGCCGGGTTGGCTCACTACAGCCTGACCGACTTCATGCTGTTGGACGCCGCAACCCGCCGCGGCCTCGAGCTCACCGAGACCCTGCGCTCGCGCGAGGAGCACGGCTCGCTGCTGGGCGTGCTCGACCAGACCGTCACGCCCATGGGCGCACGCCTGCTGCGCGTGTGGGTCAACCAGCCTCTGCTTAACCTGGCGGCCATACAGGCGCGCCAGGACCAGGTTCAGGCCTTCGTAGAAGCTGGCCTGGCACGAGTGAGCTTCCGCGAGCCGCTCGCGAAACTGGGCGACCTTGAGCGCTTGGCCAACCGCACCGCCTCAGGGCACGCCACGCCGCGCGATCTGGTGGCGCTGCGCACGCACTTGGGCGGGCTGCCGGCAGTTCGAGCTGCTCTTGAGACGGCGCCGGGCCTGGCCAGCTTCGCCAGCGAAGTGGACTTGTGCGCGGACGTGCTCGGCCTGCTGCAGGCGGCCATCGCCGAAGACGCGCCGGCCACGCTCGCCCAGACCGGCGTTGTGCGCAGCGGGTTCTCGGAGGAGCTTGACCAGACTGTGGCTGGGATCCACGAGGCGAGGCGCTGGATTGCCAACCTGGAGGCCGAGGAGCGGGCGCGCACGGGGATCCGCACACTCAAGGTGGGATTCAACAAGATCTTCGGCTACTACCTCGAGGTCACGCACGCCAATGCCGAGGCCGTTCCCCCCGAATACATACGCAAGCAGACCTTGGTCAACGCCGAGCGCTATATCACCCCGCAGATGAAGGAAGTCGAAGCGCAGATCCTTAATGCCGAAGAGCGCATCCGGGAGATCGAGGGCCGCCTGTTTGGGGAGGTGTGCCGCACCCTCGCCGCCGCCGCGCCGCGCTTACAGCACACCTCGGCCGCCCTGGCACGGCTGGATGTTGCAGCCGCGTTCGCCGAAATCGCGGTCCAGCGTGCCTACGTGCGCCCGATGCTGGTCGAGGAGGACGTGCTCGAAATCGTCGGCGGTCGTCATCCGGTGGTTGAGCAGTTCCTCTCGCCCCAACGCTTCGTGCCCAATGATGCCATGCTCGAAGGCGGCGAGCGCATCCGCGTCATCACCGGCCCGAATATGTCGGGCAAGAGTACCTACCTGCGGCAGGTGGCGCTGCTGTGCCTGATGGCGCAGATCGGTTCCTTTGTCCCGGCCGCCTCGGCCCGCATCGGCCTGGTCGATCGCATCTTCACCCGCATCGGCGCCCAGGATGAGATTCACAGCGGGCAATCGACTTTCATGGTGGAGATGATCGAAGCCGCCAACATCCTGCACCATGCCACGCGGCGCAGCTTGCTCATCTTCGATGAGGTGGGGCGCG
Organism: uncultured Anaerolineales bacterium; assembly: GCA_964353865.1. Classification (GTDB taxonomy): domain Bacteria; phylum Chloroflexota; class Anaerolineae; order Anaerolineales; family RBG-16-64-43; genus RBG-16-64-43. Next base: position 94,217 of record CAYGXJ010000031.1, on the reverse strand, counting down.
GCACCTCCACCTACGACGGCGTCTCGATTGCCTGGGCCGTCATCGAGTACATCCACAATCACCCGCGCCTGCAATCACGCACGTTCTTTGCCACCCACTATCACGAACTCATTCGCTTGGCAGAGTTCCTGCCGGCGGTGCGCAACTACAACGTGGCCGTGGTTGAGCAGGGCAAGAAGGTTGTCTTCCTGCACCAGATTGTCGCCGGCGGCGCCGATCGCTCCTATGGCATCCATGTGGCCCAGTTGGCTGGCTTGCCGCGGCCGATCATCGCGCGCGCAGAGGAGATCCTGGCCGAGCTCGAATCACAAAGCGAGCGGGCCGACAAGCCCCAACCGCAGATGCTGCAGCTCAGCTTCGCCTCGGGCAGCGACCCGTTGCGTGAAGCTTTGGCCCACCTCGATGTTCCCGGTCTGACCCCCATCGAGGCGCTCAACCTGCTCTACGAGTGGCAAAAGCGTTACACCTCGCCGGAGGGCGACCCATCGGCGTGACGCTGCGCGAGCTCCAAGTTGAGCACGCCGGCGAGACGGCGAGTTGCCGCCCGCGTTCACCATGCCTTCGACCTTGTCGCATTCGCCAAGCAGTGAGCCGTGGTGGGAGGCCGAGCTACGGAGGGCAACCGCGCGTCGCGAGGCGCCGCAGTCCGACCACCTCGACCGGGCAAGGGCGAACTGGAGTTCGCACGGACCTCGCCTATGACGGTCGGGAGGCGGTTTGAGGGGAGGACGGTCTTGCTCAAAAGCGTGTCGAGAGGGCGCCCGGATGGGTGACAGATGTCGCTGGAGGTGCCTACAGGCCGTGCTATAGTACCTTCTTAGGCAATTCAGGCGATCGCTCCCCGCCGGGAGTAGGGAGCGACTTGACGTCTGGGCCCCGAAGGGAGGGACCGCGAGGCTATGCATCGACCCGTCTCCGCCAATCCCATCCGCCGGTACAACTACCAGGGCGACCCCCTGGCCGAGCCGCCGCCCGCAGATCTGATGGAGATCCTTGACGGCTACCGTGGGAAGCGTGACGCGCTGATCACAGTGCTGGAGGAGATTCAGGCGCGCTACAACTATCTTCCGGCCAAGCACCTGCAGTTCGTCTCTCGCGAGCTTGGTTTCCCCCTCAGCCAGATCTACGCCATCGCGACCTTCTACAACGTCTTCCGGCTGACGGCGCCGGGCCGCTACCTTGTGCGGGTCTGCAAAGGGACAGCATGTCATGTCAATCGCTCCTCAACCATGACCGAGCACCTGAGCGAAAAGCTGGGCATCAAGGAAGACGAGACGACTCCCGACGGGTTGTTCACCCTTCAGACCGTCGCCTGCGTGGGGGCGTGCAGCTTGGCGCCGGTCATGGTTGTCAATGAGCAGACGTATGGACGGATGACTCCGGACCTCTCGTGGGGACTTCTCTCGAAGGTCCTGGCCCAGGAAGGGCCGCGGGTTCAGGCGGAACAATGAGCACACTCATTCGCATTGGCACATCCACCTGCGGGTTGGCGGCGGGCGCCGAGGCCGTGGTCAGCGCGATTCGGACCAATCTCGACCAAAGGAAGGTGGACGTCACGGTCCAGCGCACCGGTTGCCTGGGAGCCTGTCACAACGAGCCGCTGGTCGAGGTGATCGACGAAGAGAAGACAGTTCTGTACGGGCCGGTGAACCCGGAGCGCGTCAACCTGATCCTTGACCGGCACTTCGGCGGCGAGGCGGCCCACGAACAGGAACCCTCCTGGATCCTTAGTCGCAGACCGGACCACACGGATTTCCCCTTCCTTGCCCGTCAGACCAAGGTGACCACTCGCCTATGCGGGGTGATCGATCCACTCTCCCTCGACGACTACCTGGCCAACGGCGGCTACATGGCGCTGCGGCAAGCTCTGACCATGGCTCCTGAGCGGGTCATCGCCATTGTCAAGGATTCCCGCCTGCGCGGGCGAGGCGGGGCTGGCTTTCCTACCGGCGCGAAGTGGGAGATCACCCGCGCACAGCCGGCGAGCCCCAAGTTCCTCATCTGCAACGCGGATGAGGGCGACCCAGGGGCATTCATGAACCGGACGATGATCGAGGGCGACCCTCACCGCCTCTTGGAAGGAATGCTGATCGCTGCCTGGGCGATCGGCGTTTCCAAGGGCTACCTTTACGTGCGGGCGGAATACCCCCTGGCGGTGAAGGCCCTGCGGAACGCCGTCCGCCAGGCGGCAGAGTACGGCGTCACCGGCAAGAACATCCTCGGCAGCGGGATGGACTTCGAGTTTGTGATCAAGGAAGGGGCGGGTGCCTTCGTGTGTGGCGAGGAGACGGCCCTGATGCACTCGATCGAGGGGTTGCGCGGCACCCCGAGCATGCGCCCGCCCTACCCATCGGTCTCCGGCTTGTGGGGCTTTCCGACCAATATCAACAACGTCGAGTCGTTGGCCAGCATCCCCTCGATCATCCTCCAAGGTCCGTCGTGGTTCGCATCCCTGGGGACCGAGCAATCCGGCGGTACGAAGGCCTTTGCGCTGACTGGGATGGTGCGCGCCTCGGGCTTGGTGGAGGTGCCGCTGGGCACACCGCTGCGCAGCCTGGTGGAGGAAATCGGGCAAGGCTGCAAGAACGATCGGCCGGTCAAGGCGGTGCAACTCGGGGGCCCGTCAGGCGGCTGCGTCCCGGCGGAGCTGCTCGACACGCGCATCGACTACGAGGACTTGCGCCGCACCGGTGCGATCATGGGCTCGGGATGCATGGTCGTCGTCGACGATACCACCTGCATGGTGGATTTTGCCCGCTTCTTCCTGACCTTCACCCAGGATGAGTCCTGCGGCAAATGTGTTCCCTGCCGGGTTGGCACACGCAAGATGCTGGCGGTTCTGACGAGGATCACCCAGGGCCAGGGTACGCGCGCCGACCTGGAGCGGCTGAAGCGACTGTGCGAGACCGTGCGCACGGCGTCGCTTTGCGGCCTGGGACTGACCGCCCCCAATCCGGTGCTGACCACTATGCGCTACTTTGAGCAGGAGTACATCTCGCATGTCGACCTCGGAGTGTGCCCGGCCGGCATCTGCAGCATGCGGCCAAGCGCGGCCACACCGGACGCCTAGTCGGGAGACGACGGCATGATCTCTTTGATGCTTGACAACCGCAGGGTGGAAGTGGCGCCGGGGACGACCGTCCTGCAGGCGGCGCTGACCAACGGCATCCATGTCCCTCACCTATGCCACCATCCCGCGCTGCGGCCTTCGGGCGGCTGCCGACTGTGCTTGGTCGAGATTGACGGCCGGCCCAATCCCGCCGCCAGTTGCGGGCTGCTAGCGGCGGAAGGGATGGCGGTGACCACGCAGAGCGAGCGGCTGACCGAGATACGCCGCGAGATCATCGACCTACTCATCTCGGACCATCCGCTGCGTTGCGTCACGTGCGACAAGAACGGCGCGTGCGATTTGCAGCGCTACGCCTATGACTACGGGATCTCAGAGACCACGTACGACTTCGAGCTGGCGCGCAGCCTGTACCAGGATGACAACCCGATGTTCGTGCGCGACCACCAGTACTGCATCCTGTGTGGGCGCTGCACCCGGGTGTGCGATGAGATCGTCGGCGCGAATGCCATAGAGACGGCCGGCCGAGGCTTCACCAGCCACGTGGCGACTCCCTTCGACTGGGCCATGGCCGATAGCGCCTGCGTCTTCTGCGGGAACTGCGTTCAGGTCTGCCCGGTGGCGGCGCTGATGCCGCGCGCCCGCCTGGGCATGGGTCGGCAGTGGGAGCTTGAGCACATTCGCACCATCTGTGGCTACTGCGGGGTCGGCTGCGCCATCGATTATGCCACCAAGGACGGCAAGATCTTGTACGCCCAGGGATTCCCCGAAGCGCCCGTCAATGGCGAGTTCCTGTGCGTCAAAGGACGCTTCGGTTGGGACTTCGTAGACCACCCGGAGCGGTTGACCAGTCCGCTTGTGCGGCGCGACCTGGCCCACCGCCTCGGCCTGTCGGACGAACCCTTTGCGATGGCGGACGAATCCGTATTCACCAAACGCGTCGGGCTGGAGAACTTCGTGCCGGTCTCGTGGGAGACGGCCCTCGACATTGTCGCCGGCGAACTGACGCGCACCGTGGAAGCGCACGGGCCGGACGCCGTTGCCGGGCTGACCTCGGCGCGCTGCACAAACGAAGACAACTATCTGTTCCAGAAGCTGATGCGAGTTGGAATCGGGACGAACAGCATCGACCACTGCGCGCGCCTTTGACACAGCTCCACCGTCACCGGTCTGGTGACCTCCTTCGGCAGTGGAGCAATGACCAACAGCATCGGCGAGATTCGCCAGGCGGACTGCATCCTGATCACGGGATCCAACACGGCGGACTCCCACCCGGTGATCAGCTATGAGGTGATCCGGGCGGTCAAGGGCGGCGCCAACCTGATCATCTTGGATCCGCGCCGCGTCCCGCTGGCTCGCCACGCCACGCTTTTCCTGCAAGCCCAGCCTGGGACCGACATCTATGTCTTCCTGGCGATGGCGCACGTCATCCTGCGCGAGGGCTGGGCCGACACGGACTTCCTGCAACAGCGGGTCGAGGGTTTTGAGGCCTTCCGTGCCAGCGTCGCGCAGCACACGCCCGAATCCGCAGCGCTGGTGTCCGGTGTCCCGGCAGAGCACATTGAAAAGGCGGCCCGGTTGTACGCGTTGGGCGAGCGCGCCTTTGGCAGCTCTGCCTATGGCGAGGGGCGGGGCCACTCGACCATCCTGTACGCCATGGGCATCACCCAGCGCTCGATCGGGACGCAACTGGTCCAAATGCTGGCCAATCTGGCGATGCTCACGGGACAGGTCGGCAAGCCCTCCAGCGGTGTGAATCCGCTTCGCGGGCAGTCCAACGTCCAGGGCGCGTGCGACATGGGGGGATTGCCTGAATACCTCCCCGGCTACCAGCGGGTGGAGGACGACTCCAAGCGCCATGCGTTGGCCCAGGTGTGGGAAGTGGAGGATCTGCCGTCGCGGCCGGGCCTGACCGTCATCGAGATGGTGCACGCTGCAGACGAGGGCAAAGTCAAGGCCATGTTTGTCATGGGGGAGAACCCCATGATGTCGGACCCCGACCTGGTGCACGTGGAAAAGGCGCTCCGCAAGTTGGATTTCCTGGTAGTGCAGGACATCTTCTACAACGAGACGGCGCAACTCGCGCACGTGATCCTGCCGGCCGCTTCCGCTCTGGAAAAGGACGGCACGATGACCAACACCGAGCGCCGAATCCAGCTCCTCCATCCAGTTGTGCGTCCGCCTGGCGAGGTACGCCCGGACTGGTTGATCCTGGCGGAGATTGGGGTCCGACTAGATCGCAAGCGCGGGCTCGAGCGCGAGGAGGGGTATTGGCAGTTTGCCACAGCGGCGGACGTCATGGAGGAGATCGCCGCTGTCACGCCGATCTATCGCGGTGTGCGCCACCAGCGCCTAGGGCAAGCCGGATTGGTCTGGCCCGTGCCCGACGGCCAGCATCCGGGGACACCCATCCTGCACGTCGGAAGCTTCTCACGCGGGAAGGGTCAGATGGTCATCGTCACCGCGCAGATGCCAGTCGAGCAGCCGGATGCTGAGTACCCGATGATCCTCACCACCGGTCGGACGCTGTACCACTACCACTCGGGGACGATGACCCGCCGAAGCGCAAGCCTGTCGTGGCGTGAGCCGCGCGGCTATGCCGAGATCAACGCGGCCGACGCCGCCGAACTGGGCATCCGGGACGCGGGTCAGATCGTGATCCTCAGCCGCCGGGGCAAGGTGCGGACGCAGGCACGCGTTGGTCAGCGGGTGCCGAAGGGCACCGTGTTCCTATCATTCCATTGGAGGGAGGCGCCGGCCAACATGCTGACCCACGACTTCGGCCTGGACCCCCAAGCCAAGATCCCCGAGTACAAGGTGTGCGCCGTGCGCGTGGAGGTCCCCAAGCGCGGCACGGGCTGATCGACAGGGGCTCCCCACATCGGGCTGGCGCTTCGCCAGCCCGGCTTACTTTGGAGTCATCGCCGCGCGGATGGAATTGGGGCGGCCCGCAGCGGGTAGAGCGCGCCCAGGCCGAGGGGTGGGGGTCTTGCACCGGCAACGGTTGGGGGAAGCTCCACCCTTCTTGACTGCAAGTCGCTTGTCTTGCTGGACATGCCAGCCTAGGGTCAATTACCTAGGTGATGAACGTCAATGGATTTCCAGTATGCTTCCACTCCCCGATTCGCCCCCAATCAATTACAGTATTGTCTACCATACTTCTCTGATAAGAATGACTACTTGGACTAGGTTCACGACCCGGCTGCGATTGCAGCTTGCGGGCCAGCCCATGCTGAGCCGCTTGTTCATCGGCAATTCGCTGGTGATCATCCTGGGGGCCATTGGCGGAACGCTCGTCACCAGCCGCGTGGCCAGTATGAACATCGAAGCCGATACGTGGCTCATCCTGCTTTTCGCCTCGATCGGTGTGGGCCTCAGCCTGGTCGTCAATTTCTGGCTCACCCGGGCCACGCTCCGCCCGCTGCACGACCTGGTCAGCGATGTCGACCATATCCAGGATGGGCACGCGACCACTCGTGTTCGAGCGCCAGCCGGATCCGACCCGGATGCGGGGCGTCTGGCGGAGGCGATCAACTCGATGCTTGATCGGCTTGAGCGGCGTACTCTCGAATTGCGCGCGTTGACCGAACGGGTCATCAGTGCTCAGGAAGAGGAGCGCAAGCGTATCGCGCGGGGAATGCACGATGACACGGGTCAGGCGATCTCCACCCTCATTATCGGCCTGGAGCGCATGGCCGGGATGGTGCCGCCCGAGGCCCCCGAGCTGGCCAAGCGAATTGCCGCGACGCGCGAGATCGCCACGCGCACGCTGGAGGAGCTGCGCACCGTCGTCTATGGCTTGCGCCCGACGATGCTCGACGATCTCGGGCTGGCGCCGGCCATTCGCTGGTACGCCCGATCACAACTCGAGGAGGGGGGCACTCAGCTTGTGCTGGACCTGCCCGATGGGCTGGCGCGGGCAACGCCGGAAGTCGAAACGACCGTCTTTCGCATTGCCCAGGAGGCGGTCAACAACGTGAAGCGCCATGCCGGCGCGCAGCGGGTGGCGATCGGGCTGCGTATTGATGCCGGCTGGATTGAATTGCGGGTCCAGGACGACGGACGAGGATTCGATGTGGAGCGCACGTCGCAGGAGGCGCTGCGTCTGCGGCGCTTCGGGCTGATGGGCATGAAAGAACGGGTGGATCTCGTGGGGGGAAGCCTGCAGGTTCAATCGCAGCCGGGGCGCGGCACTCTGTTGGTCGCGCGCATTCCGGCCGAAGCGCGGGTGGAGACCTAGGCGATGGACACCATTCGCGTGCTGCTGGTGGACGATCACACGGTCTTGCGCGAAGGGATTCGCGCCCTCCTGGAAGACCAACCCGACATGAGCGTGGTCGGGGAGGCGGAGGACGGACGCATGGCGGTCCACATGGCGGCCGAGCTGCGGCCGGACGTGGTGTTGATGGACATTGCCATGCCTCGTCTCAACGGCCTGGAGGCGACGCGCCAGATCAAGCGCGATCATCCGGAAGTAGCCGTGCTGATGTTGACCATGCACGACAACGAGGAATACGTTCGACAGGTTCTGGCCGCCGGGGCGTCGGGTTACGTGCTCAAGCGTGCGGCGGCCAGTGAGCTGGTGGCTGGCATCCGCGCCGTTCATCGCGGCGATGCCGTGCTCTCGCCCGGAATCACGCGGGTGCTGATCCAGGGTTTGATCGGGCGCGAGGACGGGCAGCGCGAAACGGCCGGTGACGACCTCACCCCGCGTGAGCGGGAAGTCCTGCAGCTTATCGCCGAGGGCAACACCAGCAAGGAAATCGCGGAGATGCTCAGCCTGTCGGTCAAGACGGTGCAGGCTCATCGGGCAAGCCTGATGCAGAAGCTCGACTTGCATGACCGTGGCGATCTGATCAAGTACGCCATTCAAAAGCGGATCATTGAAGTCTGAAATCCGACTGGCGCAACGTGATTCCGCCCATCGCAAAAACTGGACCAATGGGGTGGGTGTTTGTTTTTGAAGAGGGTTGCGCACTTTTGTAAGGTCCGCCTGAGGTCAATATAGGGTGCGGACCTGACCCCTTATCGGGCGGGCATCAGATGCCCCTCTTTCGGGTCCGGAATAGGATGATGAAGCGGGGTTTTCGCACGGCGAGACCCCAATTCCGGCATGTCCGCGAAAGAGGATGGCGTGGAGAAAACTCTCACCCTCGAAGTCCGATCCCTTTCCGCCGAAGCGCTCGAGTTGTGCTTCCACTGCCACAAATGTGCGGCCGGGTGTCCGGTTGTCGGGGCCATGACCTACGGCCCCGATTGCATTCTGCGCATGATCTCGCTCGACCAGCAGGAAGAAGTCCTGCGCAGCCGCGACATCTGGCTGTGCGCCGGGTGCTACACCTGCGCCACGCGCTGCCCTAACGACATTGACATCGCCGCCGTGATGGATGCACTGCGCCAGGTTTCCGTGGCGCGCGGCATCCCGGCCGGCGAGCGCGATGCGCTGCTCTTCCACCGCCTGTTCCTGGGCGTGGTGCAGCGATTGGGGCGGTCGCACGAAGCGGCGATGCTGGGTCTCTTCAAGGTCCTCTCGCGCATCCCCATCTACAAGGACATGGACTCGGGTGCCAGGCTCTTCCTGCGCGGCAAGGTGCCTCTGCTGCCCGAGAACACACGCTCTGCGGCAGAAGTCCGGCAAATATTCAAACGGAGTCACTAGGTGGAATACTCATACTACCCCGGTTGCAGCGCGCATTCCACCGGCCTCGAGCTCGGTCTCTCCACCGAGGCGACTTTCCACCACCTTGGGCTGAAGCTGAACGAGCTTCCGGATTGGAATTGCTGCGGCGCGACCTCCGCCCATTCGCTCAACCACACGTTGTCACTCGCCTTGCCAGCGCGCAACCTGGCCTTGGCGCAGAAGGCCGATCGTGACCTGGTCATCCCCTGTGCGGCCTGCTACAACCGCCTGCGCTCAGCCGACCACGCGATGCGCCGCGACCTGAAGACGCGCGGGGAAATCGAAGCTGCGGCGGACATGACCTACACCGGCACGGTAGCCATCCGGCCGCTGCTGGCGGTAGTGGCTGAGGACGTCGGCCTGGCGGCGCTGCGTCAGCACGTCGTGCGTCCGCTCACGGGGCTGAAGGTGGTCTCCTACTACGGCTGTCTGCTCGTCCGGCCGCCGGCGGTCGTGCAGTTCGACAATCCGGACGACCCCCAGGTGATGCCGGCCATTGTGCGCAGCCTGGATGCGGAGGTCCTGCCCTGGTCGCATGCCACCGATTGCTGTGGCGGAGGCGTATCGCTGACTCGCGCCGACATCGTCGCCTCGCTGGTGGGGAAACTCGCCGACCGGGCGCGCGAGGCCGGGGCGCAGGCGTTCGTCTCAGCCTGCCCGTTGTGCCAGATGAACTTGGAAATGCGCCAGCAGGGAAAGGACAAGCTGCCCTCGTTCTACTTTACTGAACTCATGGGTTTGGCCTTCGGGCTGCCCGAGGCGGAGAAGTGGTGGACCAAGCACCTCATCGATCCCCGACCACTGCTGCGCTCGCTCGGGCTTGTCGGATCCCCGGCTCAGACCGTTGCGGTTGCATAACACAGGATGACCATGGCTGCTGATCCCAATGGACACAAGGAAGCACAGCAGGTCGTCGGCTCGGCGCTGGTTGTAGGCGCGGGCATTGGCGGCATGCAGGCCGCGCTCGACCTGGCGGAAGCGGGCATCAAGGTCTACCTGCTCGACCGCTCACCGGCCGTGGGCGGCACGATGGCCCAGCTCGACAAAACCTTCCCTACCAACGATTGCGCCATGTGCATCATGTCGCCCAAGTTGGTGGAGGTCGGACGCCATCTCAACATCGAACTGCTCAACTGTGCGGAAGTGGAAGGGCTCACGGGCGAGCCAGGTAACATGACGGTTCGCATCCGCCAGAACGCCCGCTATGTGGATTTGAAGAAGTGCACTGGATGCGGCGATTGCGCGGCGGCCTGTCCGATAGGGCTGCCCGACGAATTCAACGGCGGTCTGTCGCAGCGCAAAGCCATCTACAAACCATACCCACAGGCGATTCCTAACGCGTTCGCCATCCAGAAGGTCGGCGTGGCGCCATGCCGCGACGCGTGCCCGATCCATCAGCGGGCTCAAGGCTATGTGGCTCTGGTGGCGGAAGGCCGCTACGCGGATGCCTACCGCACGATCATCGACGACAACCCGTTCCCCTCGATCTGCGGGAGGGTATGCAATCACCGCTGCGAGGAAGCCTGCAATCGCGCCCAGGTGGACGCGGCCGTGAACATCATGGGCGTCAAGCGCTTCGTCGCCGACTGGGCGTGGGGCCACTGGGATGAGGTGGACAAGGTCCTCTCCAAGCCGAGTGGCGAGGCCGCCAAGGAAGGCCAGCCGCTACCCCTGACGGGCAAGCGGGTGGCCGTGGTGGGGTCGGGCCCGGCCGGAATGACCTGCGCGCAGGATTTGACGCGCCAGGGTGCCGCGGTGACCGTCTACGAGGCACTCCCGGTGCCGGGCGGCATGATGCGCGTTGGCGTGCCGGCCCACCGCCTGCCGCGCGAGGTCATCCAGTGCGAAATCGATCGGATCGTGAGCCAAGGCGTGGACCTGAAGCTCAACCAGCGGGTGGAGAACGCCGAGGCGCTGCTCGACAGCCACCAGGCGGTGTTCGTCGCGATCGGCGCTCATGGCGGGGTCAAGCTGCCCATCCCGGGCAACGACTTGCCGCAGGTGATCCTGGCGACGGATTTCCTGCGCGACACCAGCCTCAACCCGGAAGTTCCGGCCGCCAAGCTGCGCGGCAAGCGGGTGCTGGTGTTGGGCGGCGGCAACGTGGCGATCGACAGCGCGATGTCGGCTCTGCGCCTGGGCGCCGCGTGGGTGGGCATGACCTGCCTCGAGCCGCGCGACAAGATGCCGGCCCATGCGTGGGAGCTTCAAGAGGCGCTCGACGAATCGATCGATGTCTTCCCGGCGCGGACTTTCAAAGAGGTGACCCAAGATGGTGGCAGGGTCACCGGCGTGCGAACCGCGCAAATAGACTTCCGCGGGTTCGTTGAAGGTCGGCCGGATTTCGACGAATTGCCCGACACGGAAGAGGTGCTGGCCGCCGAGGTTGTCATCTTCGCCATCGGCCAGAAGCCGACCTCGGAGGTTCTGACGCGGGCCACCAAGCAGCGTGGCGGGCGGGTGCAGGTAGATCCCGCGACGCTGGCGACCGATGTGCCGGGTGTGTTTGCCGGCGGCGACGCGGTGGTGGGCACGTCGTTCATCGTTACGGCCATTGCGGCCGGTCACCAGGCAGCGCGCTCGATTGCATCGTACCTGCGAGGCGAGCCGATGCCCAAGGCGCCCGAGGCCGCGCCGGTCGCCACGATGCATCCCGCGGAGGCTCGCCGGCGCGTGATGGGCGATGGTTCGACGCCGGTGCTGCGGTCTGAGCCGGCCAAGCGCGCACCCGCCGAGCGCCGTGCAGATTTCCTCGAAATCACCGCCGCGCTGAGCGAAGAGCAGGCGCGGGCCGAAGCCGGGCGCTGCCTGCGCTGCGGCGTGTGTTCGGAATGCAACCAGTGCGTGTTCGCGTGCCGCGCCGGCGCCATCGTTCACGACGATCGCGAGCGCGTGATCGACCTCAACGTGGGCGCGGTGCTGCTCACGCCGGGGCTGGAGACGATGCCGGGTGATATTCGACCCGAGTACGGCTATGGCCGCTTTCCGAACGTTGTCACTAGCCTGCAGTTCGAACGCATGCTCTCGGCCTCCGGGCCGTTCGCGGGGGAGGTCAAACGTCCCTCCGACGGCCAGCACCCGCACAAGGTGGCCTGGATCCAGTGTGTGGGCTCGCGCGATTGCAGCGAGGCCCTGGCGGGTCAGGCGGGATCGTACTGCTCCTCGGTGTGCTGCATGTATGCCACCAAAGAGGCGGTCATTGCCAAGGAGCACGACTCGCGCATTGAGCCGACCATCTTCTACATCGACCTGCGCTCGTTTGGCAAGGGCTTTGATCCATATATCGAGCGCGCCAAGAGCGAGCACGGTGTGCGTTACATCCGCTGCCTCGTCTCGTCAGTCCGCGAGGCGCCGGGCAGCCGGAATCTGCGATTGGGCTTCGTCACCTACGAGGGCGAGCAAGCCAAGCGCCCCGTGGTGCACGAGGAGGAATTCGACCTGGTGGTGCTGTCGGTGGGCCTGCGCCCGTCGCTGGGCACGCGCCAGATGGCCGAGCGCATCGGGGTGGAACTCAATGAGTTCGGCTTTGCCCGCACGGCGCAGGGCAAGCCGGGCGAGACAATGCGGCCCGGGGTGTTCGTGGCCGGCGCCTTCGCCGAGCCGAAGGACATCCCCGAGTCGGTGATCGAGGCCTCCTGTGCGGCAGCCCAGGTGTCGGCGTTGCTTGCGCCGGCCCGCGGCACCGAGACGCGCACTCCCGAGTATCCACCGGAACGCGATGTCTCCGAAGAGGCCGAACGCGTGGGCGTCTTCATCTGCCACTGCGGGATCAATATCGGTGCGGTCGTAGGCGTACCGGAGGTTGTGGAGTACGCCAAGACGCTGCCCGGCGTGGTGTATGCCGAACGCAACCTGTACACCTGCTCTCAGGACACGCAGGAGCGCATCGCCCAGCGCATTCGCGAGAACCATCTCAACCGGGTGGTGGTGGCCTCCTGCACGCCGCGCACCCATGAGCCGCTCTTCCAGGATACGTTGCGCCGCGCGGAGCTCAACCCGCATCTGTTTGAAATGGCCAATATCCGTGAGCAGGACTCGTGGGTGCACCGCGGCAATCCGCGCGCGGCCACCGAAAAGGCCAAGCAGCTGGTGGCCATGGCCGTTGCCAAGGGGCGCAAGCTCAAGGCCATCACCCGCCAGAGCTTTGACGTGGACCGCCGCGCGCTGGTGATCGGCGGTGGGCTGGCCGGGCTCACGGCGGCGCGCTCGATCGCCGGGCAAGGCTTTGAGGTTTACCTGGTGGAGCGCGAGGCCGAACTGGGCGGGAACCTGCGCCACATCTTCACCACGCTGCCTGGCGGGGCAGACCCGCAAGCCCTGCTAAGCGAGGCCGTCGCGGCGGTGAAGTCGGACCCGCGCATCACGCTGTGCACCCGCAGCGGAGTGGTCACCCTCAGCGGCTACCGCGGGCACTTCACCAGCAGCGTGCGCGTGGCGGACGGCTCGACGATCGAGGTTTCGCATGGCGCGTTGGTGGTGGCCACCGGCGGGCGGCAAATTACACCCCATGAGTATTCCTACGGCCAGGCGTCAAACGTCATCGTGCAACGCGAGTTGGAGGAACGGCTTCTCGACCCGGAATTCGCGGCGGGCCTCGACGGACGATCGATCGTCATGATCCAGTGCGTCGGGTCGCGTGAAGCGGACCATCCCTACTGCTCGCGCGTCTGCTGCACGCAAGCCATCAAGAATGCGCTGGCCATCGTGCGCCATGCCCCGCGGGCCAAGGTCAGCGTCCTCTACCGCGACCTGCGCAGCTACGGCTTCCGCGAAGCGTCGTACCGCGAGGCCCGCCGTGCGGGCGTGGTCTTCCTTGAGTACGACGAAGAGAAGAAACCCCGGGTTTCGACGGGTGCGGACGGCCGCCTCCAAGTGCGGGTCGCCGTCCAGCCAGAAGATGCACTGGTCACGCTGCCAGCGGATTGGGTGGTGCTGAGTGCGGGCATCGAACCCGAGCCGGGCAACCGGGCCTTGGCCCAGCGCCTCAAAGTGTCAACCAACGAGACCGGGTTCTTCCTCGAGGCCCATGTCAAGCTGCGTCCGGTCGATTTCGCGGCGGAAGGCATCTTCTTGGCGGGGCTGGCCCACTCGCCGCGCGCGATCGAAGAGACGATTGCCCAGGCCCAGGCGGCTGCCGTGCGGGCGGTGGCGCTTCTTTCCCGACCGCGGCTGGAAGCGACGCCAATCATCGCCAGTGTCAACCCGCGACTATGTGCCGCGTGCGGCATCTGCGTCGAAGTGTGCCCATATGGCGCGCGCGTCCTGGAGCCGGGGGCACCCACGGCCGAGGTTATTTCGGTGTTATGCCAGGGCTGCGGCGCCTGCGTGGCGGCCTGCCCCAACAAGGCCAGCCAGCAAAAGGGGTTCGAGTTCGCGCAGATATTTGGAATGATCGAGACGGCTCTGGCCATGCCGGCCATCGCCGCCGACACTGCGACCAAGGATGCATAGCATGACCGAGATTACCGCCTTCGAACCGCGCATCGTGGCCTTCCTGTGCAACTGGTGCACCTATACCGGTGCCGATCTGGCGGGCACCTCGCGCCTGCAGTACCCGCCCAACGTGCGCATTATCCGCACCATGTGTTCGAGCGCCGTCGACCCGGTCTACGTGCTTAAGCCGCTCCTGGAGGGCGCCGACGGCGTGCTCATCGGCGGGTGCCATCCGGGCGACTGCCACTACCAAACCGGCAACTACAAGACGCGCCGGCGCTACGTGGCGCTGCAGGAGATCCTCAAGACCTCCGGCATCGACGCGCGGCGGGTGTGGCTGCGCTGGATCAGTGCCAGCGAGGGGCAGAAGTTCGCCAGCACGGTGACGGATATGGTGACGGCGATGAAGGAACTTGGACCCAACCCGGCCCGCGAGAATTGGGCCGCCTGATCCGTTTTGAGGGCGGCGGCACGCCCGGCCCGGGATGCGTGACGGGCTGAAGCCTCGACCATGGGAGCGGCAATGAAGACAGTCATCCCAGTCAACAACAGTGATGTGCTCACGGCGACTCGCGCCTTTCTGCGCTCCCTCATGGAAGGCGGCGTGGTGGAAGCGCTGTACGTCCCGCTGGAGTCGGAAGGCGGCGCAGTCCTGCCCGCGCTTGTGACCGATCCGGCGATGTTGGAGCGGGCCAACCCGATTGCACCGGTCATGCCGATCAACGGGGCGCGAGCGGTGTCGGCGCTGACGGGCAAACACACGCCGGGCAAGCTGGGGGCGGTGCTGCGCCCATGCGAGATACGCGCGCTGGTCGAGTTGGTCAAGCTGCAGCAAGCCAATTTTGAAGGTTTGACGCTTATCGGTGTCGACTGCGCCGGCACCTTCGAGGTCAGCGACTTCACCGCGCGGCGCAAGGCGGGCAGCCTGGATTGGGCCGGCTACCTGGGCGGACTCAAGGGCGGCATGGCAACGGTTGACGGATTGCCATTGCGCGCCGCGTGCCAGATGTGCGTGACCCCGGTCGCCGAGAACTGTGCAATTCACATGGAGCTCTTGGGAAGCGATCTGGCGAGCGGCATCCCGCTGACCGTGGCCGATGAACTGGGCGCCCGCCTCGGGCTGAGTGAAACGCCGCGCGAGGAGGGGGCCGGCGCGCTGCTCCCGACCGTGCTGGAGGCGCGTCGTCAGACTCGCACAAAGGAGATGACCGCCATTCGCGAGCGCATGAATGCGGCCGGCGGATTGGATGAGCTGTTTGCCAGCTGCATCCGTTGCCACAACTGCATGACGGCCTGCCCCATCTGCTATTGCAGGACCTGCCTCTTTAAGTCGACCTCTTTCGATCATGCGCCCGACCATTACTTCAACACCGCACGCCGCAAGGGCGCGATGCGGCTACTCTCGGATACGCTGCTCTTTCACGTGACGCGCATGAATCACATGAGCACCTCGTGCGTGAGCTGCGGTATGTGCACCTCGGCCTGTCCCTCCGACATTCCGGTGGGCGCGATCTTCAGCGCAGTCGGCGAGCAAGTTCAAGCCGCGTTTGCCTACACGCCCGGCCGCGACCTGGCCGAAGCGTTGCCGCTGGTCACTTTCCGCGAAAGCGAGTGGACCGAAGTAGGTGAGGCCAAATGACGGCGACCGAGGTCTCCAAGCCGGCGGCCCTGATCATCGGCGGCGGGATCGCCGGGATCCAATCTGCCCTGGACATTGCCGATGCGGGCTTCAGGGTCTATCTCGTCGAGCGCTCACCCTCCATTGGCGGGCGGATGTCGCCGCTCGACAAGACCTTCCCCACCTTGGATTGTTCAGCGTGCATCCTGACGCCCAAGATGGTGGACGCGGGCCGCCATCCGAACATCGAGCTGTTCACTTACTCGGAAGTCACCGAGGTCACCGGTCAGCCGGGCGCCTTCCACGCGCAAATTAAGAAGAAGCCGCGCTACGTGGATGTGGACAAATGCAGCGGCTGCGGGTTGTGTGCCGCAGCGTGCCGCCTGACCGGGAAGGTCTCGAGCGATTTCAACGCTGGCATGGGAAAGCGGGCCGCGGTATATGTGCCCTTCCCGCAGGCCGTGCCGCTCAAGTACACCGTGGACCCAAACGAGTGCATCTTCCTCACCCGCGGGGTGTGCGGCAAGACCTTCAAGTGCAAGGAGGCCTGTACGGCCGGCGCCATCAACTTCGATCAAAAAGAGGAATTGGTCGAGGTCGAGGTCGCGACGGTGATCAATGCCACCGGCTTCGACGTGTTTGACGCCACACGCCGGCCCGAGCTGGGCTACGGCGTCTACCCACAGGTGATCACCACCCTGGAGTTTGAGCGCCTGGCGTCCGCCTCCGGGCCCACCGCCGGGCGCATCAGCCTCAACGGCAACCTACCGCGGCGAGTGGTCTTCATCCAATGCGTCGGCTCGCGCGACGTGGGGTTGGGCGCGCCGTGGTGCTCGCGCGTGTGCTGCATGGCGGTGGCCAAGCAAGCGCACCTGGCGCACGACCGATTGCCCGGCGCGGAGATCACCGTGTTCTACATCGACATCCGCGCGTTCGGCAAGGGCTTTGAGGAGTTCTACGACCGCGTGCGGCACGAAGGGGTGCTGTACCGCAAAGGCATGCCCTCCGAGGTGCTCCGCCACGGGGACCACCTGGTAGTGCGCGCCGAGGACATGCTGCTCGGCGAGATGGTGGATGTAGAGGCGGACCTGGTGGTCCTTGCGGTGGGCATTGCACCGCGCAAGGATGCGACCCAGGTGGCCGAGATGCTTCACCTGCGCCAGGATGAGTCCGGTTTCTTTGCGGAGGACCACCCCAAAGTGCGCACGGTGGAGAGCTCGCAGCCCGGCATCTTCCTCGCCGGATGCTGTCAGGGGCCGAAGGACATCCCCGATACCGTGGCCCACGCCAAGGCGGCTGCCTCGGCCGCAATGATCCTCTTGGCCCAGACCGAGAAAGCGATGGTGACGAGCTATGCTGCAAATTGAGAGCCGCCCCTTTGCCCACGAGCACGACTTGTTCGCCTGCGTCCAGTGCGGCAAGTGCACTGGCGGCTGCCCCATGACGCTCAAGACCAAGCTCAACCCACGCAGCCTGATCCTGCGATTGCTCACGGCGGGCAACGGATTCGATCTCGAACCATTTCCAGAGTTGTGGGATTGCACCACCTGTTCGACGTGTGCCAAGCGTTGCCCCAAGCAGGTCAGCCCGATGGAGATGATCATCGGCCTGCGCAGTGCGATCGTGGAAAAGGGCGCCGTGCACCCGAATGTCAAGGCGGCGCTCGAGAGCACTTTCCGCCATGGCAACCCGCTCACCTTGCCGCGCGAGCAGCGCGGAGCGTGGGCGGCGGATCTCGGCGTGAAGCACTACACGGCGGGGATGGAGTACCTGTATTACGTGGGCTGCACGCCCTCCTACGATCCGCGCGGGCAAAAGGTGGCGCGCGCGCTGGTAGCGCTCTTCTCGAAGGCGGGCGTGGACTTTGGCATTCTCGGCAACGATGAGAACTGCTGCGGCAGTGAGGTTCGGCGGCTGGGCGAAGCCGGGCTGTTTGAGATGATGGTGGAAGACAACACGAGCGCCTATAAGGAGCTGGGCGTGACCAAGATGTTCACCACCTCGCCGCACTGCTACAACGTCTACCGCAATGACTATCCCAAGAACGGGATGCAGGTGCAGCACTACACCCAATTCCTGGCGGGCCTGGTGGCCGATAAGAAGATCACCTTCTCCGGGCCGCTCGACAAAACGGTGACCTACCACGACCCGTGCTACCTGGGCAAGCACAATGGCATTTTCGATGAGCCGCGCGCGGTGCTCAAAGCCATCCCGGGTCTCACGCTGGTGGAAATGGACCGCTCACGCGAGAAGAGCCTGTGTTGCGAGGGCGGCGGCGGGCGGATGTGGCTGGAGGGGACCAATCCGGCGACGCGCTTGGCGATGCTGCGCGTTCAGGAGGCCGTCGAGACGGGTGCCCAGATTCTGGCCACGGCCTGCCCGTTTTGCGTGCTCATGCTCGACGAAGCGGCGAAGACCCTCAATCTCGAAGAGAAGATTCAAGTGATGGACGTCGCCGAAATGGCCGCCCAGGCGCTCTAAGCGGAGAAGGCAGCATGGCGTTTACACCCAGGATCGGCGTTTACACGTGCCACTGCGGGATCAACATCGCCGCGACGGTCGACGTCAAGGCCGTGGCGGCCTATGCCGCCACTTTGCCGGGCGTGGTTGTCTCGCGCGAGTACACCTACATGTGCTCCGACCCGGGGCAGGGGTTGATCCAGAACGATATCCGGGAGCAGAACTTGAACCGGGTGGTGGTCGCCTCCTGTTCGCCGCGCATGCACGAACCCACGTTCCGCGCGGCGGTCTCCGAGGTCGGGCTCAACCCCTACTGCTTCGAGATGGCGAATATCCGCGAGCAGTGCTCGTGGGTCCATCCGGCGGGCGAACTGACCACGCACAAAGCCATGCAACTGGTGGCTTCGGCGGTGGCCAAGGCCGCCCTGCTGCAACCTCTCGAGCAGCGCCACGCCTCGGTCACGCCTGGGGCTTTGATCATTGGCGGGGGCATCGCCGGGCTGCAGGCGGCGCTGGATATCGCCGAGGCGGGGTTTGACGTCACACTCGTCGAGCGCTCACCTGCGCTCGGCGGGCACGTGGCGCAACTCCACCGCGCGTTTCCCACGCTGGAGCCGACCGCGGGTTTTCTTCAGCCCCTGATCGACCGGGCCACCCAGCATCCGCGGATCCGCATCTTGACCAGCAGCGAGGTGGTTGGCCTGGCTGGGTTTGTCGGCAACTTCAAGGTCAGCGTGCACCAGGGCCAGGACACAAGTGAGATCGCGGTCGGCACGATCATCGTGGCCACCGGTTTTGACGCCTTCGAGGCCTCACGCAAACCAGAGCTCGGCTACGGCCAGTACCCGCAGGTCATCACCACGGCGGATTTCGAGCGCCTGGCGGCCAACGGCGAGATCCAGGTCAACGGCAAGAAGCCGCAGCGGGTGGTGTTCATCCATTGTGTGGGCTCGCGCGATCAGTCACTGGGCAATGCCTATTGCTCGCGAGTGTGCTGCATGGTCTCGGCCAAACAAGCGCGCCTCGTTCGCGACTACCTGCCGGAGGCGGAAGTCAACGTCTTCTACATGGATGTGCGCGCCTTCGGCAAAGGATGCGAGGAGTTCTACGACGACGTACGCAAGTCCGGCGTTATCTACCGGCGAGGTAATCCGTCGGAGATCCTCCGGCGCGGCGAGCGGGTTGTAGTGCGTGCCGAGGACACTCTGCTCGGACAACCGATCGAGGTAGAGGCGGATCTCGTCGTCCTTGCGGTGGGCATGACCCCCAGTCGGGGCACGGACGTCGTTGCGGGATTGTTCAAACTGGCGCGTTCGTCCGACGGCTTCTTTATGGAGGCCCATCCGAAGCTGCGCCCGGTCGAGACCTCGATGGCGGGCATCTTCCTGGCCGGCGCGTGCCAGGGGCCGAAGGACATTGCCGAGGCAGTGGCCCAGGCGCGTGCGGCTGCCGCAGCAGCCATGATCCCGCTGATGCGCGGGACGGTGCCGGTGGAGGCCGCCATCTCCTCCGTCGACGAGGAGTTGTGCGCCGGCTGCGGGCAGTGTGCCAGCCTGTGCACCTTCGGAGCGCTCAGCCTGCACCCCACGCGCGGCGTGATGACGGTTAACGGCGTGTTATGTCAGGGATGCGGCGCATGCGCCACGGCCTGCCCGTCGGGGGCGATCAACCTCAAGCACTTTACCTTCGATGAAGTGATGGCACAGCTCGAGGTAGTGACCGGATGGGCCGCTCCGGTGACGGCGCTGCAGCCTCGTGAGGAGCAGGCGGTCGAAGCCTAGCCGCTCGCCGCGTGTTCTGCTGCGGCCGGCGGGCTGTTCCAGCTGGGTTCGATGCAGGATCGATCTCATTCGGAGAGGGGATCACCTGCGGCGGGGGTGGCTTCGATTTGAAGGCGGACCGTGCGACTCAAAGGGACCGCCGGGTGTCCGGGCGATCAAGGGTCACGGGATGTGTCTTGGTATCGGTGATGCGAGAGGGCACGATTCAGTTGGCAGTGTCTTTGAGGTGTGCCATGAAAACAGCCTGGGTTTTGAGAACCAACAATGACCCTCAGTCGGCAGTGGTTAGGCTGCTCGAGAACCTCTGGCAGCGAGCCGACATCGAGACCATGCTCGCCCCAACCCGCGCCGGGGATCGCGCCGGCGTCCAACCTACCTGGTTGACCTCGCGCGAGGGTCTAGAGCAGGTGGACCTGTTCGCGCCACTCATGAAGCGAAACGCGGCGGCCGCGCTGGCCGAGAGGCCGGAGCGTGGAGCGCGCTGGAGCGGTGCGCTCCTTCGGCCGTGCGAGGCGCGGGCCGTCAACGACCTGGTGCGTCGCGAGAAACTCTCGCGCGATCGGCTGCTGACCATCGGCTTCGACTGCCTCTCGACTCTTGCCGAAGACGATTTCCTCGAGCGAGAGGTGCGGGAGGGCGGGGGGCAGCGCATGACGCAGGAGGCGCTTCAGTTTGCACCTCAAGGCGGCATTCTGGCCTATCGCCACCGGCGCGCGTGCCAAGCGTGCCCGCAGCCCGTGCCCAGCGAAGTGGATATCGTTCTCGGATTCCTCGGCACGCCTGTCCGCAAATCCATCTTGGTGCTGGCCCGCGATGAGACCTTCACCTCCAGCCTCGGCCTCGGCGAACTGACTGACGGACCCGCCTCGGATGCGCTGGTCGAAAGCCGGGCGGCCACGGTGGCTCTGGTAGCCGCCCGCAACCGCCGCACCGCCGAGCGGTTCATCCGAGCCCTCTCGGCTGATCTACCCTCCGACGTCGAAGAGCTGATCGCCTACTTTGACAACTGCGAACCGTGCCAGCAGTGCCTCGAGTCCTGCGCCATCTATGATGGCGAGTTGGTGGCGCTGAGCGAGCGCGAGCTGGGGCGCGCAGCACGGGTGGGGCGCTGGTTGGCGGCGTGCGTCGGGTGCGGCATGTGCGAGCAGGCCTGCCCGCGCGAATTGCCGCTGGCCGCACTGCACGACCGCCTGGCCAGCCTCGTCCGGCAAGAGGTCGTCCGTTAGATCGCCGGCTTGCCGCCCGGCGGATCGAGGAGCGCGAGTGCCTCAAAGAATCCAGACCGACCCGGCGCGTGTCGAGCGTGTGCTCAGGGTCGTCTTCTCTCAGCCGCGGCCACCCGTGGCTCGCTGCCGCCTGCTGAGTTCGGGTTTCGGCCCGGCCCACATGCTCAAGGTGGAGACAGATCTTGCCGGCAGCCAGGCTTGCCTGGGCTGCGGCGGCTGCATGGATGCATGCCCGGTGCTGGCCCGCGACCCGCGGCGTCGCGCACGCCTGGAGACGCGCACTTCCATGGCGCTAGAAACGCTGGTGGGGGAGGACTGTGACCGCTGCGGCAACTGCGTGCTTGCCTGCCCCCAAGTTGACACGACCATCAAGCATTTCTTGGTCCAGACCCATCTGGCCGAAGGCATGGACCGCTTGCTCGCACAATCCGCAACCGACGAGATGTTGGCCCTCGATTTGTTCTTGGGGGAGTCGTGAGCGGGGTGGGATCGCGGGTGACGCCCGATGTCGCATCTCATTGGGCGCGGATCGCCTGACAGGGAGAGTGACATGCTGCAGATCCACATCATGGGCCAGGCCTACGACGTCCCCGAGGGGTTGACGATCCTCAAGGCGCTGGAATGGGCAGGCTTCCGCCTGACGCGCGGCGTGGGCTGCCGGGGAGGATTCTGCGGGGCATGCGGCGCCGTCTATCGTCTGCAGGGCGATTACCGGTTGCGCTATGCGCTGGCCTGCCAGACCGTGGTCGAGCCGGAAATGGTCCTGGGGCAGATTCCCTTCTTCCCTGCCCAGCGTCCGAGCTATCGGCTGGAGTCGCTTCAAGCCGACGAAGCAACCCTCGCGGAAGTCTTCCCTGAGATTCTGCGCTGCTTCGGATGCAACACGTGCACCAAGGCCTGCCCGCAGGAATTGGACGTGTTGGGCTACATGGCGGATGCGGTGCGCGGCGATCTTCCGGCGCTGGCCCAGGCTTCCTTCGACTGCATCATGTGCGGATTGTGCGTGGCACGTTGCCCCGCTGAGCTCGTGCCGCCCAATGTGGCGTTGCTTGGGCGGCGGTTGTACGGCCGATATCTCGCGCCGCGAGCCGAGCATTTGCGCCGGCGAGTGGAGGAGCTCGAGGCGGGAGCTTTCCGGCAGGAATTGACCGATCTCAAATCGCTCTCGCGCGAGGAGCTCAAAGCGCAATACGAAGCCCGCGAGATGGAGGCCTGAGGCGCGACACGCGGCCGAGTTCCCGCGACGCGGACGAACACCATGGACTTTGAATTCTCCTCCGACAGCCTGATGCTCCGCGACATGGTACGGCGCTTCGTCCAGAAGGAAGCCCGCCCGCTGGAGATGGGCTACTTCACCCGCGGCACGCTGGATCCACAGGAAGACGCCCGGCTGCGCTCTGCGGTGGAGCAGATGGGGCTGTGGGGGCTGCTGGTACCCGAGCGCTACGGCGGCGGCGGGCTCGACCTCATTTCGGCCTGCCTGGTGGAGATGGAATTGGGCGCCACCTTCGTCCCCGTCGAAATCGGGACGGTGCCGCCGGCGCTCTTCGCCTGCACCAGTGAACAGGTGGCCCGCTTCCTCGAGCCCGCTCTTGCAGGCAAGATACACATCCAGGTGGCGGCCCGCGAGACGTCGGGCGTGGCCCCCGAGACGTGGTCCATGGTCGCTGCGCCACAGGACGAGGGTTTCCGATTGAGCGGGGTCAAGCTCGTCAGCCGGCGGCCCGGCCCGCAGGATGTGCTGCTCACTCTGGCTCGCGCCCCGCAGGGGCTGACCGCGTTCTTGATCGATGCGGCCCAGGTCACGGTGGATGGCCAGGGGAAGGGCGGCTTGTCCCTCGAGTTGAGGGACTTTGAGGTGGGTCGTGAGCGAATTCTGGGAGAGGTGGGCGGCGCGCTCAAGCTCGGCGGTGAGCAGGCGCCCCGTAGCTGGATTCTCAGCGGTGCCCGATACCTCGGCATGGTCGAGCGTCTGCTTGAAATGGGTGCTGAGCACGCGCGTGATTGGATATCGCTGGGCGCGCCGCTGGCCGTGCGCCCGGCGCTGCGCGGCATGCTGGCGGATCTGCGCTCCGAACAGGAGGCTGCTCGCTGGTTGGTGTTGCATGCCGCCTGGTGTGCCGATAAGGGCCAGCCTGTGAAGACGGAAGCCGCCATCGTACGCTTGCGAACTGGCGAACTGCTGAAGAGCGCGGTGGACCGGGTCACGATGGCCTTTGGGGGTCCGGGTCCAACGCCGCAGATCGAGCCGCAGCGCATGGTGCATGGGTTGGCGCCTCCCGCGGTGCTCGAATTTGCGCTCGACCAGGCGCGTGCGCTCGTGGCGGCAGACGTCATGGCTGCCCTTGGTGGGAGGTGAGGTATGAGGATTAATCACCTGGTAGAAGTGGATGAGTCTGGCCCGCTGGCAGCGCTGCAAGGTGTACTGTCCGGCCTGTGGGAACGCAACGGGCTGATCGCCATGCTTGCCCCAATGGAATCGCAGGGGGGCCGCGAGGTTTCGCCCCAAGTGGCCGAAGATGCCCGCGCCCTCGCGACCATCAACCCCTTTGCCCCAATCATGCCGGCCAATGCTGCGGCGCTGGTCGTCGATTTTGCGCGCGAGCACCCGCCCGGGCCGTTGGCCGCTGTCCTGCGTCCGTGCGAAGGCCGCGCCGTGGTGGAACTGCGCAAGCGCCGGCGCACAACGCCCGAGGCCGATCGGGTCCTGACCATTGCGGTCGACTGTTTGGGGTGTCATTCGGCGGGTGTATGGAGCGAGCGGACACGCGCGATCTCGCCATCCGACATCTGGCGGGAATCGTTGACCTATGCTGACCAAGGCGGGTTCACGCCGCAAACGCTTCGGCGGGGATGCCAAATGTGTACTGCCCCCGCGATGCGCGATGCGGACCTGACGATCGGCCTCTTCGGCCTGGACACCTCGCGCGCATTGTTGGCCTCCTGCCCAGATGAGGCAACTGACGCGCGGTTACACATGACTGAGATCGCACCCCTTTCGGCCCCGGAGGACGTGGTGGTGCGGCGCGAGGTGGCGCTCGGCGAGCTGGCCGAACGGCGTGGGCGCCAACGGGAGATGCACTTCCAGGAGGCGCAACGACGTGGAGGCAGCCTTTCTGAGGTTCTGGGCCTGTTCGCCAACTGCTCGCTGTGCGGCGACTGCCTGGATGCGTGCCCGCTCTACAACGGCGAGCTGGCGGGGATGCTCGGTGTGCGTTCGGCCCGCTCCGGAGGCCGTTCGCTGCTCGCCGAGCTGGTGGAACTCGGCCGCTGGTTGGCCTCCTGCTCAGGGTGCGGCATGTGCGAAGAAGTCTGCTCGTGCCGCGTGCCGTTGCTCGACATCGTCTCGCCTTTGAGCCAGCGCGTCCGCGACGAGATCGTGTACCGCCCGGACGGTCGAGCGCCCGCGTTGCCGTGGACGGCGAGCAGATCCTAGGTGCGGAGGATTGCCCCATGGCGGGCTGGTGGGCTTTGAGGACGATGACCTCGGTTGGAGGATTGGATGACCTATCCTGAGCCACTGCGCGAATCACTGGCCCGTGTCGAGGCTTCGCGAGCTCGGCGTGCCCAACAGGTGCATCCGCGCCTATCGGCCGATGACCGTCAGGCGATCCTTCGGGCCTTTCACCCGGATTACATCGCCAGCGCATTCCGCGAATTGCAGGTGGGCCCCAACAAGGGCGACCGCACCCCGCGCGAACTGGCGCAAGTCCTCGAAGCACCACCGCTCTTGGGCAGTACCGCTCTGGAGGGATTGACGCCTGCGCGCGAGGTGGACGTTCTGATCATCGGCGGGGGCGGGGCGGGGGCCAGCGCTGCTTTGCTGGCGCAGGAATGCGGCGCCTCGGTGCTCATCGCAACCAAGCTGCGCTTCGGTGACGCCAACACCATGATGGCCCAGGGCGGCATCCAGGCGGCCGACAAGGAGAACGATTCGCCTGCGCTGCACTACCTGGATGTCGTCGGGGGCGGGGGCTTTGCCAACGATCCGGATCTGGTCGAAGCGCTGGTGTCGGATGCACCGCTGGTGATTGCATGGCTCGAGAAACTGGGCGCCATGTTCGACAAAGAGCCGGACGGTACGCTGCGCACGATCCACGGCGGCGGCACGAGCCGCAAGCGCATGCACGCCGCGCGCGACTACTCGGGCGCCGAGATCATGCGCACGCTCCGCGACGAAGTGCGCTCGCGCGCCTCCGATACGCCTGGAATCGCCGTGTGGGAGTTCCGCCCGGCGGTAGAACTTGTGCTGGATGTGCACGGGCAGGTGGCCGGGGCGCTGCTCAGGGATCTGGACACTCAGCGCTTGATGTTGGTGCGCGCCAAGGCAGTGGTCGTGGCCACAGGGGGCAGCGGACGCTTGCACTACCAGGCCTTCCCCACCACCAACCACTATGGCGCGACGGGCGATGGCCTGGTGTTGTGCTACCGAGTGGGTGCGAAGCTCAGTTTCATCGACACCATGCAGTACCATCCCACCGGCGCCGCCTTCCCCGAGCAAATCCTGGGTCAATTGGTCACCGAGAAAGTCCGCGGGCTGGGCGCCCAGGTGTGCAACGTCGAGGGGGAGCAGTTCGTTTACCCGCTCGAGACGCGCGACGTCGAGGCGGCAGCCTTCATCCGTGAATGCGCGGAGAAGAAGCGCGGCGTGTCGACGCCGACCGGGCAGCCTGGCGTGTGGCTCGACTCGCCGTTGATTGAAATGCTCAAAGGACCGGGAACGGTGGCGCGTGAGTTGCCAGCCATGATGCGCCAATACCGGCGTTTCGGAATCGACATGAGCCAGGAACCGATACTGGTCTACCCCACTTTGCATTACCAGAATGGCGGGGTGGCCATCCACGCCGATGGATGCACGCCCGTGCCCGGGTTGTATGTGGCGGGCGAGGCGGCGGGCGGTATCCACGGCCGCAATCGGCTGATGGGCAATAGCCTGCTCGACATTTGCGTTTTCGGCCGGCGCGCAGGCCGGGCGGCCGCGGAGTGGTCGCACTCAGCCCAGCCAGCGACGCCAACCCTGGCCCATCTGACCGAATGGACGACGTTGAGGCGCGCAGCGGGCCTGGCCGATGGGGCCGCATCGCCGATTATCCTTCCGGACTACACGCGGCATGAGACCGCGGACGAGGCGCAAAACCCATCGTGACGATCGTGACCGGACGTGCGGGTCCGCTCCTCGACGGGGGTGAACTGGTGGCGATTGCCTGCAGCGGTGACGACGGCGCGACGCAGCGCGTGCTCGAGCGCCTCGGCTCGCCCAATAAGTCGATCCAGGCCGCGCTCAGCCAGGCCATCCGTCGCACCGCGCCCCCCGGGTTGTGGCGGCGGCTGCTGGATCATCTCGCACACGAAAGCCTTGCCGAGCCGGGCGCGGGGGCCTGCCCAGCTGAACCGCCCGCGTCTCCCAATCGAGCGAGCGCCATCGTCAGGCTTTTCGTGGAAGAAGACTCGCTCTCTGCGGCGACGCGCCAGGCCGTCTTGCTCGAGGGATTGCGCGATCCGTGCGGCGAGGTGCGTGTCACGGCTGCCTCCTTGCTCGGCATGTGCGGCGATGCGCGAGCGGCCGATCTGCTGGTTGATGCGATTCATTCGGCTGTACCAGGCGTGGGTGCCCGAGCGGTGGATGCACTGGGGGTCTTGCGTCTGGACGGCTCGGCCCCGGCCTTGGTCGACGCCCTGCGCTCCGAAGACGAACTGCTGCACCATGCAGCCACCCGCGCTCTTTCTGGGTTTGGCCCGGGTGCAGTGCCCGCGCTGACCGGTGCCCTGCGCGCTGCGCAAGAACACGTCCGCTGGCATGCTGCGCGCGCGCTGGGCCAGATCGGCCATGCCTCCGCCGCCGATTCGCTGGCCGGCGCGCTCGGCGACCCGGACAGCAATGTCCGTTTTGCCGCGGCCGAGGCGCTGGCGGAGATCGGCTCCGAGGCCATCCCCAGTTTCCTGGAAAGATTGGCTCGCCACGCGGCCTGCGAGGCCATACGCCAGGCCTCGCGCCACCTGATCCACAGCCTGCACCAGGACGATCTCAAGGCGCGGCTGCAGCCCTTGCTCGACGTGCTCTACTCGCCCGGCGCGGGCGCGCAGATTCAGATCGTCGCGGCTCGCCTGTTGCAGGCGTGGCGTAGCACATCCTGACCGCGGACGGACAACGGAACATGTGAGCCGGAGGTTGCTCGGGGCGACCCGAGCCCCGGGTGTGGCCGCGCCATGCCCGCAGTTCATGATTCTGCTATCATCCACACCAACACAATGGAGGGCCTTAGGAATGGAAGATCTCTTCGATGCGATGCGCAACAGTATTGTGGAGGGGGAACCGGAGGAGGCAGAGCGCCTCGCGCGCGAAGCCCTGACCCGCGGCGTAGACCCGATGGAAGCAGTGAGTCGCGGGTTCCTGCCCGGCGTAAATCAGGTGGGCGAGGGCTTTGGCTGCGGCGATCTGTTTCTGCCCGATCTGGTGCGTGCCGGCGCCGCGATGAAGGCGGCGGTGCGAGTCCTTGAACCCGAAATGACCCGCCGCGGCATGACGCGCGAGATTTCCGGACGGGTCGTGCTGGGGACCATCAAGGGCGACATCCATGAGATTGGCAAGACGCTCGTGGGGACCCTGCTCACGGCCAACGGGTTTGAGGTGCATGACCTGGGAGTGGACGTGGCTCCCGAGCTCTTCATTCGGAAAGCGCAAGAAGTGGGCGCGGATCTCATCGGCGTGTCGGCCCTGCTCACCACCACCATGGCCGGGCAGCGCTTGGTTGTGGAGGCCGCCGAGAAGGCGGGGTTGCGGCCGAAGGTGGGGGTGATAGTGGGGGGAGCCCCCGTGACGAAGGAGTGGGCGGCCGAAATCGGTGCCGATGGTTTCTCGGAGGACGCGGCCGGTGCGGTAGCGCTCGCCAAGAGGCTGATGGATCGCGCATGAGCATCCAATCGATCTCACACCCGAAACTGCGCCTGGAGGTGCTCTCGGCGGAGGACGTGCGCCGCATCCACACCGCCACGCTCGATCTGATCGAGGCGGTCGGCATCCGAATGCCCTCCGCTCGGGCACAGGAGATCGTCGCCTCTCACGGCGGGAAGGTTGACCCGGCCACCGGCATCGTCCGCATTCCGGGCGCGGTGATCGAGCAGGCGCTGGCCAAAGCGCCGCATGCCTACACGCTGGCGGGTCGCGACCCGGCGCTCGACCTTCCGATGGACGGGCAGCATTGTCATCTGGGGACCGACGGCTGCGGCGTCGAAGTGATCGACCCCGCGACCGGGTCGCGCCATCGCTCGACCCTTGCGGACGTGCGCGACGCGGCGCGTGTCGCCGACAGCCTGGAGGCCATTGCGTTCCATTGGACCCCGATTTCCGCGCAGGACCGACCGCCGGAGAGCCGGTCGTTGCACGAACTGCTGGCCATCTGGTCGGTGAGCCACAAGCACGTGCAGACCGAATCGATCGTGACCGATCGCGAGGCGCGGGTTGCGGTCGAGATGGCCGCTGCGCTGGCCGGCGGCCGCGAGGCGCTGCGCCGGCGCCCGATCCTGTCGATCATGCAGTGCACCCTCCCGCCGCTGGCTCAGGATGGCGGCAGCCTGGAGGCAGGTTTGGTCGCAGCCGAAGCGGGCCTGCCGGTGGGCTACATGACCATGACCTCCTGCGCTTCGACCGGCCCGGCCACGTTGGCCGGGACACTCACCGTGGGAAATGCCGAAGTCGTGAGCGCATTAGCGCTCATGCAGATGGCCTTCCCCGGTGCGCCGGTGTTCTATGCGGCCGCTCAGACCGCGATGGACTTGCGTTCCGGCGCCTATACCGGCGGCGGGCCGGAGGATTTCCTCTTCGGCGCGGCCACCAATGTGCTGGCGGATTTCTACAACGTGCCACTCTCGATGGGCGCCTTTGCCACGGGCGCCAAGGAACCGGGTTGGCAGAGCGCCGTTGAAAACGCGCTCTCATCCTTCATGGCCGTATCGACCTGGTCCGACATGCTGCTCGGCGCCGGGCTGCTGCATGGCTCGCGCATTCTCTCGTATGAGATGATGCTGTTGGATGCGGAGATCTGGTCGATCCTGTGTGCGATGAGCCGAGGCATTACGGTGGACGATGAGACTCTTGCGCTGGAGGCTATCCGCGAAGTCGGCCCGGGCGGCAATTTCCTCGCCCACCGCCACACCAAGAAGCATATGCGCGAGTTGTGGCGCCCGACATACTTCGATCGCCGTCCCTTCTCTGAATGGGAGACAAAGCGCGATGGTGCCGTCTCCTGGGCCAATGCCAAGGCGCGCGAGATCCTGGCCACGCACACCCCCGAGCGACTGGCACCGGCCGAGCATGAAGAGCTCGGGCGAATGATCGCGGCCGTCGAAAAGCCCTGATCGGCTGCACCGGCCTCAATGCTCACGGAGCAAGGCGTCATCCCGGCAGGCAATCCAGACCAGGCGGAGGCACCTATGCCCCTTCTGCAATTGATGAATAGTCAGATGGTAGACCGGGTTGTGCAGGAAGCCTTCGAGATTCTCGAGACGATCGGGGTTGAAGTCCAGGACAAGGAGGCCGCGCGGCTGCTGGGCGAGAACGGAGCCCGCCCGGACAAGAACCGCCGCCGGCTGTGCTTGCCCGAAGCGCTCGTCCGCAAAGCGTTGGCGACGGTTCCTTCCTCTTTCGAGCTCTATGCAGCGGATGGCACGCCCGCCGTGCACTACGGGGAGGACCGAGTTCACTTCGACCCAGGCTCGTCGGCGGTGCACGTGCTGGATGGAGCGACCCACGAACACCGCAACGGACTGACCCAAGATCTGGTCGACCTGGTCAAGGTGGCGGACATGCTCCCCGAGTACGCGGCCCAGAGCACAGCCGTCAATTGTGCCGACGTGCCGACAGCGATCGGCGACATGTACCGTCTCTACCTGGTCTTGCTGCACTCGCCCAAACCGGTGGTGACGGGTGCCTTCGGGCTGCCGACCCTCGGGCGAATGCGCGATATGCTGCTCGCCCTCGGCGCCGATACGCCTCAGGCACGCCAGCGGGCGGTTTTCGACGTCTGCCCCTCACCGCCGCTCAAGTGGACCGACTTCGCAGCCGGCAACTTGCTCTTCCTTGCGCGTGAGCGGATCCCCGCGGAGATCATCTCGATGCCGCTGGCCGGCGCGACAGCACCGGCGACGTTGGCCGGGTCGATTGTGCAACACGCCGCCGAAACCCTGGCGGGCATCACTTTGCACCAGTTGGCGGGCCCGGGGGCTCCCATCGTCTGGGGTGGGGCGCCGGCCATCTTCGACATGCGCTACGGCACCACACCCATGGGGGCCATCGAGACCGCTATGATGGATGCTGCCTACGCACAAGTGGGCAAGCACCTGGGGTTGCCGACACACACCTATCTTGGCGCGACAGATGCCAAGACAATCGATGCCCAAGCCGGATTGGAATCGGGAATGACCGCGCTGGTGGGCGCGATGGCCGGCATCAACATGATCTCCGGCGCGGGAATGTTGGACTTTCTGGCGTCGCAAAGCATCGAGAAGCTCGTTCTCGATGCCGAGGGAATCGCCATGGCTCAGCGCCTACTGCAGGGCATCTCGGCGCGCGACGCCACCCTGGCCAAGGATGTGTTGGCTCAACTTGGACCCGACCTGGACTTCCTCGGGCTGCGCCATACTCGCCAGAACTTCAAACTCGAGCAACATCTGCCGACCTCGGTCATCGACCGCGCGTCGATCCGTTCATGGAAGGAGTCTGGCCAGCTCACCGCGCTCGATCGTGCACGCGCACGTGGGCTTGAGCTGCTCCGGCGCCACACGCGGCCGGCCCTGGCTACCTCGGCCGAGGGCGATCTGACCTCGATCGTGACCACTGCCGCGCGCGAGGCCGGCATGACCAGCTTGCCTAGCTTCCATTAGGCTGTTGGGCGAATGGCTCCAAGGAGTGCGAAGGCACCCGCCTCGTCGAGGCGGGTGCTCTTCATTCAGCGAGCTGCAAAACGAGCCGGGATGCTCTGGCTCGCGCCGTATGGCTAGAACTCCTCGTTGGGCGAGCGCAAGCGCAGAATCATCAGAACGACATTCCACAATTCCCCGTCGGGAGGCATGAAGTAATCCTCCAGCGTGCACTTGGCCTCGAAGCCCAGGCTCTGGAAGGCCTTGATGAACGAGGTCTGGTCGTGGATGATCTGCGCCTCGAGCAAGTACAGGTTGCGCTGACGAGCGATGTCGATGAGCGCCTGGAGCATGCGGTTGCCCAGCCCGCGGCGGCGGAAATCCTTGGCCAAAAAGATGAACACCTGGGCGCGGTGGCGCTCTGGCCCGCGCAGGAAGATGAGCGTCGCATCGCCCACGATGCGATCGCCGACCACCGCCACCAGGTGCAGCACCCTAGTGTGATCCAGATGTTCCACCCAGGCAGCCACCACTTTCGGGTCGCGCACCTCATAGTGCATGTAGCGCCGCTCCTCGAAGGTGACCGAGGCATACAGATCGATGAGCGCCTGGCGGTCATCGGCGGCAAGCGGCCGCAGCAAGACACGCGTGCCATCCTGCAAAGTGAGCAGTTGGCGGAAGATGAGTTCCTGATGTGTCACCACGTTTCACACTCCTAGCCAGCGCTGAGCAGTACCTCGACCATGGCGCGGCGGCGGCTGGCGCGCCCCGCGCGGTGGCAGCCCGCGGCTGCCTTCACCCTCACGGACTCCCTCTCCCGCGTGCTCGCTCGGCCCGACGGCCGAGGTGGCGCATGGGACTATGGCGTGGCAGGCGCCGCCGGCTTGGCCGGGGCCCGACGCAGGTAGGCGAACCAGTACCCCAGACCGACCAGCCCGGCCCGGCCGAGGAGGTTGCCGAGCGTCGCCGGAACGAGTCTCTTGACGAACACGTTGCCCCAGGTCGGGCTGGGGAAGGCCTCAGCCGTCTTGGCGATCGTTTCGAAGAAGGGGGCATCCCCGAAGTGCGTGACGAACAGGCCGATGGGGATGAAGTACCTGTTGGCGATGCAGTGCTCGAAGCCGGCGGCGACTAAGGCCGCGATGGGTGGAATGATCGACAAGATCTTGTCCGTCGTGCTGCGCGGGCCGTAGCACAGCCAGCCAGAAATTCTGGCGGCGCTCACCGTGGTGGCCAAGATGGCGCCGGTGGAGATGAATGCGCCCGCCAGGATCGCCAGGACGAGCATGTGAAGCATTGGCAATCCCGCTTCCTTGACGCCCAGTTGCTCGGCCTTGGCGGCCCTCCCCGCGGGCAGTATCGCGTCGAACGAGATTTCGCTGCTCATCGGAGATTCCCGACTGTCAGATTGCTGACGCCCGACGCGCCTTTCGGCGCCAGGCGCAATGCCAGCCCTAGGGTGCTTGGCGGTCGAGAACCAGTGCTCGCACACGGGCGGCAGCGATCGGCAGCGCCGCAGTCGCTTCGGGTGTGAGATCCTCGCCCAATTCAAAGACCCGCTCCGTTTCGATGGCGACGACCGTGATTTCGGCAGGGACCTGGGCCTTGA
Organism: uncultured Anaerolineales bacterium; assembly: GCA_964353865.1. GTDB lineage: Bacteria > Chloroflexota > Anaerolineae > Anaerolineales > RBG-16-64-43 > RBG-16-64-43. Next base: position 61,488 of record CAYGXJ010000031.1, on the reverse strand, counting down.
GTTGGCGCGCCAGGTCGAGGGCCGTTTGCAGGCTGGTCTCGTGGGCAGAGTTGAGGTGACCTGCGCCCGGGTTGGGCAGCTCGCCGAGAGGGAACACGCTTACAGTTCCTGGCGTCGCCTCTCCCGTGGTCACGGCGTCCACCAGGATCACCCGGCGGTAGCCCAAGATGCGCTCCATCAGGCTCAGGCCGCCTTTTTCGAATGTGTCGACCTCTGCTCCGCGTAAGTCCGTTGCCGGCTGCAGCGCCATGGCCACGCGGCACCCGATGCCATCGTCGCCGAGGACCGGGTTGCCAAGTCCCAAGACAAGGAGCGGGGGGCGGCCGGGGTTATCCATCGCGGCGTAGCGCCCTGCGTGAGGGCAGGCGAGTCTCACCCCGCTGTGTCACGCGAGGGTCCAGACTAGAATTCTTCGCCCGGCGAGCGGAGCCGTTTGACGAGGTGGACCAAACACAGCATCTCGCCCTCATCCGGGGCGAAGAAGTCGGGAAGGACACTGCGGGTTTCAAATCCCAAGCCGTGAAAAGCATGGATCGAACGGGTTTGCTCCTCGATAATCTGGGCTTCGAGAAAGCACAAAGCCTTCTGCCGGGCGACCTCGATCAGCGCCTGCAACATGCGGGAGCCCAGGCCGCGTCGCCGGAAATCCTTGGCCAGGAAGATGCGCACTTCCGCGCGATGACGAGCCGGGCCCGAGCCGAAATGCAGCGTGGCGTTGCCCACAATGCGCTCGCCGATCACCGCCACCAGGGGGAAGACCCGCGAGTAGTCGAGGTTTTCCACCCAGGCCGCCACGACCTGCGGGTCGCGCACGTCGTCGCGCATCAGGCGACGATCGGCCTCCCCGACGGTCGCATACAGGGCCCCCAGCGCCTCTCGGTCTTCCGAACGGAGCGGGCGAAGCAGGAGGCGCGTGCCGTCCGCGAGCGTCAGCACCTGACGGTAGAGCAGCTCGCCCTGCGCGACCACGTGGCGCTCCCCGAGGGGCGGCCCCCAAGAGCAATCCACCCGGTCGGGGTCTCGCGTCGGCCGGGTGGGGGTTCACTCAGCAGAACTGGCGGAGAACCTCCACCTCTTCTCCGCGGTGGTTACGGATCGTGACCTGGAGCGGCATCTTGCCCGGGAGGGAGTGGGTGGCGCACCCGAAGCACGGGTCATAGGCGCGAAAGGCCATCTCAACCCGATTGAGCATGCCTTCGGTGACCACGCTGCCCTTGTGGATGAAGGACTGGGCCGCTTTGCGGATAGACATGCTGATCGGCGCGTAGTTGTTGGTCGTGCCCACGATCAGGTTGGCCTTGGTCACGATGCCTCGCTCATCGGTGCAGTAGTGATGGGTGAGCGTGCCTCGCGGGGCCTCAACGATGCCCACGCCTTCCGTCGGCTTCTCGGTGGGGATGGTGCGGAAATTGTCGGAGGCGACTTCCGGGTCGGTTGCCAGTTCCACCCAGCGCTCCGCCGCGTACAGCAACTCGATCAGCCGCGCCCAGTGCGTGGCCAGGCGCTGGTGCACCGGCTTGCCGCCGAGGGTCTGGTAGAAGCGCTCGTATTCGGCCTGGGCCAGCGGGGTGGCCATGCCATCGGCCGCATTGAGCCGCGAGAGGGGCGTCGCGCAATACACGCCCGAGTCCTTGCCGTCAACGAACCCCTTCCAGCCCACCTTCTTAAGATACGGGAATTTCAAGTAGGTCCACGGCTCGACGTGTTCGGCAATCCAGTCGGTGTATTCAGCCGGTGCGTAGGTGCCCAGACGCTTGCCCTCCGGGTCAACGACGCTCACCCGGCCGTCGTAGAAGTTGACCTTGTTCTGGGCGTCAATCGTGCCGATGTAATGCGTCCGGTGGGTATAGATGTCGCCGACGACCAGGTCGAGATAGGCCTTGTTCTTGAGAACGATGTCCTCGAACAGCTTGAGGCTGAACTGGCCGAATTCGACCGCCCAGCGCCCCAGGGACTCGATCTCCTTGCGCTGCTCCTCGGTGATGCCCTTGCTCAGCCCGCCGGGGATGGAGGTGCATGGATGCACCTTGCGCCCCCCGATGATCTCCACCACCGTGTGGCCGGCCTTGCGCGCCTGAATGACTTTGCCGCCGATCTCCAAGCCCACCTTGTGGATGACGCCGAGTATGTTGCGCTCCGCCACCGGCGCATCCGGGCCCATGACGAAGTCCGGCCCGCCCAGGGCATAGAAGTGAGTCGCGTGATCGGTCACGTAGAACGCGCTGTAGAGAAGCTCGCGCAGCATTTTGGCCGTGCGCGGCGGATCGACCTTGTACACGGCATCCGCCGCCTTGGCGGCCGCCATGTGATGCGCCTCCGGGCACACGCCGCAAATGCGGTTGGTGATAATCGCCATCTCCTCGATCGGCCGCCCGACGACGAATCGCTCGAAGCCGCGCAATTCGGGAATCTGGAAGTAGGTGTTGGCGACCTCGCCCTGTTCGTCGAGGAAGATCTCGATCTTGCCGTGGCCTTCCAGGCGGGTGATCGGGTCAATTGTGAGGCGCTGCATGCTGTTCCTCCTCCCAGGTGGGCTTGCTGGCTTTGAGCAGCGAGCCGGCCAGGTTGGTATGGTAGAAGGTGCCCACCGGGTCAGGGATCGAGTCCAAAATGCGCTCGATCTCCTGCGGGTCGTTGCTGTCGATCACCGAGGCCACGGCACTCATCAGGCGCGCCCCGAAATCGCGCGCCCCGTCCGTCGGCCCGTAGCAGCCGATGCACGGAACGCCGGCGGTGGGGCAGCGTGCGGTGCAGCCGTTGCGCGTCGCAGGTCCGTTGCACAGGAGGCCCTGCTCCAAGAGGCACAGGGCTGGGTCTGGGCGGAAGTCCTGAATGCGGGTGAAGCCCTTGATCTTCTTCTCATTGCGTGCGCGCTTGCATTCGTCGCACACCGTCGATGTCCCGGCGCCGATCACCGCGCCCGCCGGCGGCAGCGTGGCCTCGCCCTGGAGGGCTTTGATCACCAGCTCCACTACCGCGGCAATCTGCTCGGACTCGGGCGGGCAGCCCGGCATGTAGTAGTCCACCGGCACGACCTGGTCTAGCGATTTCACGACCGAGTACATATGCGGAATGACCAGTTCTCCTTCGGCGGCGGCGAAGCTCGGCTGGGGGAGGACTTTCTGCGGGTTGTCGGTGGACACCGAGAAGAATGCGGTATCCAGCGTTGCTTCGATGGTGGTCAGGTTGGAGAGGGCCGGGAACCCGCCCTCGCAGGCACACGAACCGAAGGCCACCAGGATCTTCGCTTTCCGCCGCAGCAATTCAGCGATGTGCTGATTCTCGCTGTTGCGGATGGCGCCGTTGAAAAGGCACAACGTGATCGACTGGTCGGGCATGGCCTCGACGTCTTTGTACTTGGCGTCCATGGCGACCGGCCAGAAGACCACCTCGAAGTTGGCATCCACGTCGAGGATCTTCTCGTGGATGTTGAGCACGGCAATCTCGCAGCCCCCGCAGGCCGCCGCCCAGTACATGGCAAACTTCGGTTTCCCGTTGGCGGTCATGCCGGCACCTCCAGCGCTGCGGGCTTTTCGGGCAGTGCGGCCGCGGCCCCGGCGGTCGGCCAGTTCAGCGGACCCAACGCACGGACTTCCTCAACCATCTTGGTGATCTCACTGGCCAGCCGCGCGCCTTCTGCGGCGCTGGCCCACACCAGCTTGACCCGCCCGGGCTCGACGCCCATCTGCGTCAGCATGCGCTTGAGCAGGTGGTAGCGGCGCATGGCTTTGTAGTTCTGTTCCAGATAGTGACACTCGCCCGGATGGCAGCCGGAGATCATCACGCCGTCCGCCCCCGAAGCCAGCGCCTTGAGCACGAAGGTAGGGTCCAGCCGCCCCGAGCACATCAGCCGGATAAGGCGGATGTTGGGGGGATACTTCATCCGCCCAATCCCCGCCAGGTCCGCAGCGCGGTAGCTGCACCAGTTGCAGGTGAAGCCGATGATCACGGGTTCGAATACTTCGGTCATGGATATCCCTTCCTGAGCGCATCTTACGCCGAAGTGGGGGAAGGGCGCCGGCCGCCGTGCAGCCCTCGCGCCTCAGCCCACCCTGGGAAGAGTCACACGGTGGCTGGCTGCAAATTGCGCAGCAACAAGCCCTCCAACTGCGAAAGCACCTGCTGATCGCTGAAGACCGTGCCGCTGATGGCGCCGGCTGGGCAGGCGGCCACGCAGGTGCCGCAGCCCTGGCACAATGCTGGGTTGACTTCCGAAACCGCCTTGTCGGCGTGATACAGGATGGCGTTGAACGGGCACATGTTGTTGCAGATGCGGCAGCCCGAGCAGCGCGTTTCGTCGATGCTGGCGCGCACCGGCTCGAGGGCGATTTCCTTCTGCTGGATGCGTCCCATCACCCGCGCCGCTGCGGCCGCGCCCTGTGCCACGCTGGCCGGGATGTCCTTCGGCCCTTGCACCACGCCCGCGATGTAGATGCCCTCGGTCATGGTCGCGATCGGGTCGAGCTTGGGGTGCTTCTCGATGTACCAGCCGTCGGCGCTGCACGAGATGCCGAACATCTTGGCCACCTGCTTGGCGTCGTGGCGCGGCTCCAGGCCGGCCGAGAGGATGACCATATCCAGCGGAATGCGCCGCTGCTGCCCAATCAGCGTGTCCTCGACCTGCACCACCAGCCGGCCTTCTTCCTCGGGCCGCTGGGGCACATCGGTAACCTCGGCCACGCGCCCGCGGATGAAGATGACCCCTTCCTCGAGCAGGCGCTGATAGAACTCGTCGTAGCCCTTGGCCGGCGTGCGCATATCGATGTAGAAATTGTAGACCGTAGCGCCGGTACGCTCCTCCACCAGATGGGCGAATTTGAGGCTCTGCATGCAGCAGATCGACGAGCAGTAGTTGTTGTAGTGCTTGTCGCGGCTGCCCACGCAATGGACGATGCCCACCGCGCGCGGCGTGGTCACGCCGTCGCGCAGTACCACCCGCCCGTTGGTCGGGCCGGCGGCATTGCACAGGCGCTCGAATTCCAGGCTCGAGAAGACGTTCGGCAGCCGGCCCAAACCGAACTGCGGGATGCGCCGCGCGTCGAACAGGTCGAACCCGGTCGCCAGGATGATGTTGCCCACCTGGATGGTGATGATCTCCTCTTTCTGCTCGAAGTCGATCGCGCCGGTCGGGCAGAACTTCTCGCACGCCTTGCAGGTGCCCTTCTGGAAGAAGGTGCAATTCTCGCGGTCGATCACCGGGTACTTGGGCACCGCCTGGGCAAACGGGCGATAGATAACCTTGCGGTAACCCAACCCGGCCTCGAACACCTCATCGATAACCTTCTTGGGGCACTTCTCCTCACACACCGCGCAGCCGGTGCACAGGTCGGTCTTGACGTAGCGCGGCTTCTGGCGAATGGTCACGGCGAAGTTGCCGACGAAGCCGTCGACGTTGGTCACTTCGGCGTAGGTGAGCATGCTGATGTTCGGGTGTGCGCCGACGGTGACCATCTTCGGGGTGAGGATGCAGGCGGAGCAATCCAGGGTGGGGAAAGTGTTGTCGAACTGGGCCATATGCCCGCCGATGGACGGCTCGCGTTCGACCAGATACACCGGCGTGCCGCTGTCGGCGATCTCCAGCGCGGCCTGAATGCCGGCGATGCCCCCGCCCACGATCAGGGTGGCCGGATGAATCGGGACGCGCAGTGGCTCCAGCGCTTCGTGGTGAATTACGCGTTCCACGCCGCCCGAGACGACGGCCTTGGCCTTGGCGGTGGCGGCCGCCTTGTCGGAGTGAACCCACGAGACCTGCTCGCGCAGCGACACCATCTCACACAAGTAGGGGTTGAGCCCGGCCCGCGCACAGGCGCCGCGGAACGTGGGTTCGTGCAAATGAGGCGAGCAAGCGCCGACCACGACGCGCGTCAGCCCAAGCTCCTTGATGTCCTTTTCGATGAGCTCCTGGCCCAGGCTGGAGCACATGAACTTGTAATCGCGCGCCACCACCACCCCGCGCGCCTTGAGTGCCTCCGCAGCCCAGCGTGAAAGCTCCGGGCAATCGACCGTGCCCGCAATATTGCTGCCGCAGTGGCAGATGTAAACGCCGATCTTTTCAGTCATGGGTCGTCTCCAGATGCGCCGCCGCTCGGATCAATGAGGAGCTGCCGAGGGCAAGCACCTCAGGCTCGCACGAGAGGCGCGGGCATGGGCAGGGCCTTGTCGTCCTTCTTGACCCGCTTGGGCGGACCGCCCGCCTCGCCTTCCGGTGTCGCGCCGATGGCGGCCAGCGCCGCCCGAGAACTCACCAACTCGCTACCGATGCCCAGCGCGGCCTGGTCCAGACCGAAGGCCAGGCCCATCATCTGCGTGAAGTAGAGAACCGGCACGTGCAAGTTCAACCCGAAGTGGCGATTCATCGCGCCCTGGAAGGCATCCAGGTTGAGCTGGCACATCGGACAGATCGTCACAATCAAGTCCGCGCCACGATCATCGGCCGTCTTCACCAGGCGGCGAATCATTTCCAGCCCCATGCCTTCGCTGATTTGGGTCATGTGCCCGCCGCAGCATTGCGCCTTGAGCGGGAAGTCCACCACTTCGGCGCCGAGTGCCTGCAGGAGGCGGTCGAGCGTCACCGGGAATTCGGTGTCGTCGAATTGAACGTACCCCGGCCGTGCGACGAAGCAACCGTAATAGGGGGCCACCTTCAGCCCCGTCAACGGCCGTGTGACCTTGGCGCGCAACGCCTCAAAGCCGATATCGTTCACGATGACATCCAGCAGATGACGCACGCGCATCGATCCCGGCTTGTACGTTAGGCCGCCGGCCGCCAGCGCCTCATTGACCTTGGCGGCCAGGGAGGGACTCTCGCGCATACTCTTGTCGCACTTGGTTAGGTTCAGGTAGCACGCGCTGCACGGCGCCACCAGTTCCCCCAGCCCGTCGGTGCGGACGGCCTGAGCCAGGTTGCGCGCACTCAGCGCGTACGAGGCGAGCAGGTTGAGCGAGATGTACTCGGTCGCCCCACAGCAGTTCCAATCCTCAACCTCGACGAATTCCATTCCCAGCGGCTCGGCCACCGCCCGCGCCGATTTATCGTAGGCGGCCGCATTCCGCTCCAGCGAACATCCGGGGAAGTAGCCGTACTTCATGCCACCACCTCCAGCGCCTTGGCCCGCGCAATGATTGCCTTGAGGCTATGCAGACCCTTGATGCTCTTTGGCGCGAGATCCATGCGCCCCTTGCTGACCATACCCAGCGCCATATCGGTAATGCGCAACACGCCCAACGGGTCGTGCCGCAGGCGGAACATCGACATCAGCCCGAGCTCGAAAGCCCGTCCGTAGTTCTCGACCCACGAGACGAAGGTCTTGGAGAAGTCGGGCGCGGCGCAGGGATCCTTGATGCCGGCGTGAACGGCCATGCGCTTGAGGGTGTACATGACGTCGGTAATGTGGATCTCCTGCGGGCAGCGCACCGTGCAGTAGTAGCAGGAGACGCAATACCAGGGGGTGTTGCTGCTGAGCACCTCCTCGAAATTGCCGGCGCGGATGAGAGCGATCAGCGACCGCGGAGTGTGGTCCATCTCAGCCGCGGACGGGCAGCTCCCGCCACACGACCCGCATTGGATGCACATCTCCAGATGGGTCTCTCCCGGCGTATTCACCATCACCTGATCCATGAATTTCTTCTCGACGGCAACCGGGTGGGAGGCTACTGCTGTGGCGGAAGTCAAGGCGCACCTCCTTAAGTCCATGGTGGCAGCGTGCGGGCGCCGCGTCAGGGCACCCGGTGCTACCCTCTTGGGTAGAAACGAGGCGGGGTCCGCAGATTGCGGACGAATCCCAGGCACGAACACAGGCTTTGGCCTTCCCTAGCAGGCCAAACCTACCCAGAATGATGGTCGCACCAGACCCGGCCTAATTTGAGTGACAAAGGTCACAAGCGCTGGGGTGGTATGTCACCAGGGGACAGCCTGTCTGAGGACGAGAAGATGGGTCATTGCACCCACGCTCTCGAAATGTCAGGTGCGGCAGCTTGCGCAACCTACGCAGCTGACTTCTGCCATTCAAGGATTTCGCGTGGGAAGGCGGGTTGTCTCGTCCGACGACCGATGACCGGTCCTGGTCGAGACATGCTACGGTCAACGAACAGCCCACCTGCCTCGTGCTTGCTGAAGGCAAGTTCAATTCATCCCGCGCGGATGAGATTAGTCGAGTCACGCGGAGGTCGCGGACTGGGGAATCGGTGCGGACCCGGGTAGCCGGGTCCGCATGTCAAGTGTGGAACGGGAAAGGACCACCAGGGCGGCGGGTGCGCTCGCGATCAAAGCGCATCGCCCTAGTTCCGGCGCCGGCCAAGTCCTCCAATCAGCAGCACGTAGTACAGGAGCTGGAGCACCGCTGTCGCCAAAGCCGCAACGTAAGTCAGCGCGGCGGCATCCAATACCGCGTTCACCCCGCGCGTCTCCGCTTCGCTGGCAAGCATCCCGCTCTCCACCAGCAGTCGGCGCGCGCGGGCCGAAGCGTTGAACTCGACCGGCAGCGTGGCCAGTGCGAATACGGCGCCCAGGCCGAATGCCCCAACACCCAGCCAGGCGATCGGCACCATGCGCAGGAAAAGACCCAGCATGATCAAGATCCAGCCCAAATACGATCCGATGTTGGCTGCCGGGATCAGCGCCGCGCGCAGGCGAAGAGGATAGTAGCCCTCGCGATCCTGCAGGGCATGGCCGATTTCGTGCGCCGAGATAGCGAGCGCCGCCACGGAAGGTGCCTGCGCGACGCCTGCCGAAAGACGCAGCGTGTTCGATTGTGGATCGTAGTGGTCGGTCAGTTGGCCGCGCGTGCCCTCCAGGCGCACATCACCCAAACCGCCATACGCCAGGAGGCGCGTAGCCGCGTCGGCACCCGTCATCGAGCGGCTATTGGGAACGCGCCCCCACTTGGAGTACGCCCGGCTGACGCGCACCTGGGCAATGAAGACCAGCAAGAAGGCCGGCACCATGAACAGCAGGTAGAAAGGATCGTAGAAGAACATGGAAGGCTCCTTTCTCAAGAAGGCTGTGGGGTGAGAAGTTCAATCGCCTTTTCGAGCTGCGGATCGCGCCCGGCGCTCAGGTCCTCCTCGGTCAGCGGAACGACCACATCCGGCGTCAAGCCGACTTCTGCTATCTGCCGGCCGTCAGGCGTCAGCCAACGGGCGATGGTGATACGCACCGCGCCCTGATCGTTCTTGAGGGGGATCCAGTTCTGCACTGAACCCTTGCCATAGGTCACCTCGCCCACCAGCTGGGCGCGGTGGAGATCCTGAATGGCACCGGCAACGACCTCGGAGGCCGAGGCCGAGCCGCGGTCGACCAGGACGATGAGCGGGATGTCGGTGGCCAACCCGCCGCGCAGGCTCGAGATTGTCTGGCGCGAGCCATCGCCGTATTGCTCGATGAGCACTGTCTGGCCTTGGCCCAGGAATTGAGAGGCGACCTCCACCGACGCTTGCAGTGACCCGCCCGGGTTGCCGCGTAAGTCTAGGATGATGCCGGTGGGATCGGTGGCGAGCAAGTTCTGCAGCGCCTGGCGCAGGTCGTTGCCCGTCTCGTCGGCAAAAGTGTACAGGCGGACGTAGGCGATGCCCTCCTTGAGGATGTGCGCTTCCATGCTGGGGATCGCGATGCGCGCCCGCACCAGTTCGAATTCAAGCAGCTGAGCTTCGCCCTCTCGTTGCACGCTGAGGTGCACGGTCGACCCCGCCGGTCCGAGGATTTTGCGAACTACTTCGTTGCCGTCAACCCCGGTCATGTCTTCGCCGTTCACGCGGATGAAGGCATCCCCGGTTCGCAGGCCTGCTTTGTCGGCCGGTGAATCGGGGAAGTTGGAGATAACCTCGACGTAATCGCCGGTGATGTCGACCTCGGCGCCGATGCCTTCATAGCCGCCCTCCAGCGGGGCGTTCGCCCGGCGGTACTCCTCCGGGTCCATGTAGGAAGAATGCTCGTCGCCAATCGAGTCGATCATGCCCCGGACGGCCCCGCCGATGAGCTTGACTTGATCCAGCGGCTGGTCGACATACTGCTCGTTGACGATATCCCATGCTTCCCAGAAGGGGGCGAAGGCTGCGCTCAGCGCCTTGGGGGTCCCCGCCTGATCCGACGAGCTCTGCTCGAGGGAGGCCGTGGCCGGGAATCCGGGCAGATTGGGCAGCCATGCGAGCGAGGTGCGGCCTGCGACGAATCCGGCGCCGGTGGCCGACGCCACCAGGCCCACCGTGATAACCACCCACAGAAGGATCGTAATTGTCGATCGGCGCATGAACGGCCCTCTCCCGGATGAGCGACGCCTCGGCGCACAACAATGCGAGCCCGAAGGCACCTGCCGGCTGCACATCCTGCGAGTCAGCCTACCACAGGTCCGTTAGAACAAGATAAGTCGTCTCGTGTATTAGGTGAGGCACGCGGGGAGATCGAGGATTGAGCGGATGGAAAAATCGGCCCCTGGTTCGCCGCCGGTCGGATGAACCCACACGGTGCGCATTCCGAGCGCCTTGGGCGGCAACAAGTTGCGCAGTTGGTCGTCGATGATCGCGCATTCAGGCGCGCCGGTCGTTCCGAGCAGCGTGAGCGCCCGCCGGTAAGCTTCGGGTTCGGGTTTGTTGATGAAACCCAGAGAGTGGATGTCGATGACCTGTTCGAAGTCCTTCGCGACACCCAATCGCTGGAGGACGCGGTGTGCGTGGGCGCGGTCGGCGTTGCTGAAGATGACTTTGCGCTGCGGTAAGAGAGCCAGCATGGCCTGAAGCTGGAGGTCCTCCGCCAGCAGCCGGTCAAGTGGGATATCGTGCACGAAGGCCAGGTACTCCTCGGGGTCCACGCCGTGATTGGCCCGCAGCCCGTTGAGGGTGGTGCCGAACGTTACGAAATACTGTTCGCGCAATGCGGCGACGCGCCCGGCCGGAATTCCCACCCGTTCCGCCATGAAGCGGTTGATGCGCTCGCCAATGGCCTGCCATACCCCGCTGGAGGGATTGTACAGCGTGTCATCCAGATCGAAGAGCAAGGTGGTGATGCTATGTGCGGAAGAGGTCATGGCCCCGACGGTTCATCGAAGATTGGCCGAGTATACGCTATGCGGCCAGCGCACTGGGCGGCCGCCGAAGTCTAGCCAAATCGATGGCTTTGTGGCACACTTCGCCCCTTGATGTGAACTGATGCCCAACGCCCTCATTGACAGCGCCTCACCCTACCTCTTGCAGCACGCCCATAACCCGGTGGAGTGGTTTCCGTGGGGCGAGGCCGCGCTGAGTAAGGCGAGGCGCGATGACCGGCCGATCTTTCTTTCGATTGGATACGCAGCCTGTCATTGGTGTCACGTGATGGCGCACGAATCCTTCGAAGACCCGGCCACAGCCGATCTGCTCAATCGCTTCTTCGTGCCGGTCAAGGTGGATCGCGAGGAACGACCGGATCTGGATTCTATCTACATGGACGCGGTCGTGTCGCTGACCGGGCAAGGGGGCTGGCCCCTCTCGGTCTTTCTGACGCCGGCGGGCGACCCGTTCTACGGCGGAACCTACTTTCCGCCCGAGCCGCGCCACGGGTTGCCTTCCTTCCGGCAAGTGCTTGCGAGCGTTGCGCAGGCCTGGCGTACGCGGCGAGCCCAGGTGATGGAGAATGGTGCCGCGCTGCGTGCCGGCATCGCCCGCGAGGGGAGCAGGGCCTCCGCGCCCGCGACGGCCGACCCGACCCTCCTGCAGCAGGCGCTCGAGAACCTTCTCAACGGTTTTGATATGGAGTGGGGCGGATGGGGAGACGCGCCCAAGTTCCCTCAACCCCTGGCACTTGAGTTCCTGCTCCGCCGGCACCGCCGCACGGGAGACGGGTTGGCGCTCGACCTCGCGCAGCGCACACTGAGAGCCATGGCGCGCGGCGGGATGTTCGACCAGGTGGGCGGGGGATTCCACCGCTACGCCACCGACCGGTCATGGCACGTTCCGCACTTTGAAAAGATGCTCTACGACCAGGCGCTTCTCGCGCGGGCATACCTGCGCGGATGGCAGGCCTCAGGCGATTTGGAGTTCCGTCGTGCGGCCGAGGCAACTCTCGATTTCGTGGTGCGCGAACTCATGCTGGATGAAGGCGGCTTAGCCTCGTCGCTGGATGCCGACTCGCAAGGCGAGGAGGGGCGCTACTACGTTTGGTCGTTCGAGGAATTCAAGGATCATCTTGGTGCGGATGCAGACTGGGCGGCTGAGACGTACGGGGTGAGCGCGCAGGGTGCATTCGACGGGCGATCCATTCTGCGTTTGGCCCATTCGCCTGAACAAGCCACGTCTTCGGCGTGGTTGTCATCGGCCGACTCCACCCGACTGCACGATCTGAATGCGAGGCTGCTCGCCGCGCGCGGCCGCCGCGTGGCTCCGGCGCGCGACGACAAAGTGGTAGCCGCATGGAATGGGTTGGGGCTGGCTGCGCTTACCCTGGGTGCGCGCATGCTCGAGCGCGCGGACCTGGCCGTTGCGGCCGAACGCTGCGCTGCATTCTTGCGCGCTCATCTGATCCAGGATGGGCAGGTGCGGCGCGTGTGGCGGGGCGGTCGGGTAGCCGAATACGGGTTCGCCGAGGATTTCGCCGCACTCGCCGCAGGCCTCCTCGAACACTACCAGACCACGGGGGAGGAGAGCTACTTTGCGAATGCAGTGGCCCTGTGCGATGCGCTGCTCAGGGACTTCGAGCGGCCCGAGGGCGGGTTCTTCGACACCGGGCTGCGGCATGAGCAGCTCGTGGCCCGGCCGCATACGCTGCATGATGCGCCCACGCCCAGTGCCTCGGCCCTGGCGTACGGTGTAATGCTCCGGCTGCATGCGCTGGATGGCTCCCCACGCTGGCTCGAAGCGGTTGATCGTGCATTGCCCGTCATGCTGTCGTCGGCCGCTCAACACCCGACCTCCTTCGCGCAATGGCTGCTGGATGGCGAAGACTGGCTGGGTGGAGTGAAGAGCGTGGCTCTCGTTGGCACGGCAGGCGACCCGCTGTTGGACTCGCTGCGCTCGGAGGTGGCGCGGACCTCGTGGCCGGAAGTTGTCTCCGCCTGGGGCCGCCCCGGCCAGCCGACCCTCGTGCCCGTGCTTTCAGAGCGAGTGGGTATTGAGGCGCCGCCACGGGCGTACGTTTGCGTCGACATGGCCTGTCGGCTGCCCGCCGAATCGATTGAAGAACTCCGCATGCAACTCACGCCATGACCCAATCTCCACACCAAGGCCCAGCCGACCAGCTGCGGGCCGCCGTTGCTCGAACGCCCATGCCCGGGTCGCTGCGTCCGGCGGCCGAACTCCTCTCGAGCGATTCCGCATTGCAGGGGTACCTGGCAGCGTTTGACCAGGGCGCGATCAGCCTGACGAATTTCGCTGCGTCGATCATCCTGGCGCGGGCAATCAGCCCCACCGAGTTTGGTATGTATGGGGTAGGGTTCTTGCTGCTGCTGCTGATACGCGCGGTCCAGGAGGGGTTCACCGTTCAACCCCTTAATGCAATCGGTCCGACGCTGGAGGGGGATGCGTATCGTCGCTACGCAAGCAGCACGGCCGTTTTGCAGCTCATGCTTTCGGTGCTCACGGCGCTCGGGGCGCTCGGCTTGGGTTGGGTGCTGACCGCAACCGGCAACGACGTGGCCGGGCCGACGGTTTCGGCGATGGCGTTTGTCGGCAGCACGTGGCAGGTCCAGGAGTTCCTCCGGCGGGGGTTATACGCACGCGGCCGGGTCGGCGCGGCCTTGTTGAACACGGGGTTGGCCAGCCTGGTGCGGTTGGCGGTGCTGGGGCTTATGGCCTGCGGTGGAGGGCTCTCGGCCCGCGCCGGGCTCGATGCGATCGCCTACGGCTCGCTAGCGGCCGGCGTGGTGGGAGTGATTCAGATCAGGGAGTCGTGGACTCGCGCCGGGCTCGATGTCCGCGGAGTACTGCGAACGAACTGGTCCTTCGGACGATGGGTATCGGGCGGCAGCATCGCCAACTGGGCGGCGCTCGAGATCTACCCGATCCTCTCAGCGGGCATGATCAGTTTCGCGGCCGCGGGGGCATTCCGTGCGCTGCAGAATCTGGTCGCCCCAATTCACGTGTTGCTGCGCACCATTGACACTTTTCTGACCCCGCGCGCCGCCCGGCGTTTCAAGCTGGGCGGGTGGGGCGGGCTGCGTGCGCTGCTCTCGCGCGTCGATTGGTTGTCGGTCCTGCCCGCCATCGCGCTTCTGGCCGGCGTGTCGCTCTTCTCGGCCCCGCTCATGCGCTTGCTATACGGCGAGAAGTACGCCGGCTACTCGGGAATGCTGCCGCTGCTTGCCTTGGCGTACATGTTGTGGTTCGCCTATGCCCCGCTGCAGGCGTGCTTCAAAGCCATCCCTTGGACTCGGCCAGTGTTCCTGGCGAATGCCCTGGCCACCCTTTCGATCTTCACGCTTGGGTTGTTGGCCATACACTCCTTCGGTCTGGCTGGCGCGGTAGGGGGACAAGCGCTCAACGGGCTATTGATCGGAGCGGTTCTCTGGCTTGCCTGGTGGCGTGCGCCAGATCGAGACCCACGGGCCGCCTGAAGCGGAGGCGGGCCGCCGATGCAGCCGGCGGCGCGGCAAACGGCCTCCCCAACCCTTCTTCCAGCGATACCAAAAGACAATCAACATCGCCAGCCCCAACAGCTGCAGATCGAACAGGAGGCCTGCATGCCGCGCATACAGGCGGTCGAGACGCAGGCGGCTGCGCAGCGGCACGTAATAATCCCCGACGACTTGCGCCAGACCGGCCAAGCCGGGCTGCACCTGGTGGCGCTCGGCGAATTCCGGCAGCCGTTGCAGGTACTCGTGAACCACCACCGTTCGCAGCGGGCGCGGGCCGACGAAACTCATGTCGCCGCGCAATATGTTCACCAGTTGCGGCAGCTCATCGAGCGCGGTCTTGCGCAAGAAGCGTCCGCTGCGCAAGATGCGCACATCTTTCTCGCGAGCGGGGATGGGCCCAGTTTGATCCTCGGCATTGCGTACCATGGTTCGCAGTTTAAGCTGGGCGAAGTTGCGTCCCCCGCGGCCGACAGAATTCTTGACGAACACGACGGGGCCCGGGTCCTCCAGCCAAATGAGGGCGCAGAACACGACCCACAGCGGTGCGCTGAGGCCAAGCCCGACCACCGCTAAGGCGATGTCGAACACGCGCTTCGTGGCACGCAACGCGGGCGGCTGGCCGAACCTCGCGACATGTTGCTCCACCACGTCTTGTTCCACCTGGGCCGGAGGCGGCGAGTTGTTCTCTACCCAGCCGAATTCTGCGATGCTGGCCGCCGCGGCCCCGATGAATGTGCCGGCCAGGCCGAGAACAGCCGAGGCCGCCACCGTGCCCGCGGGCCCAGCGGTTTGAGGCGCGCCGATCAACGTCGGAATCAGAGATAACGTGACGAGCAAGAAGAGGCCCGCAACGATCGCCAGGCGGTAGCGCGCCCTCACTCCGGCTTCATGCGAAGGGCCGGAGAGGCGCGGAACGAGGTAGGCCACCAGGGCTGGGCCGAAAAGCGCAAACAGCAGCCTCACCGCCGTTGGAATCATCGGGTCAACCGAGGGGGGCGCGACCAAACCCGCACACAGTGTCGGCCGGCCCGTCTGCGCAAGGCGTCTTCGAATGGCGAGGCATCGCGCGGATAATACTCTGCGGCGGGAGCAGGGTCAAGCGCGGCGCCCGAATACGCGTCCTCGCGGAGTGCCGGCGCCCACGAATCACGCGGGCCGCGTGATATACTCTGCCCGCGTTTTCCCCCTTTCGAAGGAGCAGAAGCTCAAGCGATGCGGACCACAGCTAAAGTAGTCCTTGCGGTTGTGCTCGTCGTCGTGCTGGGAGTTGGCGGCTATCTGGGAGTCCAGCTTGCGACGCATTGGTCGACTCCGCTCGGACCGAGCCTGGTTTTGGATCTTCCGACCGACACATTGGTTGCCCCGGGGATGACGACCCCGAGTGCGGAAAGCCCTCTGGGCGAGGACACGCCCACCGCTGATGCTGAAGGGACAGCCACCTCGGAACCGCCTGCAACCGATGCACTCGTCATCCTGGCGGTCGGGGCGGACAACTCCGCGGGTTACATCCGCGGATTGGCGGATGTGACGCGCGTGGTGCGGATCGATTTCACCAATGCCAAGGTCACCATGCTCGCCTTTCCGCGAGATCTGTGGGTGCGTATTCCGGGCATTGAGGATCACTACGGTCTTGACCGCGGCAAGCTCAATCAGTCCTACTACTATGGTAATGTGTACGACGAACCGGGTGGAGCCGGCCCCGGGCTCCTGGCACGCACCCTGAACGAGAACTACGCATTGCGTATCGACAACTATGTCGCGGTCAACATGACCACCTTCACCCGGATCGTGGACGCCCTCGGAGGTATCGACATCTACCTGCCGCGCGACGTCGACGGGACCACCAGCCCAACCCCGCTGCCCTACTTCAACGCGGGATGGAATCACTTCAATGGGGCACAGGCGCTGGCCTACTCGCGCATCCGCAAGATCGATACGGAGCTCGACCGGATTGACCGCCAGACCGAGGTGTTGTGCGCGCTGCGGGCCAAGGTCACCCGTGCCGATGTGCTACCGAGAATCCCGGCCATCATTGAAAGCTTCCTGGGCAACGTGCTGACTGATCTCACGCCCGAGAAGATCAGCCGATTGGTGGCCGTGGCCCCCTCGGTCGGGACGAAGAGCATTTTCAGTGCCTCGATTCCGCGCGAGTTGTTGACTGCCACGACCGAACCTATTCCATTGGCCACACCGCCCCTGCACACCTTCGTCTGGCGCGGCGATGAAGCCCGCATCCGCGAATTGGTGAGCCAGTTCCTTGAGGGCACGTATCCCTCGGGAGCGGGCACTTCGCCCTGCAACTAGCTCAGGCCGGCAGCTCGCCATGCGCATCGCCATGATCTCCTACCATACCTGCCCTCTGGCCGTGCTGGGTGGCAAGGACACGGGCGGGATGAACGTCTACGTGCGCGAACTCACGCGTGCGCTCGGCCGGCGAGGCATTGGCGTAGATGTGTTCACGCGCTCGCAAGATGAGCACGTGCCGCACGTGGTGCACGACCTGGGCTACGGCAACCGGGTGGTGCATGTGCCGGCCGGCCCCGAGCAGCCGCAACCCAAGATCGCCCTGGCCGGCTTCGTCCCGGAGTTCACAGAGGGCATCCAGCGCTTCGTTGCCCAGGAGGGCACGCGCTACGATCTGATCCATTCCCACTATTGGCTCTCAGCGCTGGCGGCGAAGCCCTTGCGCACGGCCTGGCGCGTGCCGGTCGTGCACATGTTCCATACGCTGGGAATCATGAAGGCCCGCCTCGAGGGCACCCCTGCGGACCCGCTTCGCGTGGAAGCCGAGGCAGACATGCTGACCTGGGTCGACCGCGTGGTGGCCGCCACACCGGCCGAGCGTGCCCAGCTTCAATGGCTGCACAACGCCGACTTGCGCAAGGTTGTTGTCATCCCTCCGGGCGTTGACCTGGAAACGTTTCACCCCATCCCGGCCGCGCGGGCCAAGGCGCAGATCGGCCTGGAGCCGAATGCACGCATGCTGCTCTACGTCGGGCGCATTGAACGGTTGAAGGGAATCGAGACCCTTTTGCGCGCGGGGGCCCTTCTGCGCAGCCAAGGGGGTATCGATGGTGAATGTGCATGCGTCATGGTCATCGGCGGTGACCCGGACTCGCCCGGCGACGAGATGGCCCGCCTGCAGGCGCTGCGCGAAGAATTGGGTGTGACGGACGTCGTCGCTTTCGTCGGCAAGAAGAGCCAGGAAAGTCTGCCCTACTACTATTCGGCGGCCGATGTCGTCGTCGTCCCATCGCACTACGAGTCGTTTGGCCTCGTCGCGTTGGAGGCCATGGCCTGCGGCACACCCGTCGTCGCCTCGGGAGTAGGGGGGCTCTTGTATCTCGTCCAGGACTGCCGAACGGGGTTCCATGTTCCGGACGGGGATGCGCCGCTGTTGGCGGAGAACCTGGCTTACCTGCTGCGCAATGACGATGTCCGCCGCGAGTTCGGGCGGCATGGCGTCAGCTTGGCGCGCTCCTACGATTGGCGGACCGTCGCCCAGCAAGTGCTGATCCTGTACGAGAGCGTCCTGGCCGGAGCGAGCGCTGCGCCAGCCTCGTCCAACATCGTTCTCTAGCTCAGGTGCGGTTTCGAACGATTTGCGGCCGAGGACCCTCGGCCGCTTGTCGTCAGCATGTTGGACGCCCGTTCGCTACTCTGGAAAGAACCGTCCTGTCGAGGCGTAGTAGGCACAGTGGGTGGAGACGTAGGCAACCACCTCCACCAGTTTGCTTTCCCGGTCGTCACGCCGCACCAGCAGGTCGAGAGCTTGCGAGCGCTCACCGCACTTCTCAATGAGATCGAGGATCACTTGCGAGTCCACACCCGCCCAGGACGCGACCCGGTTCAAGATGTAGGGTCGATTGCCCTTGATCAGCGACGCGGCCGTGAGGTAGGCTCGCGACGCGCTCGTCCGCGCTGAAGCGCGTGTGAACATGCGCCGCAGGTCTGGGTCGACGTAGCCCTGGGCCCGCCGCCGGTAGCGAGTAGGGGAGGCTTTGAGAAAGGCGGCCAGCGTCAGCGAGACGCCGGTCAACGGTTCGTCGAGCAGCAGCGCATCATTCTCTGCATCCGGCGTGCGATTGTGAAGTTCCTGAACAATACGATCAACGTATTGCAGCTTGAGCAGCGCGCCCGGGAAGCGGCGGTACAAACGGCGCCAATTCGAGCGCGGTGTGAGCCACACCGAAAAGGTCTCGGCAAAGTCGTCATCTGGATGCTTTTGCGCATAGTGGTCGCCGAGGGGGTTGACGTAGTCGCGGCTCCATGGGTTGGCCCGCTCGACATAGCGATTAGTGGCCGGGTACGAACGAAAGAAGTTCCCGCGCACGTGGAACGTCTCGCGGAAATCCTTGCGGCGGTACAGTTTGTAAGCGTAGCAAAAAGCGTGGCCGAGCTCGTGGCGCACGGTCGAGGCGATCTCCTCGGGTGAATACAGCCAACGGCGGAACTCGCGATGCAATTCGCGCAGCAGGTAGTGCGTGTCGTAGAACCCCACGGCAACGTTGGTCGTGCCCTCGACCGTGCCGTAGCCGGTGGAGAGGTAGAAGTTCGGAATCAGGTGCTTGAGGCGCACGCGCTTCAGGTCGTCGCGGGCGATGGCCAACGCCCGCCCCAGCGGCCCGTCGTCGAGCGATAGCTCGAGCCGGTTGAGCGGAGTCATAAGCAGTTCCAGCTTTCGGGTTTCCGGCCCGAAAAGCAAGAGGCGCGAGTGACGCATGAGTGGGATCAGGCTCCGGACGACTTCGGCCGCTGGACCTCAAGGTCGTGCGGCCAGTGCGGATGGGATGTGTCGGCGGCCATGAAGTTGGACCCGCGGCCGAACGGGCTTTCGTGCACGCAATCGAGGCGCCCCCGGAGGGACTCGAACCCCCAGCCTACTGATTCGAAGTCAGCCGCTCTATCCTTTGAGCTACGGGGGCAAGACACGCAGCGTGCCGGGTTTGGGTCGCCCGGGCACAGCCGGTGCGGGCGAACCCGTGTTCGGAACACTGGAATTATACGGGTTCCACTGGGGGTGTCAACGCTGGGCAGGGGTGAATCGGGCCTTGCGTGCCATTTGGCCTGGTTCCGCCTGTAGTATCTGGGCAGGAACTTGGGGCCGATATCCAGCAGGGCACGCGCAAGCGAGTGCCCACGATATTCTGAGGCATCCGGGCTTCGAGTCGACGAGGAGAGGCAACCCCGTCCGCGCTCACGCCAACGTGCGGTTCGCCTCCCGTCACTTGGCCGGGGGGTTCACCTTGAGCAGCCCGTTGACCTTCGCCAGAAAATCCTCCGGCTTGATCGGCTTGTCGACGAAGGCATCCACCGGCAAATAATCCTGCTCGGGGCCGAAGCGCAGCGGGGTCGTGCTGTGGATCGCGGTCAGCATCACAATGGGGATCGAGCGGAAGCCCTCGTACTCCGACCCGGGTTCGGGTTTGCGCAGGGCCAGCGCAACTTGGAATCCCTCGGTCGCCGAATCCATCATCACGTCCAGCACGATCAGATCCGGGTGTTCGGCCTTCACCTGCTTCAAGCCCGCCGCGCCGTTGGGTGCGCTGATCACCTTGTGCCCCGCGCCTTCCAGGCACATGCGCGTCGCCAGTACCATATCCGGGTCGTCGTCGATGATCAGTATCTTGGCCATCGGATCATCCTCATGCGGTGGGTGTAAGTAGGTCCGAGAGAATCTGCTCACACAGCGTCGGGATTGCGGCTTGCACAGGTTCACTCAAACCGGGCGAGTAGTCGGCTCGCAGCGGTTGAACCGCGTACACAACAACGTGCGGCGGCAAAGTGTCGAGCGCCTGACCCAGGGCCAGGGCCTGCGCCAAACCGGCGGCATGCCACGATCCGCCGCCCTCGCGCGCCGCGTGCCCCAGCACAGCGGCCACCGGCAGGCGCCGCCACTCCCCCGGCGCCAGGCCCTGTTCGGCGGCATCCACAACGATCGCCCGCACCACATCCTTGAGGAGCAGTACCGTCTCCACGCCCGCCAGCCCGCCATCGAGCACGGTCACCTGAGCAGGCAGGTCGCGGCGTGCGGCCAGCGCACGGATCACGGCCGGCCCTATTCCGTCGTCGCCGCGCAATTCGTTGCCCAGCCCCAGGACCAGCGTCGTGCTGGCCGGTGCCGGCCGGGTCTCGCGCCCCAGTTCGGGCGCGTGCGTTTCGGTGAGGCTACTCAAAGCGGACATCGAGCAGGTGGGTCGAGCACGAAATGGACGGGGCGTAGGCGCGCACCAGCATCTCCAGCGCCAAGGTTATCTCCGGCGGCTTGCGGTCGAGCATCGTCGGCACCAACGCGCGCATGTCGGCTTCGATGTTGTTCAAGTTCTGGCCGGTCGGGATGATGCAGTTGGCACCGGTCACCAGTCCACCGGCAATGACGTAATTGTGGAAGAGCGTGCCGCGCGGCACGTCGCATGCGCCCACGCCTTCGCCGCTCAGGCGCGCGGGTTTTACCGGCTCTTCCCAGGTGATGCCGCGCTTGATCAGCACATCGCACAAGCGGATGGCATCTTCGGTGCAGTGGACGATTTCCACCACTTGCGCGGCCGTGTTCAGGTACGGGTTGGTCACCTTGGGCTTGAGCCCGATTGCCGCCGCGGCCGATTTGGCCTTGGGGTGCAGCTCGTCGAAGTTGATATTAAAGCGCGCCAGCGCGCCGACCATGTACGACTCGCGCTTGTGGTGCGTGCGCTTGGCCGATGAGTGCTGCACCAGGTATTCGTTGGTGACCTTGCGGTACTCGGTGAGGGGCAGTGCGCCGCCGTCGCTTGAAGCGATCTCGCCGTCGATGTAGCAGTACTCGCCCTTGGCGCGCAGCGCCACATATTCGGTGTCGCGCTCGAAGGCCGGCAGCTTGAGCTGGGTGAACAGCTCGACCGTGGCCTCTACGTCCGGACGCATGGCGATGAGCCGCTCGCGCAATTCTTCCAGCTGCAGGCGGCTAGGGAAGTGCGTGAAACCGCCCACCGTCATCGCGATGGGGTGGGTGTGCCGCCCGCAAAGGGCGGCGCACAGGTCGCCGGCCAGCTTCTTCATGCGCAGCGCGCGCAACACAACATCGGGCGCGCTCTTGGCGAGCGGGATCACGCTGCCCACGCCCAAGAGGTCGGGGGCGATGAGCATATAGGCGTGCAGGATGTGGCTGTCGAGCATCTCCCCGTGGAAGTTGAGCTTGCGCAGCAGCACGGTCTGCTCGCTCGGCACGACGCCCAGCGCGTTCTCGGTCGCGCGCAGGGAGGCGGTGGCATGCCCCACCGCGCAGATGCCGCAAATGCGCGAGGTGATGTGCGACGATTCGCCGTACGGCCGGCCGCGCAGCATGGCTTCGAAGAATCGTGGAGTCTCTACGATCTCCAGGTCGCACTGTTTGAGCTGGCCGTTCCGCACGTCGACGACGATGTTGCCGTGGCCTTCGACGCGGGTCACGTGGTGGACATCAATGCGCAGGTTGGGGGTCGCCATGGCCTGCCGCCTCCATTTCCATAACCTGGTAGGTCAGGAATTGCGTCATCTTGGCCAGCGTCTGGTCCACGCTCAGCCCATGTTCGCTGAGCACCTCTTTGAGATGCTCGATGTTCGGGTTGGGCACCAGCCCGCGGCAGCCCTCACACGAGTCGCCGTAGGTCGGGCAGATGGCATCGCACCCGGCGCGCACGATCGGGCCCAGGCAGGTTGTGCCGCGCAGGTACAGGCACACGTTTTCTTTGAGCTTGCACTCGACGCACAGCGGGTAGTCCGGCAGTTCGGGGGCGCGGCCCTGCAACAGGCGCTTCACCGTGCGCACGAACTCATGGCGATCGATCGGGCAGCCGGGGATAGCCGCATCCACCTTGATCACCGCCGAGATCGGCCGGGCCGGGTAGGTGTCGTACCACTCGGCCTTGTCGCCGTACACGAAGCGGCGCACCTCGCCCAGATCGTGACGGTTGCGGATGGTGTTGATCCCGCCCAGGTGGGCGCACGCGCCGAGCGCAACGACCAGGGCCGCCTTCTCACGGATGGCTTTGATCGGCGCTTCATCGCTCGGCCGTGAGCATGAGCCTTCGATGAAAGCGATGGCGAAGTCGTCGCCCTTCTCGCTCATCGCCTCGCGAAAGCGGACGATATCCACGGCCTCCAGCAGCTCGGGGTAGAGCTGCAGCGAGTCGACCACGGTCAGTTGGCAGCCTTCGCAGCTGGTGAATTCGTAGAATGCGATCTTGGGTTTGGCGCTCATCCCAAAGCCTCCCCCAGGTGTTTGATCTGGGCGTAAGAGAAGGAGGGGCCCGACTGGCAGGCGTAGAGATGGTTGATCTGGCAATGACCGCACTTGCCCACACCGCACTTCATGCGGCGCTCGAGCGAGAGCCAGATGTTGCCATCCGGGAGGCCCTTGCCCAGGAGTTCCATGAGCACGAAGCGGTACATCACCGGCGGCCCCACTGTCACCGCCACCGTGTTGCGTGGATGAACCTCGACCTTGGGGAAGAGCGTGGTGATGACGCCCACGTTGCCCTTCCAGTTCTCGTCGCCGCGGTCCACTGTCAAGTGCACTTCCACATCGCCGCGCGCTTTCCAGGCTTCCAGTTCGTCGGTGAAGAGCAACTCGGCCGGGCTGCGCGCGCCATACAAGATGATCACCCGCCCGAAGTCCGAGCGCTCGTCGAGCACCTGGTTGATCAGCGAGCGCAGCGGCGCCAGGCCCAAGCCGCCCGGCGCGAAAAGCATGTCCTTTCCGCGGAAGCGCTCGATCGGGAAGCCGGTGCCGAACGGTCCGCGAATCCCGATCGGCGAGCCGGGCGTGAGCGTGTGCAGCAGGCCCGTCAGATCACCCGCCCGTCGCACGCACAACTGGAAGCTGCCATTACTGCGGCTCGGTGAAGAGCAAATGCTGATCGGCGCCTCACCCACGCCGAAGAGCGAGACCTCCACGAACTGCCCGGGCTTGTGCCCCAGGCTCATGCCCTCGGGCAGGGCGATGTCGAACAGTTTTTCCATGCCCGTCATCGGCCGGACGCTGCGGACCACGCCGTAGGTCGGCAGATAGATGGAGGGGTTGATCAAGGTTTGTTTGAGGGCTGTGACCATGGGTCAGCCTCCCTGCGGGGTGGCGGCCGCCGGCTGGTGTTGGCGGCGGTAGAGTTCGTTGAAGGTGTCGACGGGCGTGATGTGCACCAGGCAGGCTTCCGCGCATCGACCGCAGCCCACGCAGCCCAGCAGCCCGAACGCATCGGTCTGGTACTTCCCCTTGCGGAAGAAGCGATGCCTCTGCCGCGCCGCTCGCGTGGTGCGGAAGTTATGCCCGCCGGCGACCGTGGCAAACTTGTCGAGCTGGCACGAATCCCATTCGCGTACGCGCCGCCCGTTCATGAGCGTCAGGTCCACTTCGTCCGTCACGTTGAAGCAGTAGCACGTGGGACACACGTTAGTGCACATGGCACAGACCAGGCAGCGCTCGCCCAGTTCCTTCCACAACTCGCTGTCGTAGGATGTCGAAAGCAAGCTGGGGAGTTCGGTCACGTCGAACTCCAGCCGCAGCGGGAAGCGCGGCCACTTGTCGCTCATCACGCGGTTGAGGCGCGCCGTATCCTTGTCGGCGAAGGGGCGTGCCGCTTTGAGCCCGACCAGCAGCGCCGCGCCGCGGTCACTGCCCACCTCAGCCGCGTAGGCGTCACCCAGGTCGGTCAGGTGAAGATCGAACGCCTCAGGTGTGGAGAGGGTGCCCATGCTCTTGCAGAATGAACCCGCGGTGCACGGCTTGAGGCACTCCACGCTCACCAGCGTGGTCTTGTTGCGGTGCGCCAGGTAGTGCTGGTCGCTGTAACCGGTAGCCATGACGCGATCCAGGAGCTGCATCGCGTGCAAGTCACACGTGTGAACGCCCAGAACCACCGTGCGGGGTCCGTCGAGCGTTGCCTCCACTTGCTGCGCATCCGTGCGGAACTTCAGCAGGTCCTCGCGCGCCGGGAAGAGGTACTTCTTGGGTGGCAGCACGCTGGTCGGATAGCCCAGGTCGAACTCGCTCGCCGACCCGACCTCGCCGAACACGTGCTGGCCGTGCAGAGGCTTTGGAGCTACCACTCGGTAGCTCGACCGAAGCAGCCTGACCCAATCGTCGAGAGCAGCCTTCGGGATGACTATAGGATTCATGGTCCACAGGCTCCGTTTCTGCTGCGTCGAGGCAAGAGTGACCGAATTCGCCTCAAAACAGTCTAGCGCCCTCGGATGGCTCTTCGGGCATACACCCATCGGTCTTTTGAGGGATTTTCGTCACAATCTGGGGATTCGGCCGTTTATTCCGCACATGTCCTAGCGCGACGTTGTTGTCAGTCCCCCCGGGGGGCTGTGTTGGCCGACTTGGGCATGTTCAGCTTTGGCCCAAGGTACGCTCGCCAAGTGCCATCCTCAAGCGACAGGATGAGGATGGCCGCCAATTGTTGATGCATTTCGCTGCGGGCCAGCAAATCCCCTCAGTGCGATGGGGTTGGGCGGGGGATCCTCGAGTTGTTGCCGTAGGGCTAGCAGATGCGTGGAAGCATTTCTCCCGCAAGCATGTCGATCAAGCGCGTCCCGCCGATGGCCGTCTGCAGCGTCACTCGGCCGGCTGCGCCGTGGCCCACCTCGCCGATGCGGCATGCCTCATCGCCATAGCGAGAGGCGCGCATCGCCTCGAGCACGCGCTCGGAGGCCTCTGCCGGCACGCAGGCCACCAGCTTGCCCTCGTTGGCCACATGCAGCGGGTCGAAGCCCATTAGCTCGCAGGCCGCGCGCACCGCCGGCCGCACAGGGATGGCCTTTTCGTGAAGCTCGATCGATACGCCCGATTGGTCGGCGATCTCCTTGAGCGCAGTGGCCAACCCGCCGCGAGTCGGGTCACGCAGCGCATTCACCGGTCCGGCCTCGCGCATGGCTTGCACCAGATGGTTGAGCGGCGCCGCGTCGCTCGCCAGATCGGTCTCGAACCCCAAGTCCTCGCGTGCGGAAAGGACCGCCATGCCGTGATCCCCGATCGGTCCCGAGAGTAGCACCACGTCGCCCGGCTTCGCCCCGGCGCCGGAGACGGCCTGGCCCGGAGCCACCCAGCCCACGCCGGAAGTATTGATGAACAACTTGTCGGCGCTGCCGCGTTGGACCACTTTCGTATCGCCGGCGGCGATGTAGACACCGGCCTCGCGCGCGGCCTGCGCCATCGATTCGAGAATGCGCCCCAGTTCGCCGAACTCCAAGCCTTCTTCGAGCACGAAGCCTGCGGTCAGGGCAATCGGGCGTGCCCCGACCATGGCCAGATCGTTGACGGTGCCGCACACTGCCAGCCGGCCGATGTCGCCGCCCGGGAAGAAGAGCGGGCTCACCACGTGCGAGTCGGTCGTGAAGGCGAGTAGCTCGCCGCCGAACTGAAGGACCGCAGAATCATCCAGGTGACGCGGAGCGGCCGAGCCCAGCGCCGGAAGGAACAGGCGGGTCAGCAAATCACGGCTTAGACGTCCGCCCGAGCCGTGCCCCAAAACGACGCGGTCGCCGGGCGGGAAAGGCAGCGGGCAGGCGTAGCCTTCGAAATCGAGTGGGCTTTCGGACATAGCTTACTCCTGTGGCCGCTGGTAGCGGAAATAGGCGGCGCACGTCCCCTCGGCCGAGACCATCGGGGCGCCCAGCGGCGAAGTCGGTGTGCACTCGCGCCCGAACGCCGGGCAGTCGGCCGGCTTTTTGTGACCCATCAGCACTTCGCCCGCGATACAGAGCGAAGATTCGCTGACCGCGAGGTGGCCGACGTCAAAACGCGCCTCGGCATCCAGGTCTTCGAACTGCGGTCGCAGGCGCAGCCCGCTGAGCGGGATCATGCCGATCCCTCGCCACTGGCGGTCGCATGGCTCAAAGACCTTTGCCATCGCTTCCTGCGCGGGGCGGTTGCCGGCCTCGCTCACCACGCGGCCGTAGGCGTTTTCCACCTTGGCGTGGCCGGCCTCGAGTTGGTTGACCGCGGCCTGAATGCCGCACAGCAGGTCCACCGGTTCAAACCCGGTTACGGCCATGGGCACACGGAACCGCGCAGCGATCGGGTGATACTGCCAGTAGCCCATCACGGCGCACACGTGGCCGGCCGCGAGAAACGCCTGGACCCGGTTGCGGGGTGAGGCCAGGATGGCCTCCATCGCGGGCGGGACGCAAACCTGCGAGACGAGCATCGAGAAGTTGCTGACGCCTCGCGCGCGCGCGGCGATCGCCGCCATGGCATTGGCTGGCGCGGTGGTTTCGAACCCGATGGCGAAGAACACCACCTGCCGATGCGGATGGTCTTGTGCCAGCTTGACCGCATCCAGCGGCGAATACACCACCCTTACGTCGCCGCCGCGCGCACGCACGGCGAACAAGTCGGAGTGTGTGCCCGGGACCCTCAGCATGTCGCCGAAGGAAGTGAAGATGACCTCCTCACGGCCGGCGAGGGCCACTGCCCGGTCGATTTGCTCCACCGGCGTCACGCACACTGGACAACCGGGGCCATGGACCAGTTCGATTTCCGGCGGCAAGAGCGCATCCAACCCGAAGCGCAGGAAGGCGTGCGTCTGCCCGCCGCAGATTTCCATCAGCGTCCAGTGGCGGGTAACGCTCGAGCGCAGCGCCCCCAGCAAGCGCTGCACGCTCTCGCGATCGCGGTACTCGTCGATGTACTTCAACGCTCGTCGTGGCCGCCGCCTAGGCGGCCGCCTCCTGGTCGCCGAACTCCGCCAGTTCGCCGATGAGGCGCAGAGTCTCCTGGGCCTCGGCTTCGCTCATGCGGCTGATGGCGAAGCCGACGTGCACCAGGATGTACTCGCCCACCTGGGCCTCCGGCTCGTAGGTCAGGCAGGCTTCCTTGACCACACCGCCGTAGTCGACTTTGGCCATGCGCAGCGCATCGCGCTCGAACACTTCGGTGATCTTACCGGGAATGCCCAGACACATGCTAGCCTCCCGCGACGTGAACCGCCGCAGCCGCCTGACCCAGTGCCAATCCGCCGTCGTTGGGCGGCACGTTGGAGTGGAGCAGGGGGCGAAGCCCGCGCTCTACAATCTGCCGCACCGCGAGATCGAGCAGCAGCGTGTTTTGCCAGACGCCGCCCGAAAGCGCGACTGTGGTTACCTGGGTCTCATCGCGCAGCTCACTCAGCAGCCCGCCCAAAGCCTCCGCCAGGCTGTGGTGGAAGCGCAGCCCGATCGCGCCCTGACTTTCGCCTGCGCGCGCATCGCGCAGCATCGCCTCGAGCATGTCACGAACGAGGATCTTGCGCGTTCCCTCGCGGCGCTCGATGCGCAGGGGATACCGGCGGGCGTCGCCGCGGCTGGCGCGCGCTGCGGCCTCCAGCTGGATGGCCGCTTGCGCCTCGTAGCTCACCCTGGCCTGCGCGCCCGCGATCACTGCAACCGCGTCGAACAGGCGCCCGAGGCTGCTGGTGAGCGGCGTGTTGACTCGCCGGCGGGTCATCTGCTGAAGGGTGGCGACAGCCGAAGGCGCCACGCCCGCGAGACCGCGTGCGCCCTGCACATCCAACTCGAGCGCCTGACCGTACCCGACCAGCGTCTTCCACGGCTCGCGGATCGCGGCCTCGCCGCCGGCGAGCGGGAGATACTCGAGTTGCGCCAGTCGCTCAAAACCGGCGTACGAGGCGAGCAGCACCTCGCCGCCCCAGATCGCGCCGTCGCGGCCGAAACCCGTGCCGTCGAAAGCCAGCCCCAGCACGCGTTCGTCCGGCCCGATCCCATTCTCGGCCATACACGCCGCGATGTGCGCGTGATGATGTTGCACGGCGACCGTGCGATGAGGTCCGGCGCGGTGTTCGTTGGCCCAGCGCGTCGTGAGATAGTCCGGGTGCAGGTCGTGCGCCACGATCTCGGCCTCCACGCGGAACAACTCTCTCAGCAGTCCGAGCGTGTGCTCAAATGAGTCGAGCGTCTCGAGGTTCTCCATGTCGCCGATATGCTGGCTGAGGAAGGCCGAGCATTCGCGTGCCAGACAAAACGCATTCTTCAGCTCGCCGCCCAAGGCCAAGGTGGGGGGCGCCTGGAAGGGCATACGCACCGGGTAGGGCGCCGTCCCGCGCGCGCGGCGCAAGAAGAACCGGGTTGGAGCATGCTCAAACGGGAGTGCCGGCAACGGAAGAACGACCGAATCGTCGCAACGCTGTTCGATCCCCCGATTGTGGAGCAGAAAGACGTCGGCCAATGGAGCCAGGCGCGTCATCGCCTCGG
This sequence comes from uncultured Anaerolineales bacterium, assembly GCA_964353865.1. Classification (GTDB taxonomy): domain Bacteria; phylum Chloroflexota; class Anaerolineae; order Anaerolineales; family RBG-16-64-43; genus RBG-16-64-43. Next base: position 32,749 of record CAYGXJ010000031.1, on the reverse strand, counting down.
CGTTCGAGGTCGCAATCGGCTCTTCGGAGTAATTGCCGCTCGTCATGACCAGCACCGGCGGCACAGCTTCCGCGGCCAGCCGCGGGTCTTGTGTGTCGAGCAGCAGCCGGTGGATCGGCGTGTAGGGCAGCATCACGCCCAGCCGGTCGAGGCCGGGTGCCACCTCTTCGCAGACGGGCGCGCCGGCTATCCTCTGCAGCAGCAGGATCGGCTTCTCGTGACCGGTCAGCAGGGCACGGGTTGTCGCGTCGAGCGTGCCCAATCGCTCGGCTGCGGATTCGCTCGTCGCCATCACGGCAAATGGTTTCTCAACGCGGCCCTTTCTGCGCCTCAACTCCACCACCGCTTGCGCATTCGAAGCGTCGCAGGCCAGGTGGAACCCCCCCAGGCCGCGGATGGCGAGGATCGCGCCCGCGTGCAGCCTGCGGCGCGCCTCGAGAATGGCGGCCAGTCCCTGGCTCGACTCATTCCCGTGAGAGTCGGCCATCCATAATCGCGGTCCGCACCTGGGGCACGCCACCGGCTGCGCATGGAATCGCCGGTTGCCTGGGTCCGCATACTCGGCCGCGCAGGCTGAGCACATCTCGAATTCCGCCATGCTGGTGAGCGGCCGGTCATAGGGCAAGCCGCGGATGATCGTGAACCGCGGGCCGCAGTTGGTGCAGTTGATGAAGGCATACAGGTAGCGCCGGTCCTGCGGATCGAACAGCTCGCGCTCGCAATCGGCACACAAGGCGATGTCGGCTGGAATGGGCTGAACGCCCTCCGCCTGGGCCTGGGACTCGAGGATGACGAACGTGGCATGTTGGGCAAGGGGCATGGGCTCGACCGCCAACCCATCGATGTGCGCGAGCGGCGGCAGCTCGGTGCTCAAGCGGCCAAGGAAACCCTCCACCGCATCGGCCTCGCCTTCCAGCACGACCTCCACACCGGCGGACGTATTGCGCACGTAGCCGCCCAGGCCACCGCGATGGGCCAGCCCAAAGATGAAAGGCCGGAATCCGACGCCCTGGACGATGCCGCTAATGCGCAGCCGGCGAGCGATTCTCTGTGACACGCGCCACCACCCAGTCCGCCCAGGCAGCCAACCCTTCCCCGGTGCGGCATGAAAGCGGGAAGGTGACCAGCCCTGGGCTCAGGGCTTCCACCCCCTCGCGGAAGTAGTCCATGCGGAAAGGAACGTAGGGCAAGAGATCGACCTTGTTGACGACCAATGCCTGGACGCCGCGATAGGCGGACGGGTACTTGTAGGGTTTGTCGTCGCCCTCCGGGATCGAGGCTATCAATACGCTCAAATGGCTGCCAATGCGGAACTCGATCGGGCACACCAGGTTGCCGACGTTCTCGATGATCACCAGGTCGAGCAAGCCCAGCGGGAGTTCGCGCATCGCGGCCTGGATCATCACCGCATCCAGGTGGCACTGCCCGCCGGTGTTGATTTGAAACGCCGGGATGCCGGCCGCCTTGGCCCGGTCCGTATCAATGGAGGAGGCCAAGTCGCCCTCGATGACTCCCAGACGAACTCGGCCGCGCAGCGCCTCGAGCGTGCGCAAGATCAGGCTCGTCTTGCCTGCGCCCGGCGAGGCCATCAGGTTGAGCGCCAGGACTCCGGCGCGGTCGAACGCCGCCCGATTGCGCACGGCCAACTCGTCGTTCGCCGAAAGGATGTTCTCGACGATCGGTATTCGCGCGGGCATCTCACTCCACCTCAATGCTTTCGACGCGCAGCTCCTCGCCCTGATGGACCCGCACGCGGGAGCTTTGGCAGGCGGGGCAGCCGAAGCTGTCGGCATCCGGTGAGAAGATGCACCCGCAGTCGGTGCAGCGCAACTCCAGTGGCAAGCGGGTGAAGCGCAGCCTGGCGCCTTCGGCCGGCGTGCCCTTGGCGATCATCTCCCAGTAGAATTGCACCGAGTCATCGAGGATCGAGGCCAAGTCCCCAATCACCAAGTCGATCAGCAGCACGCGTTTCGCACCGGCCCGCTCAGCGTGGGCCAGGGCGATGTCCAGGACACTCTGGGTCACACTCAATTCATGCATTCTATTGGCCCGCGGCGCTGGCTCACAGCTTCTTCGCTGGCGCGTCTGGCGCTCCAGATTCCGTCGAAGACCGGCCCGTCGCACGGCGTGAAGAGGTGCAATGCTGCCGGCGTAGCCCCCTACAAGGCTATGCTATCGGCTTAGGCCGTGTGAGTGAAGAAAGTCACTGGGGTTGGCGAGATATTTCCTCGTAATTGACGAGAAATCCGGCGGCGAGTGGCACCCGCGCGCGGAGCGAGCACGTCAACGAGGCAGGCGGGCACAGTGCCGGAGAGGTTGTCTCGCTCGTGCGCCCTCGTTGACTAGAGTGGGGGTGTTGGCCAACCGCTCGACGCAGGCTGCTAGGGTTGAAAGGTCTTCTCGCCTGCGCGGATGGGCACCTTCAGTCGATTCTCCATCGGCGTGATCGGGCACGACCATCGATCGTTGTAGGCGCAATACGGGTTGTACGCCAGGTTGAAGTCGACCCGCACCACGCTCTCGCCAAGGAGCTCAGGTTCCAGATAGCGTCCCGCGGCGTAGGTCTCCTTCCCCGCGAGCAGGTCGACGAAGGGCAGGAACGGACCGTGCTCATTGGCGAAGATGGTCAATTCAGACTCGTGCCCGTCCAGGGTGAAGCGGATCTTGCCAAGCCGCCGATACACCAGGATGTCGCCGGTCGAGGTCTGCATCTCGACGGTCTCGCCAGTAGTGATTGGGTCGATCGGCAATTCAAATCGCAGGCTCGGGTTCTCTTCAAAATAGCTCAAACCGCGGAAGTTCTTCTTTTGCTCGAGGGTCAGCGGACTGTGCGGATCCTCGGCAAAGAAGGCGTCTTTGTCTTTTCGTAACTCGGCCAGGGAAGTCATGGAATTCCTCCACAGGGGCTGCGCAGCGCGTGCAACGGCCAGGGGAGATTGTATCGCGCGAGCGGCGGCTATCGGACTGGGAGATAATGTCCTGGCAGACGGGGTCTCAATGGGCCTGCCGAGGCGACCCGCCCCGTCACGGCCCGTCTGAAAGGGAAGCCCTGCTTCGCCACAGCAGAGGAGGGACACATGGAAATCGGCATGATTGGCTTGGGCAAGATGGGCGGCAGCATGGCCCGCCGCCTGATCCGGGGCGGGCATCGGGTGGTGGTTTTCGCCCCGCGCCAAGAGGTGGTGCGGGCGATGGCGGCCGAGGGTGCCGTCGGAGCGGCCTCGCTGGAGGATCTGGTGGCGAAGCTCGCGCCGCCGCGGGTGGTGTGGCTGATGGTCCCGGCCGGGGATCCGACCGAAAACACGTTGCGTCGCGTGGCCGCGTTGATGTCCGCGGGCGACCTGGTGGTGGATGGGGGCAACTCGTTCTACAAGGATTCAGTGCGGCGGGCAAGAGAGGTGGCCGCGTTGGGGTTGCTCTTCGTCGATTGTGGCACCTCGGGCGGCGTGTGGGGCCTCGCCGAGGGCTACTGCTTGATGGTCGGGGGCGAGGTGCAGGCCGTGGAGCGCGTGCGCCCGGCACTTGAAACCCTCGCCGAGGCGCCCGATCGGGGGTGGGCGCGGATGGGGCCGGTGGGCTCGGGACACTTCGTCAAGATGGTTCACAACGGAATCGAGTACGGTGTGATGCGCGCCATCGCCGAAGGCTTCGAACTGATGAATCACAAAGCCGAGTTCGGCCTCGACTTGCCGCAGATCGCCGAGCTGTGGCGTCATGGCAGCGTCATTCGCTCGTGGCTGTTGGACCTCACCGCTCGCGCCTTGACCGAAAACCCGACCCTGGAAGGCATTGCTGCCTACGTCCCGGATTCCGGCGAGGGGCGCTGGACGGTCGTGGAGGCGATCGAGCTCGGCTGCTCCATCCCCGTCATCTCCATGGCCCTCACCAGCCGATTCCGCTCGCGGGAGGACGAACCCTTCTCCGACAAGCTGCTGGCCGCGCTGCGCAATCAATTCGGAGGCCATGCCGTGCGCAAGGCGGAGGGCCAGACGCCGTGACCGCGCACGAAGTCGGTGATCTCCCCGTCACGATTGTGATTTTTGGGGCTTCGGGCGATCTCACTCGGCGCAAACTCATCCCGGCTCTGTTCAGCCTGTACGCCAAGAAACGCCTGCCGCTGCAGTTTCGCGTCGTGGGTTTTTCGACACGGCCGCTGAGCGATGCGGACTTCCGCGAACACGTACGTGACCAGGCGCTGGCCGGGCGGCCGGAGGCTACAGGCGAGGTGTGGAAGTCGTTCGCGGCTTGCCTGAGATATCGCTCGGGCAATTTCACCACGACCGGGGATTTTGCCGCACTCGCCGCCCGGTTGGACGAAGCCTCACCGGACCCCTCTGGCCGCCTGTACTACGTTGCTGCGCCGCCCGATATGTATGCCGCTATCATCAAAGGCCTGGCCAGCGCTGGACTGATGCGCGCGGCGGCCGGCTGGCGGCGCGTGGTGATCGAGAAGCCGTTTGGGAGCGACCTGGCGAGCGCTCGCGAACTCAACCGCATGCTGCACCAGGTGGCGGCGGAGCCGCAGATCTACCGCATCGACCACTACCTGGGCAAGGAGACGGTGCAGAACGTGCTCGTCTTTCGTTTTGCCAACACAGTGTTCGAGCCCATCTGGAACCGCAACTACGTCGACCATGTGCAGATCACAGTGGCCGAGGACTTGGGCGTTGAGCACCGCGGCACATCGTACGATCGGGTGGGCGTGGTACGCGACATGTTCCAGAACCACTTGCTGCAAGTGCTCGCGATGGTGGCGATGGAACCGCCCACCTCCTTCAACGCCGATGCATTGCGCGACGAGAAGCACAAGCTGCTGACCGCAATACGCCCGCCGCACCCGGGGGAATCGGCGAGGTCATCCGTCCGCGCGCAGTACTCCGGTTATTGCGAGGAGATCGGTGTGGCGACGGGAAGCCAAACCCCCACCTTCGCTGCAGTGCGTCTGCTCATCGACAATTGGCGCTGGCACGGCGTGCCGTTCTACCTGCGCTCGGGCAAACGGTTGGCGCGCAAGGTGACCGAAGTTGTGTTGCAGTTCAAGCGCCCGCCGCACCTGATGTTCCCCTTGCCGGCCGGCGCGGAAATCACCCCCAACATCCTGGCCCTGTGTTTGCAGCCGGACGAAGGCATTCACTTGCGCTTCGAGGCCAAGCAGCCGGATTCGCATATCGAGCTGCGTTCGGTGGACATGGAGTTCCACTATCGTGATGCGTTCGGGGTCAGCGCCATCCCCGAGGCGTACGAGCGGCTGCTGCTCGACGCGCTGAGCGGGGATGCCTCGCTCTTCACGCGCAGTGATGAGATCGAGGCAGCCTGGACTTGGGTGGACGCGATTGAGGCGGCTTGGCGCGCGCCGGACGCGCCCGCGTTGCAGTCGTATGAGGCCGGCTCGTGGGGGCCGATCCAGGCCGATGCGTTCATTGCCGCAGACGGCCGCGCGTGGTCCGCGGGCTGCCGCGAGCACGAGTGAGGCGGCAAGGCATGTCCGCCCGATTGGTCCAGCGCCGGTAGGGTGTGGCGCGGCGGCTACCGCTGATCGCCGCCTGCCGAGGGTGGGAGGGGCGTCCCCAGCTCGACGGCGGCTTGTGCGCGAGAAAGGGACCAGGTAAGGCGTACTCGCGTTCCGTGGCCGGGGTCCGATTGGATGGAAACCTGAGCGCCGACGAGCGCCGCTCGCTCGTAGATGCCGGCCAGCCCGAAGTGACGGTCGCTGACGAGCGTGCTCAGGTCCCGGGCATCCTGCGCTCTAAAACCTAATCCGTCGTCCTCCACCAGCACCTCCATCCAAGAATCCTCCAACCGTCCGCGAACGGCAATGCGCCGCGCGTGGGCGTGCTGCAGCGCGTTCTCAACGGCCTGCTGCAGGATGCGAAAGGCATGTCGCTCCACTTGCTCTCCGTAGCGCGCCTCGCTGGTGGGGATCTCGAGCACCACCTCCGGCGTCTGGCCGGGGCGGGAGGAGACCTCATCGACCATTTCGGCGAGTGCGGCGCGCAGCCCGTAGGTGAGCATCGCGGGTCGCAGCTGGTGGATCATCTCGCGCAAGTTGCCGACGATGGCGGCATAGCTCGCGCGAAAGCGGGGCGAGGGCTCCCGATCGTCGAGGTTCATCGACAGTACGGCCAATTGGCTGAGCACCTCGTCGTGCAGTTCACGCGCCAGGTGGCTGCGTTCGGTTTCGCGCATATCGACATGCGCCTGGTACATCTGGCGCAGGCGGTCCGCCTGCAGGATGTTGTGCAGGGCCACGGTCAGCTGGCTGGCAAGCGCCGAAAGCACCGGCATCTCCGCCGACGCGTAGGAATCATCGGGATCGCGCCGTCCCAACAGCCACAATCCAAGCAAGGTGTTATCCAGGCGCAGCGGGAAGACCACCCGAATCCAGTTGGCCGAGGGGTTCGTTGAACCTGATTGCGGCCGGAAATGCGCATTCGTGGCAGCCAATGACAGCACATCTCCGGCCGCCGGCAGCTGAGCTGCGGTGACGCCTTGGGCGAACAGGGCTGCAGGTGGTTGACCCTCCCGCATGAGGAGCAGCGCCGATTGGCGCACCAGCAGGGTCGGCAGCACTTCGTGTTGAAGAACGCGCACCAGGCTCGCCTGATCGAGGGAAGTTGTAATGCGTTCTGTGAACACTTCCAGGAGATGCGCGGGCGGGTGAGGGATAGCGAGCACCCGCAGATCAAACCAGCGCTGGAATCGCGCAAAGAGTGTCAGAGTCCCGGTGCCGACCAAGATCGCGATGGACAAGCTGATGAATGCGGTGTCGCCGGGGAAGTCGAGCAGCCCATCCAGCACCAGGCCCAGGAGCGACGAGCTGACGCCAATCAGGAGGAAGTACGTGTAGTAGACCAGGACTCGGTTGCTGCGGGTGCCGATGCCGCTCAATGCCTGGCGCGAGGCTGCGTAGATGTAGCCCAGAGGAACGGCTGGCAAGGCCATCAATGCGATACCGCTGACAAAGTCGACCGAGCCGGTCAGGGTGGACAGCAACGCCAGGGCGGAAGGTAGCATCAACCCGACCGCCAAACCGATGAGCACCAAGGCGACATCCCAACGCTGTGCGGGGTGACGCCTCCAGTGCGCCGCCAGCAAGGCCAGGCTGCCCAGCGCGGAGATGAGGAAGCCATAGGCCAGCGAGTGCAGCGGAAGCCACTGGGCCCACTCGGCCAGGATGATCGCGCCGACGGCGGCGTAGACAGAGAGTGGGACCCATCGAGGGAGAGCGCCCAAGGGTTTGGGAAAAAGGTAGTTGAGTTGCAGGTACACCGGGACACACAACCATCCGGCCGTGCGGAAGATGAACGGACTCAGCCAGATATGCGAGTGCGATAGCCCTGAACCGGCGCTTATCCAAATCGCGGTGAGGTAATTGAAGGCCACCAGTGCCGTGCGCTGCGCTGCGCGCGGGCGGACGGCGAGCAAGGCAAAGGTACCGGTGCCCCAAAACAAGTAGGGCAGCCACCAAATGTAGAAGAGCCGCGTGCGGACCTCCGCTGACGTCGGACCTGGAATGACCCACTCCAGCGCAAGCTGAACGCCCTGGCGCTCGACGATCAGCGGCACGCGATCGCCGGGCGGCATATCGAGGGGCATCTGCTGGCGCAGATCATCTTCGAATTGGGCCATCGAGACAGCCCCGATTCGAATCAGACGATCGCCGAGGTGCAACGGTGAACCGGCATTGGTCTGCCGATAGAGGGTGCTCACCTTCCCGCCCACCTCCCAATACATGCCGGCGTAGGGCAACACAAAGAAGAAGGCGTAGGTGTAGAGCAGGAGCAGAGCCATGACCAGGACGGACAGGGCGTTTTCCACTGCGAGGACCAGGCGTGGATGGGGGATCTTCATTCCGAATCCGGATTGGCGGCCACGCGGCCGAGGCATGCTCGATGGCCGAAGCCTATTGCGGTCACAGGGTCAACCCAAGCGCTGAGGGCTCTCGGGCGCGATCAGTCCGAGCTGGCACGCGCGGGAGACCGCTGCCGGCCGGCTGCTAACCTCGAGCCGCAGGTATGCACCCGACAGCAGGTTGCGCAGGGTGGAATTCGCGACGCCCAGCTTGCATGCGATCTGGGCCGTGGTTAGGTCGGGATAGGCCGCACACAACGAGAGCACTTCCCGCTGGCGAACGGTGAGGGCCGGGCCGTTCGAGCCCGCAGGAGCACTCAAGGCCTGCTGCGCGTGATGGCTAAAGTAGATTCCGCCTCCCGCGATTGTCTGGATGGCGCTCGACAGCTCGCGAATCGCGTCGTGGTCATCCTTGAGAATGTAGCCGCTGACACCCGCCTCGACCAGCGCGCGGATCAGTGCGCGCTCGGCATGCATCGAGATGACAAGGATCGCCGTATCCGGGAATTCTTGCAGCAATGCTGGCGCCTCATGCAGGATCGGGTAAGGGTTGGGGTTGTCGGCAGAGGTAGGGACGGAGACATCCAGCACGAGGACGTCCACTGCGTGCTTCCGCAACATCTCCTCCAGATCCCGGCCGTACATGGCGGAGGCCACCACCTCGATGTGCGGGTCGTGCTGCAGGCGGAAAACGTAACCGTCGATGATAGAAAGATGATCTTCCAGAAGTGCCACGCGAGTCGGGTTGGTCATGGGGTGCCCCTGCCTGAAGAATAGCAGAAAGGCGACGGCTCGGGCAAGTCGGGTGCGGGCTTCCGAATCCGCTGCGGCCCCTGGCCAGCCGGAGCCGGCCGAGACATCCCGCGGGTGGGGCGACCTGTCCAATGAACAGACGAGGCCGTCCCCCACGTGGGGGAGTTGCGCTCATCTTGGGAGAAATGCGCTGGAGCTGCGTTGTCTCCGCCTCTGGTATAATGCGCGGGTGTGGGCGGCTAGCTCAGTCGGTTAGAGCGCTTCACTCACATTGAAGAGGTCGGGGGTTCAAGTCCCTTGCCGCCCACCACACAATAGAAGGTCCTGGCCGTTCGGCCAGGACCTTTCCTGTTGTGCACGTCGTTGTGCGGAGCATCGCCTTCGAGCGCTGCGACCCAAGGCCCTCGCGCGGCGCACGACTCAGGCCAAGCGTGTACCGGCTAGCGCCTCGAGCACCGCTATCACGGCGGAGTTGTCAAGGTCGCCCAGGCCCATCTCGCGCATGGCGCCAAAGAGCTGGGCGTTGACCGACGTCGACGGCAACGGCATGCCGTACTGGCGGGCGGTGTCGAGCACAATGCCCAGGTCCTTGGCCTGCATGCGCCCGCGGAATCCGGGCTGGCGGTTTCCGGCAAACAGGCGTGGCGCCTTCACGTCCAGCGTCCAGCATTGGGCGGCGCCGCCACGAATAGCCTGGACCACCTTACGCGGGTCGGCACCCGCTTTCTGAGAGAAGAGGATCAGCTCGGCCATCGCGACCATTTGCGCGGCGGCCATGATCTGATTGGCGGCTTTGGCAATCTGTCCGGCGCCTGAATCGCCGACATGTGTGATCGTTTTGCCCATGGACTGCAGCACCGGCCGCGCGCGTTCGAGCGCCGCCGCCGGGCCTCCCACCATGATCGCCAATGTTGCGTCGCGCGCGCCGACATCACCGCCGCTCACCGGGGCATCCAAGCAGCTCACGCCCAGCGGCGTGAGCTGCTCGGCGATGAACCGGGCGGTGGCCGGTTTGATGGTCGAGTTGTCGACATAGACCAACCCGGGATGTGCGCCGGCGACGATCCCCAGGTCGCCCAATGCCACAGACTCCACATCAGGCGAATCGGGCAGGCAGGTCATCACGACGTCAACTTGTCGAGCGACCTCCGCCGGATTGGGCGCCGTGCGGGCCCCCGCGGCGGCGAGTTCCTCGACCGGCGCCAGGCTGCGGTTGTATACAACCACTTCGAAACCCGCCTTGAGAATGTTGCGCGCAATCGACTTGCCCATCAAGCCCAGGCCGATGTATCCGACTTTCATGCGTCAAATCTCCTCGACATGAGCACTCGAGCATGCCAAGGCGGCCAGGTCGAGCACACACCGGTTTCAATTCGGACCTCGCTTATGCCTTGGACACGGGTTCGAGCCGGGTTCCGTTGGTTGTGTCCACCACGCGCCAGCCCAGGGTGGCGATATGCGCTCGCAACTGATCGGCCAGGGCCCAGTCCTTGCGCGCCCGCGCATCCAGCCGTTGCTCCACGAGCTCCATGACGTGCGCACTCGGTGTACCCTCAGATTGTGCGCCGAGGCTCTGGCCTTGAGCCATTTCCCAAACATGATGCGGGATCCCTTCCTCAGCCTGTGGAAGGCGAAAGGCCCCGAGTCTGCCGATTTCAAATGAGGTGCCGCCCTCGAAGCGACTCTCGTCTGCAGCGCATTGAATTGTCACCCCGCCGGATCCGATGACGCAGCACGAGCGAGAAGCCGGCTCGATGAGTAATCCCGTGTGTTCGTCCACGCCGACAACTCGGACATCGCGCGGGAGCACCTGCGCCATATATCGAAATCGCTCCCGGCCCATGAAGCAGCGGCTCGTGTCAAGCCCGGGGCCGCCTTCCGCATTATCCCAATGCGGGACGAAGGCCAGGCGCAGGCCAAACGGCGCGAGGAGATCCAGCCCAGGCTTCCAGTGGGGGTCCTCGCCGGCCTTGTAGATCTCGTAGACGGGGAGAGCGAACGCGCCGGCCGCGATAGCGGCGGCACTGGCCAAGGCGAGGGCCGCCCCCAATCGGTGGCGCGCAAGAATAATGTGCCAGGTAAGGCTACCCTGTAGTTGACGCACGGCGTAGGTGGGGCTGCCCGGCCCAAGGAAAATCAAATTCGAGTGCAGCAGGGGCGCTGCGACCTGCTCGTCATCCGGGCTGAAGGGTGTGCCTCTGCGGCGCGCAGCGACGATCGTGACGACCGGATGATAGTTGTGCAACCGCGAGCGCGCGAATCGGGCAACGCGATCGACAACTTCGGCGGAATTGAGTTCGAAACCGGCTGGCGTTTCGACGAAGGTGATATTCAGAGGGGCAGGCAGGCTGTGGGCAAGCGCCTCGAAGACTCGCGCCCCGCTCAGCGACGTTTCCCCAGATCCAAACAGTGCAATCGTGCCGGGTGAAGAGTCGGCCAAAGAACTTCGCTCCGCGTGCGGGTCAGGCTGGCCGGGCGCGCGCTCGCTGCGCACCAACGCGTTATCACTTGCGGAACACCAGCCATGGCAGTATACCCCCCGAGACTCGAGGCCGCAGGTGTTGGAGCCCAGCTTGGTGAGGCAGAAGAATTCATCCGCCGTGCGTCCAGCCCGTTTCCCATATCACGAGCGGAGGGAAGTCGCCCTCGCGGATATCGGCCTCGACAACTTCCGCCACGAACACGGTGTGGTCGCCGCGCTTCACGGTATCGGTGACCCGCGCTTCGACCCACGCCCAGGCATCCGCGAGAATGGCTGCGCCCGAGAGCGATCCGCGTTGGAATGAGAAGCCCTGGATACGATCGGCCTCGACACGGGAAGGCTTGAAGAATGCGGCGGCCAGATCCTTCTGTTGCCGAGTGAGGACGTTCACGGCCAGTCGTTGAGCTCGTTCTGCCAGTCGATGCAGATTGCTGTCGCTCCTTAGCGCCAGCATAATCAGAGGCGGAACGAACGAGGCTTGCGAAATCCAGTTGACCGCGCCCGCGGCCAGTTCCTCCCCCGCGGCCGTGCTCGCGACGACCATGCCGTAGGTCAGCGTTCGCAAAGCCTGCTTCTTGCGTTCAGGGTCCGTGGCTCCTCCATTCCTCAGACACACGGGATTGCATAGCGCGGGTCAGGAGTCCGGCGGCAGAGAGACAACTAGGTCAATGCGATTCCCCGATGGGTCTTGCGTCTGATGCATCCTGTCAATCTCAAGAAGCGCAGCTCCGGTCGCACGCAATTGGGCCAGGGTTATCAGCAGGGCCTCACGTGAAGGCAAGGCCAGGGTGAAGTGCCGCAAACCCGGGGAGGTGGCCGGCGCTCGGGGTGCCCCAATCCCGGCCCAAGTGTTGATTCCGACATGATGGTGATAGTCGCCGGCCGCCAAGAAAGCCGCCTGGCTTCCGTATCGCTGGGTAAGGGTGAGCCCCAGCCCGTCGCGATAGAACTCGACCGCCGGTTCGAGGTGAGCGACGTGCAAATGGATGTGCCCCATGCACAGCTCGCGTACTGGCTCGCGGCCCTCCATCCCTGCCGCCCGGGCATCGTCAATCAGGGCCTCAAGATGCAGCGCCTCCGTGACCATCGCTAGGGTCTCACCCCGGCGCGGCCAGGAAGCCTTCGGCCGGTCCGCATAGAGCTCGATCCCGTTTCCTTCCGGGTCCGCGAGATAGATCGCCTCGCTGACGCCGTGATCGGATGCTCCCTGGATCGGGTACCCGGTGGAGGCCAAGCGCAGCAAGGCAGCACCGAGCGCGGCGCGCGAAGGGTAGAGCAGCGCCATATGATACAGCCCGGTCGTCTGCGTCAACGGGTCTCGCGGCTGGGCGCCCGACTCAAGGCGCACCAGCGCCTCTCCCAGGAGCGGGCCGAGGATTGCCTCATCCGGACCGGCGGAGCGCTCCGTCAGTCCGATGACCTGTCTGTAGAACCCCGCTGTCCGTTGCAGGTCCATGACCCCCAAAGTCACCAGGCCGGGATGGGTGGCTTCATAGATTGGATGGGTCTCTGACAGTGTGATCCGTGCCTTATCCAATGGCCACCTCGTTCTCGATAGGTCCGACCCTCGCCGCAGGTGAGTCATGTGTGCCGTCGGCCGGCAGCCACTTTGACTGCCAGTAGCGCAGGCCGTCAAGCAATGGGACAAGGCTGGAGCCTGGCCGGGTGAGCGTGTAGCGGGCGGCCCCACCGGTGGAGCGCAGCTCGACAAGACCTTCCGCCCTCAGGAGTTGCAGGCATTGGGAGAGGGGGCGGGGGTTAACGCCGCCCACAGCTTGCTGCAGCTCGCAGAATCGCATAGGTTGAGCGAGATGGTAGAGTATCTGATCGTCCATCGGGCCCCAAGGAGGCGCGCCGTGGCTGCCACAGGGCATTCCTGAGCATGCTGGACCGGTTCAGGTGTACGGAATGCTGCAGCGCCGTTTGGGCGTTCCAGAGCCCCGCTAGGCCCAATATCTGGCAGGTTGCCACCGTCTTCTCCCAAAGCTGGCGGTGCCATACCATATAAACTAGATGGTATTACTCCGGTCCTGGGATGTCAAGAGGAGGGAGATGGCAGCCCGGCCAGCGATGTGTATGTTCTCGCACGCGCAGGCCGGATCACCGATTGCCGAGTGAGGGGCAGTAATGTCGCCCTTCATGCAAGGAGCCAGATGTTGTATGCTAGGCATGGGTCAGCGGCAAGCAAGATCTTGATGGGGTGCCGCACGTGAGTCGAGCGGACTTAGAGGACGCGGGCATCCGGAGGTAGCGTGATGAGCCCCGAAGAGAAGACGTTGCCCGTGCGAGCGACTCGTTTGATCGAACAGCTCAGCGAGGGCGACGCCTACCATCGTCAGACGGCTGCGGAGGAATTGGCCAGCCTTGGCCTTCGCGACGTACGCATCCAATTGGTGCTGGAGAAGGCGGCCAGCGATGACACGGAGAAGAACGTTCGGGAAGCGGCCTTCGAGACCCTGGTCATGCTCGACTATCGGCAGGCGACGGCGGAGCAGCGTGCAACGGTTGTCCGGGAGCGGCTGAGCGCCACCGGCGAGGCGGCGGCGGGCGTGCGGCCGTTGACGCCAAAAGTGCAAAAGCTGCTCGATCGGCTTACGGCCACCAATCCCTACCAGCGGCAGACGGCAGCCGAGGAGCTGTCGGCTCTCGGGTTCAAGGATGCCCGTGTGCGGGTCGCGCTTGAAGCCGTTGAGGGCAGTGATCCGGACAAGAATGTCCGCTTGGCCGCCCTCGAAGCGCTGGTGATGCTCGACTACCGGCAGCCCAAGGCCAGGCGTTAGGAGGCTCAAAGCGGCGCACCCCAACCCGATGCCTTGTCGGACCATCTAGGGAAGAGCAAAGCGGCCCGCCCTGCGGGCCGCTTTGCTTTGGCTGGGGGTCGAGGATTCGAACCTCGGCATGCGGATCCAGAGTCCGCTGTCCTACCGCTAGACGAACCCCCAAGGCATTTCCATTTTACCACGGTCGCATCCCCTGCGGCTGTCCGCTGACTCGCAAGTACGTGTGAACTGAGCCTGCGCGCGCCTCGCAGCTCTGAGCGCGCTCGGCGTTGTATCTCACGGAAGAGCGGGCCATGCGAGATCGCACGCCGGTCGCGGCACGAGTCGCGGACAGCGATCCCTTCCACGTGCCCTCAAGAGTGGCCCCGTTGCCAACTAGCAGGAAGAGAGCTGCCGTTTCACACGACAGCTCTCGAGCATCTTTGGGGGAGGACACCGCCCACCTACATCGCGCGCAATGTGCACTCGGCGGCACCTAGCCGCGCCAGAACCTTCTCGTGTCCGATGATCGCCATGCTCCCGAAAAGCGGTGGGCTGACGGTCTGTCCGGTCACCGCGGCGCGCAGGATGCCGAAGAGCTGCCCGGGTTTGAGCCCGAGGCGTTCGGCCAGGTCGCGCAACTTGGCTTCCAAGGCCGGGTCTGCGAGGTCGGCGTGATCAGCGAGAATCTCGCTCGCCGCGTGCACGGCTTCCGCCGAGGCCTGCGGTGTCATGCCCTTGCCGACCAGGTCGCTCGCCGCGGGAATCACTTCCTCGCGGAAGAAAAAGCCTGCCATCTCCGCTCCGTCGTCCAGCGTTACCACCCGCTCCTGGATGAGTGGCGCGATTCGCCGCAGCCGGGCCTCGTCGGCAGGGAGGCCGGCCTTCTCGAAGAACGGGCGCAAGCGCCTCGCCAGTTCCTCGGGCGCCAGGCGCCGCAAGTGGACGCCGTTGAAATGGTCGGCCTTGGTGAAGTTGACCGCAGCCGGGGCCGGGGTAAGGTGGTCGAGGCTGAAGCGGTCGACGAGCTCGGGCAGTGAGAACACGTCCTGCTTCTCGTCGAAGCTCGCGCCCATCAGCGCGATCCAATTGATCACCCCTTCCGGCGTGTATCCCAGCTCGCGCAGGTCGCGCACGAAGACGGAGTGGCCCTCCTTCATCAACTCCGCGCTTTCGCGCTTGCTCATTTTGCCTTTGCCGGAGGGTTTCAGGAACACCGAGAGATGACACCACTGCGGCTCATCCCAGCCGAAAGCGCGGTGGATCAGGGCATGCAGCGGCAGGGAGGGCAGCCATTCGGAGGAGCGGATGACGTGAGTGATCTTCATCAAGTGGTCGTCCACCATCGCCGCAAGGTGATACAGCGCCCAGCCATCCGACTTGAGCAGGATGAAATCATCCAGGTCCTTGTTGTGGACGGCAACCTCGCCGCGCAGGACATCCACGGCAGTGGTGGCGCCCTCGCGCGGCGTCTTGAAACGCACCACGTGCGGCTCGCCGGCGCGGACGCGCGCCTCGGCCTCGGCCGGGGTCAGCCGGCGGCAGAGCCCATCGTAGCGCGGCGGCTCTTTGCGCTGCTGCTGCCGGGTGCGCACTTCCGCCAGACGGGCCGGCGTGCAGAAGCAGGTGTACGCGCTGCCTCGCGCGATCAGTTGGTCCGCATGCGCCTGGTAGATCTCTTTGCGTTGCGACTGGAGATAGGGGCCGCAGGCTCCGTCCACTTCCGGACCCTCATCCCACTGGAGCCCGAGCCAGCGCAGGCTGGCCAGCAGGTCCTCTAGCGCGCCGGGTACCAACCGCTTTTGGTCCGTGTCTTCGATGCGCAGAAGAAACTGCCCGCCCGTTTGACGAGCGAGCAGGAAGTTGTAGAGCGCCGTGCGAGCGCCGCCGATATGCAGGAAGCCGGTCGGCGAGGGGGCGAAGCGGACGCGCGCGGGTTGGATCATCTCAGAATTCCAGTTCCTGGCGGTGAATGACGACGCTCTCGACCAGGCCGACGCCCAGCAGCGCCGACCACAATGCGGATCCGCCGTAACTGATGAAGGGCAGCGGCAGACCCGCCACCGGCAGCAGATTGAGGTTCATGCCGATGTTAAAGGCGGCTTGGTAGAAGATCAGCGTGGCCACGCCGTACCCGATGAGCGCGCCAAACGTGTCGCGTGCTGTGCGTGCTGCTCGCAGACAGCGATAAATGACGAAGGCCAGCAGGAGCAAGACGGCGAAGGCGCCAACCCATCCGAATTCCTCCGCCAGGGCGGAGAAGATGAAATCCGTGTGACGCACCTTGAGGAAGCGCAACTGCACCTGCGAGCCATGGGCGTAGCCCTGGCCAAACCACCCGCCCGAACCAATGCTGATCAAGGCCTGGTCGACGTTGTAGCGAGCGCCCGGATCGGCCTGCGGAGCGAGGAACAGTACCAGGCGCTGCTTCTGATAAAACTCGAGGAATGGGAAGGCCACGATCGGGACGAGTAGCGCGCCACCGGCGAGGGTGGCCAGATGTTTCGGTTTGATTCCAGCGGCGAAGATGATTGCCGCCCAGAGCACCATGGTGAGGATGGCCGTGCTCAAATCGGGTTGGCGGAAGATGACGAATGCCGGCACGGCGGCCAGCGCCAGGCTGCGCAGCACGCCGCCCCAGGTGCGGATGCGTTCCTCGTTGCGCGAAATGTCGTCGGCCAGGATGAGAATCAGCAGGACCTTCGCCAGTTCGGAGGGCTGCACCTGGGTAAAGCCCAGGTCGAGCCAGCGCGCCGCACCGAAAGTGGTCGCGCCGCTGATTTCGAGATAGAGCAGCACGGCCAGCAGCCCAACGTACATCGGCCGCGTCAGGGCGCGCCAGAAATGGTAGTCCACGACAGCCGCGACCAGCACCACTCCCAGGCCGACGAGCGCGTTCTGTGCCTGGCGCGCCGGCAGGCCCGCCAGCGTCTCGTTTCCGGCGATGGCCGAGCGGATCATGGCGATGCCGAACACCACCAGCACGGCCACGCCGCCCAACAGCCAGAAATCGAAATGACGCCAGCGTCGCGGATTGAACATTCGCCCTCAGTTGAGCCGGCGGCGCCGGGTGGCCGGGCCGAGCGAGATGTCGGCGACCAAGCGCTGGTCTGTGACCAGGGCCTGGTGGGGCCGCCCATGTCCTTCGACCCCAGCCGCCAGGACGTGTTGGCCACGGTTCTGCCGGCCCAAGATGACGCCCAGGTTGCGCAAGCCGATGCCGGAACCCGGACGCGCATCATCTTTCCCCGGCGCGGCCAGCGCGACATCCAGCTTGACCGTGGCGGCAATGCTGCCCACCCCGCGTTTGCTGGAGGTAATCGTCACTTCCTGACCTGTCAGGAGGGCCTCGTCGCTGCCGGATGAAAGGGTCGGGCTACTTAGGTTCCCGACCGCCGGGCTTCCACACATCGGCCACCAGGTTTCCATTCCGCAAGCGCACAACCTCGGGCTGTGGCGAGCCGCGGCGCGACGGGGAGGTGGCCGCATGACCTGCGATGCGCAGTTGCATCGGAGAGAGATCGAGTGCGCACACCATCGCGTTCTCGTTCCCGTGGGCCCCGGCATGCACCGTCCCTCGCAGTTTGCCCCACACGATGACGTGCCCGCCGGCGACGATTTCGACCCCGGGACTGACATCGCCCAAGACGACGACATGCCCGCCGTATTCAATGCGTTTCCCCGAATGCAGCGTGCTTTCCACCAGCACCGCCGCGGTGCCGGTCATTGCTGATTCGAGCGGCGCGTCCGAACCTGCTGGTGGCGAAGGCAGAGCGGTGGCGAGCGCCAGGCTTTGAGCAGCGGCGACCACGGCCGGTGCATCGGTCAACACGGCCCACAAGGTCAATCCGCGCTTGGCCAGGCGGCCGCGCAGATCGGCCAGGTCGGCTGCGCGCGGCAGATGTTCCCCCAGGCGCACCGCGATGCGGGCTCCCAAGAAAAAATCGCCCTTGGAGTCGATGTGGGCCAGCATCTCCTCGAGCGCCTCGGCCCACGTGCGACCTCCAAGAGTGATCAGCAGGCCTTCGCGAATTCCTTTGATTGCGAGCATGCTGCTCATCGTTAAAATTATAGCATGTAGGTTCGGGCTAGCGTTGCGCTGCGGCGTCGATCGCTTTGAGTTCGAAGTACGCTTGCAGCACCTGTTTGACGATCGGCCCCGAGGTCACGGCGCCTTCGCCCCCGTCGTAGACGAATGCGATGACGGCGATCTCCGGCTTGTCGAAGGGCCCGTAGCCCACGTACCACGAGTGCGTGGGCCAGGCCCCGGGCTGGCACAAGTTGCGCGATTGGGCGATGTTGTCGCAGTACTCGGCGGTGCCGGTCTTGCCGCCCGTTACGACATTGTCCAGCTTCGCGTACTTGGCCGCTGTGCCGTAATCCACCACCTCGCGCATGCCCTCCTGCGCCAGGCGCACCCACTGCTCATCGACTTTCAGACGATCCGGATCGCTGGTCACCTCCTGGGTGATATCCCACAGGACCTGAGGCTCGATTTCGCGCACGACATTGCCTTCGCCATCCAGGAATTGCTTGAGCACCGTCGGCTTCATCACCCGCCCGCCATTGGCCAGGGTGGCGATGCTTTCGAGAACCTGGAGCGGGGTGGCGAGGACGAAGCCTTGGCCGATAGTGGCGATGTAGGTATCGCCGGTGGCCCAGTTCTCTCCAAGGTTGATGCGCTTCCAGTCCGGGTCCGGCAGCAAACCGGAGGCTTCGGCGGGCAACTCGACTCCTAAGGCGCGGCCATAGCCGATGGCTTGCGCGTAACGCTTGATGCGCAGGATACCCAGACCCCCGCCTTCCAACTGCCCGGGGGTGCCGCCATCCACCTCGCCCGGGTACCCGCCGCCCAGTTTGTAGAAGTAGACGTCGCACGAAACGGCGACTCCCTTGAGGAAGTTGACCAAGCCGTGGCCGTTGCGGTCATAGCACACGAACGTTTGCGCCCTGCCCGGATCGTTGGGGAAGTAGCGGTTCTGAATGATGATTTCCCCAGGGTCGAAGAGCTGTTTCTCAGGGGTGATCACTTGTTCGTTGAGCGCGCCGATGGCCGTCGCCATCTTGAACACCGATCCGGGCGGGTATTCGCCCTGGATCGCGTGATTGATAAGCGGATTGCTTTGGTCTGCGAGCAACGAGTTGTAGTAGTTGAGGGGGATGAGGCGGGCGAACTGCTCGTTGTCGTAGGTGGGCAACGAAACCATGGCCAGGATCTCGCCCGTTTCCGGATTCATCGCGATCACAACGCCGCTGACGATGGGGCTGCGCAGGAATTCGAGCTTGCGAGCGCGTACCGAATCGATCGTGCTCTGCAGCGCCGCTTGAGCCGCCGCCTGCAAACGGGTGTCAATCGTCAGCCGTAGGTTGGTTCCGGCGACGGCTTCCTGCGGGGGTGCCACCAGGCGCAGTTCAAGGCCGGCCGCGTCCTCTTCCACCAGCTTCTGGCCGTAGGCCCCGGCCAGGATTTCCTGCAAAGATCGCTCGATGCCCGCATAGCCGATGTGGTCTTGGCCGATGCGCAGTCCGCGCGACTCGTAGAACTCGCGCTGTTCGGCCGGGATGGGCCCCATATAGCCGATGATATGCGCGGTGAGTGCTCCCGTGGGGTAGTCGCGCGCAGGCGAGACCCGCACTCCGACCCCCGGCATGGTGAAGGACAGCTCTTGAACAAGCATGGCGATATGCGGGTCGGCATTGCACTTGATCTTCACCGCCGCATACGGAGCCAGGCCAGTCCATTCCTCAACGAGATCCTGAATGCCGCGGCCTTCGGCGCACTCGGCCGAGGGCTTGGAGCCCGGCACGAGGATGGGTACGCCGGTCAGTGCCGAGAGGCGGGAGTAGATCGCCTGCACCTCGGCCAGGCTGTCGGGCAGGTAGGCCGGCGTGATGGTGATTTCAAAGGAAGGCACATTGCGCGCGAGCAGTACGCCATTGCGGTCGTAGACCACGCCGCGCGAGGCGGGCAGGACGACACGCGTGATGCGGTTCTCATCCGCGGCGGCCACGTAGTCGCTGCCGCGCAGGATCTGCAGCACGAACAGACGCAGGCTGAAGATGCCGTAGATGAGGGCGACAACCGCGCCCAGCAGCAGAATGCGCCGTGGGTCAACCCGATTGCTGCCAGGTTGGCCAGCCACGCTCTACTCCTCAACTTCGGTGCGCAGCTCGCGCGGCCCGGTTGCCCGGTCCAACGCGCGCAACGCCGAGTAAACGGGCAGCACCAGGGCCACATTAATGAATGCGGTGGGCAGGGTAACGTAGGCCAGCGTGTAACCTACGTCGAGCGGCCGTCCGGTCAGGCTGAGAATCGCGAGGCCGAGCAAATGCGTGGTGCCGGTGCCGAGCAGTGCCAGGCCCATGATGATCAACGGATGGCGGCCCCACAACCGCCCTTGTATCTGCCCAGCGGCAAGCGAGGTCACGAGGTAAACGATGGCCGTGGCTCCGAACGGCCCGCCCGAGAGCAGATCGGCGAACAACCCGCCGACCGCGGCCCACCCCAATCCTTCCTTTGGGCGCAACATGCTCCAGCACAACACGACCAGCAGCAGCAAGTCCAGGTTGCCGCCCGCGAATTCAATCTGACGCAGCACCGCCGATTGCAGTACGGCCACCAGGGCCAGAAGGGGAATTGCGATCGCCCAGATCATTCCGCCTCACGGGGCCGGCTGGCCGGGCGACAGCGGGCCGATATCGACGGGTTCGAAATTGGCGATGATCAGCACGATTTCGAGTCTGCCAAAGTCGACGCGCGGTAAAACCGTGGCCGTCTGGTACAGCTCGTAATCACGCTTGCGCACACTGACCACGCGGCCGGCGAGAATGTTGGCTGGAAAGCCGCCTCCCAGTCCGGAGGTGACCACCAGATCGCCGGCCTTGACCACCGCATCTTGCGCCAGGTAGGTGAGCGTGAGCTCGCCCGTCGGTTGGCCGATGAGCACGCCTTCAGCGCGCGTCTCCTGCACCCGCGCATTGATGGCGGATTGGGGATCGATGATCAGCTGCACTTTCGCGGCGCTGGCGGAGACTTCCGAAATGCGCCCGACCAGCCCGTTTTCGCTGACCACCGGCATGCCGCGCCGCACCCCGGAGTCGGAGCCCTGATCCAGCAGCAGGTAGCGCAGGAAGGGGCTTGTATCGCGGCCGATGACGCGCGCCGTGACGTAGCGATTGGCCGGCTGCTCGCGGGCGAAGCCGAGCAACGCGCGCAGCACTTCCTGCTCGGCGGCCTGCTCGCGCAGGGTCACGACCTCGGCTTCCAGTTGACTCACCTGCGCCTGCAGCTGCGCGTTCTCGCCGCGCAACTCGGCCAGGTTGCGCGGTGCCGTTAGGAAATCGCGCACGTTGTAGTAGGCGGTGGAGAAGGAACGTTGTAAGCCGAGCAAGGGCCGCCCGGCCAGATTCTTGAGCGGGTCGAGGTAACCCGCGCGTTCAATGACCAGCAGCCCAAGCGCCAGCAGGACCAGCGCCGAGGCGAGGAGCATCCGGCGTCGCAGTTCAGACATTCTCAGGGGGTCGGGAGGCGCGGGCGAGGCTCACTGGATAGGGCAGGCATGGGCAGGTGTCAGGACACGCCTCGTGAGCGCTCGAGGCTGGCCAGGAATTGGCGTTCGATGTCGAGATTCTCGAGGATGGCGGCCGCGCCGCGCACCACGCAGGTCAGCGGATCGTCGGCGCGCCACACGCGGATGTGGAACTCGTCACTCAGCCGTTGGGGCAGGCCCTGCAAGAGCGACCCGCCACCGGTCAGACACAGGCCGCTGTCGAGCAGGTCGGCCATGATTTCGGGCGGTGCCTTCTCGAGAATGTCGCGCACTGTTTCGGACACGGCCTTGAGCGAAGGGTTCAGGGCCTCGCGCATCTCGATCGACGACACCTCGACCTCCTCGGGCAACCCGGTGATCAGATTGCGCCCGCGCACGGTCGTGACCTTTTCTTCGCGCAAGGCGTAGGCCGAGCCGATCGAAATCTTGGCCTGCTCGGCCATGCCGCTGCCGACCAGCAAGTTGTACTTGTCGCGCAAATAGAGCGCTACGTTCTCGTCCATCTCATCGCCGCCGATGCGGATGGAATGCGAGGCGACGACGGTTCCGATGGAGAAGATGGCCACTTCCGTCGTTCCTCCGCCGATATCCATGAGCATCGTGCCCCGTGTGTCACGCACGGGCAGCCCGGCGCCCATGGCCGCTGCGACAGGCTCTTCAACCAGGTAGGCTTCGCGCGCTCCGGCCGAGATTGCCGCGTCGTATACGGCGCGCTTCTCCACCTCGGTGGCCCCGCACGGCACGCCGACAATGACCCGCGGTCGCGGGACCGGCACGACGCTCTGCTCGTGCGCCTTGCCGATGAAGTACTCCAGCATGGCCTGGGTGATATCAAACTCGGAAATCACGCCGTCGCGCAGCGGGCGCAGGGTGACCACATTCGACGGGGTGCGGCCGACCATTTCCTTGGCGGCGGTGCCAATGGCCAGCGGGCGGCGGGACTTCTTCTCGACGGCCACCCAGGAGGGCTCGTTGATGACAATGCCCTTGCCGCGGACACTGACCAGTGTGTTCGCGGTGCCCAGGTCGATGCTGATGTCGAGCGAAAACAGGCCCAGCAGCCAGTTGAGGGGGTTGAAAGCCAACGCCTGCTCCTAGTGCCGCACGCTTCAGCACCTCGGCCGGGCACTCATCCAAGCGCAACCGGCATTGCCGATGACCTCGATACACTGCGTGAAATTGCGCGCAACACGAGATTATACCATCGGGGCCAGGTGTCTCAGTTCGTGGCGAGCGCAGTGCACTATAATCACGCCAGAATCATCGTCCGAGACGTGGGGTCTTCCCAAGGTGATCGGTCATGCCTTTGTCCATCGATGCGCAGGTCGCTCTGCTGATGCAAGGAACCGAATACGGGGACGCGCAGGTCCAGCGTGCCATGGCGGAAGAATTGCGGGAACGCTTGGCGTCGGCCGCCCGAGAGCGGCGCCCGTTGCGCATCTACTGCGGCTACGACCCGACCAGCGCCGATCTGCACCTCGGTCATACCGTTACCATGCGCAAGCTGCGCCAGTTTCAGGATCTGGGGCACCAGGTGGTCTTCCTGATCGGCGACTACACCGCACGTGTGGGTGATCCATCTGACAAAGACAAGCTGCGCCCGCAGCTCAGCGAGGCGGCGATCGAGGCCAACGGGCGCACCTACGCGGAGCAAGCCTACCGCATCCTCGACCGCGAGCGGACTGAAGTGCGTCACAATTCCGAATGGCTCTCGAAGTTGACCTTTGCCGAGATGATCCGCCTGGCCTCGAATTTCACCCTGCAGCAATTCGTCACGCGCGACAACTTCCGCCTGCGCTGGGAGCGCGGCGACCCGCTATACCTGCATGAGACCTTCTATGCTGTGATGCAGGGCTACGACGCCTACTCATTGCAGGCCGACGTGCAGGTGGGCGGCAGCGAACAGTTGTTCAACATTCTCACTGCGGCGCGCAAAGTCATGGAATACCTGGGCGCCCGTCCCAACGTCGGCGTCCTTACGGGCATCCTTCCGGGCACCGACGGCGTGGTGCGCATGAGCAAGAGTCTCGGCAATCACATACCACTCTTGGCGGGCGCGGACGACATGTACGGCAAGGTAATGAGCCTGCCCGATGCGGCCATGCCTGTGTACATGCGCCTGTTGAGCCGCTGGCCACCGCATGAAATCCATCGCATTGAAGGCGATCTTGCCGGCGGTGGGGCTCACCCGCGGGATGTGAAGATGTCACTGGCCCGCGAGATTGTCTCCATTTATCATGGAGAGGCGTCTGCGGAAGTCGCCCAAGATGCGTTTCGGCGTGTGTTCCAGCAATCCGATCTGCCGGAGAGGATGCCTGAGATTGCGGTTGAAGGGTCACCCCGCCTGGTGGATTGGATGGCGGAGCACGGCTTGGCCCGCAGCCGCAGCGAGGCACGCCGGTTGATCGAACAGGGAGGGGTGAAGCTGGACGGGGCTGGCGTGAGCAACATGGAGATGACTCTCACGATCGCTCACGAGGCTGTGCTACAGGTGGGCAAACGTCGGTTCGTGCGATTGACCCGCATGAGAGAATGACCGCGCTTGTGCTGCATCTCGTTGGCGGATTGACTTCAGCTGTGATCGTTCATGTCCGCACGCCTCCGGCGCGTGCGGACATGTGTTTTCACGCTTGCTTCGCCTCCGGGCTCTGCCGGTTGAGGTGAGACGATGGCCAAACAGCAGATCCCCGGCATGCGGCCTGCGCTCTACTGGTCGCTCTTCATCGCGCTGATGCTGCTGTCCATCGTCGCGGGCGGCCTGACGTATTGGAGCCAGAGCCTGGGCATTCGGGATCAAGCCGGGGCCCAGCTTTCCACTATCGCCAAGCTCAAGGTCGAGCAGATACGACTGTGGCGCGACGAACGGTTGGCCGATGGCCAGACGGTTTTGGCCGACGGCCCTCGCCTGGCGGAAATGGCGGACATCCTGCGCGGCAAGGCGAGCGCCGCGATGCGCTCCGATACACTAACCTGGATGGGCGCGCACAACACCATCCGTGGAAGTGCGGACCTGATCTTGGTCGGCGCGGATGGAACGGTGGTCTTGAACGTCGCGCAGGGCGGCGCTCCGGGCGAGACATACGAAATCGCCTTTCTCGACGGCCCGCTCGCCTCGCATGCCGCCGCACTGACGGATCTTTATCGCGACGCCAGAGACGAAAAGATCTACATCGACCTGGTCGTGCCCATCGTGTTCGGGGAGGAACCGCAGCCCGATCGGGTCGGGGCGCTGGTGCAGAGGTTCGACCCTCAGACCTTCCTCTTTCCGCTGGTTCAGTCCTGGCCCCTCGAAAGCACAACCGCCGAAACGGTGCTTGTCGAACGGGTCGGCGACCACGTCGTCTATCTGAACGAATTGCGCCATCGCCCTGGGCCGGCGCTCAGCCTGCGCTTCCCTCTCGCGCAGGCGGACTTGCCCGCGGCAATGGCCGTACGCGGCGTGGAGGGCGTGGTGGAGGGGAAGGACTACCGCGGTGAACGGGTGCTGGCTGCATTGAATTCCGTGGACCGGTCGCCCTGGTTCCTGGTGGCCAAGGTCGACCGAGATGAAATCCTGGCACCCCTGTACAGGCTGGCGTGGCGCATTGGCCTAATGGTCCTCGTCTCGGATCTTGCGTTGGCCTCGATGGCGGCTTGGATCTGGCGCGAGCGCGAGGCGCGCTTCTTCCAGCGCAGCCTGGAACTCGAACTCGGGCGCAAGGCCATCGAGAAGCATGCCTCCGAGCTCACTCGCTATGCCAACGACATCATCCTGCTGTTGGCGCCGGACGGCCAGGTGGTGGAGGCCAATGAGCGTGCGGTTGCGGCCTACGGCTATTCGCATGAGGCAATCCTGGCCATGAACGTTCGCATGCTGCTGCCGGCTCGCACACGGGTCCAAGTTGCAGGTGACATGCGCATGGTTGTCGAGAGCGGGGGGCGGGTGTTCGAAACGATCCACCTGCGCAGCGACGGCCTTGAGTTCCCTGTGGAGGTCAGCTCGCGCGTGGTCGAGGTCGAGGGTCGCACATACTTCCAATCGATCATCCGCGATGTGACCGAACGCAACCGCACGCGCGATGAACTCGAGCGATTGCGCCGTTTTCAGGAGAGTATCCTGCAGAATTTGACTGAGGGCATTGTCCTGCTCGACAGCGAGGGACGCATTCAGTACGCGAATCCGGCGGCGGCAGGGATGTTCGGAGCGCCCGCGGCGAGCCTGGTGGGGGCACACTGGGGCAGCGTCATCCCCGCCGATCAGCACGCCCTGGTGGAAGCCGCCGACGAACGCCGACGCCGAGGGCAGGCCGACCGGTACGAATTGAGCATGCGGCTGGCGGACGGTTCACGCCTCGCTGTGCAAGTCAGCGGGACACCGCGACACGCATCCGACGGCACGTTCGAAGGAACGTTGGCCGTCTTCAGCGACATCTCCGGCCGCGTCCAGCGAGAAGAACGGCTGCGCGCGATGAGCACCCACGACCCCCTGACCCAGGTTTTCAACCGCCTGTTCTTTGATGAAGAACTTGCCCGCTTCGACCGCGGACGGGTGCGGCCGGTCAGCTTGATCATGCTCGATTTGAACGGGCTCAAGCGAGTGAATGACGAACGGGGTCACGAGGCGGGAGACTTGCTCTTGCGCTCGCTGGCCCATGTCTTGCGCACCACATTTCGCCAGGAGGATGTTGTCGCCCGGCTGGGCGGAGATGAGTTCGCCGTCATCTTGCCCGGCGCCTCAGCCGAGAACGCTCAGCGCGCGATCGAGCGATTGCGAGACGCCGTGCGGCGCCACGGTCTCTCGAGCGGCAGCCCGCCGTTGGATGTTGCAGTCGGCACATCCACCGCCGGCGAGGGTCAGGACCTGCGCCAGGCGCTCGACCGGGCGGATAAGGCCATGTACGTCGACAAAGCGAGCGCGCGCATTCGCTAGCCGCCAGACGACTGTCCGCCAACGGATGCGCCGCTTGTTCGGCCCCAAACGAGGGTTGAGCCTCACGTTGTCGGGCGAGAAGCGCGAGGCACCCCAGACCTAGATGAACCGGGGCGTGTCCGATGTCGTCGATGCGGACTCCACCGCAGCCTCGGCGCCCCCAATGATGCCACGAGGCAAATTCGCAAATCCGTGCCTCGAGGGCGGGGGGTCTTGGCGGCCCGGGTCGGGTCAGCCGCGAGAGGAAATGTACTTGCCCACCAACGGGTCAAGATCCCGCAGCGCAGCGGGGGGGATGGCCTCGCGGGCAGTAATGATGGCTGACCTGAGTGCGTGCGGGCAGGCGCAGGTCCTTTCCGGCGGCAGCGACTCGGCCGTGAGGCGCATCGCCGCCTGGGCAACGCTCGTGTTCTGGTTGAGGATGCGCACGACCATCTCTACGGTCACCGGGGCTTCGCTCACGTGCCATACGTCGTAGTCGGTGACGTGGGCCATCACCGCGTAGCACATCTCCGCTTCGCGCGCCAGGAAAGCTTCGGGAGAGGTTGTCATGCCGATGATGGCCATTCCCCACTGGCGGTAAGTGTTGGATTCGGCTCTAGTGGAAAAGCGAGGGCCCTCGATGGTGATCAACGCGCCGGAGGCATGCACCGTTACCCCGGTGCGCGCCACGGCCTCCGCGACGGCCAGCGACAGGTCGGCGCAGAACGGGTCGGCCGTGCCCACGTGGGCCACGATCCCGTGCCCGAAGAAGGACCGCGGACGGTCGCGGGTCAGGTCGAAGAGCTGGTCGGGCACCACAATCTCGCCCGGGCGGTAGTCCTCTCGCAGCGAGCCACAGGCCGAGATTGAGAGGACGCGCTGTACGCCGAGCAGCTTGAGGGCGAAGATGTTGGCGCGATAGTTGACCTCGCTCGGGGCGAAGCGATGGCCGCGGCCGTGGCGTGCCAGGAATGCCATGCGCCGTCCTTCGAGCGTGCCGACGAGGATGGGATCGCTCGGCCTGCCGAAAGGAGTAGTCAGGTCGTGCTCGCGGACATCGCTCAGCCCTTCAATGGAGTAGAGACCTGAGCCCCCGATCACCGCAAGAGTAGGGATGTCCGGCATGTCGCCTCCTGGCTAGCGCGGGTCGGCGTCGATCGAGAAGTCATCGCCCTCGTTTGGCCGCAGGCCTCGGCTCGCCCCGCCTTATTCATTCGTATCCACCAGTGTAGCGCAATCGGGCGCCGTGAGGTGGGCCAAGGGCTTGCGGCGGCTCCAATGGGCTATACTGCCGGCGAGACGTGTGGTCCATGCATGCAGGCCGTCGGGTGGGCCCCAGGCCATGGGAGTGAACATGAACGATCCCAGCGCTTCGTGGCCGTCGGGGGTTGAAGAAATCGAACACACCGCCGACTGGGCGATCCGTGTCTCGGCACCCAGCGCCGCAGAGCTCTTTCGTCGCGCCGCCTTGGGACTCTACCATCTGGCCGGCATGCGCCTGACTACGACGCCGCGCCATGAACGCCGACTGCAGTTGACGGGCGTGGACTGGGAGAGCCTGCTCGTGGCTTGGCTGAACGAACTTCTCTTCCTCCAAGAACATGAAAGCCTGGCGTACGACGAGATCCGAATCGTGGCGGTCGATCGCGAAGTGCTGGAGGCTGAGCTGCGTGGAGGGCGGGTGATCGCATGGACGCGCGATATCAAGGCGGTCACCTTCCACAATCTGCGTGTCGAAGAGGATGCGGCGGGATGGCAGGCGACGATTGTCTTCGACGTGTAGCCGCGAAATGCGGCCGAGGTTAATTCGCCATGGTTCCCAAGAACGCCTTCATCCGCCGCCAACCGTACTTGTGGGAGATCCCCGCCGGTTTCCGTCCGGCGATGAAGGTCCCGCTGTGGCTCTTTGCCGACGAACAGCTGCTTGACGACGCGCTGGGAGACCAGTCGATTGAGCAGGCGCTCAATGTGGCGAGCCTGCCGGGGGTGGTGGGTCGCGTCGTCGTGATGCCCGACGTCCATCAGGGCTACGGCATGCCCATCGGAGGCGTCATGGCCAGCGCACTGCCCGACGGGATCATCTCGCCGGGGGCGGTAGGTTACGACATCAATTGCGGCGTGCGGATGTTGTCATCCGCGATCGAACTTGAGGCGGTTCGTGGGCTGCTGCCCGAACTGGCGGCTGCGCTCTACAACGACTGCCCAAGCGGTGTGGGCACCAGAGGGCGCATCCCGTTGAGCGCAGCGGAGCTCGAGCGCGTGTGCCGGGAGGGCGCGCGCTGGGCCCTGGCGCACGGGTTGGCTGAAGCGCAAGATCTGGCGCGGACTGAGGAAGACGGTTGCCTTGAAGGCGCGCAGCCGGAAGTTGTGAGCGAGCGCGCCAAGCAACGCGGGCGGCCGCAACTGGGGACTCTGGGCGCCGGAAACCACTTCATCGAGGTCGATTTTGTCGAGCAGGTGTTCAACCGTGCCGCAGCCAATGCGATGGGCCTGCGCGAGGGGTGCCTGGCCGTGCAAATCCACTGCGGGTCGCGCGGCTTCGGCCATCAGGTGTGCACGGATTTCGTCCAGGATTTGCAGAGCGCGGTGCGCCGTTATCACATCGAACTGCCCGATCGCGAGTTGGTTTGCGCTCCGTTCGAATCTCGGGAGGGGCAGGCCTATCTGGGCGCGATGAAGGCGGCTGCCAACTACGCCTTCGCCAACCGCCAGGTGTTGGCTCATTTGGCGCGAGGCAGTTTTGAGCGGGTGCTGGCCGGCCACGTCCGCAATGTCCATTTGCGGCAGGTGTACGACATCGCCCACAACATGGCCAAGGTTGAGACTCACCAGATCGAGGGACGACCGGTGCAGGTGTGCGTCCATCGCAAGGGCGCCACCCGCGCATTTGGGCCGGGCGCGCGCCAGGTACCCGAGGAGTACCGCGCGCTGGGGCAGCCGGTGCTCGTGCCGGGTTCGATGGGCACCGCCTCGTGGGTGCTCTTGGGCACCGAGGCCAGCATGGCGCTGACCTTTGGATCGGCGTGTCATGGGGCGGGGCGGATCATGAGCCGGGCCCAGGCCAAGCGCGAGGTGCGCGGCGACCGTTTGCGGGGAGAGCTCGAGCAACGAGGAATTCAGATTCGGGCCGGCTCCCTCCCGGGGCTGGCCGAAGAAGCTCCCCAGGCTTACAAAGATGTCGACCGAGTCGTCAATGTCATCCATCTAGCGGGTTTGGCCTCCAAAGTTGCCCGGCTGCGACCCGTTGCCGTGGTCAAGGGCTGACCGAGGCAACTCGGGCCCCAAGCGCTGCATTCATCGCTATCCCAGGCGTGTCGAAAGTGGCCGTTTCGGTTGTCTGGGCAAGGCCTCGGCTTCAGGGTTCGTGCCCAACGTAACGCACTCGTCTCTCCCCGTTTTCTTCGATCACGTCTTCTTCTCTCGAATCGTCCGACGCGTTCCCTTGAATCCTCCCAATCCCCATCGCAAGTGATAGAGCGCCGCAGCCTGGGAAGAGGCGCAGGCAACCCCAGAGCGGCCTCGCTGGCTAAGTCCGGCCGAGTACTGCTCTGGGGATACCTACACGCAGTTGCGCGCAATCTGGGGCCAACGAGCCCGAGAGGTCAGAGGATGCCTCCAGCATCGTCGCCGCAGCCCTGCTATTGACAACCGGGAGGTTCTCGCATATCATTTCATTGTACGCAACCCGTTTTCATTAGATAAAAACCCCAAAGTGACCGCGCCCGATCACCCCCCATCCCGAGCCCGGTATGAGATCCGCGCAGTCAGCCGCGCGCTGATACTGATGCGCGCATTCATTTCCAACGAGCCTCCTCTCTCGCTGATGGAAATAAGCAAGGCCACCCAGCTCGACCCGAGCACCGCCTTCCGCATGTTGGTCACACTTCAAGCGCAGGGGTTTGTCGAACAGGAACCGCTCACGGGCAAGTACCGGCCCGGGGTGACATGCCTGGAACTGGGCAGCCGCTTCCTGCTGAACAACGATATCCGTCACAAAGCGGTGGGAGTCATGGAAGGGCTGCGCGACAAGTTTGGCGAGACCATTCACTTGACCGTTCTGGACGGGACGGAAGTGGTGTACCTCGAGAAGCTGGCTGGTTTGCACCCCATCGGAATCATGTCCTCGCGCGTGGGTAATCGCTCGCCGGCCCATTGCACGGGTGTCGGCAAGGTTCTCCTGGCTTACCTGAGCGAGGAGGAACTGCGCGCCCGCTACCCGAACGAGCGACTGGCGCGATTTACCGACGAGACGATCGTCCACATGAGCACGCTGCGGGCGGAATTGGCGCGGGTGCGCGAGCAAGGATTCGCGATCGACCAACAGGAACACGAAGCGGATGTGATGTGCGTTGCCGTTCCGATCTTCGACCACAAGGGGATCGCTGCGGCGGTCAGCCTGGCCGGGCCGGTCGAACGCATTGAGCAACACATGACGCACGGCTCGCTGACCGACGCATTGATGCGCGCGGGCGCGCAACTCTCGGCCCAGCTTGGGTGGGGGCGCGGGGTTGAGCAGCTCGAGCAGGAACCTTTGGCTGCAGCGGATACCCGGCGCCGGCCACAGGTCCGCTCCAACCGGCCCCGCGCCACGCGGGCCCAGGCGAAGAAACCCGCCTCCCTCCGTGCAGAGGTAGGCCGGGCGAAACGACAGCGAGAGACGTCGGCGCATTCGAAGTGAGGACCGGACATGGACCTGATTGTCGACGCCAACACACTCGAGGCCGTGGCTCGCGAACACTCCGACAACAAACACCTGCTCCGGCGGGACTCGCTGAAGATCGGGCTCATTAGCGTTCGTCCCAACGAGGCGCTGCCGGCCCATTCCCATCCGAAAGAAGAGCAGTTCTATTACGTTCTTGAGGGTGAGGGTGTCCTCCGCCTGGGCGAGAAGGATCATCCTCTTCGTCCGGGCTTGGCCGTTTCGATCCCACCGGGCATCGTCCACGGCGTGCGCAATCTGGGCCCTCACGCTTTGCGTTTCCTCGACATCTTCATCGATTGGAGCGCGCAGGCGGGCTGACCGCCGCGTTCTTTGCACAGGAGGCCGCATGGCCGAGGTCGTCACATTCGGAGAAGCGATGGTGCGGTTTGCCCCTCCCGATTTCCAGCGGTTGGAGCAAGCGACTCAGTTGGGGATGACCGTGGGCGGGTCGGAACTGACCGTCGCCGCGGGCGTAGCCCGCCTCGGGCTAAGCGCCAGTTGGGTCAGCCGCGTCCCGGAGAACGCTCTCGGCCGGATGGCGCAGAACAAAGCCCGCGAGTTCGGTGTCGACACGCGCCATCTGGTGTGGACCCAGAGCGACCGCATGGGGCTGTATTTTGTGGAATACGGCGCGTCGCCGCGCGCCAGCGGGGTGCTCTACGATCGCTCGCACTCCGCCATCAGCCGCATTCAATCGGGAGAGGTCGACTGGGAGCAGGTTCTGGCCGGCGCCAAGTGGTTCCACACCAGCGGCATCACGCCGGCCCTCAGCGACAGCGCAGCGGCCGTTACCGGTGAAGCGCTGAAGACGGCGCGTGCCAAGGGCTGCCTGGTGAGTTACGACCTCAACTACCGGGCCAAGTTGTGGTCGCAGGAGAAGGCGCGGGCGGTGCAGGAACCGTTCATGCCCAATATCGACGTGCTTATCACCACCGAGGAAGACACGGCGCGGGTCTTTGGCATCAAAGCCTCAGACTACAAGGAAGCGGCGCGGCAGCTGGCCGAACGCTATCACCTGCGCGCCGTCACCATCACCTTGCGCGGGACGCCCTCGGTCTGGCGCAACACGTGGAGCGCCTTCGCGTACTCGGAAGGAAAACTCTACGAGGATGTGACTTACGACCTGGAGATCGTCGATCGCCTGGGCGGGGGCGACAACTACTCGGCGGGGTTCATCTACGGCTTCCTAGGCGGCGGGGTAGAGAAGGCCGTCCGCTATGGCAATGCCTTCTCGGCGCTCAAGCAGACCTCGTGGAGCGACTTCAACTGGGCCACACGCGAAGAGACCGAAACCCTGATGCGCGGTGCATCGGGGACGAGCTTGCGCATTGCGCGATAGGAGAGACCATGGACCGGGAACAACGAATCCGCCTCATTGAAGAAACGGGCGTTGTGGCCATCGTGCGCTTCGACCGCTCGGAGGAGTTGGTGCGAGTGGCACGCGCGGTGGCGCAGGGCGGGGTGCGCGCCATCGAGTTCACCATGACCACTCCCGACGCCCTGGGGACCATCGCCCAGGCGGCCAAGCAGTTGGGCGGCGAGGTCCTGTTAGGGGCGGGGACTGTGCTCGATTCGGAGACGGCCCGTGCGGCGATTCTCGCCGGCGCGGAGTTCATCGTCGCGCCCACGCTGAATCCCGATGTGATCGCAACCTGCCGGCGATACAGCGTGGTCGCCATCCCCGGCGCGTACACGCCGACGGAAATACTCACCGCGTGGGAATGCGGCGCGGATTTCGTCAAGGTGTTCCCCGCCGAGTTC
>CAYGXJ010000030.1:0-17617 GCA_964353865.1 uncultured Anaerolineales bacterium | reverse complement strand
GATGCCCAGGTCTCGCTCGTGCGCGAGCTCCGCAATCCGTCGAAGGAATTCCGGCGGGCAGATGTACGGTGAGTGCGGGCCAAGGAAGAGACGCAGGCGGCCCTGCGCGCGCCCTCTCCAGCGCTCGATGAAGTGGAGTGTCCCCTCCAGGTTGGCGCCGATCTCTTCGTCGTCGCCGATACCAAAGACGCACCAGGCCAGGGCCGCCTTCATTCCAGATTGCTCGACGACCTCCGCCACCCGGTCCACGTAGAAGTAGTGGTCGTTGAACCCGGCCACACCGCCACGAATCATCTCGCACGCGGCGAGCGCGGCGCCCCAATACACGTCCTCGTCGCGCAACGCAGATTCGGCCACCCAGATCTTCTCGTTGAGCCAGCGCGGGAAGGGCAGATCCTCCGCCCAGCCGCGCTCATAGGTCATGGCGGCGTGGCAGTGGGCGTTGAACAACGCCGGCATGGCCAGGTGGTTGTGACCGTCGAGGCGTTCATCGGGGAGGAAACCAGGCGGCACCTGGCCCACACCGGCGATCGTCTGGCCCTCGACGGCCAGGCAACTGTCGCGCAGCACCGTTCCATGAGGGTCAAGGGTGACGATGTCTACGTTCTCAAACAGCAATCTCGCCATGCAGCCTCCCGCCCCGATTCTACATCGAGCGCAGGTGCGCAGCCTCATCCGCCGCCCGCGGGTGTATAATGCGTGCACAACTTACGTCTGCGGCCGAGGTTCCCTGTTCCCCCGGATGGGAGGGATCAAAGGCGAAGCCGGTGCAAGTCCGGCGCTGCCGCGCAACTGTGAGCCCGGGGCGGTGTGCCCCAGGCAAGCCAGGTCGCCCGCCTCGGTCGCGTTCCCAAATTCCTCGCCGGAAGGGGACGGGAACCGAGCTTCGGCTCGTCCTGCTGCGCCCCTGTCCATCGACAGGGGCATTTTCGTCCCAACCGTCCGAGGCGCATGTCGATCGGAAGACCGACACCCGCTTCACGGAGGATACGCATGTTGCTCATCACCGCCCGTCGTTTGTCGCTCGTTCTTGCCCTGGGCGTGGCGCTGGGCGCCTGCGGCGCGCCGGCCACACCGGCCGGGCCCACCCAGGCCGCCTCCCTGGTCGCGGCTACGACCCCTACCCTGCCCCTGGTGGCGACGGTCGAGGCCGTCGATGGCGCCGGGCAGACCATCCGCCTGGCCGGCCCCGCGCAGCGCATCGTTTCACTCGCGCCCTCCAACACCGAGCTCCTGTTCGCCGTCGGTGCGGGCGCGCAAATGGTCGGCCGCGACGAGTTCTCCGATTACCCCGAAGCGGCTAAGTCACTGCCCGCAATCGCCACCGGGATGGGCAAGCTCAACACCGAGGCGGTGGTCGCGCTCGAGCCCGACCTCATCCTGGCGGCGGAGATCACTCCACCCGACCAGGTAGAGACTCTGCGCGGGCTGGGGTTCACCGTGTTCGTGGTGATCAACCCGAAGGATTTCGAGGGGCTGTATGCCAACATCCAGGCGGTGGGCACACTCACCGGGCGGGGCACCCAGGCCCGGGGGTTGGCGGACGAACTGCGCGACCGTGTGACGGCGGTCGGTCAAAAGCTCAGTGCGGCCACGACCTCGCCGCGCGTCTTCTACGAATTGGATGGGACGGACCCGACCAAACCGTGGACCTCCGGGCCGGGGACCTTCCTGGACCTCCTGATTCGCGCTGCAGGCGGGACGAACGTGGGCGCGGTGCTCTCGAGTCAGTTCGCTCAGATCAGCTCGGAGGAGCTGGTGCGCCAGGACCCGCAGGTCATCCTGCTGGGCGACACGGCCTACGGCACCACGGTCGAGGGGGTAAGTGCGCGCGCCGGCTGGGGAACGATGACGGCCATCAAGCTGAAGGCGGTCTATCCGTTTGACGACAACCTAGTCAGCCGACCCGGGCCGCGCATGGTCGAGGGGTTGGAGCAATTGGCGCGCCTCATCCATCCCGAGCTGTTTGCGCAGCAGGCTGAGTACTGACACATTGAGCCGGCGGGCATGGGAGAGGGCATAGAACGCATTACCTGTGCCCGCGCACATACAGGGTCGGCACACTCCCGCGCTGGGCTGAGCGCTGCGCTCGGTGCCTCGACGCAAAGAGCGCCACCACAAGTGCGCATCGGCGGAGGCACGACGCATCATCCGTGGGTCAACGGGTAAGGCGTGCATACGGGGAGGACGTGCGCAAAGGACCCGCGCACGACCCTCTCCAGGAAGACTGTGGTCACATCCCGCGAATGAGGCCGCCGGGCTGACAGGTGCGGCAGAAGTTTGTGATGCGCTGGTTGGCAGTGACGGCCGAGATGGTGGTGCCGCAGCGCGGGCAGGCCTGCCCGCCGCGCATGTGAACGGCGAAGAAGCCGCGCGGCTTGAGGTGCACCTGGTCGCCCATCTCCTGGCGCACCTTCTCCATCGAGGCGCGCAGAACGTCTCCCATGGCGTCGTACAGCGCTCGCACCTCATCCGAGGTGAGGCTGGTGCGCTTGCGGTACGGGTGCAAGCGCGCGGCCCACAGGATTTCGTCGGCGTAGGCATTGCCGATGCCTGCCAGAAAACCGGCGCGCACGAGAATGCTCTTGACCTCCCCGCGAAACGACTTCACGCGAGAGGCGAACTCCTCATGCGTGACCGCAAGGGCTTCGGGCCCCATCTCAGTGAACAGCGGCACGCGCTCCAGGTCCGGCGTGAGATAGAGCTGGCCCATCTTCTTCTGATCGACGTAGCGCAGCTCTTCGGCGGGGTTTTCAAAACGCAGCGTGGCGTGCACCGGCCCGGCCTTCTTCTCGCCGGGTACGCACAACTGGAAGCGGCCAGCGAGTTTGGGGTTGGCCACCAGCCATAAGTGCGAGGGGGCGAGATGGAAGAGCAGGTACTTGCCGCGCCGCTCGAATGCTTCGATATGCTCACCCGCCAGGCTCGCGGCGAACCCGCGCCCGGAGAGATCACGCACTACGAGCGGACCGCCTTTGGGATCGATCGTGACCCGCGCGATGATGCGCCCGGCCAAGCGCCGCTCAAGCACTTCGCGGACGATCTCCAGTTCGGGGAGTTCGGGCATAGCTCAATCGCACGGCGCGCTATGCACGCCGCGGGTAGCGTGCGCCGCGGTTGGGGGGTGATGCAGCCGCATGCGCCGAGGGTTACTCTGCGCCGGTAAGCAGGAAGACTGCGTCGCCTGGACGCACCTTTTGTTTGACCTCCAGCGCGACCTCGCCGGCTTTGGCCGCCGTGACCGGTTGGTGATCCACCTGCATCGAGGTCACCTGCTGCTGGAAGTCCGTTGATTTCCCCAGGAAGTGGATTACAGCATTCAGTTGAAGCGGCC
This sequence comes from uncultured Anaerolineales bacterium, assembly GCA_964353865.1. Classification (GTDB taxonomy): domain Bacteria; phylum Chloroflexota; class Anaerolineae; order Anaerolineales; family RBG-16-64-43; genus RBG-16-64-43. The sequence continues at coordinate 14,283 of CAYGXJ010000030.1, read as the reverse complement.
GGGTGAGCGTAAGCACCGCCACGCTCAGGCGGTCATAGTAGTGCGTCACCACTCCCACTCGCTCTCCAGTCGTCATGGCTGCCTCCAGGTTTCTTCTTTGCAGGCGGGCGCGGCGCGTCCCCTCTGGGGTTCGCTAGATCTATTCTACATCTGCCCGGGTCGCAACGCCCAGGAGGCCCGAGGCGCCGCCCCAAATGGTCACCGCATTCCCTCGCAGTGCATTGCGGGAGGCAAAGGTCCTCGGTATACTACGCTCGCAGCCAAACCTCGGGGCTCCCCTGCCCCTGCCCAGCCTGGTTTGGGAGGTGTGTCCGTCGCACCAGCCCGCCCAAGGAGGGAACCGTGGCTCACTCCGCCCGACGCCTGCTCACAGTCGCAGTGCTCCTCTCGTTGGTCGCTCAAGCCGGACAGTATGGTCACCCCGAGGCTGTCCGAGCCCAGGGAGCCACAGGGTCGATATCGGGTTGGCTGACCGAGCAGGCGTCCGGCGATCCGGTGGTTAGCGGGAGTGTCTGCGCCGCGAACGACAATCCCGGGATACCGACCGCATGCGACACTCCAGACAGTACTGGTTTCTACCGGGTCGAGAACCTGGCTGCGGGGGACTACTTCCTCTGGTGGGACGGCGATCCGTCGTACGCGAGGATGTCGTACCCGCACAACCTTTCCTTCTGGTCGGTGGTCGAGACTATCCTCGTCGACGAAGAGCAAGAGACCGACAACAAGAACATGCAGCTCGAATCTGGCGGGAGCCTTTCGGGAGCGGTTCGAGATGAGGATTCGGGGATAGGGTTCAAGGCCGCCATGGCGATCGACATCGTCGGCGATGGATTGCCTCCCTACTGGGAGGGTTGCACCAACCTTGACGGGACATACAGCCTCGAGAGCATGGCGCTCGAAAAGGACTACTCGGTGTTCGCCTTCTCCCCCAACCCCGACTGTTCTGACCCAGGTCTTCGGTACCTTGGCGAGTGGTGGGCGGGGCACAGCAGCCCAGGCGCGCTGACGAGCGGCGATCAGCAATACGTCCATCTGTCGGCCGCCAACCCGTTCGAGGTCAACGTCGATTTCGATCTCGAGTCGAACGCCAGCTATGGCACCGTTTCCGGAAGGGTGACCGCACAGACCACGGGCGATCCTGTATCTGCGGGCGCGGTGTGTACGGCCGTCGGCGACATCGGTTTGCCCGTCGCGTGCGATTCGCCCGATCCGGAGGGCTACTACCTTATCAAGGATCTGCCGACCGGGTCGTGGGCCGTGTGGTGGGACGGAGACCCGGCCTACGCCCGCATGACTTATCAGGACCATTTGCCCTTCTGGGGCACAAGCGAACTAGTGGACACAGTGCTGGGTGAAGTGACGCAGCCGATTGATTTTGCGCTGCGAGCGGGCGGCCGCTTCAGCGGCCAGATCACAGACGCCGAGACCGGTGCGCCCATTCCCTTTTCGACGATCTTCATCGACATCCCCGGCGACGGTATCTGGGCCTACTATGAATCCTGCACCGACGATGAGGGGCAATTCCGCCTCGAAAGCGTGGCCCTCGGACTCGGCTTCTTTCTGGCGGGTGGCGGCGGAGGGGACGCCTGCCCATTGGCGCCCGCCTTCCCTGGCGAGTTCTGGCGCGAGTCCGATGACCAGGCCCACGCCAGGATCGAGATGCTGTCGCTTGCCTATCGGTACAGGGATGACATCCTGTTTACGCTCGCGCCGCCATACACCACCCCGGCTGGAGAAGACATCGTGGTGGATCCCTTGCCCGACCTGACGCTCACTTTCGACAGCGTGGACGTCGCCGGCGAAACCTGGGCAGATGAGGTGCCGCCCGACAGCTTCCCGCCTCCGGTGGAGTTCATGCTGGTCGACGACTACTTCAGCGTCGGAACCACCGCCGTCTTCAGCGGGTCGATTCACCTGTGTTTCGAATATGACGACACGGATCTGACTCCAGACCAAGAAGCGCAGATCCGCCTGCTCCATTCCGCGGTCGGAGGCTGGGTGGATGTGACCGATGCCGGGTATCCGGACCTGGGAGGCAACGTCGTGTGCGGATCGGTCTCCTCGCTCTCCCCGTTTGCCATCGTGATTCCAGGGTTCAGCCTCTTCCTGCCCGCCGTTGCGCGCTGAACACGGCGCAGGCCCGCACCAGACGCAACTCCGGGGCATCCATAGGATGCCCCGGATTCGTCCAAACCGGGCTCCCGGCGCGACAGGGTGGCTATGGCGTGGCCGAGTTCACCCGCTTGCACGCCGGGGACACGGGCAGCGATTGACTCTCCCGCGCCACACGGCTATAATCTCGCGCGAAGTTGTAGCGCGGGGTGCAGCGTCTGGGTCTTGCGCTGCGTAACGGCGTAAGACAACGAGGCGGAGGTTCCTCGCCGCGAGGCGGGGCCAATCCCCGGAGACCGATCCGGGGAGAAAATCGATCAGATCAGCGGATGCCTCCGGAGCCTGCCACAGGCTCCCTCCCCCCGAAGATGGCCGTGGTCCGAAAGCCGCGCGGCGACGTGCGGGACAAGCGGACCGGGTCGTGGCGGCACCACTCGCACCAAGCACACAACCCATTCGCGGGCGGGAGTCACACCTCCTGCCCCAGCCTACCCGTACCTGGCGGAGGATCCGCCGCGTGCGCGGGTAGCGCCTAGTGCTACGTGGGAGGAGGACCCTTGGCCATCGATCTCGTCGCGCGCGCACGGCAGGACGGCGTCAAGTTCGTGTGTCTGCAATTCACCGATGTGGTCGGGACGATCAAGAGCGTCGACATCCCCGTCCACCGTCTGCCGGAGGTGATCGCCGACGGCATCTGGTTCGACGGCTCGTCGGTGGAAGGATTCGCCCGCATTCAAGAAAGCGACATGCTCCTGCGCGCGGATGCCGCCACGTACCGCGTCTTCCCGTGGAGCGAACCCGAGCGGCGCCGGGCGCGCGTCTTCTGCGACGTCTTTGGCGCGGACGGCGAGCCGTTCGACAGCGACCCGCGCGGCGCGCTCAAACGGATTCTCGCCAAGGCACGCGCGCGCGGTTGGGAATTCAACACCGGTCCGGAACTCGAGTTTTTCCTTTTCCGCCGCAACGGCGGCGCTATCCACCCAGTACCCTACGACACGGGTTCGTATTTCGACTTCTCCGCGCGGGACGAGGCCCAGCGCGTGCGCAACCAGATCATCACGAACCTGATCGCCATGGGCCTAAACGTCGAGATGGGGCACCACGAGGTGGCCCTCGGCCAGCATGAGATTGATTTTCAGTACGCCGAAGCCCTGACCACGGCCGACAACGCGGTGGCCTTCAAGTACACGGTCAAGGCGGTCGCCAACATGCACGACCTGACGGCCACCTTCATGCCCAAGCCGGTGTTCGGCATCAACGGATCAGGGATGCACACCCACATGAGCCTGTTCGGGGCGCCCCGCGGCGGCAAGCGCGCCAACCTCTTCTACAACCCCAAGGACGAGTTTCTGCTTTCGCCGCTGGCCTATTCCTTCATGGCCGGGCTGATCGAACATGCCCGGGCGCTGGCGGCGATCGTCGCGCCAACGGTCAACTCCTACAAGCGCATCGTCCCCGGATATGAGGCCCCGGTCTTCGTCTGCTGGGCGCAGATCAACCGCTCCGCGCTCATCCGCATCCCGCGCACAACACCGGGCAAAACCTCCGGCACGCGCATCGAGCTGCGTTTCCCGGACCCCTCCTGCAACCCGTATCTGGCCTTCGCCGCCATGCTGGCGGCGGGCATGGACGGGGTGGACCGCAAGCTCCAGCCCCCGGCCCACGTCAACAACGTAGATGTGTATCACCTGAAACCGGAGGAGGTGGCAGCGCGCGGAATCCCCGTGCTGCCGGGATCGCTGCTGGAGGCGTTGGATGCGCTTGCCAAGGACGAAGTGCTCAAGAACGCGCTGGGCGGTTCATTGTATGCCGCCTTCGACCGCGCGAAGCGCGAGGAGTGGGACGACTACCGCATCCACGTGACCGATTGGGAGATCGCGCGCTACCTCGAGAACGCTTAGGCGCGAAGGAATCGCAAGCGTGCGACGGCCCCCGCCCTCCCGAGAGAGGGCCGTTTTCGTTGGGCGTGACCTGGAGGTGACGATCCTCCAGTCGCTTACGGGCAGGCCTGGAAGCTTACATCCGTGAAGACCCGCCCGCGGATGAGCTTGTTCTGCTTGTCGGTGACCACGAACTGGTAGTACAGCCAGGCGTTGGCGAAGCTGCCGTAGGTCGGGATGTCCGACGAATGGTAGGTGCGAGTGTACTTGCCGCCCGCGCCGGGGTTCATCGCCGTGCCTTCGTCCCAGTCGGTCTTGGAGGCCGTCGACTTATCCTGCGTGCGCAGGAAGAGGATGACGTTCTTCACCTGAGCCGGGTTGGTGAGGGTGATCCGGAAAGTGATCTCCTTCGGCTCGCACGCGCCGGCGCCCTTGTAAAGGGTCTTGGTCGAAACCTCCGGCGCGCCCATCGTGATCACATCGGTCGTCGCCGTGGGCTCGACCGTGGGCGACGAGGTGGGCGGCGGAGGCAGCGTGGGCTGTTCGATCGTGGCCACAGCTTGCGTCGGCAACGCAACCGGCTCGGTGGGAAGCGGTACCGACGGCTGTGAGGCGACCTGGGCTTGGGTGGGCGCCGCCCCCGCTTGCGGACCGACAAGCCCGGCCACGTTGCAGGCAATTGCACCGGCGACCAGAATGCACCACACGACCAACAATGCCTTCGGCGAATGGCGAGCAGTCATCGTCTCATCCCTCACGGTTAGCCAGGCTGGATATCGCACGAACGTCTAGAGCGCTATTCTACATTGCCTTTCGGTTTCTGACGAATGACAGACTCACTCGGCGGAAGAGGTCCAGTGGAGCCGCTTGCTAAATGCCGTTTCGGAGGCATAATAGAAGGCAGTAATGGCCGCGAGCGATCCGACCCGCGAGCAGCCCATGGGAGGCGCGATGGATCTGGAGGCCTTGCCCCGCGAGGACTTGATCAGCCTGGTAAGGATCTACGCCCGTAACTGGCTGGCCCACGACGGATGCTGGTTCCTGGCGGCCGAAGAGCGCCACGGGCTGAAAGACGCCATGGAACTCGATCGGGCGGCGTGGGCGCGCTTCGCGCCGGCCGAAGCCCGGCGGATTATGGAGACCTTTCGCATTCCTCACGGCGGCGGGCTGTGGTCGCTGGGGCGCGCGCTCGAGTACCGGCTGTATGCCACCATCAACCGCCAGGAGTGCCAGGCGGTGGATGACCACTTGATGCGCTTTCGCATGCTCGAGTGTCGGGTGCAAGCCACCCGCGAACAAAAGGGGCTGCCGGCCTTCCCTTGCCGCGCGGTCGGGCTCGTGGAGTACAGCGAGTTCGCGCGTGCCGTCGACCCGCGAATCGAGACGCGCTGCCTGCACGCTCCGCCCGACCCGGTCTTGTCCTCCTATTGCGAGTGGGAGTTCGCCTTGCCGCAATAGCGGCGGACGAGGGGATCGGCTCACCAGAATCAGAAGATGCTGCCCCGCTTGGGGCAGCATCTTCTTCTTGTGCCATTTGGATCTCTCGGAGCGGACCGCAATCCCCTGGCGCGCCTCACGCCTCTCGGCGGAGGGCGGGGCATGAAGAGTGCGAACCGACGGACACGCCTGCCTACACTGGCCCGTGCGCGGCAACCCGCGCGCATGCAGGCAACCCTATGGCGTACTGGACCCTCCCTCCGGATTCACTGCGCAGTTCTCGCCTGCACATGCCCAACGCGCGTGACGAGTTGCGCGCCCCGAGGCGGTCGCCGCGGCTACAGCAGGTCGCTCAGGTCCACCCCGCGCTGCGTGGCGCGGGCGATCATCCAATCCCTGATCGAGCCCATGGGAACCTCGGCCTCCGCAGTCGGCCGTCGCACGAGCGCCAGCGCGCCGTCCGGGCAGGCCGCCGCGCACACCCCGCAGCCCACGCAGCGCCCATCCTCAACCTGCGCCAGGCGATCCGCCATGCGCAGCGCGTGGAACGGGCAGTGATCCACGCACAGCTCGCATCCCTGGCACAGGTCGCCATCCACCTGGTTGATGAAGGCCGAGCGCGCCACCGCGGTGGCGATGCCCAGTTCGGAAATCCCGCGCAGGATGCCGCACGAACAGGTGCAGCAGTTGCAGATGTACCACAAGCCGCGCTGGTAGTTGCTGAGCGAGTGCACCAGGCCTGCCTGCGCCGCGCGGCGCAGTGTGTCCATCGCCTCTTCTTGTGACACGGCGCGGATGACCGGGTTGTGGTCGAAGTAGTTGGGCATCGCCGAGAGGCCCATGCACACGTCGATCGGGTGGCCGCACGCCTGGCCCAGCAGCGACTTCTGCTTGCGGCAGATGCAATCCAATACACCCCATGCCTTGGCGCCCGCCACCAAGTCGGCGACGCTTTCGTAGGGGCGAATCTCCATGTCAACTTTCACGCTCGCGCCGATCGGTACCACCCGATGGATGGGCGGCTGCATCGAGAGCGCCGCGCCGAGTGCCTGTTTGTAGTAGCGCTCGAAAACCTCGGCCAGCTCGCGATCCAGGTTGCCCACCTGGGCCTCATAGATGCCCACGATGAAGGGCATCAGCCGGAAGCCGAGCTCTTTCTCGAGCGGGCGCGTGTCGATCAGCCCTTTGCGCACCATCGTCTTGAGTAGCGCGCGGGTCTGGCCCGGATCGCGGCCCAGGCGCTCCGCCACCTGGCTCGCCGTCTCCAGGGTCAGCTTGAGCTGCGCCGCCAGCGCCGCTTCTTCGGGCGCAAAGATGCGCCGCAGGATCTCGAGCTCGAGGCCCTCGGGCGTCGCCGGATAGCCGTTGGGGATGGTGTTGAGGCGTTCCGCGAGGCGTTGATACGGGTTGTCCATCGCTCCCTCTCCCTGGTGTCGATGTGAGACAACGCGACATGCTCCTATTGTAGGTGTGGAACGCCACGCGCGCCAGCACACTCGCGCCGCACGTTGAAGGGGGCGGCCATCTGGATGAGGGCACGCGCTGCACGCTCAGGCGCTCAGTTGCGGCCGGTGCCGTGGACATCTCCCGCCGCGAGAAACGGACAGGACAGCGCCTCCTTCATGCATGCGCTGCCCGGTTCCCTGCCCCGGCGCGTTCAGCCGCCGCGCCACTCCATTCGAACGCGATCAGTACGACTGCACCGCGGGCAGCGAAATCGAATCTCCCTTGGCGCAGGGGTTAGTCGCCGACATGCTGAGCACGCCGTTGTAGTACAGCACCGACCAAGCCTGGCTGGCCTCACTCCAGATGTTGTACCCGCCCGGTACCCCCCACAGGATCGCCGGCTTCAGCACCACCGGGAACTCAATCGACTCCCCGAGCGCGAGGTCGGGCAGCGGCAGCCCTTTCTGCTCGTACAATGGGTATTGCTGGCCATCCTTGAGATCCGGCCCCGAAGAGAACTTGCCCCCGGTCGGCGAAACCTTGGCCGTCACAAGCGGCATGAGGGCAATGTTGCTCTTGCCCAGGTAGGGTGTGCTGCCTTTGCAGGTGTCGGCCGATTCGGGCACCGCAGGATCGCGCGTGATCCGTAGAGTGATCATCGGCATCTGGTAGTCGCCGAGCGGGTCCGCTTTGACCGGAACGCCATCCGGAACGTAGCTTACCGATTCCGAAAGTGCGTACTCCATCTGCTCCAGCCCATCCTGCAGCCCCTGCTTGATCTGTTCCTGGAGCTGTTTCTTGAACTCTTCCTTGGCCGCATCCAGCGCCGCGCCGGTCAGGCCCTTGGTCACCTCGGGAGGAATTCCCACGCTGGCCACCGCTTGCTCGGCCAGGTACTCGGAGAAGTAGTCCATCCCGCCATTGAGGACTTCCGCGAAATTGGGAATGCTCGGCGGCAAGCCGATCGCTGCCAACCCGACCTTGAGAAGCGTCTTCAGGCAGGAGTTGTCGCACAAGCCAGAAGGGATGAAGTTGGCGACGAGCGAGACGACCGCATCCTGCAGTGAGTTGTACGCCGCGCTCACCGCGCCCAGCCCCTCCACCAGGAGATCGCCCAGCACATCGAGCAAACCCTTCTTCTTGGGTGGGGGCTTGCACAACTTCGTTCCTTCCTCGTAGGTGAGGGGATTGAACCCAACTTGCACCGTGGTCGTCTTGGTGACGATGTAACATCCCTCGTGTCCGCTCGTGGGCTCGATCCAGCCGTGGTAAGCGATGATGTCGATGATGTACGGCTTGGGCGCCGGCGTCGGCGTCGGAGGGCAGGTGGGCTGGTTAGGGTTGGCCAAGCACGAAAGGTCCATGTCGAGCGGAGGCTGCTGGTCGCCATCCCAATGCAGGCGCACGGTTGTCGACACCGGCGCGATGAAGTTGCTTCCCTTGCGCGGCACCACGCGGAAGTAGAAGTCGGGCATGGCGAGCAGCGGGCCTTTCTGGTTCATCTCCACCACGCCGCCCTGGCTCAACTGATTGCCCTGCCCCGTCGATTGACCCCCCGCTCCTGGAAACGGATTCTTGATCCCCACCAGAGTAAGAACCTCGTTGACCCCGGTCGAGACGATCTTGATCAGCGAGGCGATCGCCTTGGCGAAGCCGTTGCCCTGCCCGGCTTTCGCTGTGGGTATGTCCTGCTTCGGCTGCGTGGGCTGGTATGCGGCCAGGGCGGAGAGGTCGACAGTAAACACGCAGTTGGCGCAATTCACGTCCCAGGTCTTGACCAATCCCCCCGGCGTCTGCGGATCCCCTTGGTCTTCAAATGGAAAGACGGAGGCCTGTAACAGCCCGCTGTCGGCGCCGAGCTTGTCTTGCCATTCGAAAACTTGCATCCTACCTTGGAGCGATCCGTAGTAATAGACCGTGTCGACCCACACTCCGCTGTAGATCTCACCTTTGTAGCCGGGGGCCTGTCCTCCCAGGTTCGATCCCAGCAGTTCGGGCCTCAGGGCAGCGATGATTTGGATGATAAGCGCGTCGCCCGGGGTCCAGTACTCAGGCTCGCGCTCCGTGGGCGGATCGCACTCCGGTGAATCCACCGCCACCCTCACCTCGTATAGCCGGCCCGCTTCCCCCCGGATCGGGGGGAAGACGAACACCCCCGGCGTCCCTCCGGCTCGGACTCCCACGCCACGCACCGACCCGGTAGGCCCGAATGCATCCTGTGCGCCAAGCATGCCCAAGGGTTGGAAGCGAACCGAGATATCGGACGGGGCAGGATCACATCCCTGAACGAAGAGGGTCGCCACGGGCGAGTCCGCAAGCACCCTCGTGGGAGTCGGTGTGAAGGTCGGCGTCGGCGGACGCGTCGCGGTGGGTGTGGGTGTCTTGGTGGGAACGCGCGTCGGCGCGCGCGTGTTTTGCGGAGGCGGCGGTGGTGGCAGTGTCTCGCGGGGCGGGGTCGGAGTCCACTCGCGCTGCACGCTCGGCCCAGCTGAGACTCCCAGAGGCACGAGGCCCAGAAGGATCGAGGCGGCCACGATGGCACCGGTAAGGCGGAAGAGGGGCGAACGGCTCTTCGACACTGGGACCCTCCCTGGAAAGTGAGATGAACGGCTGGGCCAACCTGCCTCGCTCGCGTGGAGGCCGGTAGGGCGCGCCCCCGGGGTGACGCGCGTTCGAATCGAATCGCAGGATTGTCTGTGCAGTGGGATCGCTACTGCGGGCGGCGGCGGTGGGCGCCGCAAGGTGACCTAGCGGTAGACCCGCCATGGCCTTGCGGCGAATGGCCTCGCGCCTCGTTTTACGGCGGAGGAATCGCGGTCGAGGTTGTGGGTGGCCTCGTTGCCACATCGCTTATCTCCTCATCCGCAGCTCGCGATGGTCGAAGGCTATCGACGTGCTGGCGGGAGACGGGCATGCGGCGGAAAAGGGCCAGCCCACCCCGATTGGTGGATTGCGGGATTATACACCACTTTGTGGATGCAAATTGGGGATTAAGTCAATGGAGAAGTGACGCTGCGCGCCGCCACCCTGGATCTTGACCGTTCTACGATCGCAGGCCAAAGGGATTGAAGTCGGTGTCGGCGTCAAACACATCCACTTGCTCGGCACGCTTCAGGCTGTTGACCACAAGATAGGTTAGAGGCGTCGCCAACGCTTCGTAGGCGCTCTTGGTCAGCCACTGCGAAAGGATGGTGACCCCGATGACGCTTGCCGGCAACACGCCTGCAAACGCGGCGGCGATGAAGACGGTCGAGTCGGCACCCTGCCCCACCATGGTGGAGAGAATCGTGCGCACCCACAACCAGCGGCCGGCGGTGGCAACCTTCAACCGCGCCAACACCAGCGAATTGAGAAACTCACCGACCAGGTAGGCCGCAAAGGAGGCGGCCAGGATGCGCGGGGTCGATCCAAGAATCGCCCAATACGCTCGTTGTGCTTCGGCCGGGCCGCTGTAAGCCCCCGCGTTCCAGAACGCTGCCGGCGGCAGGAGCCCCGCCAACCAGATCGCCCCGACCGCGACCACGTTGCAGGAGAAGCCAGTCCAAATGACTTGGCGTGCGCGCGCATACCCGTACACCTCGGTCAACACATCGCCGAGGATATAGGTGATGGGGAAAAGGATGACAGCCGCCGGCAGCACCAGCGGGCCGACTTGCGCCAGCTTAGCGGCAATGATGTTCGAGATCACCAAGGCCGTGACGAAGGCAGCCGTGACCAGTGGATAGAAGCGCAGGGTCTTCATGGCGAGGCCGGAGCGGGTGGTGGAATCAGTCCCGCTGCGGTGCGGCACCGGGTGTCTTTTCGTGGGCTGCGTCGACCGTGATGGAGATGCCTCCCCGCGGCTTGAATGCGCCGACGACCTCGATCCAATGCGGGTCCAGCGCCTGGCGCAGGTCGTCGAGGATTGTGTTGATCACGTGTTCGTGGAATACGCCCTCATTGCGGTACGACCATAAGTACAGCTTGAAGGACTTGGATTCGAGGATGCGCCGGTCGGGCACGTAGCGTACCGTGAGCGTGGCAAAATCGGGCTGGCCGGTGGCCGGGCACACGCAGGTGAACTCATCCGTGGTCAAGGCGACGGTGTAGAAGCGTCCCGGCGTGTGATTGGGGAAGGTCTCGAGCTTCTTGGAGGGTTGAGCGTCTCGCCCAAGCAGCGTCAGGCCGTCGAGATCGGTGGGTTGTGTGGTCACGTCGGGCTCCCGGCTGGAGATCGATCGGCCGGGCTGGCAGCCCGCACTTTCTCCAATAGGCGGCAGAAAGTGCACGCGCCCGGCACGGACGTCGGCTGCCCACAGGTGGGGCAGGTATTCAATTCTGAGGCGGGCAGCTGGGGTGCGAAGAGCCCTTGTTCCTTGGCCTGCAAGAAGCTGAGGTAGAACTGCAGCTTGGCCCCTGGCCGATCGCCCTCCATGGTATTGAGGATGTCCTTGTTGTAGAGCGTCGTCGAGCCCTCGGCGAATGGGCACTCCTCGTAGATATACTCGATGCCCCGCAGCAGCGCATAGGCCGCCGTTTCGCGCTCGTAGATGCGGCAGAAGGGCTTGGCCTTGCGCGCCAACCCCGGGTGGCTCGCAGGCAGAACCGGCGCCTGGCGCGCCAGATAGCCGCCGGCCCAATGCAGCGTGTTCTGCATCAGCACGGCCGCCTCATCATCCAGGTTGTGGCCGGTCACGAGCACGTTGAACCCGCCATCGCGCGCCACGCGGTTCATCACGTGGCGCTTTACGAGCCCGCACACCGAACACGGCTTGCCGTGACCGCGAATAGATATAGTGGCCGCCTCGGGGATGGTGGCCCCGTACAGCTCGCGCACATCCACGACGTTTAGCGTGAGCGCTCGCTCATCGGCGAACTTCTGGCTGAGATCCCGCGAGGTCAGGGAGTAGTCCGCCTCGCCCCGGATGCCCAAGCCGATATACAACCCCTCCGTCGAGTACCCCAGCCGCCACAGGATGTCCCACAGCGAAAGTGAATCCTTGCCGCCGCTAACGGCCACCAGCACGCGCTCGCTGCGTTCGAACATGTGGTACAGCTCGATGGCCTTCTGCGCCTGCTGCGGCAGCCATTCGAGGTAGTGCTCGCGACAAAGCGCCAGCTTGTGCTGGCGCATATTGATCGCAGCCTTTTCCCCGCACGTGCGGCACTTCACGGCCGGCCTCCGCGGATATGCTGACGCAGCGGCGCGTCAGCCACTTTCTTCACGCCGATCGTCAGGAAGAGACACGCGACCAGCACCGCCTGGATCACCGGACGGCCGAAGTACAAACCCAGCCCAAACATCCCGGCGAAGCCGATGAGCCATGCCAAGTCCCAGTTGCGAAGCAGCATCAGGACGGCAAGCGCGGCCCCTATCCCGAGTAGTGCCTCGCGCGGCTGCAGGATGACCATTCCTCCCAGGATCGCGGCCATGCCCTGGCCACCCTGAAAGTGCACAAAAAACGAGAAATCGTGGCCGAGGGCGGCCGCAATTGCGGCCACATAGGGCAGCAGCGTCTCGCTGCTCAGCACCTTGGCCAGCCAGACAGCCAGCATCCCCTTGAAGATATCGACTGCTGCAATTGTGACCCCGGCGCCGTGGCCAACGTTGAGGTAGGCGTTTCTCGCGCCCAGGTTACCGTCGCCCGTCCGCCGCAAGTCAACTCCGTATCGGCGGCCAACGAGGTATGCCGTCGGGAAGGATCCGATCAAGTAGGCACCAATAATGATCAACCACGCCGGGGGATTCATCCGACGCTCCTTCGCTGCCAGGTCCAGGCCTACCCGCCCGAGATGACGGCCACCAACCGGATTTCTTCACCGGGCCTGAGGATGATATCGTCGGTGAGCAGCTCGCCGCCGCGCGTGGCAAGAATCGCTTCCGGGGAGAGACCGACCTTGCGAATGGCATCGCGCAACGTCGTTCCCGGTGCCACCTCGTAGGTCTTACCGCGGAAGGTCAGGTGCGCTCGTTGGCTCTCGCTGCTCACCTCTTCATTCTACCTTTGCGCGAATGCGCGAGTCAACCAACCCGTAGCTGTTCGTGCAATTGTGCACCATAAGGCTGTCCCGATCTGTGACCTCAGCCAATTTGGGCCAAATCCCGCCTGCACCTCGGGCGGCCTAACGGGGTTTATAGAGGCAAGAAGCAACTATCTCAACCGCACCGAGGGAGCCGCAGCCGATGGGCAAAACCGTGATCGTCACCGACAGCACCGCGTACATTCCGAAATCGCTTGTCGATCGCTATGGGATCCGCGTCGCGCCGCAGGTTCTGATCTGGGGCAAGGAGACCTTTCGCGACGGCGTCGACATCTTGCCGGAGGCCTTCTACGCCCGGCTGAAGATCTCCAAGGAAATGCCAACCACCTCCCAAGTCTCGCCCGGAACGCTGACCAGCATCTTCCAGCCGATCCTCGACGCCGGCGATTCGGTGCTGGGCGTGTTCGTCAGTAGCGGCCTCTCGGGGACCTTGGCCTCCGCCATCCAGGCCAAGGATGGACTGGGGGGGCAGCCCATAGAACTGGTCGATTCGCGTACGACGGCGATGGCGCTGGGCTTCCAGGTTATTGCGGCGGCGCGGGCGATCGAGGGCGGCGCCACGCTCAAAGAGGCCACGGCTGTGGCCGTGCGAGCCCAGCAGAGCACCGGCGTGATTTTTGTCGTAGACACGCTCGAGTTTCTACACCGCGGTGGACGAATCGGCGGCGCGGCGAAATTCCTGGGTACCGCCCTCAGCCTCAAGCCGTTGCTGGAAGTGCGCGAAGGCAAGGTTGAGGCAATAGAACGCGTGCGGACCAAGACCAAGGCGCTGGAACGGATGCTCGACATTGTCGAAGAGCGAATAGGCAACCGCACCCCGGTCCGCTTGGCGACGGTGCATGCCGCGGTGCAAGAGGAAGCGCAGCGCGTCCTGGAGACCGCGAAGGCGCGCTTTGCGCCCGTAGAGTCCTTTCTGACCGAGGCCAGCCCTGTGGTCGGCACGCATGCCGGGCCAGGGACGGTGGGCCTAGCCTACTGCGCGGGCGTGTAGCCAGGGCGAGTCGACAACACCTGCCTCGGGGGGACGTCCGGAGCGACAACGCCAAGACGCACAGGCCCAGCAGTCGCGATTATTTCCGCAGGGCGGGATGACCCCCCGCCCTGCGGCGCAAGTCGGCCAGACCGGTACCCTCAAGTCAGCGCCGCATGCAGGCGCAGGATCCGGTGCGACAACAGGCGGAAGGTCGCCGAGGGGTTGGGGAACCCACACACCCCCCCTTGACGGATGCGGATGCGAGGGATACAATCCGCATCGAGTAAGGCACCTCAATCGATGCGGGGTAGAGCAGTGGCAGCTCGTCGGGCTCATAACCCGGAGGTCCCAGGTTCGAGTCCTGGCCCCGCTACAAAATAGGAGATCCGAGGCCATTTGAGCCTCGGATCTCTT
>CAYGXJ010000029.1:0-89305 GCA_964353865.1 uncultured Anaerolineales bacterium | reverse complement strand
GGCGCGCATGACGGCCAGCGGGTCGAAAGCGGCAATGCGCGCGAGCATCTCGCGGTCGAGGGCTTCCGCCACCGGCTGCGGGTAGAAATGGGAAAGGTCCGAGCTGGCCACGAGCACCGCCCGCCGATCGGCAAGGACCTCCCCCAGTGCGTGGCCCAGAGCTTCAGCTATCTCTGGGGTCTGATCGAGGATCATGACCGGTAACAAATGGAAGGCAGCCAGCACCCGCTGCAAGAAGGGCAGCTCGATCTCGAGCGAGTGCTCCTCGTCGCGACGCACCCGCGCCAGGCCCAAACCGATCCGCGCCGCAAGGCCCGCGTTGAGCTGGTCGAGCGCCGCCGCGTCCACCGGGATCTCCCCCAGCGGCGTGGTGTAACCGGTGTGCGCTGTAGTGAGCACAGGCGCCGGATGGGCATGGTGCATGGGCGAGACGACCGCAGCCAGATTGGCCTGCGTGCCCTCCAAGCATTTGAAGGCGTGCGCGGCCACCGCCCCCGAGTAGCGGTGGCCCGCGTGCGGTGCGAGGATACCGATGACTCGGCCGTTGGGCGGGTTCACCACGGCCTGCGCAAGGAATCGATCCACGCTGGCCGCGAGTTCCCGTGCATCGGCGGGGTACCACGTTCCGGCAATGGGGGATGGTCGAAGCGACATCGGTGACCTGCGCGCTGGAGGGAAGCACTCCGCGCTGCTCCTGTGCGGAGGGATCAGGCCTGGCCATTGTACTTCACTCACCTGGCGGAATGGCGCGTGCCTCTCTGGGGTATGATTGTCGGTGAAGGCACAGATTGTTGCAGGTAAAGCTGGCACGACGCGGACCTCATGGACGAAGCCGCCCTCCTTCGCGACGCCCAACAGGGTGACCTTGACGCATTCAACCGCCTGGTGCTGGCTCACCAGAGCCGGGCCTACGCGCTCGCCTCGCGCATGCTGGGCGACAGGGAGGCCGCGGCGGACGTCACCCAGGAATCCTTTCTCTCCCTTTACCGACACCTGCGCGACTTCCGCGGCGGCTCGTTGCGCGCCTACATTTTGCGCAGCGTGACCAATGCCTGCTACGACGAATTGCGCCGCCGCAAGCGCAGGCCGTCCGTATCGCTGGATGCCATGGCCTCTTCCGACGGTGAGGACGACAGCGGGCGAGCCTTCGAGCCCGCCGACCCGGGGGAGACGCCCGAAGACCAACTCGCCCGCAGTGAGATTCGCCGCGCGATCGAGGACTGCCTGCGCCGCCTGACCGACGAGCAGCGCGCGGTAGTGCTCCTGGCCGACGTGCAAGCGATGGATTACAGCGAAGTGGCCGCAGTGATGCAGACTGCGCTGGGCACGGTCAAGAGCCGGCTGGCTCGTGCTCGCGCTAACATGCGCGATTGCCTCGCCTTGCGCGGGGAACTTCTGCCGGAGGCATTTCGTCTTGAGGGTGAGCCTTCGGCATGAAACCCTCGACCGCCCTACCTGCGCACGACCTTGAGCGACTTTCGGCATTCCTCGACGGCCAGTTGAGCGACTCCGATCGCAAGGTCCTGCTTGCGCGATTGCAGCACGAGGCCGCACTCGCGCGCGCCCTGGAGGAATTGCGTCGGGTACGAGCGGCGCTGCGCGCCCTGCCTCCGGTTCGTCTGCCCCGCAACTTCACCCTGACCGCAGAAATGGCCGGGCGTACTCGCCCGCGCGCTTCGCGCGGATTCGTGTTCGCCTGGAGTTCCGCGTTGGCGACACTTGCCCTGGCTGTGGTTGCCGTCACCGATCTTGCAGGTGGGGGGCGCATGGCCGCGCAAGTGGCGGCCCCGGCCATGCCGGCCGCCGAGTTGCAGATGGCGCCGGGCCTCGTGGCTGCGCCCACCGGGCCCGAACCACGCGCCGCAACCGACAATCAGGCGGACCAGACGTCGCCCGGCGAATCGGCCGCACCCAGCGGCACACTGGCGGGCAGCGGTTCGACCACCGAGACTGCGGGTGCCCCGTCATTTGCGCAGGAGAAGTCGTCCGGCACCGCTGCGACGCCCGCGCCCGCCGAAGCCTCCCGGTTGGGCCCGCCCTTCACGCCGATGCCCACTCCGACCGCCGAAGGCGAGGCGCTCCTGACCCTGGGCGGGGGAGCCGCAAGTTCAACCCCGACCCCACCTGCCGCCGAACCGCCGCGGGAGTTGACCGCGCCCAGCGCAGCGTCTGTTGCGCCGGCCTTCATTAGCCCGCTGCGCCTGATCGAGGCGGGGTTGGCCGTTCTCGCTCTGGCGCTGGCCGTCGCGGCCTTGCTCGCGCGCCGAGTTCGGCGATGACGCCGCGCGAACCCGTGCGCTTCTGTATTCGCTGCGGCGCGCCCACCGAGGCGCGTCCTGCCTTTGGCCGCCTGCGCGCGGTGTGCACGCGCTGCGCCCACATCCATTTCGAAGACCCGAAAGTTGCGGTGGCCGTCTTCATCGTCCGCGAGGGCAGAGTCCTGCTCATCCAGCGCGGGGTCTCGCCCGAGCGCGGCAAGTGGTCGGTCCCGGCCGGTTACGTGGAGGTGGGCGAAGACCCGCGCCAGGCGGCGTCCCGCGAATGCCGTGAAGAGACCGGGCTGGAGGTGAATGACCTGCAATTGCGGGATGTCATCGCGAGGCAAAGCGAGGTCGAGGGCGCGGACATTCTGATCGTCTTCGAGGGCACCGTTGCAAGTGGGGTGCCACAGCCCGGCGACGATGCCGAGCGGGCCTCCTTCTTCGGCCCCAATGAGTTGCCCGATCTTGCCTTTCCGTCCACGCGCATGATCCTTGCACTCTGGCGTAACGGCACGCCGCCGGCATAGCCCGTGGGCTGCCCGCGCGGGCCGTCTGCGCGCGTAACACCAATGACGCAAGCCTGGCCACCCTCGTCCTGCACGGATGAGGGGCCGGGGCAATGAATCGGTACAGTTGCACGCTTTTCATTTGAAGTGCGGGACGCTATACTAAATGGCAATCTGAGTTCTTCCGTGGAGCCGCCTCGCGCGGAACCTTGAGCGCTTCGTGGTTCGCCCGTCTGCGTAGTCAATTCTTCGCGATCAATATCCTGGTAGTGATTCTGGCCACGCTGGCCGGAGTGCTTGTCATTACCCAGCAGGCGGGAAACCTCTCGCGCGAACTGCTGGGCGATCACATGGCCGAGCTGGTGTACTCGCTCGGCGGGAGCCTCGACCGGGCTGCTGATCTGCCTGGGCTGCAGGCTGAACTCGACTCCTTTTTCCGCGCCCGACGCATCCCCTCCAGCATGCTGCTCATTACCGATGGCCAGGGCACGATCGTGGCCTCGACCCACGGCGATTACATCAACCGGCCGTGGGCCGAGGTGCTGCCCGATAGCCAGCTCCCGCAGCCGGACGGGGCGTGCAGCGGCAACCCAGACCCCGCGTGCCGCGCAGGCCTGTTCGAACTAGACCTGCGCACGGGCCGCGCCTTCGACATGGCGCGTCTTCTGGCCAGCCCACGGCCTGCCGGGCAGCCGCAATGGGTCGCCCACTACATCGTCTCGCAGAGCGCATTCAATCTGGCGGTCAGCCGGACAATCTTCCTCGGCCTGAGCGTCATGATTGCGCTGCTGGTCTTCTTGCTGATCCTCGAGCTGGCGCTCTTCAACAGTCACGTCTTCCGCCCGCTGGAGGAGTTGGTTGAGGCCAACGAGGCCTTCGCCGAAGGGCGCACTCGCGAGGGCCACCTCAAACCCAGCCCGGGCATGTCGCCCGAGATCATCGACCTCATCGAAAGCCGCGAGAAGCTGCTCAACGGCCTCGAGACTCTGCTGGAGTGCTCGAGCGCCATGTTGTCCACCCGCACACCGGAAGAGGTGGCCTCCACGCTGGTCACCTACCTGGCGCGCTCGCTGGGTGTGAGCCGCGGCATCGTCTGGCTGGCCGATCGTGCCACCGGCGCGTTTGTGCCCTCGGCCTCGTGCGGCGCGCAGCCCGATACGCTACCCGAGCTCAGCCTGCCCGAGCAAGGCCCGCCGCTGGAAGCCGCGCCGCGGGTGGTGCACGACGACCCCACCTTGCGCTCGCTGGGGCTGGCCAGCGCACTGGTCGTGCCGATTCATGCCGACCAGGAAGTGATCGGCGTCGCGGCGGTGGAGGCCCCTGGCCGCGAGCTGACCACGGTCGAGATGCGCCAGACGGACACCTTCTCTCACTATGCGGCGTTGGCCCTGGAACGGCTGCGCTTGTATCAGCACATTCAGGAAGAGGGCAGCCAGATGGGCCTGCTCGCCCAATTGGCCGCCCGCCTGGCCACCGAGCGCGACACCGAAGCCCTGTTGCAGCGCGCGTGCAAGGAGACCCGCCAACTTGTGCTGGCACATGCGGTGGCTGTTTTCGTCGCCGAATCCGATGGGCTGCGCCTGGCCGCCCAAGATGGGCTGGACGGGACAAGCATGAGCTCCGGGGTGCTCTTCCCCGCGCCGTGGCTGGCGGAGCTACGCGGGGTTCCCGGCCCGCTGTCTCTCGATGACATTGCCATCGAGCGGCGCGACCTATACGACCAAGGGGTTCCCCCCGAGGTCAAATCGCTGGTGATCTTCCGCCTGAGCCTGTCCAATCAATTCCACGGGGTTCTGCTCTTCCTGTTCGAGGAGGCCCACCGTGCCTCTTCGCTCGAGAAGGCCGTCGGCGAGACTCTGGCCACGCTGCTCGGCTCGCTGCTCGAAAACGCCACTGCCTTCGCCGCCCTGCAGCACCAACGCTCGCTGCTGATGACCGTCAGCGAGGTGGGGACCGAGATCAGCTCGATTCTCGATCCGGCGGTGCTTTACAACCGGGTTTGCGATCTTCTGGCGGCGCGCTTGGGGTTCGAACACGCACATATTCTGATCATCGAGGATGAGGGTCGCACCGCCCGCTTCGTGGGCGGCTCCGGGCCGCTCGGCCGCCGCCAGGTCGCCCAGGGTGACCGCGTCTCCATGGCCGCCAAGAGCATTAACAGCCATGTGATGAGTACGCAGCGCCCCTACCTTACCCAGAATGTGCTTGAGGATGAATACTATCTGGAGGTTGACAGCCTGCCCGGCATCCGCGCTGAGATGACCTTGCCAATCCTTTCGGCCGGCACGCTGTTGGGCATGCTCGATGTGCAAGCCACTCGGGTGGGGGCCTTTTCCGAAGATGATCAATTCGTCCTGCAGATCGTTGTTGAGCAACTGGCCAATGCCATCCTCAATGCGCGGCAGCACGAGGCACTGCGCGAACAGGCACGCCGCGACAGCCTGACCCAGGTGCTCAGCCACGGTGCCTTCGTGGTCGAACTCGAGGCCGCGGTGGGCCAGGCGCACGCCACGCGCGGCGAACTCAGCCTGGTCATGCTGGATATCGATCACTTCAAGGAGTACAACGACCAGTTTGGTCACGTGGCTGGCGACGCTGCCTTGCTGAGCACGGTGGACGCCATCCGCCGCCATATCAAACACGGAGACTTGCTGGGGCGCTGGGGCGGCGAGGAGTTCTCCATCGCCCTGATCAACGCGAGCCGCACGCAGGCCATGTCGGTCGCCAATCGTATTCAGAGCACGCTGGCCGAACTGCGCCCGGTCGACTCGCTGGGCCGGCAGATGCCCTCGCCCACGGTCAGCCAGGGTATCGCCGGCCTGGGCGAAGACGCCAAGGACGCATTTGCCCTGGTGGATGTCGCCGACCGCGCCCTGTACCGCGCCAAGGATCGGGGGCGCAATCAGATCCAACTGGCCGACTCCGAGGACCGGGTCCCGCGCCCAACTGCCCCATGACGCGTCGGCCGAATGGGGTACAATCGCGCCCGATCACCCTATGGGCCGGACGCCATTTCCCCCGATTGCGCCACACAGAGTTCCACCCATCACGTTGCCCCCATTGATGCGCACGACTTCCATCGAGAGCCGAAAGGCTCTCTTTTTGCGCCTGGTGCCGGCCGCCGGTGGGGATCATGGGCGCCGATGATGCCCGCCGCATACTGGAGGCGGGCGCGCGATTGGTGCAGGTGTACCCCGGCCTGCTCTATTCTGGGCCCAGGCTAGCGCGCGAGGTTTTCACCGCCTTGCGCCGCCAAGCGGCGCGATAGAATTGCCGAAGGTGCGGGAGAAGGGCATGCGAATCGTGGTGAGTGCTGACGAGCATACGTCATTGGTGGAGGTGGTGCGGCGCGAGCTCCAGCGCCGCGGTCACCAGGTGGAGTATCTCGGCCCCGCCGCGGGGCAGACCGCCGATTGGCCGGATGTGACTCGCGCTGCGGCCGAACGGGTGGCCGCTGGCGCAGCCGACGAAGCCGTGGTGATGTGTTGGACCGGCACCGGCGCCAGCCTGGCCGCTAACAAGGTACCCGGGATCCGGGCCGCCCTGTGCGCCGACGCCGAGACCGCGCGCGGCGCGCGCACCTGGAACCATGCCAACGTGCTGGCCCTCAGCCTGCGCTCAACCGCTGAACCCGTCGCGCGCGAGATACTTGACGCGTGGTTCTCCACGCCCTATAGTCAGGACGAGTGGAACCAGCGTCAGGTCGAAAAGATCCGCAACATGGAAAAGCGCCAGCCGGGTTGAGCCATCCGGCGGTGCCCTCCCTCGACCTCTCGCGACGCTGCCAATAGACGGGCCGCCGGCACGACCTGGCTGAGCGCTGTCTGTTGCCTACACTGACTGACATGTTGCACCGTCGCGTTGATGCGCTTCAGCAAGACCCCGCGCGCGCGAATTGCGGTGGCATACCGGGCGGTCCTCATCCATCATCATTGCCTCGCATTTCAAACCACCCAGGGAGGGTCCCATGAATGAGGTCTTCATCGTCGGCGCCGTGCGCACCGCGGTCGGTGTGGGCAAACCCGGCGGCGCGCTTTCGACAACCACCCCGATCAACCTCGCAGCCGCCGTGCTGCGCGACGTGCGGCAGCGTGCCGGCCTGGAGGCCGGTCTGATCGAGGACGTCGTCCTCGGCTGCGTCTCGCCCATCGGCGAACAGGGGGCGAACATTGCCCGCTTGGCGCTGCTCAAGGCCGGCTATCCCGCTCATGTTCCCGGGGTCTCGCTCAATCGGATGTGCGGGTCAAGCCAGCAGGCCATCCACTTCGCAGCACAGGCCGTGGCCTCGGGTGAGATGCAGGTGGTGGTCGCGGGCGGCATCGAGGTGATGAGCCGCGTGCCGATCGGCGCCGATTGGCCCTCTACCTGGCCGAGCGACTTCCCCTATCCCCTCATCCATCAGGGCATGAGCGCGGAAATGATCGCTGAGAAGTGGGGCCTGACGCGAGACGAGATCGACGACTTTGGCTACCAGAGTCACATGCGCGCCGGCCAAGCGATTCGCGAGGGACGGTTTGCGGCCCAGATCCTTCCTGTGGAAGTGACCCACGTGCCGGAGGGCGGCGCGCCGGTCACGCGCATCTTCGCTCAGGATGAAGGCGTGCGCATGCCGCCCAACCGCGACAAGATGGCCGCCCTCAAGCCCGCGTTCAAAACCGAGGGCGTGGTCACCGCGGGCAACTCGAGCCAGATCAGCGACGGCGCGGCTGCAGTGGTGTTGGCCTCGGCCGAGGCCGTGCGCGCTCACCGTCTCACGCCGCACGCGCGCATCGTGTCGACCGCGGTCGTTGGGTCCGACCCGGTGCTCATGCTCGACGGGCCCATCCCCGCCACGCGCAAGATCCTGGCGCGCGCCGGGTTGCGCCTGGATCAAATCGACGTCATCGAAATCAACGAGGCCTTCGCTACGGTCGTGCTGGCCTGGCAGAAGGAAATCGGCCCGGACCCGGCGCGGGTCAACCCAAACGGCGGCGCAATCGCGCTGGGCCACCCGCTCGGCGCGACGGGCGCGGTGCTGATGACCAAAATGCTGCACGAACTCGAGCGCGCCGGTGGCCGCTACGGCCTGCAGACCATGTGCATCGGCCACGGCATGGCCACGGCCACGATCATCGAGCGTCCGTAGTTTGCTTGTCTTCCTGATCGGGTAAGACAACATCCGATCTGGGAGAGGGCCTAGCCCGCCCTAAGCACACCCGCCTGCGGGCGGTACGCGCACGAATTCTGCCCAAGGTCAACGCTGCCGGTGTGGTTCCGATGCCATGAGCGAGCCGCGGCGAGCTCGCAGTCATCGACAAGCCGCATCCTCACCCCCAGATACACACCTTTTCGCCGATACCTCCCCCATATGAAGCGCATGTCCGATCGGCTGCGGCATGGGACTTGCCCTCTTGACGATTAGAACATATGTTCTATACTGTAGTCGCAACACAGATTCCCGAACCGGTATTTCACTTGGAGGAACTGAAATGAGCGCTATCACATCCTCTCGCCCGCTCTCGACCGCGTTGCCTCACCGGGCCAGGCTTGCCCGCCTCAGCCTGCGCTGGCCCGAGCAGGGCGCAGCCTTCGGGCTGATCATCGTCCTCGGGCTGGCCGCATTCGAGATCTTCAACTTCAGCACGACCCAATTCGCGCTGGCCGATCTGCTCGGGGACCTGCACCTGGCGCGCCTCTCGCTGGCGACCGTCCTGGCGCTCGCCTTCTCCGGCATCGACTTTGGCGGTATCGCGCGCCTGTTCACGCCTCAACGCGAGCAGGCCGAGCGCATCGAGACCTGGTACTTGGTGGCGGCCTGGTTCCTAGCCGGCGGGATGAACGCCATTCTCACCTGGTGGGCCGTCACCCTCTCACTGATGGGACAGGCCGACCTGGGTCACGATTTGTTCACTCGCCGTCAGGTGCTTGGCTTTGTCCCTGTGTTCGTGGCCGGCGTGGTTTGGCTCATCCGCATTCTGCTCATTGGCACGCTCACCATGGGCGGCCGACGCTTGTTCTCGCAGGCACGCACACCGGCGCCGTTCACGGCCATGGCGCATGCCTACCCCCGCGCCGCCCGCCCGGCGCCGCACACGGCGCCTCTGCCCGCCTCCGCCGACGAACACCAAGCCGGCAACGTTCCGCTCGCGCCGGGCGCAGCATTCATCCGCCGCAGCAATGGTCACGTTGGCTAGTGGCTCCAGTGCCAGGGCGAGGCTGCAATGCACACGCGGTTTGATCCTCGACAGGCACGCTCGATCGTGCTGTCCGTACCGCTCCTTGCAGCCCTGGCCCTAGCCCTTGGGGGTTGGCTCGTCGCCTCGGCCTTCGCCTCGGCCGAGGTATTCTCCCCGCAGCCTTCGGCTGCTTACCTCCCGGCCAAGGAGGCCGCACCGCAGGCGGCCTCCTTGGCCCCCCTCTTCGACCCGGCCGTGCGCCATTGGCAAGAGAGAATCATTGCGTGGTCCACGCGATTCAGACTCGACCCGAATCTCGTCGCAACCGTCATGCAAATCGAATCGTGTGGCGATCCGGGGGCGCTCTCGCACTCGGGCGCCATGGGCTTGTTTCAGGTTATGCCGTTTCACTTCTCGGCGGGGGAGGATGGCTTCGACCCGGAGGTCAATGCCGCGCGCGGTCTGGGCTACTTGCGTTTAGGACTCGAGCTCGGCGGCGGCCAGCCCGGATTGGCTTTGGCCGGATACAACGGCGGGCACTCGCGCATCGGCCAGGCAGCGGATTTGTGGCCTGCAGAAACCCGGCGCTACGTCTATTGGGGGACGGGTATCTACGAGGACACGCAAGCGGGCCATGAAGACAGCGCGCGTCTGGAGGAATGGCGGCGCGCTGGCGGGAGACGGCTGTGCGCGCAGGCTGCCGCCGCGTTGGGTCTCGCCCCCTGACCCGTCGACGAAGCCTCGCAGTTGCCGGCTAGTCTTTCCCAGACTTGCCGGAAGCGAGCGGCAGCCACACCGAGAAAGTTGATCCCTTCCCGATTTCCGAAGCCGCCTCGATTCGCCCGCCATGGTTGCGCGTTATCCAGTAGGCGATCGACAGGCCAAGCCCGGCTCCGCCAAGCGAGGGGCGCCGGCGGGATTTGTCGACGCGGTAGAAACGTTCAAAAACGTGCGGCAGTTCCTTCGCCGGGATGCCCGGCCCCGTGTCGGCCACCGAGACGTGCACCCACTCACCGACCAGCTTCATGGCCAGCGTCACCCGACCCTCCGGCGGCGTGTACTGGATGGCATTCGCCACCAAGTTGAGGAAGAGCTGCTTGAGGCGATCGCGGTCGCCCATGACCTGCGCCTGGTCGAGGTCCCCCAGCACCACTTCCACCCGTTCTTGAGCTAGCACGCGTCCTTGCTGGAAGACTTCCAGGAGCACCGTGTCCACCTCCACCGGTGCACGCGCCAGCGGCAGGTTGCCCGTTTCGGCTTGCGCCAGAAGCAACAGGTCCCCCACCAATCGCATCAGCCGGTCCGCCTCCGATTGAATCGCCTCCAGCGACTCCAAATCCGCCCCCATGCGCCGGATAAGATCCACGTTGCCGCGAATGGCGGTGAGCGGCGTACGCAATTCGTGCGAGACATCGGCCAGGAATCGGCGTTGCGAGGTGAACAGCGCCTCCAGGCGCTCCAGCGTTTCGTTGAAGGCCAGGATCAATCGCCCGACCTCGCTGGCCGGCGGTGCTTCGAGCGGGATGCGCCGCGAAAGATCATCGGCGCGCGTGATCTGCAGTGCGGTCTCGGTGATGGTATCCAGCGGGCGCAGCGCCCGTCGCGCCGTCCAGCTCCCCAGCCCGGCCGCGATGAGCAGCGCCAGCGCCCCGCCCACTGCCAGAAAGATCAGCAACGACTCGCGGGCACGATCGACCACGGCCATGGGCGCCGCCAACTGCAGGAAGCCGCTCGGCTCGGAGGCCAGGACCACCGGCACGGTCAGCACCCGCAAGTGCACCTCGCCCACCCGCACGTCGCGGAACTGCTGGGTGGGTTCCCGCAATGAGAGCGCATCCAGCGGCTGCTCGAAGGCGCCCATGTTGGAAGAGGCAGCGACGAGCGTCCCCTCGGCATTCCACACCTGGACGTAGACGTTGGAGGAGGCGAATTGCAGCGAGGGCAGGGTCAGGATGCGCAGATCGCGCTGCGTCGTCACCCGGCTCGTGCGCAGAATCTCCTCCGCCGAGCGGGCCAGCGTCTGGTCGATTTGGATGATCAGGCTGAAACTAAGGATGAGATACAGCGCGGCGCCGAAGACGAGCAGCACGCCGGCCAGAACCGCCGAGTAGGCCAGGGTGAGACGCGCGCGCAGCGACATTGCCGGAAGAGGTCCGCCTCACAAGTGGCGAAGCGGGCTACTCATCCTCCCGCAGCACATAGCCCACACCGCGCACCGTGTGCAGCAGCTTGGTCTCCCCCTCTGTCTCGATCTTCTGGCGCAGGTAGCGTACATAGACTTCGATGATGTTGCTCTCGCCGCCGAAGTCGTAACCCCATACCCGGTCGTAGATGATCTCGCGCGTGAGCACCTGGCGCGGGTGGCGCATGAAGATCTCCAGCAGGTCGTATTCCTTGGCCGTCAGGTCGATCACCCGCTCACCGCGCCGCGCACGATGGGTGCCGGTATCCAACACCAGGTCCGCAAAGCGCAACGTCTCCGGCTCACCCGGGCCGGTCCGCCGCAGCAGAGCACGGATGCGCGCCAGGAGTTCAGCGAAGGCAAACGGTTTAACCACATAATCGTCGGCGCCGGCATCCAACCCGTGCACGCGGTCTTCGACAGTGTCCTTCGCGGTCAGGATCAGAATCGGGACCTGCGAGCCTGCACGCAAGCGGCGGCACACTTCCAGGCCGTCCATGCCTGGGAGCATCCAATCTAGCACCACCAAATCGGGAGGGTTTTCGCGCGCCAAGCCCAGGCCTGTCGGACCATCTCCGGCCAGGTCGACCCGGTAGCCTTCGTAGGCCAGGCCGCGCTGCAAGAAGGAGGCAATGCGCTCTTCGTCTTCGACGACCAGAATGCGTGCGCCCATCGCTCACCTCGCGCGCAGACTATACCACAAGCACTCGCCTGGCCCGCATCGGTCGTGCGTGGCCGGATCAAGAGACGGGCTATAATGTCGCCGCGGAGTGCTCATGACTCATCAGAAGACCAAATTCGCCATGCGGAGGCTGGCATGGGTGGTGCTGCCTCTCGTGTTGGGCTCGCTGCGCAGCCTGGCCCTGGCCGCGCCGCCCCAGGTTCCCGCGCTGCAACCCACCGCCTTTCAAACCCCGACCCCCGGTGCCGATGGCCGTATCGTTTACATCATCCAGTCGGGCGACACATTGTGGCGCATCTCGGCCGTCTCAGGCGTGCCCCTCGATCAACTCGAGCGGCTCAACAACATCTCGCGCGACGCGCCGCTGAGCGTTGGCCGGGAATTGGTGCTCGGATTCGGCGAAGCGGCCACGGCACTACCCACCCTGGCCTTCGCGGCCACCCCTTCGCCGACCCCGATCGCCCTCACCGGCAGCGGCGATATCTGCGTGGAGGTTTTCGACGACATCAACGGCGATGCCTCGCGCCAAGAAAGCGAGGGCTTGGTCGCCGGCGGGCAGATCGTCGTCGCCCAGGCCGACGGCACACAGGTGGGCAGCCATACAACCGACGGCACGAGCGAACCGTATTGCTTCGCCCTGCTTACGTCGGGTGACTACAACATCGCCGCCGCCGCGCCCGAAGGCTACAACCCCACCTCCAGTATGAACACTCCTCTGCGCCTGGAGCCGGGCGCCAAAGCCTTCGTCGCCTTTGCCGTTCAGGTCAGCCAGCAGCAATCGAGCGGTACCAGCTCCTCGCGATCCAGCTCACTCGGTATCCTCGGCCTGGTGCTGCTCGTCGCGGCGGGCGGGTTGGCGTTCTATCTCTCGCGCCAGGCTCGCCAACGCGGCTGATCCACCCGGCGGTACGCGCCCGATAGCATCCCCTCCAGCAATGCGAGGAGGGCGCGGCCCAACGACGCAACCTCGGCCTGCTTTCACCTCATGAGCCTTTCGCCTGCCGCACAGCGTGTTCAAGATGCGCTCATCGACCGGGGCACGCAGCTCGAGGTGCGTGAACTGCCGGCCAGCACGCGCACAGCCGTCGAGGCGGCCCAGGTGGTGGGCTGCCAGCTGGGGCAGATCGTCAAGTCGCTCGTGTTCCGCGGGGCCCTCACCGGACAAGCAGTGCTGGTCGAAACCAGCGGCGCCAACCGCGTGAGCGAGACGCGCCTGGCAGAGCATGTCGGCGAACCGGTGCAAATGGCCAGCGCCGAGTTCGTCCGCCGCCACACCGGGTTCGCCGTCGGGGGCGTCCCTCCGTTGGCCCATGCCCAGCCGCTGCGCACCTTTATTGACCGGGATTTGATGAGCTACCAGGAGGTGTGGGCCGCGGGCGGTACGCCGCAAGCCCTATTCGCGCTAACGCCTGCGCAGCTGGTTGAACTCACGCGCGGGGAGGTGATCGACATCAAAGCCCCGGGATAGCAGGCGGCAGGCATCACGCCTGCCCCTCGCGATGCGCCTTGCCGCAGGATCCTCATCGCGACAGCTTGGCCGCTCGGGCGCTCGCCTATCGCCCCGAGGCGCCCAGTTCGCGCACCATCGCCTGAGCCAGGAAGAGCGCCGTCGCTTTCACCGGGCCGCTGGCCGGCGCCACCGGACCGACACATGCCGGACAGCCATCGCTGCACCCGCAGCCACCGATGAGATCCACCGCGTTGGCCAGCAACTCCGGAATCACCGCGTACAGCGCGTCCGTCAGGCCAATCCCCTCCGGCACTTCATCGTAGAAGGTGATCGTCGGAGCGCGCGTTTCCTTGGCGCGCATCTCGACCACCATGCCCAGGTCGCGCGAGTCGCACATCAAGAAGAGCGGCGCCAAGCTGTGCAGCGCATAGGCCAAGCCGCCCAGCGCGGTGCGCGTCCCTTGCTGGGCCTCCAAGCGGTGATGGCAGGCCGGGCACAACGTGACCAGGTTATCAAGCGCATTGGCCTGGGCATGGCTTTCATTCTGCCCCGGGATATAGCCAAAGGCGCGGAAGGGCGTGCGATGATGAACATCGTGGGCGCGTCCCGGGCGCTCGCTCGCTCCGCATTGCGTGCAGCGGTGGCCGTCTCGCTCGAGCGCCGCCTGGCGCTGCGGTTCCCACGAAGGACCGTAGTCGTTGGGTCCAAACGATGTCCGCAGGAGATCCGGACGGCCAGCGAGATCTGCTTGCAGCCGTTGTACGAACGGCGGAGCCAGCCAGACCCAGCAGCCCGTTGTGCGGAACTCGCGCGGCGGGAGATTGATTTCCCCGAACCCGAGCGTCTCATGGGTGTGGCGGCGCACTTTGCGGTAGGCTACCGCTTGCGCGGTCACCTCCAGGGGCCCGAAGGCGCGACGCACACCACGCGTCTCGTCCGCATCCTCCACGCCCAGAATCTCAACCTGCACCGATTCCGATGCCTCGGTGTAGTAGTCCAGATTCGCCTGGCGCACCTCGGCCACGCCCTGCTCCCAATCGAGACGTTCCACGATGTAGGTCCGTCCTTCGTGCATGTAGACCGCGCCCACATGCACCCATACCGGCGCTGCAGCGCGGTCCACCTCGCCGATCAAGCGCGGGCCACGCTCGCCAGATTCGTGAATGAGCACGCGGTCGTTGGTGCTTGAACGCAGACCCACCTGAGCTGCCGGATAGGCCTCGCCCGAAGCCTGGTACTCGCCCTCGGCTGACCGCAGCAGATCCCCTTCGGCATGCAGCGCCTCGAGCAACTCCGCGATGGGTGCGGTGCCGAACGATTCGTCGCCGCGCAGGGGCAGTTCAAATGCGGCGCAACGCAGGTGGGAGGCCAGTATCGCCAGGTTGTTGGGGTTGATGCGCGCCTGCTCCGGCGAACGGTCGAACAGATAGCGCGGGTTGAGGGTCAGAAACTGATCCAGCGGCGAGGGGGAGGCCACCAGCACGGCCAACCCCTGCTCCTCGCGGCGGCCGGCGCGCCCGGCCTGCTGCCACAGCGAGGCGATGCGCCCCGGGTATCCCACCAGGATCGCCGCGCCCAAGGTGCCGATATCCACGCCCAGCTCGAGCGCATTCGTGGCCACCACCCCGCGCACCTCGCCCGAGCGCAGCCCGGCCTCGATGCGCCGCCGCTCCTCCGGAAGATACCCCGCCCGGTAGCCTCTCACCAGCTGCGGGTCAATTCCATCCGCCTGGGCTTGCTCGCGCAGGTAGCCGAGCAGAAGTTCCACCGTGCGTCGCGTGCGCGCGAAGAGCACGGTCTGCACCTGGCTGCGCAAGAGCATGGCGGCGACGGCCTGGCTCTCAAGCACGTACGAGCGGCGCAGCCCGAGCGCCTCATCAACCAGCGGCGGGTTGTACACGGCAAAGTGGCGCGCCGCACGCGGCGAGCCATCCTCCTCAATCAGCGTCACGGGTGCCTCGAGCAGCGTTTCGGCCAGTTCGCGTGGGTTGGCGATCGTCGCCGAGGCACACAGGAATTGCGGTTGCGCGCCGTAGAACGCGCAGATGCGCCGCAGGCGGCGCAGCACGTTCGCCATGTGCGAGCCAAACACGCCGCTGTAGGTGTGCAGTTCATCCAGGATGACATAGCGCAGGTTGGAGAGGTAATCCGCCCAGCGCGTGTGGTGCGGCAGGATGCCGGTGTGCAGCATGTCGGGGTTGGAGAGCAGCAATCGTACTTCGCCGCGCACTCGCGCCCGCTCGGTCTGCGGCGTATCGCCGTCATACAGCCGCACGCCCAGGTCGCTCACCTGCGCGGGGAGTGCGCCGCGCAGTGCACGAGCCCATCGCCCGAGCTCGTGCGCCTGATCTTGTCCGAGGGCCTTGGTGGGGAAGAGATACAGAGCGCGAGCCGAGTCGTCTTCCAGCAGCGCTTGCAGCACCGGCAAGTTGTAGGCGAGCGTCTTGCCGGAGGCGGTGCCAGTGACGATGGCTACATGCTCTCCGCGCCGGGTGGCCTCGAACGCCTGCACCTGATGGCTGTAGAGCGAAGCCAGCCCGCGATCGTGCAACGCCTCAACCAGCGGCGCGGCCAGGCCCTGCGGGAATGCAGCGTAGCGCGCCGGCCGTTCGGGCAGGAGCTGCCAGACGACGATGTTACGCGCGAAGCGGGGTTCACCGCGCAGCGTTGCGATGGCTTCTGCGACGGACATACTATACGCGGCTAGAAGGCGCCCTTCTCGAGTGTTGCAACAATCGTCGCGAGGAATGCATCCGCACTGGCGCCGTCGAGCAGGCGGTGGTCGAAGGTCAGCGAGAGATAGACCATCGGCCGGATGGCGATCGCATCGCCCGCCACGACCACCCGCTTCTGAATGGCGCCCACGCCAAGGATAGCAGATTGCGGCTGGGAGATGATCGGGGCGGCGAAGAGCTAGCCGCCCACGCCAAGGTTGGTGATAGTGAGTGCCGCGTTCAGCGCCCCAAGTCCCGTAGCCCGCGTCCTAGTCATCTCCGGAATTGGAGAGGATTGGGCGGATTATATCATGCGCACCAGCGCCCTTTTTCCCATTTTCTTGAGAGGTCGAGCGGCGATGGATTGCGTGACTTCTGGCTTCGACACGCCTTGCGCATGCGGCAGCGATCGACTCGCTTTTTGTGGCTTTGATGGGACGGCGGTGCCACCTTCTCTTGGGAAACGTCGCGCCGTTCGGCTGCCTCACGAAACCGATCCGATTGCCCCGCCCCGCTGCGCCCTTCTCGCTTTGGCAACGGGGTCTTGGTGGGACACGCCATGACGTGCCCCCGCAATCTTTGCGGTTCATGCAGGCTGCTCACGCTGTTCATTCTTGCCACAATTGGCCAAACGTTTCGCGCCAACCCAAGGCGGGTCGGCGCGTCAGGCGTGCAGCGAACACAGCCAGACGTTACTCGCGGATTGCCGCCGCCACCACCTCGGCCACCTCCCGCACCGGCACCGGGTCTCCCGCGGCGCGCGCGGCATCGGAGAGCATTACCATGCAGAACGGGCAGCCCACGGCGAGAGTCTTTGCACCCGAGGCACGCACCTCGGCGTAACGCGTGTTGTTCACTCGTTCGGCGCCGTGCTCCTCTTCTTTCCACATTTGTGCCCCGCCCGCGCCGCAGCAAAACGAGTTGGTCCGCGAACGGGGCAACTCGTGCAGCTCCGCGCCCGCCTGGCGCAGCGCGCTGCGCGGCGCCTCGAACAGCCCGTTGTGCCGCCCCAGGTAGCACGGATCGTGGAAGGCGACGGCCTCCATCGCCTGGGGCGCCAGCGTGAGGCGCCCTGCCCCCACCAGTTCGTTGATCAGTTGAGTGTGGTGGATCACTTCGTAGTTCGCGCCGAAAGCCGGGTACTCGTTGGCCAATGTGTTCAGGCAGTGGGGGCACGTGGTCACAATGCGCCGCGGCTGCACCGCGTTCAGCGTTTGCGCGTTCGCTTGGGCGAGTTGCGAGAAGAGGTACTCGTTGCCGGCGCGGCGTGCCGAGTCGCCGGTACAGCGCTCGCGCTCGCCCAGTACCGCAAAGTCCACGCCCGCCGCACGCAGGATGCGCACGAAATCGCGCGCCGTCTTCTGCGCCCGCGCGTCGGTGGCCGGCGCACAGCCCACCCACCACA
The DNA here is from genome assembly GCA_964353865.1 of uncultured Anaerolineales bacterium. GTDB lineage: Bacteria > Chloroflexota > Anaerolineae > Anaerolineales > RBG-16-64-43 > RBG-16-64-43. Next base: position 71,950 of record CAYGXJ010000029.1, on the reverse strand, counting down.
GGATCTCCGCTTCCGGATGAGTCGCCACCGTCGGCAGGTCCAGGTCCCGTCCCCAATCCAGGCGGTGCTCCGGCGCAAGACCCCACGGGTTGCCTTGGCGCTCCATTCCGCGGAAGGCGACTTGCAGTTGCTCGGGGAAGGCATTCTCCATCAGCACCTGATGGCGGCGCATCTCCAAAAGGTCCAACATCGGCTGGTTGCCCACCGGGCAGATCTCAACGCAGGCGTTGCAGGTGGTGCAGGCCCACAGCGCCTCCTCCGAGACGGCGAACTCGAGCAGCGTCTTGCGGCTCTCTTTGCCTGCGGCCAATGCGGCCGCGTTCTGGTTGATGAAGTAGCGCTTGTTGATTTCCAGAGCCGAGGGGGAGAGCGCCTTGCCCGTGAGATGGGCCGGGCATACGTCCTGGCAGCGGTTGCACATGATGCAGGCGTAGGCGTCCATCACCTGCGGCCAGGGCAGATCTTCGACGCGCTGCGCGCCGTACTGGGTCAGGCTCTCGTCTTCAAAATCGATCGCGGAGAGCAGCGCCGTTATTTGCCCGCCTTCAGCGGCCTCGCCGCCCACCCGCGTGACGGCCACCGGTTTGAGCAGGAAGTTGAGCGGCGCGAAGAAGATGTGGATGTGTTTGCTGCGCGCAAAATAGGGTAGGAAGACGAGGATCAGGCCGACCGCCAGCCAGAACGAAACATGGATCATCAGCTCCAGGCTGGCCGGTGAGGCCCCCGACCACAGGCGGCCCACCCGGCTGGCCAGCGGTTGCCAGGCGTCCCGCCCCTCGCGCGCGAGGAAGAAGGTCTCGCCCAAGAAGCGCCAGCCGACGTGCAGCAGGATAAAACCCGCCACAATCATCGAATCGCGCAAGATGCCCGGACGAACCCGTGCCTCAACCGGCGTCGATTCGAGGAAGCTGAAGATCCGCCGGCCAAAAAGCAGCCGGCGAACGAGCAGCGAACCCACCCCGATCAGGATGGCTACGCTCAACAGGTCCGCACCCAGGCGATAGGCATCGCCCGCCCATCCCCGCCCCAGGAAGACGAACCCCGGCAGCAGGCCTTGCAGCACATCCCCGACATTGACCAGCAGGTAGTAAGTGAAACCCCACACCACAAGAATGTGGGCCACGCTCGGCGCCAAGCGCGTCTTGAAGGTGATGCGTTGGAAGATCGTGTTGACGAAGGTGGGGATGAGACGGCCAACAACGCCGCGCAGCGAGAAGCGACCGCTGCCGCGCCGGATGACCCGGCGGATACGTTCGGCCGAACGCAGGGTCAGGCCGGCCGAGAGCGCAGCCGCCGCGATGAAGAGAATCTTCTCGACCAACGTCAGCATGCCGATCCTCGCGGATGGGTTTCGGGGTTCCCGCCGGGCAACGAAAGAGAGCCCCAGACAACAGGCGGTCGTCCGGAGCCCTCGGTTGGCGTTCGTGCCGCGCCGCTGCCGGCTTGGCGTGCCGTTCGAACAGGCCCCCCTTTCAAACGGCCTGGCGGAGTGGGCCGAGGATACCACAGCGCCTGGGCTCAGTCCACTTGCGCACGCGGCTGGCTGCTTCTGTCATTGCGAGGAGCACAGCCCCGTGGAGCGGGGCGTTGCGACGAAGCAATCCTGGAGAGGCTTGCGCCTCACGAGCGGCGCAGCCTCACGGATGCATCAAGATTGCCACGCCCCGCACGGCGGGGCTCGCAATGACAGTCAGATCTCCGTCGCGGGCACGGCATGCCGTGCCCGAACAGTGACTCCGTCATTCCGAGGAGCGGCGCCCCGAGGACTCTCGGATCCTCTCTTGGCGCGCCTCGCCCACGCTGTCGAAGCCACACTTGCAGCGTCGTCCGTGGGCGAGTTTCGAGCGCCTGCCGCACGCTCGCGGCCATGCGTCAGGCATGCTATGCCCTCTCCCAAGTCGCCCGCCGCCCGCCGCCCAGCCTGCGCAGTTTGACAACTCCCCGCGCTGCTGTACAATTGTATACACATGTATACAGAGCCGCCCGACCCCTTCGATCGCTCCAGCCCGCTGCCGATCTACCTGCAGCTCGCCAATTGGGCCGAGGCCAAGATCGTTGAGCGCCAGTTTGCCGTGGGGGCCAAACTGCCCTCCGAAAGCCAGCTGGCGCGGCAGTTCCGGCTCAACCGCAACACCGTGCGCCAGGCGATTGCACTCCTCGTGCAAAGCGGGCTGGTCGAGAAGCGCAAGGGCATCGGCAATTTCGTGGTGCGCGGCACGGCGCTTTTGCCCACGCACCAGCTCGGGCGCATGACCAGCTTCGTCGATGACTTCCAGCGCCATGCCGTTGAGATCGAAGACACGATCCTGTCGAAGGAGAAGGTCAAAGCGCCGGGGGAGGTGGCGGCGCGCATGGCGCTCGGGCCGGGCGACTGGGTGGTGCGCATCGAGCGGCTGCGCATTGCCGAGAAGGTGCCGTTGGTTCTCGAGCGTTCACATTACAGCTTCCGCGATTTCGGACGCCTGCTGGAGATGGACCTGCGCGGCTCGCTCTATCAACTGCTGGTCAACGAATTCGGAGCGGACCTTCACCACTCGACGCAGACCCTGCGCGCCGTTCGCCCCACCAAACAGGTGGCTCTCAAGCTCGGCATCAGCCAGGAGGTGCCCTGCATGTTCCTGGAGAGCCTGGCCTATACCTCACAAAACCAATGCCTGGAGGTTTTGCAGTCGTACTATCGTGGCGATCGCTACGTGTTCAAAGTCGAAGCCGGTCAGTATCGACGGGAATTGCTGGCGCCGGCGGCCCGCACCTGAGGCACCGGTCCCAGCTCAGGCTCAAAGGCGCCTCGCGCGCTCACCCCACCCAAGGAGTTGCCTCATGAAGAAGATGGAAGAGTTCTACGTCCCGTGGATGAAAGGTCAGGAGATGTACATCTCCTCGCACATCGAGCTGGCCTGGCAGAAGCCCGCCCTCAAACGCATGATGTCGAACGAGAATCCTCTGCCGCCCTCCGCCAAGGTGGAGGCGGCCATCCAGAAATACGGGCGCATGGCCAACCGCTACCCGGATCAGGGGCTGATGGTGCGCGCCAAGATCGCCGAGATCAACGGCCTGGCCGGACCCGAGAATGTGATGCTGGGCAACGGCTCGAGCGAGATCTACGACATGATCTGGCGCAGCCTGATCGGTCCGGGCGACGAGCTAATCCAGCACACACCCTGCTTCGGTATCTACAAACTGCGCTGCCTAGTGGTGGGCGGCAAGCTGGTGTCGGTGCCCATGGTCTACAAAGAGGGCGAGCTGCGTTTCGATCCGCAGGCCGTGCTGGGCGCCATCACGCCCAAGACCAAGGCCATCGTCATCGCCAACCCGAACAACCCCACCGGCAACTTCATGGAGGCCGATGCGTTTGTCACGATCGCGGAGAAGGGCCTGCCCTTCATCGTGGACGAGGCCTACGTCGAGTTCGCCGGCCTGGGCAAGTCGCAGGTGGCGCTAACCAAGAAGTACGAGAACGTCATCATCACGCGCACGCTCTCCAAGGCCTACGGCCTGGCCGGCCTGCGCTTCGGCTACTGCCTGGCGGCCAAACCGGTCATCGACCAGTTGGCGGCCGCTCTCATCCCGTGGAATGTGGGGACCATCCCGATGTGGGCGGCGCTGGCGGCCTTCGAAGATACCGATGGACTGAAGACGCGCGTCGAGCACAACAACATGTCGATCGAGATGTTCGAGGAGCAGTTGGGCACGATCAAGGGCCTGCGGGTCTTCCACTCCTACGGCAACTACATGCTCTTCGACGGCACCGACAGCGGCAAGAAGGGCAAGGACCTGATCGACTTCGCTCTGAAGAAGGGCATCATCCTGCGCGGGCAGGAAGACATGTACGGGCGCGACGGCTGGTGGCGCCTGACCATCGGCAGCAAGGAAGAGAACGACATGATGGTCAAGGCGGCGCGCGAGTTCTACGGCGCGTAAACTCGCGCGGCACGCGAATCAAAAACCAGCAGGCCGAGGCCTGCTGGTTTCGTTTGGGGCCGGTCGATCTTGTGCCCGGCGCATCGCGCCGCTCACCCCACGCCGCCTACCCGAGCAGCCCGATGACCACCACCCCGGCCGCCACCAGCGCCGCGCCCACAACGCGCACCGGACCGCCCCTCTCGCGAAAAACCCACACCCCGATGCCCGCCCCGAGGACGACGCTCACCTCGCGCACCGCGCCCGCATAGCCGGCGGGCGTGCCCAACTGCATGGCGTACAGCACGAGCGCGTAGGCGGCCAGGGTGGTGAGGCCGGCCAAGGGCGCCGCCCAGCGCGAAACGCTCAGTTCGCGTCTCAATCCCTGCCAGCCCACGCGCAGAAGGGTCAGCGGCGTGAGCCACAGCGTGGTGGTCGCGAGAGCCAGGTACGTGTAGAGAAGCGGGTCAACGCCGCGGATGCCCACCTTATCGACTGCGGTGTAGAGCGAGGTGAAGAATCCGGCGGCCAGCGCCCAGCGCGGCGCGGACCGGCGCAACGCCCGCCAGGGTTCGCTCCAGTCCCCGAGGTGTGAAAGATTCGCCAGGTACAGTCCAACGGCGATCAGGGCCACACCGGCGATCCCCCACACCGTCAGTCGTTCGCGCAACACCAGCCCCGACCAAATGAGCAAGAACATCGGCGCCACGCCTCGCGCCAGTGGATAGACCGTTGACAGATCGCCGCCGCGGTAGGCCTGGGCGATGGCCCAAAAGTAGCCGGCTTCGAAGACAGAGCTCAGGGCGATCCACATCCAGGTATCGGGCAGCAGTGGACGGCGCACCAGAAACACGACCGGCAGATACAGCAGCGTGCCCCAGGCCATGAACCACCACATGAGCGCAGTGCGGTCGCGGCCGCGTTTGAGCGCCACGTGCGCCACCACATGCACGCAGGCTGAAAGCAGCAGCAGGGCCAGGCTGAGTGGCGACACGCTGGCGGAACTCCCTCAGTGGCTAACCGGGCCGGCCCAGGACGGCCCGGCGATCGATGCGTGCAGTGGCAGCCGTGCGGCTACTTTGCCCACTCGGCCGGCGGCAGGCAATCGCCGCGCACCATGTCTTTGAATTCGGCGCGGATGCGCGCCTCGATTTCTGGCGCCAGACAGGAGTCGTACTCGCGGGTGAGAATCTGGCGAACCCGCTGCATAGCACGCGCCTGGGTATCGAGCCCGCCTTGCTCGGCCCACCTTTCGCGCGGGTCGCGGTCCGCCAGCATCGGGACGTAGTTCGCGCTGCGCATGTGCTCCACGGTGTGCTCGTGGAACATGAAGGTGCCCCCTGGGCCCACTTCGGCAAGCACGTCCAGCGCCATTTCCGCGGGCGCGAACTCGAACCCGCGCCCGAGGCGCCGCAGCATCATGGCAATCTCATCGTCGATGACGGCCTTGGCGAAGTCGAAGGCCAGCAGCGAATCCAGGAGCCCCGACATGTTGAACATGCCCACGCCGCCCATCAGCCCGGCGACGACCGACATGCCAGTCTCGTAACCCGCCTGGGCATCGTTGATCTTCGAGTTGGTCAACCCGATGTAGCCGCCGCACGGCACATTGTAGAAGCGGGCCATCTGGGCGAATCCCATGTGCAGCATGGCACACTCAATGCCGCCTGGGGCATAGGCACCCGTGCGCATATCGGCCACGGTCGGCAGCGTGCTGTAGATAAGCGGGCTGCCGGGCTTCACCATCTCGGTCAGCGCGGCGTAGGCCAGGAATTCCGCGTTGCCCTGGGCCAGGGTGGCCGGCAGCGACATGGGCGAGGTCAACCCGGCGTTGGGTACGATCGAACCGTAATACGGGTAACCGCGCTCGACGTAGTAGAGCAGCATCTCGGTCGAATCCACGTCGAAGGTGAGTGGCGAAACGACCGGGCAGGTGTGATGCGTGATGAAAGGATGGTTGCGGTAAGCCGCCTCGCTGCCGGCGACCAGAGCGCCCAGGCGCAGCGTGCGGCCGGCATCTTCTTCATCCAGCGAACTGATGCGTAGGGGCTTGAGGCAGTTCTTCAGCGTGGGCATCAGGCGCGCCAGGCTGTAGTAACCCGGCGCTGCATCTTCCGCCATGGTCGAAATCGAGAACACGTCGTAGCCCGGCAGCTCGTTGACCAGCCGCGCAATGCGGGCAATGTCCTCCGAGGTCGCGCGCCGCTCCTTGCCGGTGACCGGGTCGATCAGGTTCGGCGCCGAACTGCCGGTGATGATCACTGGCGCATCCTTCGGCAGGGTGCGGTCGAAGCGCGGATCGCGCGCGTGGAAAGTGAAGGTGGGCGGCATACTCGCGCGGAATTCCTCGATCACCCTGCGCGGAAATTTCACCAGCGGGCTGCCTGCCTGGGTCAGACACCCGTGGCGCGCGAAGAGGGCGTGCGCTTTCTCGTTGCGCACCAGCATACCCACGCGTTCGAGAATCTCCAGCGAGGCCTCGTGCACCTGGCGCAGATCATCGCTAGTCAGAAAGGTTGCGTAGGTCGTTGTCATGCGTGAATGTCCTCGGGGCTCCCGCCGCTGCGTCCGGCGGGCGAAGATGTGAAGGCCGGCCTACAGACGCAGGGCCGGGCTCTTCATGGTTGCGGGAATAGGCACGCCGAGCAGTTTGCACACCGTGGGCGCAAGCTGCAATTGGGCGGCCGGCGCGGCGATCGCCCCGCTGCCCTTTCCCTGCGACGCGAGAATATACAGAGGGACGTTGCGGTTGCCGGGCAGGATGCCGCCGTGCATGCGGTCATTTGTGATGCCGTGGTCGGCGGTGACCAGCACTGTATAGCCGGCCTGCCTCCACTGCGGGATGAGCGTCGCCAGGATGACATCCTGGAAGATGGCATTGTTGCGGTACTCGGGCGAATCCGAGCCGTGCGTCTCACCCATGTGGTCCATGCCCATGGGGTGTATCAAGACGAAATCCGGCACAAAGCGGCGGATGAGGTGGGCGCCCATCGCAAACACCTCGCGGTCGGGAGTCGGGTCGTCGAAGTAGAAGCGCCCGTGCTGGATGATCTGCTGCGGGTCGTCTGTCTCGCGGTCGGCGATGAAGTCGTACGGGGCACGGATATACAACTCGGAAAACCAGTAGTAGGCAGCCGCAGCGGTTGTGCGCTTGTGCTTCACCGCCTGGCCAAACAGGTTGGGCATGGTCGAGCGCCGCACCACCAGGTTGCTCGTGACGCCGTGCGTGCTGACCGGGGTACCGGTGCAGATCGTTTCATACAGCGGCCGCGACATCGTGGGCAGCTCGGCGATCACCGTGTAGCGCGTCGCCTGGCGGGTTTCCACCAGGTGCCACAGATAGCCCATCTGTTCGCGCGCGGTATCGTCGCGTAAACCATCGCTCACCACCAGCACAACTTTGGCCATCAAGACTTCTCCCAATCCGGGTTCTATTCAGTGCCGCCTGTTGAGCCTCGCGCCGCACGCATTGTACTGGTTCATCGCGCAGCCTGGCGACGCCCGGGAGTCACAAACGAAGGGCGGTCAGCTCGCCTGAGCCTGTCCGCCCTTCCCTCCCCGGAAGTGTGCCACGGCCCACCCTGGGCCGTGGTTATCGCTTACCGAGCGCAGCCCTCGGCGGGCGGGTGCCCGCCGAGGGTCGGATGACTCTATGCGCTCGTCTTACTCGACCGGGATTTCCTTGAACAGCATATCGACGTTGACGCCCTGGCGCTTGCGGTAGGCGTTGAAGCCGAAGTATATCGCCGCCGCCAGCAGGTAGTTCAGCACCATGAACGCCATCGAGGTCACGTTCGACCAGCCGATGCCATAGCTTGCTACGCCATCCGCGGTGGTGGGATCCCAGAACCACACGACCAGCAACCAGTCGAGGAAGAACAAGAAGATCAGCCCTGACAGAGTCACCAGCGGCATCTTCTCGCCCACGACGATGCGCTTGCCGACGTAGTACAGAACCCACACCAGGACCGCCGCGTTGATCACCGTCAGCACCCCGAGCAAGATCACGATGGCCCAGGTGAGCCAGTTGGCGCCGACGGCTCCCATGCCGCCGATGATTGCCCAGGCGTACTTGAAGGAGGTGAAGATCAGATACGCCGCGCCCACCAGGTAGGCCAGCATGACCAGCCAACTCAGCCAGCCCGATACCCGGTTCTTGGCGATCGGCGAACCATCAAACATCGCCTTCTGGCGCCAGGGCAGGATGGTGGCCGCGAGAGTGGAGCCCCAGAAGGTAATCGCGATAACCACCGTGGCATCCAGCACCAGGGTGCGGAAGCTGAGCCAGTTGAAGGCGTACATGATCGAGATGATCACCGAGGGGACGACCATCAGGAGCAGCGCGTTGACCGGGGTCTTGGTGCGCTCATCGACCTTGGAGGCCCACTCGGGCAGCATGCGATCGAAGGCCGCGGCGAAGATGACACGGGTGGAGCTGAGGAACACCGTGCCCGACCAGCCGAACCACCACAGGCTCATCAGCAGCACGATGATGAACTGGATGGCCGGACTCTTGACCATGAAGGCCGCGAACAGCGCCGGGTAGGGCCAGATCGGCAGCGGCGTAGAGGTGCCGTAGAAGATGTTGCTCCAGAAGGCCCCGTTGGCCTTCTGGTAGAAGTCCCAGCCCAGCGTCTTGCCGATGAGCAGGGCGAAGATCACGCCCAGCACGGTGGTGACGATGATGGCCGAGGTCATGCCCCAGAAGTTGCGCTTGTAGTCGGAGGCGCCGCGCACTTCACCGTACAGGGTGGAGCCCCAGTTCGGCCACAGGTTAAAGAAGGTGAGCATGGGCACAAGAGCAATACTCGCCCCGATCGCGAGCGGCCACAGCGAGCCCGGAATGGTGCCCGCCACATCGCCCGCCGCGAGAATGGCGCTGTAGGTATCGCCCGGCGCCGCGCCGAACTTGGGGGCAGCCGCGTTGAAGGCGGCAATGAATCCGGCGTTGTTGCCGAAGAGCAGCAGGCCGAAGACCGCCAGCAGCCCGACCACGCCGCCCCAGAAGCAGAACTTCTGGATGCGCGCATACCACTTCATGCCGACCCCAATGTACACGAACACCAGGGCGCACACGCTGAGCATGCCCACCAGCAGGCCAATCTTGTCGTTCGTGAACCACAGCGCGGCGTCCTTCAGGCCGAGGATGCCGAGGATCGGCGTGAAGAACTCGTAGGTCAGTATCTGGCCGTAGAGCGGCACCCACAGCCACAGGATGAACCACCATCCGGTGACGGTGAGGACGAAGCCTAGGCCGCGTCCGAGAATACGGCTCTGCCAGACGTAATCGCCGCCGGCACGCGGCATGATCGAGATCAGGCTGGCGTATACGACCACCTCGAAAACGGTGAAGATGGCACCCATGACGATGGCCGTGGCCAGGTTGCCGCCGAAGTACCAGCAATAGGAGAAGATGAACAAACCGAGGGTAATGAGGTTAATGGAGAACGTGGCGTAGACAAAGGCATCGAACACCGACCAGGCCCGCACCAGGCCGGATGCCTTGCGCACAAACAGGGTGGCTTCGGACATTGCGATTCTCCTCTACAGGACTTGCCGGCGCGAGCCGCCGGGTGTGCCGGTCTGCGTCGACAGTTGCTCGTGCTATTAATCGCGACGACCAACCCCTGATCGCACAAAATCTCGTTGGCTCAGATACTGAGAACCGCCTCCTTTCCCCGGTCGCTGCGTCTGCCGGGCCCAGGGTCCCTGGACCGATCAGCCCGTGGCCATCAGGTAATTGCCAACCGCCTTGGGCTTGAGGTCCACCACCGCCCCAACCAGCATGCCCTGCTCGTACATACTGCCCGGGTTGATGCACAGCGTGCGGCCAAACTTGCGCGTGCCCTTGCCTTCATGAATGTGCCCGAACAGCCCCAGCAGGGGCTTGTGCTTCTCAATAAGCTCTAACACCGTCTTGCTGCCGACAGGTACGATCGAGCGCCCGCCGTAGGCCGGGCGCATGTCCTTGGTGAGCTCGGGAGCCTCATCCAGCCCGCTGCCGTAGGGCGGTGCGTGCAGGTTGAATACCGCGTTGGGGACGTCGCTCAGCTCGGCGATCATCGGCTCGATGCGCACCTTGAGGGCTGCTTCGCTTTCCTCGCGGTGGGTGTTCCAGGGGGTGGGGTTTGACCAGCCGGTGGAGATCATCTCGTGATACTCGTCCAGGTGAATGACTCTGCCTTCCACAATCTCGACAACCTTCGAGCCGCGAAGGACGGGGTCGATCTCCATCATGTCATCGTTGCCCGGGCAGACGTAGCAGCGCATGCCGGTGCCGGCCAGTTTGGAGTCCGCGTATTCCAGCCAGCGCTGCACTACCTTGAGCGCCTCCTCGAGGAAGATCTCGTCCGAGCGGCCGGGGGTCGCGCTGATGTGCGCCACCTCGTCCGGCGTGGTCACGTAGGGGTAATAGCCCCGGTTCTGAATGGTCTGCACCATCTTGTCGACGGCGGCCCGCCCCTCGAGGATCGACTCCTGGTCGAGCAGAGTCACCTTCCACTTCTCGTTGCCCTGGGCCACGATTGGGATGATGGCCTTGCCGGTCATGTCGCCGCCCAGGATGAGGATATTGGCCTCGTAGAACTTGCCGGCACTGATGAACTTCTTCCAGCAGATTTCCGACCCATGGACATCGGTCGCGAAGTAGATGCGGGTCAAGATATCCTCCTCCAGAGGCCCGCGCGGCCCGTGAAAGCAGCCATACCGATAGGTGCGAGGAGAAGCGTATCCTGCGCTTCCCTGGCCGTGCGTTGCCGAAGAACCCGCCGAGCCGGCCGGCGGCGAACGGGACAGCCAGCGCGATCAGGCCTCCGCCATGACCCAACAGGCATGGGGCGGGAAGGAAACGGTGATGGGTTGGCCCACGCGGGGCAGTTCGAGGCTGCGCTTGTTGAGTATATCCAACACAACTGTGGCCTGGCCCAGGGCAACGCGCACACGAACGATCGAGCCAAGAAAGGTCACCATCTCCACTTTCCCGGTCAAATGGTTCTCGTCCGCCTGCGAGCCAATGTGCATTTGCTCGGGGCGGAGCATCACGGTGACCGTATCGCCCTGAGCGCCGCGCACAGGCGCCCGCGTTTCGAATACTTGGCCGTCGTACGACAGCTTGCCCTGGCCCACGTCCACCACCTTGCAGCGCAATTGATTGAGCGTGCCGACGAAACTGGCGACAAACGCGGTGGACGGGAAATTGTAGATCTCGGACGGCACCCCCACCTGCTCCATGCGCCCGGCGTTCATCACCACCACGCGATCCGATAGCGAAAGTGCTTCTTCTTGGTCATGGGTAACATAGAGAGTTGTAATCTTGAGATCCTGCTGAATGCGGCGGATCTCCACACGCAGTTCCACGCGGATCTTGGCATCCAGCGCTGAGAGCGGTTCGTCGAGGAGCAGCACCTGCGGGCTAATCGCCAGCGCGCGGGCCAAGGCCACACGCTGCTGCTGGCCGCCCGAGAGCTGGTAGGGGTAGCGGTCGCCGAGCTTGGGCATTTTGATGAGACCCAGCATCTCCTCGACGCGCTTTGTGGTCTCAGCTTTGGGGCGCTTGGCGACCTTGAGCCCGAAGCCGACGTTGTCGGCCACGGTCATGTTGGGGAAGAGGGCATAGGCCTGGAACACCATCCCCAGATGGCGCTGGTTAGGAGACACATCGGTAATGTCTTTGCCGTCAAGCAGGATGCGTCCGTGATCGGGGACTTCAAAGCCAGCTACCATGCGCAGCGTGGTCGTCTTGCCGCACCCGCTGGGGCCGAGCAAAGAGACGAACTCACCCTTCTCCACCTCCAGCGCGAAGTCATCAACTGCCAACGCTTGGCCGTAGGCCTTACGCAGATTCTGCAATACCAGGTAGGCCATTCTATTCCTCGTCTCGTTAGTGCCCGCCCCCAACTTGTGCCTGCCCAGGCACACCACGACCCAGGAACTGGATGATGCCCATGGACGCCCACGTCAGCGCAAAACTGATGACGGCAAGGGCGGCAGGCTCATATGCCTTCTGCTGCATGAGGTAGGCCATGTAGGGGGCGAAGGCCGGCTTGACCAGATACTGGGCGAGAATCATCTCGCCCATCACGATCGCAAAGCTCAAGAACATGCCGCTCAGGATCGCTACCCGGATATTGGGCAGGATGATGCGGAACAGGATTACGCCCCAGCCGCCCCCCAAGCTTTGGGCCGCCTCGGTGAGCGTCCGCACGTCAATTGCGCGCAATCCTGTATCCACCGCGCTGTACATGTACGGCATGCATAGGATTGTATACGCCGCGATCAGCAAGCCCGGACTGTCAACAATGAGAAGCGGCGGCCTACTGAAGGTGCGCACCAAGGAGAAGACGTAGACAATGGCAGGGGTCACGAACGGTAACAGGGTGATGAACTCGACCGGGGCGCGAAATTGTGGCAACCTCAAGCGTATGATGTAGGCCGTGGGCACGAAAACTAGCACCCCGGCAATGATCGTGAGAACCGCCCAAAGGGTGGATGCCGAGAAGTTGTATACAAAGGCCCGGTCGCGAAAGACATTCTGGTAGGCAAGAAGGCTCAAGACGCCCTTCTTGGCGTGCAACGAGAACAGAAACGTCGCAAGCAGGGGCAAGAAGAAGTAGAGAATTCCAAGGATCATCCAGAACCAAGCCCAGACCTGCCCGCCGCGCCTCATCGCAACCACCTCTCGGTCCGTCGCTGCAGAATCGTCCGTGCCACGATGGCAAACGCCATCACAACCACCATACCCAGTGCCAAGGCATATCCTAGGCCAGGATCGGCGAGGATGTCGCCGCGAAGTTGCGATCCAATCACAATCGTCACGAGATTGATCTGGCCGCCGGTCAATGCCTGGGCTGTGGCAAAAGCGCCAAAGGCGTTCCCAAACAGCAGGATCATGGCGCCCAGCATGGCGGGCAACAGGATCGGGAGGGCCACGTACCTCCAGTACTCGAAGGAGCTGGCGCCCAGATTCTCTGCCGCCTCAATCCATTCGCGCCGCAAGCCATCAATCGCGGGCGCGATGATCAAGACCATCAAGGGGAACTGGAAGTACATGTACACGATGCATAGGCCCGTGAACGTGTACAGCGTGAAGCCATGGAAGTAGGGATTGAACCCGAGACTCGACAACCAGCCCGTCAGCACGCCCGAGGGACTCAGCAAGGCAATGAAGGCGAAGGCCAGCGGAACGCCAGCGAAGTTGGACGCTACGCCGCAGAAGGTCATCAGGCTCGAGCGCATGAACCTCGGCAACCCCCCGCGAATCGCCGAGAAGGCCAGCAGGAAACCGAACAGACCACCCCCTAGCGCGGTGATGACGCTGATCTTGATGCTGATCCAGTAGGAGCCCAGGAGGTAAGGATCCCGCAGGAGTTGCGCCACGTACTTGAACGTGAGTGCGTGCGTCTGCGAATCCTGGAAACTCCGCACACCGAGGATCGAGGCCGGGTAGAGAAGGAACAAGAAGGTGAATAGGAAGAAGGGCATTACCCCCAGCCATGCCCAGGAAAACTTAGGGGAGGTGGGGCGCGCCTGAGGCGCGCCCCTTTCCACATTTCCAGAGACAGTCGTTGTCATGTCACGGAGTCGCCGCTGGTGTCACTGTCGGAACCGCAACACCAACGGTCGTCATCCAGCCCTTCGTGATGAGATCCTTGGCCACCGAAAGTTGATCGGGGTTGGGAGCAACCGCAGCGGCGAAGGCGCTGGAGGCAGGCAGTTTTGCGGCCAAGTCCGCAGGAATGACGCCGCGGGCTTCCAGGTCTGCCTGCTGCACGCCGTGTGCGTAGCCCTTCATCCAGGCCAACTGGCCCTCATCCGAATGGAGGATCTCCATCCATAGTTTGGCGCAATTGGGGTGCGGCGCATATGCGCTGATCGCCTGGACGTACATACTGGCGATCGTCGGGGAGGGATAGCTAACGGTGGCGGGGGGATTCCCGGCCCATTCATCGACGTAGCCGAAAGCCAAGTAGTCCCAGGTCAGCACGATCGGGGTCGCACCCTGGGCAATGGTGCCCGGCTTGGCAACCACAGGGACAAAGTTGCCCGCGTCGTTCATGGCCTTGAAGTAGTCAAGGCCGGGCTGGGCGTTGTCCAAGGAACCACCATTCGCCAATGTCGCCGCGAAGACCGTCTGGATGGCCTGGTTCGAACTGCGCGGATCGCCACTCAGCGCAACCTTGCCCTCATATTCGGGCTTGAGCAGGTCCGCCCAGTTGGCTGGCGGGTTCTGGACAACAGCGGTATTGGTCAGTATGGCCATGACGCCGTAGTACCCACCGGTCCAATAGCCGTCCGGGTCCTTCGCCGAAAGCCCCAGGAGATTATCGGGAATCTTGTTCCAGGTCGAGACCTTGTACGCCTGGTACTGGCCGGCATCCATGCCGGTTTTGCCGTAGGCATAGCCGACATCTACGATGTCAGGAGCCTGCGGGCCCTTGTTGTCCTTGTTGGCCTCGATGGCCGCCAGCTCATCCGCCGAACCAGCGTTGGGGTCGAGCGAATTGATCTTGACGCCAGACGTCATCTGGAAGGTAGCAAAGATCTCGCCATAGTTGGCCCAGTTGGGCGGTGTGGCGATGATCGTAACCATGCCTTCCTTCTTGCAAGCAGCGACGAGATCCTGCGGCACACTCGCGACCACCGTGCCAGTGTATCCCTCGGCGACATCAGGGACGGCCGGGCCGCCGCAGCCTGCCACAACCAATGTGCTGACTATCAGCATGGCCCATACGACTTTCTTGGTAAACATATCTAGTTCTCCTCCTTGTGTGGGTTGACCGGAGTCGAGACGGCGCGCCTCGACGGGTGCTGTCTCCCAGTCGTCACGCGAGCATCGATGTGGTGCGTGCACGAGACGATTGGATTGCAGGATGCTTGGGGCTCGTTTGGAGAGCGGGTGGTAGTGTTTGGGGCTATTTACCTCCTCAATCGGTGCCAACAGATCCCGCAGGCGTCGGGATGGGCTTTTCAGAGATCGGAACTGTCGGTAGAGTTTATACCAATCCGACAAAGTACGCAATCCACTTCGATCTTGGAGTCCACCGCGCGGCTTATTCAAGCGAGCCTGGCCGGCTTTTCCCAGTCTAGATGGACCCTCCGCTCCCCGGGCCGACCGCAAGCTTTACAGCCGTGTGGCGCGGGGGGCATGCGCCTGCAGGTCACAAGTTGTTTCCTTGATCACTTTGAGCAGCGCGCGGCAATCCGCCGGCCGAATCCAACCCATGTTGGCAATCTGGAACATGTTCTGGTCGTAGAACGGCCCCTTCCCGGCGTACACAACATAGCCGCGCCGGTCTAGCTCAGTGATGAAATCTCTCAGTAACACGCCCGCCGGCAAGAAGACTGAGGTGACGGTGTTGGAGGCCCGGGCATCGGGCAACAAGACACGCAGCCCGAGTGCCCTCACCCCGGCCCGCAGGATGGCGGCGCACTCCTGGTAGCGGCGAATGCGGGCCTCGAGCCCCTCTTCCATCAGCTCTTCCAGGGCGGCATCCAGGGCGATGAACATGGTCACCGCCGGGGTATTCGGTGTCTGGTTGGTCTTCTCCGCCCATTCGATGTGTTTCTGCAGGTTGAGGTAGATGTTCCGCCGTGGCATGTCCGGGCCCAGCGCGGGCACGCTGGCGCGCCGCGCGACGACGAATGAGCAGCCGGTTGTTCCCGCGAGGGCCTTGTTAGGCACGCCGGTGCACACGTCGATGTGATCCCGCAGCACGTCGATATCCTGCCCGCCGACCGCGCTCACGCAATCGATGAACAGTTTGCGCCCGTGGCTGCGCACGACTTCGCCCACGGCGCGCACCGGGTTGACCATTCCGGTGCTTGTCTCGTGATAGACCATGCACACCCACGCCAGGCGGGGGTTGGCGGCGAGCGCGGCCCCAACCGCGGCCGGGTCGGGCATCGTGCCCCACGGTAGATCGATCGTCCGACGTTCGTACCCGTAGCACGCCAGGATATCTTCCAGACGGTTGCCGAACTCGCCGTTCTTGACCAGCAGCACCCCCTCGCCCGGCTTCACGATCGATGAGAGCGCCGTTTCGTTGGCGGCGGTCCCCGAGCCGCTGACCACGACCGCCACATAGTCCGCGTCGGCGCGAAAGAGCGTCAGCAGGTTGGCGCGAATGCGCCGCACGATCTGCTCGAACGCCGGTTGGCGGTGAGGCATATCCGGGTGCGCCAGCACCGACTTGAGCCGGCGGGAAGTCATCACCGGCCCGGGCGTGAAGAGCATCTTCTTTTCAATCATCCGAATTCCATTCGTTCCTGCGGCTCGCCCTGTTCTAAGGAGACTGCGGCCGGGCGGGCCGTTGTATCCTACGCATCTAGCTCAGCGGGACACCGGCCTTTTCCATGCGTCCCTTGCAGAAGTCCTCAACCCCTTGCACCGCCTTGGTGAACTCGCCCACGGTGTAGATCGTGGCGGGATGCGAGTTGAATTGATCGAGCGACATCCCATGCGGCTCGTAGGCCTGCATGGTATACGGCATCTGGTAGATCTTCTCGACGGTCGACTCGGGGATCGGCTCCTCGATCGCCCCTTCGCGGAAGTCCAGAAGATCGCCCAGGGCGAACATCGGCTCGAGGGCGTACGGCGGCAGGGTGTAGACGATGTCGCCGCCGGCCAGTTCCTGAATATCCCAGAAGCGCTGCTTGCCATTGACCAGCGGGCCAGGACGCACCGAGCACAGCAGCATCTTGGAAGGATAGGCGCCTTCCTTGAGCAGTCGGTAGGCGTTCTTGAATACGCCCAGGCCGAACCAGCGCCGATCGGCCTCGGTCCAGTTGACCCCGTAGTAGCGGGCCTGCTCCCAGATGACCTCACGTTCGGTCAGGCGTCCGAGCATGTGGGTGATGACCGCGCGCCAGCGCGACATGTCGACCTTGTTCTTCTTGGCCTCTTCCACACCCTCGCGCGCCGCGCGTGCCACAGCCATGATCTGTGGCAGGCTGAAGCAGGTGGTGACGTTGGTCGAGATGGCTTTCGCCGTCAGGTACCTCACCACGTCCACGCCCTGGGTGGAGGCGGGCACCTTGATCATCACGTTGGGTGAGAGCGCCACCAGCTCGTCGGCCTGCGCGTACATCACTTCTTTCTCGGTGAACAGGCGCGGGTCAAGTTGACCGGAGACCCAGCCCCGCCGACCAGCAGAAGCCTCATACATCGGCAGCAGCTTTTCGGCGCCCCGCCGAACGATCTCCTTATAGGTCACCCACCACAGATCCTTGAGCTTCAGCCCAGGGCTGGATTTGATCTTCTCATCCACCCATTTCTCCCACATCGGCGGGTTGTCCTTGATCGCGCCCAGTGAAAGCGGCGGGTTGGTGGTGCAGCCGCGGATGACGCTCTTGGCCATGTCGTCCCATACCAAGAGCCGGAGGAGTTGTGCTTCCAGCTCCTTCTTCTGTGCAGCCGGGGCGGCCTCGACCATCTTCTTGACCCACGCGTCGAAGATCAGCGGCGAGGAGTCCCACCAGATCTCCATATCCGGATTGGTCGCTTGCAGTCGTTCAACAACACTTTCCGCCATCGTTGGTACCTCCTATCTCATTCCGCCGCCGAGGCGAAGGAGCGGCGAAACGGCTCATCAATGGGACTGGCGGTGCCCCGCCGTCAATCGCATTCATGCGCACACCGGGGGGCGCGCCAGGGTCGGAATCGGAATGGCGGCACAGACCTGGCTAAGGCTCGTGCGCGTCGTGGGTCGTCGTCGGTCGGGGTCGCGGAGTGCGGCGCACGCGGTGACCGGGGCACCTCCCAAAGCATACGTCCACACTCCATTTAATGCATGTGAACGCCTGCACAAGTATATCGCGGCCCGCGGACACATCATCCAAGCTCCCACTCGCGAACGGGGAGGCAGGAGCGCTCACGGCTCCTGCCTCCCTTCATCTCATCACACTAGCACTTGATGCGCTCGCCCTTTGGGTCGAACAGCGGATCCTTCTCGACCGTCAGCTGGATGCGCTCGCCGAAAAGCTCAGTCTCGTATTGCGCACCCGGCTTGGCGGCGTCGATGGGCAGATAGCCGTAGGCAATGCTCTTACCGACGCTGTAGCCATAGCCGCCGGAGGTGATCCAGCCGATGACCTTGCCGTCCTTGAAGATGGGTTCGTTGCCCAAGGCGATGGCCGTCTTGTCCGCCAGCGTCATGCAGCACAGCTTCTGCTGAACGCCTGCCTTTTTGAGCTTGAGCAGCGCCTCGCGGCCGACGAAGTCGCTTTTCTCGAGGCGTACGAAGGCCCCCGTTCCCGCTTCGTACGGCGTGTAGTCGGGGTTCATGTCGGCACTCCAGTAGCGGTAGCCGTTCTCCAGGCGCAATGTGTCGATGGCTTTGTAGCCCGCGGCCACCAGTCCCTCCGCTTCGCCGGCCGCCCAGATCGCATCCCACAACCGTGCACCGTACTCCATTGAGAAGTAGAACTCCCAACCCAGCTCGCCCACGTAGGTCACGCGCATGGCGATCACCGGCACGTTGCCGGCGATGATGCGCTTGGCCGTCATGTAGGGGAAGCCTTCATTGGAAATATCCTCCTTGGTAATCTTCTGCAGGATGGTGCGCGCCTTGGGGCCCCACAGTCCGAGGCAGCCGTAGGATCCAGTGACATCTTCCACGCTCACCGAGCCGTCGGTGGGCATGCGCAACTGGATCCAGTTCAGGTCGTGCACCCCGAAGGCCGTGCCGGTAATGATAATGAAGCGGTGCTCGGCCAAACGCGTTACCGTGAAGTCGCACTCGATGCCGCCGCGCTGGTTGAGCATCGACGTGTAGATGCAGCTGCCCACCGGCTTGTCGATATTGTTGGCGCACAAGTGCTGCAGCAGCTTGAGCGCCCCGGAGCCGCGCACCTCGATCTTGGAGAACGAGCTCTCATCGAACAGGCCGGCGTGGGCACGTACTTGCAGGTGTTCGTAGCCGATGGCCGGCGACCAGTGAATGCCGGCCCAGCCGCGCGGCTTGTATCCGTGGGCGGCCTTCTTCTCATACGGGGTGTACCAGTTGGGGCGTTCCCAGCCGAACTTCTCCCCGAAGAACGCGCCCAGTTCCTTCTCGCGGGCGTAGGCCGGGCCAAGGCGGAAATTGCGCTCGCTCTGGCGCTCCTCGCCGGGAAGATGAATGTCGTAGTAACGCGAGTTGCTCTCAATGGTGCGATTGAGGGTGAACTGCTGACCCACGTAGTGCGGTCCAAAGCGGCGCACGTCGAGCCGCCAGCAATCCCATTCCGGCGTGCCCTGGATTATCCACTCGGCCATGGCCTTGCCGATGCCGCCCGCCCCAGCCAAGCCGTGGGCGCAGAAGGCGCACGCCACCCAGAACCCGCGCACCGCGGTCGGCCCGAGCAGGAACTCACCGTCGGGGGTGAAGCCCTCCGGGCCGTTGAGCAATTGGATGATCTCGGCCTGCTCCACCACCGGAACGCGCTTGATCGAGTTCTCCATCAGCTGGGTGAAGCGTTCCCAATCCGGCGGAAGCAGCTTGTACTTGAAATCCTCCGGAATGCCCTCCAGGCCGAAGGGCGCCGGGTTGCGTTCGTAGCCGCCGGTGATGAAGCCGCCCACCTCTTCGCGCCAGTAGACCAGCAGGTCCGGGTCGCGCATGGTGGGCACATTGTGGTCGAGGCCCTCAACCGGCTTGGTGATGAGGTACAGGTGCGCGAAGGGAATGATCGGCAGACGCAGCCCGACCATGCGGGCGATGTCGTTGCCCCATTGGCCGGCCGCATTGACCACCACCTCGCACTTAATGGTCCCGCGGCTGGTCACCACATCTTCCACCTGGCCGTTCTTGGTCGTGATGGCCGTGACGGTGGTGTCAGTGAAGATGCGTGCACCGCGTGCCTTGGCGCCGGCCGCCAGTGCGGTGGTAAGCATGCTGGGGTCGATCGATCCGTCGGTGGGGGTCAGCACCGCGCCGAGCACACCCTCGGTATTCATGAGGGGGAAGAGCTTCTGGGCTTCGGCCGTGCTGATCATTTCGAGTGGCATGCCGAACGATCGGGCATAGCCCACTTGCCGCTTGAGTTCTTCCATGCGCTGCGGCGATGAAGCCAGGCGCAAGCCGCCCACCTCGCGCCAGCCGGTGTACTGACCGGTTTCATCCTTCAGGCGCCGGTAAAGGTCGGTGCTGTACTTCATCATGCGGGTCAGGTTGAAATCGGAGCGCAGTTGCCCAACCAGGCCCGCCGAATGCCAGGTGGAGCCGCAGGTCAATTCGCCGCGTTCGACCATGACCACGTCTTTCCAGCCCATCAGGGTGAGGTGGTAAGCAATGCTGGCGCCGCCAACGCCGCCGCCGATAATCACCACCTGAGCGTGTGAGGGGAGACTAGCTGGCATACGCGACCTCCTTGAGCCAATCGTTCCAGCGTGCATCTGTCATTCGTGATTGGATTTTGGCAAAGTGTTGTCGTGCATAATCGCGGAAATCGAAATCGAGCTTGGAAATGCCGATTTGCAGGACGGCCCACATCGCTTCGCGGAAATCGGACATGGCCTTCATCAGCCGCAGGCGAGCAAACTCCTCCGGGCGGATCTGTCCAAAATAGGCCCTGAGCAGCTGTTGATCATGCTCGTCGGCGAAAGCGTGATGAGCCGAGAAGTTGGCCAGGTCGAAAGACACATCGCCCATCCCGCCGTATTCCCAATCTAAGATGCGCAACCGCCCATCGTCAAGAAAGTTGCCGTTGAGCAGATCGTTATGGCACGGGCGCGGGGTGAACGGCCGGCGGTTGAATGCCCGCTCAATCGCGTGGGCAGTTTCCAATAGGGGGCCGTATTCCCGCGGCAAATCCACCTGATGGGCTCGGGCGAGGTCGGCATAAGTCTCGACCACGCGAAAGGGGGAAAACGCGCCCGGGATGGGCGGCAGAGCATGGATGGTGTGCAGCGTGTGCGCCACCTGGCGGATGCGTTCGGGCCGGCGCATTTCTTCGGGCGGGACCGGCCGACCATGAATGAAGCGCGTCACCAGGTAGCCCTCAGGGCGCAGGAAGTTGACCACTTCGGGCGCCACACCCACCGACGCCGCGGCCTGGTTGATCGCCCGCTCGTGCTCACGGTCGATGCCCAAGAGCTCGGTGTTGGCGCCGCCGACGCGCACCACAAAGGACTCACGCCCCACATCCACACGGTAATTGGTGTTGGTGATGCCGCCTCCCAGCGGCGTCACGCGCACGTCGGAGGCTGCGGCCCAGGCCGGGATGCGAGAGAGGATGTCGTCGATGGGCGGGGTCATGGGTGTAACGTGGAGCTCCCGGGTCTACTGCTGCCAAACGGAGGAGGGATGGGCCATTTCGAAAACGATGTCGAAGGTGGAGATCATTCCCACCGGCATGGCCTCGTTTTCCTCTGGGTCGACCACCACCAGGCGGTGGTGATGATGCTGGATCATCATGTCGGCGGCCTCGCGCAGCGAGGCGTCCGGACGGATGGTGAGCATTTCATGCATGGCCTGTCCGGCGGTGGCCTCGGCGCAGCCGTCTTCGCCGCAGTAGGCAAGCATATCGAAACCGCTGACCCCCCCCAGCGGCCGGCCCATGGCATCCACGACCAGCACCGAGCGGAATTGGGCATCGGTCATAGCCCGCGCCACCGAGCACAGCGGGGTTTCCTCCCGGCAGACCAGGATGGCGCGCGACATGACATCGGCTACGTTCTTGCGGCCAAGCGGGCGCGCGCGCATCATGCCGGCCACAATATCGGAGGTCGAAATGATGCCCACAGGCTTGCCGCGCTCCATCACGATCAGGCGGCTCGTGCCTCCGGTACGCATCCTCTGGGCGGCGTCGCAGGCCGGCATGCCGGCCTCCACCGAATCCAGCGGGGTGGTCATCAGCTCGCCGGCGGTCATAGTGCGCATGGCCTCCAGGCTCTTGGCGTCGCTGGAGAGCCATTCGGCGGCCATCAGGTCGAAGTCCGAGAGAACGCCCAGCAGGCGGCCGTCTCGATCGGCCACCACCAAGGCATGCAGGTGTTGCTCGATCAGCACCTCCGCCACCCGCCCCAGGGTCATGTCGGCCTGGCAGGTGATAATCCCGGGGTGCATCAGGTCCTTGACCAATTGCGCCATGGTGCCTCCTCGCCGCCGCCGTAGATCCGGCCGGGGCTACTTGACCTCGTCCACGTCCTTGTACCACTTGACCCGGTCGCCCACGCGGGCGCGCAGGCGCCAGGCCATCGACTTGGGTTCGGCCTCCATCAGGCGCAATGCCTCCCCCGCCTGGCTCGAGACTCGTGCTTTGTGTTCGCTGTTAAGTGTGTCGTAGTTCTGGGCCAGCTTGTCGATCTTCTCCAGGTTCATCGAGACCGTGCGCCACAATCCCCAGTCTTCGGCACACAATTTGGCGATGCGTTTGATGTTGATGATTTCGCGGTCGTCCTCGCCCAGGCCGTGCTCGAGCAAGAGCATGATCATGTCGATCACGTCCTTCTCGTTGATTTGAACGATCTGGGTCTTCTCCAGCACCATTTCGGCCAGCGGAATGGTTGGCGAATCCATCTCCAGGCGGCCGTTCCAGGGGATGACGTGGCAGAAGTCGAGCTTCTCATAGAAGACATCGACGTGAATGTGCAACTGCGGGTTTTCGAAAATAGCTCGGCTGCCTTCCGACACGACGAATACTTCCTTGTCTTCGGCGTAACCCAAGCCGGCCATCAGGGCGCGGATGCCTTTGGAATCGCGGGCGTAAGCGGCAAAGTCGATGTCGGTGTAGGAGCGGCCCATCTTTTCCTGCAGGTAGCCGAAGTGCGGGCAGTGGGTGCGGAAGGCCAAGGCTCCCAGCACGCGCAGGGTAAGGCGGGCTGCGTCTCCGGCGGCCACGATACGCTGCAGTTCCTGCTCGAACTTCGCTCGCTCCCCCTGACCCTGTGGAGCCATCCCGATCGAAGTTTCTGGCATTGGGCACTTGTTCCGTTGTGAGTGGTTCGGAGGATTCGCCGTTGGGGGGATTATACATCAGCGGGCAGATTAGTGCAAAACAAGACAGTCAGGCTCAATTAACGTCACCAATCGACCTCGGTTTGCGTCGATTATTGCATAGGGATGCGCGTTCTGGTTGACATAGGCGACGATATCCTGCATAATTGATCAACTCGAGCGAGTCAGCCCCCAAGAAAGCCTCCCATCTCGAGACAGGCTCGGCGAATGCCCGCCAGTTCGTGGCGAGGCTCCCATGAGGTGCGATGTGTCGGACGTCGAGCAAACGCTCATCCCGGCTCAGCGACGCCGTCTGATTCGGGAATACCTCGAAATCCACCAGATCGCCCGCAGCTCCACCCTCAGCGACTTGCTCAAAGCCTCCGAAGCCACCATCCGCCGCGACCTCGAATATCTCGAGATGCAAGGGATCGTCGAACGCACCCATGGCGGAGCAATTCTCAGCCAACGCCTGCCCAAGGAGCCGGCCTACGCCCACAGTGCCCAGGCCCATCCGGAAGAGAAACGCGCCATCGGGCGCGCTGCGGCGATGCTGGTCGAGGACGGCGACACGCTCTTCCTCAACAGCGGTACCACGACCACCGAGGTGCTGCGCAACCTGCGCTCACGCACCGACCTGCCCAACCTCACTCTGCTCACCAGCAATGTCACCGCCGCCCTCGAAGCGCATGATGCAGCCTTCGAGGTTATCCTGCTGGGCGGCACATTGCGTCCGCGGTCCAATTCGGTGGCTGGACGCTTCGCCATTGACATGCTCAAGCAGGTGTACGCCAAGAAGTGCTTCGTCGGCATCGACGGCATCAGCCTCAAATACAACATCACCACCCCCTCCAGCGCCGAGGCTGAGATCGCAGCCGTAATGATCGAGCGAACGCGCGGCTTGGCAGTGGTTGTGGCGGATCACTCCAAGTGGGGTGTGGTCTCCAATTTCGAAATGGCGAAGATCGATCAGATCCAGGTCCTGGTCACCGACGAGAATCTCAGTGACGACGCCCGTTCCCAACTCGAAGGCCGTTCAGTCGAGGTGGTCGTGGCCAGCCGCGAGTTTGAGCCGGAAGGAGTTCTGAAGTTGCGCGCCGAGCAGGAGAAGCCAAATGCCGTTGTTCTCCAAGACAGCTAAGAAGTCCACACGTCTGTTCTTCGCTACCGACGTTCACGGCTCGGAGCGGACCTACCGCAAGTTCATCAACGCCGGAAAGTTCTACCAAGCCAGCGTGCTGGTCATGGGCGGAGATATCACCGGTAAGATGATGATTCCCATCATCCGCGAAAGCCCGGGCAAGTACCGCGCCACACTGCAGGGCACCCTCGAGCACCTGGAGGGCGATTCGGCACTCGCCGCGCTTCAGGAACGGATCGGCACTCTCGGCTTTTACAGCCAGCTCGTGGAGGCCGACGAGTTCAAGGCCTTGCAGGCCGATAAGGGCGCGGTCGACCGGCTCTTCCACAAGCTCGCCCGTCAGCGGTTGGAGGCCTGGGTGGACCTGGCCGAGACGCGCTTGCGCGGCACCGGCATTCGCTGCTACGTCACCGGCGGCAATGACGACTACCCCGACGCGCTGGCCGCGCTGCATCGCGCCGGGAGCGAGGCTGTGGTGGCCTGCGAGGGCCTCGCCGTGCCCATCGACGACGCGCACACCATGGTCAGCATCGGCCAAAGTACACCGACCCCTTGGAAGACGCCGCGCGAGATGCCCGACGAAGCGTTGGCCGAAGTCATAGAGAAGATGGTGGCCCAGGTGCCTAACCGCAATTGCAGCATCTTCAACTTTCATGATCCGCCGGTGGATTCCACGCTCGACACGTGCCCGATGCTGGATTGGACGACGGACCCGCCGGCGCAAATCGTCAAGGCCGGCCAGGTAGTGCTGCATGGGGCGGGCAGCCATTCAGTACGCACCGCGATCGAGAAGTACCAACCCATGCTGGGGCTGCACGGCCACATTCACGAATCGGCCGGCGTGGCCAAAATCGGCCGCACGGTGTGCGTCAACCCGGGCAGCGAATACGGCGAGGGGTTGTTGCGGGGGGTTCTCGCCAACCTCGTTGACGGGAAGGTCGAAAGCTACCAGATGACCTCGGGCTAGGAAGCCCAGGTAGCGCCAGAGGAGGAGGTGTTACCCCAGCTCGACACTCATCTCTACGCACCGTCGGAACGTCGACCCTATACTCTTGTGGGAGGGAATGCAATGGCGACAGCTGCGAGCACCCCTGAGGTCTTTACCCGCAAGGCTTCGGGCCTGGTACGGGTGATGTCTCCGTACTCGGCGTTCATCTATAACATCCTCACCATGGGCTTGATCTTCCCCTGGACCTACCTGTGGGCGCCCGGGGCGCTTCCTGGCGGTAAGTTGGTGTGGGGCATCCTGCTGGCCACGCTCCTGGAAATCCCGATTGCCTTTGCCTACGTGTGGCTTTCCACCGCCCTGCCCCGTTCGGGTGGCGACTACGTCTTTCAGAGCCGCGCCTTCGGCGGATTCTGGGGCTTCACCCTGCTCATGTCAGGCTTTATCATCTGGATCCTGCAATGGGTGGCGCTCTCGGGCTGGCTTCTGTCGTACCTGGGCTTCGCCCCGCTCTTCCTCGGATTAGGCGCCACCCTCGGAAACATGGCGCTCTCGACCATCGGCGTGTGGTTCACCTCCTCGTGGGGCATCATCGTCGTCAGCATCCTGAACGCGTTCCTCTCGATGCTCCTGCTGGTGAGCGGATTCAAGAACTACGTTAAGGTCCAGTACGTGATGTTCTATGCCATTCTGGTGGCCTTCGGCACAATGCTGGTGGTGCTTTTCACCACCCCGCATGCCGAGTTCGTAACTCGTCTAAATGCCTTCGCCATCGCCTCGGGGGGTGTGCCCAACTTCTACGAAACGGCCGTCGAAGCCACGAAGGCTGCGGGCATCAACCTCAACCCGCCTTTCAGCCTGCTAGCAACGCTTCTGGTTGCCCCCATCGCCTGGACCAGCCTGCAATGGGCGACGTACAGCGCCGAGCAGAACGGCGAGATCAAAGAGGCCCGCTCATTCAAGAATCAGGTTTTCATCCTGGTGGGTTCGCTGATCGTGACCGGGATCCTGCTCGCGCTGCTTGCCGCAGCCATTGAGCGGGCGGCGGGCTCCGAATTCCTTTACGTGGCCGGCGCCGGATACTGGTCAGGCGTCGCGGAAGCCAAGATCAGTGGCTTCTGGCTGTGGCCGAACATGCTGGCTGTGGCCATGGCCGCCAGCCCGCTGGTGGTATTCCTGATCGGCTTCGGTTACATCCTCAACTCGTTCCAGATTGTCAACAACTGCTACATCGGGGTCACCCGCATCATGGTGGCCATGTCGCTCGACCGCCTGCTGCCCGAGTGGGTGAGCAAGGTGGACGAGCGCCTGCACACGCCGGTCAATGCCCATGTGATCTACTTTCTGTTGAGCATCCCGGTCATCCTGCTGTACAACCTGTACTCCAAGTGGGCTCCGCTCACCCTGGGCGTGACTTTCGCCTGCGGGTACGTCTTCGCGGCTAGTGCGCTGGCCGGAGCTGTTCTGCCCTTCCGCGCCAAGGAGGTGTACGCCGCCTCCCCCGGGGCGAAGTACAAGCTGGGCAACATCCCCTGGGTCACCATCCTGGGCGGCCTGGGTGCGGTGTTCGGCTTCGCCATGGTTGCCAGTTACCTCATCTACCCGCAACTTGGCCTGGTCAGCACGCTAGCCTACAGCGTTGTGTTCGGGATCATTGCGGTCTCGGCCATCTGGTACTTTGTGGCCAAGGCCGCGCAGAAGCGACGCGGCATCAACGTCGACTTCGCCTTCAAGGAGATCCCGCCCGAGTAAAGCGCGACCAGTATGCAGGGTGGGGGCGCCTGCGCCCCCACCCTGGTCGGTTGGACTTATCTATTCATCCTGCGCGACGTCTTCCTCGCCGCGTGCGGCATGTTAGCAGCGGCCGAGTCGGACATCCCTGTCTCGTCTTGATAGGAGGTTTGCGTGAAAGAGCAAGCGCGAGCCGTCGTCATCGGCGGCGGCATTATGGGCGTCAGCGTCGCGTACCATCTGGCCAAACTGGGCTGGAAGGAGGTGGTGCTGGTCGAGAAGGGCGAGATTGCCAGCGGCGAATCGGGTTGGGCCGCCGGGCTCGTGACCCAATTCCACACCTCGCCCACGCTGATGCAGATCCGCAAGTACAGCATCGAACTGTTCAGTGAGTTTGGTATGGTCAAACACGTCGGCAGCCTGCGCGTGGCTTCCAGCGAGCCGCAATTCAAAGAGCTGCTGCGCAATGTAAGTCAGGCGCGCGCGATCGGGCTGGAGGTGGAAGTGACCTCGCCCGACGAAACGGTCAAGCACTTCCCGGCGCTCTCCAAAGAGAGCCTGTTCGGTGCGATCTACCTGCCGCGCGACGGGCATCTCGACCCCTATCTCACCACCACCGACCTCGCGCGCCGCACGCGCGAGTTGGGCGTTGCGGTTTACACCAACACGCGCGTCACCGGCATCGAGCTTGGGCCGCAGGGCGAAGTGGCGCGGGTGATCACCGACAAAGGCGCCATCCGCACCGAAATTGTGGTCAACGCGGCCGGCATGTGGGGGCCGCGGGTGGCGGCCCTGGCTGGCCTGCATATTCCTACGACTCCGGTCGATCACCAACACATCACACTCAAAGCCGTGCCGGGCAAGGAATTCCCCCACGACACGCCGTGTGTGCGCGATCCAGACAACCTGGTCTACCTGCGCGAGGAGGCGGGCGGCCTGGTGGTGGGCGGCTACGAGCTCAACCCCTCGCCGCGTTGGATTGACGGGCCGCCGTGGGATCACAGCGGGGCGACCCTGCCGCCCGATTTCGACCGCTTCGAGCCGCTACTGGAGGGCGTCATTCGGCGCATCCCGGTGCTGGAGAAGGCCGAGATCAAGGGCCTGACCTGCCATCCGGGGGCCTACACGCCCGACAGCCGGCCGATGCTCGGGCCGATGCCCGGGGTGCGCGGGTACTGGTGCGCCAACGGGCTTTCGCTGCAGGGGTACGGCGGCGCGGGCGGTATGGGCAAGGTGCTGGCCGAGTGGATCATCGAGGGCGAACCCTCGCTGGATATCTTCTCCTTCCACGCCTGGCGGTTTGGCCGCTACTATGCCGATCCGTGGTACGCCGCTGAGCGCACGCGCGAGGGCGTGAAGTACTACTACCTGCTGCGCTTCCCCAACGACGAGAACGAGTGGGCCCGCCCGCATCGCGTGAGCCCGTTGCACCACCGCATGCAGGAACTGGGCGCAGCCTTCGGCGAGAAGTTCGGCTGGGAACGCGTCAACTACTGCCAGCCAGGCAAGGCCTGGCGGCGCATGGGCGCCGATCAGCGCGAGTGGGGCTGGAAGCGCCCGCCGTACTTCGATCGCGTTGCCGAAGAGCACCGCGCCGTGCGCGAACGGGTAGGCCTTTTCGATATGTCGTCCTTCGGAAAGATCGAAGTGAGCGGCCCGGGCGGGCTGCCGCTGCTGCAGCGCCTGACGGACAGCCAGATGGACGTGCCCGAGGGGCGCGCCGTCTACACCCAGTTCCTCAATTCCCGCGGCGGTGTGGAGGGCGATGTCACCATCACTCGCCTGGGCAAGGATCTCTTCCGCGTGGTGACCGGCTCCGGCTTCATCGGCAACGACCTGGGCCATCTGCGCCTCGGCCTGCGGCCGGGCGACCCGCCGGTGGAAATCCGTGACGTGACCGAGGACTACGCCGTCATCGGGATGTGGGGCCCCAAAGCGCGTGAGGTGCTGCGCGCCGTCACCTCCGGCGACGTGTCGAATGAGGCGTTGCCCTACATGATGGCGCGCACGATCGACATCCGCGGGGCCAAGGTGCTGGCGCAGCGCATGACCTACGTTGGCGAGCTGGGCTGGGAGTTATACGTTGAGGCCGCGCAGGCCGTGCAGGTGTGGGATGCGTTGATGGCTGCCGGCACGGCCTTCGGCATTGAGCCGGGCGGCTACAAGGTTCTCGATTCGCTGCGCCTGGAGAAGGGCTACCGCTACTACAGCATGGACGTAACCATGCTCGAGAATCCGTACGAGGCCGGGTTGGGTTTCTGTGTACGCCCGGGCAAGGGCGAGTTCGTCGGCCGCGAGGCACTGGCCAAGATAAAGGAGAAGGGCCTCTCTCAGAAGTTGTGCACACTCACCATCGGGGGCGAGGACTATCTCACCATCTACGGCGGCGAGGCGGTGCTCTCCGGCGACAAGGTCGTGGGCCGCCTGCGCAGTGCCGGCTACGGCTTCACGGTGAAGAAGAACATTGCTTACGCGTACTTGCCGCTGTCGCTCTGCGCGCCCAGCACCGCGTTGCACGTTGAAATCTTCGGCCATCGCGTGGCGGCGCAGGTGGCCCCCGATGTGTTGCACGACCCAAAGGGTGAGCGGTTGCGCGCCTAGCGCGATCTGCTGCGTTTGACGCACCTACCCAACAACGGCCTCTGTTCGGCCGTTGTTTGCTGTCTCATGCGCAGGGGTATGCCTCGCGTCACATGGGTCTAGCGCCAGAGGGCATAGCATGCCTCACACCTGCCCGCGCACGCGCGGCCATGCGCATGGCTTCCCGCTTCGGGAAGCCGCAGCGCAAGTGTCCGCGAGGGTGCATGCGGCTGGCGCCCTCAGCCTTGCATCTGAAAACGAGTAGCGCTGGAGGGGAAATCCCGTTCGCGCCAGGCCAGAGCCTTGTCCACCCGCACCCGGTAGATCGGTCCGCCTTCCATATGGAAGGCATGCTTGGCTAAGTAGACGGCGTCGACCCGCGCCTGCAAGCCTTTGTCGTCCACCCCTTCCACTCGCCCCTCGAGGATGACCACCTCGTCGCCGCTTGCGGGATGCACTACGCCCTGTGGGTTCAGATGCAGGTTGCGCGCCTTGCGTGACGCGACATCCGTGGCGAAGAAGAAGGTCCCCTCCGCCCAGATGCCCCATACCGGCGCGGCGTGCGGCCGTCCCTGGTGGCTGCTCGTCACAACCCAATAGCTGCGTGCGGTGCGCATTCGCTCGCCAACAAAATCCCACGGAAGGGTGCCCTGGCCCGAGGGCGCGGGCTGGATTCCGTAGGAAACCGGGGTGTCGGGCCGCTCGGCGTGCGGGGTGGCGAGGCGTCTCAAGGAGTTGGGGCTCATCTGGATCGTGTAAGAGAAGTAGGGCTGCTCGGGGGAACCGCCGCTCACCCGGCCTGGTCCAATTCGCCGCGCACGGTCTCGTACAGGGCCTCGGCGCGCAGCTCCTGCAGCGTGTAGCACGGCCCTTTGAGGTGATCGGCCAGCGCGCGGGCCAGGCCCTGATCGAAGGCGGCGTGCTCCATGTTGACCACCACACTGCGGATGCGCGCCTCGCGCAGCTCGTCGGCGAAGCGGTGAGCTTCCTCCAGCGGCGGCAGTGTGCCGAGCGAGACATTGGCCGCCCCGTCGGTGAGCAGGATCATCAGCGGCATCACTTCCGGATGCACCACTTTTTCCTGGCGGAAGACCTTGAGCGCAAGCGCCAGCCCAGCCGAGAGCGGCGTCTTGCCTCCCACCGGAATATCCGCCAGCGCTCGCGTGGCCAAGTGCGTGGAGTGGGTTGGCGGCAGCACCAGGTGGGCGCGATCCTTCTGGAACACCACCAGGCCCACCCGGTCACGCCGCTGGTAGGCGTCGGTCAGCAGCGAGAGAATGGCACCCTTAGTGGCGGACATACGCTCGGCGACCGCCATCGACCAGGAGGCGTCCACAACGAAGAGGATCAAATTGGCGGCGCGGCGGACCCGGACCTTGCGATGGAAGTCGGAGGGATGCACCGCAAAGGCGACCTTCTCGCGCTCTTCGTGGCGCTCCACCTGGAACGGCGCCGCGGCGCGCAGGGTGGCGTCGATGGCGAGATCGACCGCCTTGCCGGGCGTGGGCCGCGCCTGCACGTAGCGCCCGCGCTTTTGGGTGGTGCGCGTGCGCGAGCGGCGCCCAGCCTGGCGCCGGGTGAGACGGTCGAGCGGCGTGGCCAGCCGGCGCGGCGCAAAGGCCGAGCCCATCTTTACCTTCTGGCCGCCCTCCCACCACGGGCGTTCCTCCGATTCGACTGGAGGCTGGAGGCCGGGATCGAGCGGTGCGACCTGTGGCTGGGCTTCTTTGAGCGGGGCGTTCAGCTCATCTTTTTTTTTACGACGGTTGAGGCAGGCTGGTCTTCGCTCGGGTGCGGGTTGGCCTCTTCCTGCGACTGCATATCCGCGTGGATTTGGTCGATGCGCTCCTCAAGGTTGTACAGGCTCATCTCGCTCTGCTGCAAGGGGCCCTTCTTCATGCGGTGAGGCAGGGCGAGTTCAGCCGCCACGGCGATGTCGTGGTCGGAGATGGCCTTGCGGCCGTGGAGCGCCGCCTGGGCACGGGCGGCCTTGAGGATGACCAGGTCCGCGCGGTGCCCGTCCACCTGCAGCGAGGCGGTCAGGCCGGCAATGGAAAGCAGGTCGCGACTGGAGTAGGCGACATGCTCGACGAGCTCGCGCGCGCGCTCGATCTCGGCCGAGAGCTCATTCTCTTTGGCGAGCCATTCGGCACGGAAATCCTCGGGCGAACCCTCGAAGGCCAGGTTGCGTTCCATGATGGCCACCCGGTCGCGCGCGTCGATGATGCCGTGCACTTCGACGCACAGGGCAAAGCGGTCCAGAAGCTGCGGGCGCAGGTCGCCCTCCTCCGGGTTCATGGTGCCCACCAGGATGAATCGCGCCGGATGGGTGAACGAGATTCCCTCGCGCTCGACGATATTCATGCCCATGGCCGCCGAATCCAGGAGGATATCGACCACGTGATCATCGAGCAGGTTGACCTCGTCGATGTACAGCATGCCGCGGTTGGCCGAGGCCAGCACGCCGGGCTCGAAGTAGCGCTCCCCCTTCTGGATGGCCCGTTCGATATCCAGCGTGCCCACCACCCGGTCCTCGGTGGCGGAGACCGGCAGGTTGACGAAGGAGGTGCGGCGCATGTCGTAGGGCAGCGGCCCGTTGGCATGCTCGCGCTCACGGCACTCGGTGCACCAGGTGGTCGGCCGGTCGGGGTCGCAGCCGAAGCGGCAGTTGCGCACCACGCGCACCTCAGGCAGCAGCGCCGCCAGGGCACGCGCGGCGGTCGACTTGGCCGTACCTCGCTCGCCACGAATCAATACCCCGCCGATGCGCGGGTTGACCGCATTCAGCAGGAGCGCACGTTTCATGCGCTCTTGGCCGACGATGGCTGAGAAGGGGAAGATTTGTGGCATGCCGGGACTCCACCTCGAATTATAACGCGCTGGACTGCGTCTCCCCTCCCGCAGAGCGCCGGCCCGCCCGTGAACCGCGGGGCAGGCCGTTTCGAGGAGAGAGCCGTACCCCCGGCCCGACCGCCCTCCCAGCCACGCCAAGCGGGCCGATCGCACCCTCCTTCGGCGGCCTCCTACCCATCCTGCTGCCCCTCATCAGGCCTTCGGTTGCGGGGAATGTCGTTCGCCCGTATAATGCAAACATCTCGGAACCCGGAGTAAGTGAAGTTCATGTCGAGCCAACCCGCATCGTCGAGCCCGGAAGAGAACCCCACCCCTCCAGCTCGACCCGATAGCTCGATGGGCGATCTGCTTCAGCAGTCGGAAAGCGCAGACCAGCCTAAACGAGGCGATATCCGCAAGGGCGTCATCGCCCGCATCACGGCCAACGAAGTGCTGGTTTCAATCGGCACCAAGTCGGAGGGCGTGATCCCGGCCAAGGAGCTCGAGAAGCTGGATGCCGCCGCGCGCGGCCAGCTCCACGAGGGCCAGGAAATCACCGTCTACGTGATCAACCCGGAGGACCACGCCGGCAACGTGTTGCTGTCGCTGGCGCGCGCCCAGGAAGAGACCGACTGGCATCAGGTGGAACAACTGATGGCGAGCCAGACGGTCTATGGCGGCCGGGTGGATGGCTTCAATAAGGGCGGTCTGATCGTCAAGGTAGGCAACTTGCGCGGGTTTGTCCCCGCCTCGCAGTTCAGCCTGAGCCGGCGCCACCGCAGCGAAGGGGAAACCCCTGAGCAGAAGTGGAGCAAGATGGTCGGCGAGCCGATCCACGTCAAAGTGATCGAGGTGGATCGTAGCCGCAATCGCCTGATCCTTTCCGAGCGCGCCGCCGCCAAGGAGGCCCGCGAGAGCCAGAAGGAACGCCTGCTCAACGAACTGCACGAGGGCGAAGAGTATGTGGGGCACGTCATCAGCCTGGCCAGTTTCGGTGCCTTTGTCGATCTAGGGGGCGCGGACGGGCTGGTACACCTGTCGGAGATTTCCTGGAAACGCATCAACCACCCCTCGGAGGTGCTGAAGGTCGGGCAGAAGGTGCGCGTGCGCGTGCTTGGAATCGAACGCGAGCGCAAACGCATCAGCCTGTCGATGAAAGCTCTGGCGCAAGATCCGTGGGCGGAAGTGCTCAGTGCGCTGCACGAAGGGCAACTGGTCACCGCCACGGTCACCAAGTTGGCGAAATTCGGCGCCTTTGCGCGCCTGGAAGGCCACGACGAGGTCGAGGGTCTGATCCACATCACCGAGTTGTCGGAGAAGCGCATCGAGCATCCGCGCGAGGTATTGCAGGAAGGCCAGACGCTCACCTTGCGGGTGGTCAAGGTCGACCCGCAAGCGCGGCGTATCGGGCTCAGCCTGAAGCGTGTGCAATCGGCCGACTACGCAGATATGGACTGGGAAGCCGCCATGCGCGACATGTCGACCGAGGAGGGCGAGGCACCTCCGCTCGCCGAGCCGCCTCCGCCTGCCGAGGTACTTCCTCCTGCCGAGGAACCTCCACCCGCCGAGCCCTCGGGCGGCGAGGCGTAGGGCCGCACGCGTCACGTGCCTCCCACCCACTAGGGATTCCCAGCGAAAAGACCAGCGCCGACCCCCGGCGCTGGTCTTTTTAGGCTGCGCAACCCGGCCGGCCGTGTGCCGTATATTGGGTAGAAGCCCCCGCCGGGCGCGCTCGACGCGGAAACCCACGGAGCTTCGTTCTGCATCCGGAGGTCACCATGAAGCCCTTTCTCGTCCTGACGGGTGCCTTGACCATCCTGGCCATGGCCTGCTCGGGGGTCACTGTCAACCTCCCCACCATGCAAGAACTCGAACTCGGGCCCGCCCAAACCTATTCGATCGATGAACCACTGCCGGCGGCCAGTGATCCTGTGGCGCTCACGCTATCGATGGGTGCCGGGCGCCTGGATGTGCGCGGCGGAGCGCAGAATCTGGTCGAAGGGAGCGTCCGCTGCAACGTCCCCTCCTGGAAGCTGGTCGTCGACCGCTCGGCCAACCAGATCGACATTCGCCAGGAAGCGCCCGAGGGCTACACGACGCCCACCGGCAGCTCCGTGGTTAATGAGTGGAACGTCCGTCTGGGGGCGCATCCGCTTGACCTGCATGTCAACGCGGGCGCGTACCGGGGTACGCTCGATCTTTCCGGGGTCCCGTTGCGCAGTCTGGAGGTGCTCGACGGCGCAAGCGAGTCGCAGGTGGTATTCTCCAGCCCCAACCCGCAACGCATGGAGCAACTGGTCTATCGCACCGGAGCCTCGACGGTTGAGTTGCGCGGGCTAGGCTATGCGCGCGCCAAGCAGATCACGTTCGTTTCGGGCGCGGGTACCTACACGCTGGATTTCACAGGCGAGGCGAGCGAGCCGACCACGGTATCCATTCGCTCCGGCGTGAGCACGGTGCGCCTGATCGTGCCGGCCAATGCCAATGCGCGGCTTTCGCTGGGCGGCGGACTGCGCGAGGTGTTTTCCTCCGGTGCCTGGATCGGCAGCGGGAACATCTACAATGTTGCCGGCGATGGCATAGAGCTTGAACTGAACGTGGACATGGGTGTGGGTCAGCTCATCCTTGAGACCCGGTAGGCGCGTGCGCGATGGATGGTCGCGGCGGCAAGCGGGTTGTGATTGACGAGATGCGGCGAGACGAAACATGCGCTCGGTGAGCATTCCGCAGGAGTGGGTCGCACAAGCGCGGGCCGGCGACCGGCAGGCCTTCACCTTGTTGGTGGAGGCCTACCAGGTGCCGGTCTATAACCTGTGCCGGCGCATGCTGGGCAACCCGGGCGAGGCTGAAGACGCGGCCCAGGAAACCTTCTGGCGGGCTTTCCAGGCCCTCGAGCGCTACGATCCGCAGCGCCCGTTTGCCACCTGGCTGCTTTCGATCGCCGCTCACTACTGCATCGATTACTTGCGCCGGCAACGGCTGGTGGCTCTCTCGCTGGAGGCGATGCCCGACTACCACGATGTGCCAGACCCGGCGCCCGGCCCGGAAGGTTCGGCCGAGGCGCACGAGCGGGAACGCCGGGTGGCGCACATGCTGCAATCGCTCGACCCGCTCGATCGCGCCGCGATCGTCATGCGTTACTGGTATGACCTTTCGTATGAAGAAATGGGCGAGGCCCTTGCGCTCTCGGTCAGTGCGGTCAAGAGCCGACTGCATCGCGCACGCCGCGAGTTAGCCGGTGTGTGGCCCGAGAGCCAGGCCGGCGACCTTGCTCGAGGAGGGACACATGATGCCGCACCAGCCGTTTGAGGAGTGGCTGCTTGCCGCGCACGATCTTTCGGCGGCAGAGGCGGCCAAGCTTGAAGCGCATCTGCGCGAGTGCTCCGCCTGCCGCGCTCTGGCTACGGGCTGGGCTGAAGCCGAACGGAGGCTCACGGCGGCGCCGCTGCTCGCGCCAGAGGCGGGCTTCGCCGAGCGCTGGCAGGCGACCCTCGCCGCGCGCGAGATCGCCCAACGCCGCTGGCAGGCCTGGCTGGTGTTGGGCCTGTCGTTAGCCGGCGCCTTGGCGCTCGCCGTGCTGTTGGGATGGCAGGCGCTGAGCGCGCTGCTCTCGCCGGCGCACGCGGCCGTCGGCCTGCTACAGGTGATGGTGTGGGTTGCCGCCGCGGTGGCCGCGGCGCAGGAGGTCGGGCTGGTGCTGGTCCGCAGCTTGGCGGCCCTCGTCCCAGCCGGGCTTTGGATTGCGCTGGTCGTGGGTGCGGCGGCGCTCATTTCGCTCTGGCTGATCACGATGTCGCGCTATGCGATTCAAGGAGTACGACAATGAAAACACTTTTACGTAGTGCACTGCT
Organism: uncultured Anaerolineales bacterium; assembly: GCA_964353865.1. Lineage (GTDB taxonomy): Bacteria > Chloroflexota > Anaerolineae > Anaerolineales > RBG-16-64-43 > RBG-16-64-43. The sequence continues at coordinate 36,055 of CAYGXJ010000029.1, read as the reverse complement.
CGCGTGTGTGTTGCTGCTCATGCTCCCGGGTCTGGCCTTGGCCGACGGCCCCGAGGATGGCAAGCTCATCTTCGGCGGCACCTTCGTCTTGGCGCAGGGAGAGACTCTGAACGGCGACCTGGTGGTGGTCGGCGGCAGCGTGACCGTCGAGGAGGGCGCCCAGGTCAACGGCAACGTCGCCCTGGTGGGCGGCTTGATCACCATTGACGGCACAGTCAACGGCGATGCCGTGGCGGTCGGTGGCACGCTCAGCCTGGGTCCGAAATCGGTGGTGACGCGCGACGTCGGCACCTTCGGCGCAATGCTCAACCGCGCTGAAGGTTCACAGGTCGCCGGCCAGGTCACCTCGGGCGGTGGGCTGCAAATGCCCTTCACCCTGCCCGTCCCGAGCACTGTCCCGCAGCCGTGGAACCTCCCCTTTGGGACGCAGGCGTGGAACGTGCCCTTCGCCTGGCGCTTTGACACCTCGCCGCTCCTGAACGGGGCTTCGATCTTCCTGCGCAGCCTGGGGCTGGCGGCGCTGGCCGTGCTCGTGGTCATCTTCTGGCCGGGCCAAGTAGCGCGCGTTGCCCACGCCTCACTGCGGCATGCTCCCCTCTCGGGTGCGCTGGGGCTGCTCACGGGGGTCGTCGCCCCTGGGCTTCTCGTTTTGCTGGCGATCACGTTGTGTCTGATCCCGGTGGCAGCCCTGGGCGCGGTGTTGCTCTTTGCAGCCATCGTGTTCGGCTGGATTGCCATCGGCGCGGAGGTTGGAAACCGCTTGGCGGAGGTTCTCAAGTGGAAGCTGCATCCGGCCGCGGCGGCCGCCCTGGGCACATTCGTGTTGACCCTGGTGCTCGCGTTTATCGGCATCGTGCCCTGCGTGGGCTGGCTGGGCTCGGCCGTGGTTGGGGCCATTGGCCTGGGCGCGGTCGTGCTCACTCGCTTTGGGGCGCGCACCTACGGTGATGCGGCTCTGCCCGCTCCACCAGCGCAACCGGCCTCGGCCTGAGTCTCGCTGTACACGCGAAGAAAGCGGGGCTGCCCTTTTCGGGACAGCCCCGTTGCTTTGTAGAAACTCATCCCACCGCAGCGTGCCTACTTGGCCGGCCGATCCCAGCCGACAATCCACACCGCCGCCGCCGACACTCCCAGCGCCGCCACAACGAGCAGCACCATACGCAGGCCCCTCAGGCCGAGCGCACGTGTATCGAAGGCGACCACGGCAATCAAAACCGCCGCCAGGATGACCCAGGCCACCAACCGCGGGTGGCGGCGCACCCAGTCGCCCAGGCGTTTCATATTGGCCTCATGACCCGGTCCGCACGTAGGCGCTTGAAGAAGAGCTGCGCCTCGGGCACGAACGATTCGCGTGCGGCTTCCTCCCACGCGCGGATGCTCAGCCGGCCCAGGCCCGTGGCTTCGTAGCCCGAGTCGCGCCACACCGGGCTGCGGGCCAAGGTGCGGTCTGCATACACCAGGGCCGCCTCACTCTGTAATTCGGCCGAGGCATGTTCCATGGCGTGCAGCAGGAGCTGCAAACCCTGCTCGGGGGTTACGACCGGCAGGAGCAGGACCTCGTCGGCGCGGGTGACCAGGTTGTCCACTTGCCAGCCGATCAGGCCGATGATCTCGCCGTTGAGCTCGAGCAGGAAGTAGGCCTTCTGACCGAAGGCCGCCATGACGTCGGCCCGGCTCAGCAGGCGCGTCGGGCGGCGCACGAGATTGATGAAGCCGGCAATCTCATCCGCATCCGGTGGGCGTCCGCGCCGCACCGAGGCTTCGCCGCGCGGGCGCGGCTGGGTTTCGGCCTCCGCCGGCCGCGGCACCATGGCCCAGGCCGTTTGCGCCTGGTTCCAAGTCGACTCGAAAGACTCATCGTTGTGGATGACAACATCGGCGCGGGCCAACTTCTCTTGCTGCGGAGGCTGGGCGGCCACACGCTGGCGGGCGGCCTGCTCGCTCATGCCACGCTTCTCGCGCAGGCGCACCAGTTGGATCCACTCGGGGACGTGCGTCACCCAGACCGTGTCGCACAGGTCGACCAGGCCGGATTCGAGCAGCTTGATGGCCTCGATCACCACCACCGGCGCGCGCGAGCGCTCGACCAGCAGGTCGAGTGCCTCGCGCACCAGAGGATGGACCACCGCTTCGAGCTTGGCCAGCAGTTTTGAATCGGAGAAGACCAGTTTGGCCAGAGCCTGGCGGTTGACCTCGCCCTGGTCATCCAGGATCCATTCGCCGAAGGTACGCACCACCTCGGCGTAGCCCGGCGCCCCCCTGGAGATCGAGCGGTGGCTGAGCGCGTCCGCATCGATACCGTACGCACCCAGGTGCTCGAGCATCTTGCGCACGACGCTCTTGCCGGTGGCGATGTTGCCTGTCAGCCCGATGACGAATTTGCCAGGCCAGCGGCTCATGGAGGCGGGAATCCACTCTAGGGGAATAGGTGCGGCTCGATTGTAGCCGGGGGCGGAGAGGCTGTCAAAGCGGGCACGGTCTCAGGGCACGGCCGTGCGGGCGGCATAGATCTGGTCGCCGACGGCCAGGTAGAGGGTCTTGTCGATGCCCAGGGCGAGCGCCGTGGCTTCACCTTCTTCGGAGGTCGTGACCCGGAAGCGCTCGAGGAAGTTGAGCGCCAGCGAGAAGCGGTACGCGCCGCGGCCGAAACCATCCAGGAAGAAGAGTGACGGTTCGGGCGGCTCGTTGTAGGTCACGCGGATAAGCTGGGCATCCACGATGCGCGGCCCGGGCGCACGTCCGGCACGGGTGTCGTTGTAGAGCTCCGAGCCGCAGACGTTGGCCCCGGTCTGGCCGCCGCCCGGCGGTTCGTAAAGCGGGTTGTAGGCGCAGCGCGTGAGTTGCCCGTCGGCGTGCAAGAAGAACACGTCCCCGTTGGCCACCGCGAAGTCGATCGTGTCTGTGAGGTTGGGCACGCCCGCATCGAAGTAGTCGTTGGGCGGCTGATCGAAATGAAAACCGCGTGTGGCATAGCGCCAGAACCCGTTGCTCAGCGGGTCGAGCACATACAGGCGGCCGTTGTAGTAATCGATGGCGCGTGCACCAAGCCACCCGGTGCGCGGCGGCTCGAGCTCCCCAGCCACTGCCTCGCCGCCCGGCGGGCAGTACAGGATGCCGCCTTGCGCGTCGACCGCGACCAACACGCCGGCCTTCGCCGATTGAGGCATCTGGGTGCCGACGGTGATGTCTGGCACCCATACCATGTCCACCGGCGTGTCAATCGAGTGCTCGGGGTAAGCGCCCGATTCGCAATGGAAGGTCTCGTCGAGTTGATAACCACCCTGCCCGAACACCAAACGCAACACGCGCCCCTGGGTGGCGTCCAACACGAACATCTGCCGGTCGCCAGCCACCAGCGCACGAACGTGCGTGTTGGCCCCCAGCCCGCCAGGCACCATCGGGCTGAATTCGAGGGGAGTAATGCCGTCGAGTTGGTCGAGCGCCGCCACGCCTTGCTGGTGCAACGCAACCCGTTCCGGTGACTCGCCAAAACGCGCGGCATCCTCCAGGAGCCCCAAAACCCCGCCCCATGCCTGGCGTACTTGCGCCGGGTCGGAAGTGAGAGCGGCCGAGGCCGAGGCCTGGCGCGCCTGGTCCATCAACGCGGCAAACTGCTCGCTGCGGCCGCGGCGGAAATAGACCGCGCTGACAAGAACAACAACCACCAGCGGGATGGCGATCGCTGTGGCCAGCATAAGCTGCGGCGGCAAAGTGAGCATGCCGCGCTCCTGCAGTGTGCCAGCCGGCATCAGTCGGGCGATGCCTTTGCGCACAGCCATCCATGCGCTGCGGGTCGTGGTGCGTGCGGCGCGGGCAAGAGCGCTCAGTGCCGCCCAGGCATTCAGCCGCGGCGTGGGTGGCGCATCAGCGAATGGAGCGACGTGCGGCAGCACCCTGTCATCGCGCCCAGTGAGGGAAGGCCCTACATGGATGGGCGGACGGCCGGAAGCCGGCATCTCGATCATCGGCCCCTGTGGAGCGTGCGCTCGGGGCGCCTCTGCTCGTGCGCTACTCGGCGGCATGGGCGGCGCCTGCCGCGATGGGGCGGGTTCTTCCGCTGCGGGCTCACGAGGTGCGGCCTGTTGCGCCTCGCGGATGATCGAGAGGGCTTCGGCCGCCGAGCGCTGGCCGGCGGATGTTACCGGAGGCGGAGGCGCCGCCGCGGCACGCTGTTCGCGCACCACGCTCGCTAGGTCCGCTTGCTTTTGCGCACCGCCGGCGGCTGGAGCCAGACGCGCCAGCATGCCGCTCGTCTGGCCCACATTGCGCTGGGCCATGCGTTCGGCCACGGCGCGCAGCGAGAGGCGTTCGGCCCCGTCCAGCGCGACGTTCCAGCTCGGCGCGGGCGAGGCAGCAATCAGCAGGCTCACCCCGCTCTCGCGCGGATCGTCGCCCAGCGGGATATGCCCGTAGCGCAACTCAAGCGCACGCGAGCTGCCCACCGGGCGCGTGGCGGATTCCTCGTGCGGAGGGTAAAGGTTCACCCGCCCTGGCTGTGCCACCACCGCCAGCACCGAGCCAATGTAGCCCAGATAGAGCGCCTCATCATGAACGGCCAGGCATATCAGGTTGGCCTGCATTGCGGTCGAGACAACACCCGTGCCAGCCAGGAGCAGTTCTTCATTGATGGTTGTGAAGGCCGCACGCAGTGCCGCGGTCACCGAACCGGGGGTTTCGAAGTAGGCCCGCGCGCCGATCTGGCACAGCTCATCAGCCAGCGAGGCCGACGCGGTGGTGCCAGGCAACATGGCCAGGCCCATCAAGAAGATGTCGTTACCGCGTCCGCGGGCACTGCGCCGCGGCGCCGGGCGCAAGAGGTACCCGCGTGGCATCTCCTCACTCAGACGAGTGTTGGAGTATTGCACCGTCAGGATTTCGGCGTCGAGAGCGGGCATGGCGTTATTGTAACCCGAAGGATTCGCGGGCGATTCGTATCGAGAGGCTGGCTGCAAGGAGTGTGCCGGGGGGCAGAACCTCCCCACTGAGGAAGAAACGTGCCGCAGAGCTCGTCGTCCCTGCGCGTTCGAGGCGGGGACCCAGGGTTGCGACCGCCCGAGAAGCGATCAGCGGCCGGGCAGCGTGGATTCCCGCAAGGGCCACACGGGAATGACGATCACGATCGAGGTGCGCGTGGCCGATGACCTGGGCGCATGTGACTCGTCTGGCCAACAACGCACACGGGGCCGTTCGCGAACACAACGCGAACCTCCCGGCGATAGACCCACAGCTTTGAAGTAGACCTCAGTTCAGTTCTTGCCCGTGATGTACTCGTGAATGCTCGCCGCGGCGCGCCGCCCGGCGACCATGGCCGTCACTACCAGGTCTGGCCCGGTCACGTCGTCGCCCCCGGCGTAGACGCCTGGGCGCGAGGTTGCACCGGTGGCGCGGTCGATCTCGATCAGCCCCCAGTCGTGTGTCTTAAGATCCGGCGTGCTCTCGCCGATTTCCGGATCCGGCCAGTAGCCCAGGGCTAGGACCACGGTGTCCGCCTCGACCACAAAGTTCGATCCTTCGATGGGAACCGGTTTGCGGCGGCCCTTGGCGTCCGGCTCGCCCAGCTCGCACTGCAAGCACTCGACGCCGTTCACCCATCCATCCGGGCCGGCCAGGAAGCGCACCGGCTGGGTGAGGAAGCGGTAGCGTGCTCCTTCTTCGCGCGCGAGGGCGCGGTCCTTCTTGCCGCCCGGCATCTCGGCTTCTGTGCGCCGGTAGACACAAGTTACCTCTTCTGCACCCAGTCGTAGCGCCGTGCGCAGGCAGTCGGAGGCAGTGTCGCCGCCGCCCACTACGGCTACGCGGCGTCCGATGCGCGGCTTCTCGTGCATCTCGGGGGGCAGGAATTCCTCGGGTACATTGGTGCGAATAAGGAAGTCGGTCGATTGGTAGACGCCCGGCAGATCTTCCCCGGGGGCCTTCATGGTGGCGGGGATGCCCGAGCCAACGCCAATAAAGACCGCCGAAAATCCTTCCGCGAAGAGCTGCTCGATGGTGTGCGCTTTGCCAATCCGGGTTCCGGTGACAAAGGTGACACCCGCCTTGCGCAGGTCCTCGATGCGCGGCTGGACAGCGCGCTTGGCCAATTTGAAGTTGGGAATGCCGTAGACCAGCAAACCGCCCGCGGCGGGAAAGGCCTCGTACACCGTCACCGCGTGCCCGCGTTGCACGAGCTGCTCGGCGCAGGCCAGGCCAGATGGCCCAGATCCAACGATCGCAACGCGCTTGCCGGTCGGCGTGCCGCGCAGGATTTCGACCCGTCCGGCCTCGCGTTCGTAATCTGCAACAAACGCCTCCAGCGCACCCGTCAGTACCGGTTCGCCTTTCTTGTTGCGCACGCAGGCACCTTGGCAGAGCTGCTCGTGCGGGCAGACGCGGCCACAAATCTCGGGCATGGATGACGTCTTGCGGTAGACCGCTGCGGCACCGAGGAAATCACCCTGTTCGATCAATGTCATCGCGGCAGGGATATCGTTGTGGCCCGGGCACGCTTCCATGCATGCAGCCGGGTCCGGGCAGTGGATGCAGCGCAGCGCCTCGCGCTTGGCGCGGTCGGCATCGAAGGGCAAGAAGGTCTCGTTGAAATCGCGAATGCGCTCACCGATCTCGCGCGTGGGCAGATCCTCGAAGGCAATCTTCATGCGCGCTTTGCGGTCGAGGGCATTGGAGTCGCTGGGCGTCGTCTGCATCGAGCTTCTCTCCTCAAGAGATGCAACGGCCTCTGCGCACCCGGGCGATGCGCATGCCTGAGACCGTGTTGTGACTCAAGTCACAATGAGTCTAATCGCCGAATTCGGGGCGAGTTAGGGCATGAAGTCACATCTGCCGGAGATAAACATCACCCGCTCATGGGAGGACATTCCCGTCTCACGCGCGGCGCGCTGATGCCCATGGGCCGGGTGTGGAGATTGCAGATAGGGAAGACCGGATTGCCTGCAGCGGCGTGCCGCTCCAAGGCAGCCCGGCACCCGGCCGCCGCGAATGCTGTTCGCAACCCGACCGCGCCTCCAGCGCAGCATGCGGCGCGAGGCACTCATCTTTCGCTAACCTTTCGCGTATGCCGGCTTCACATTCGGCCGATACCTTGCTATGAATGAAGAGCCGAGCATCGCCACGCTCGGCCGGTGGCCTCGCCGCGGCCGGCCGGCTGCGACGCTCCCCTTTCGCCCTGGCGCTTCTGTCCTTATAATGTCACTTCACACCCGTGCATAGCACGCGCGCAGGACAACCCAGACTCGTTTCTGCGCGGGAGGTTCGGCATGAAGAAATGGATGTGGATCCTCATCGCGGCGATTGTGGTGATCGTCGTGATTCTTGGCATCGTGTTTGTCGTGCGCCGCCAAGCGCAAAGCCAGGCCGGCGCGCTTCAGACTCAACCGGCCGAAATGGGCACCCTCACGGCCTCGGTGGGTGCTACCGGCACGCTGGAGGCACGCCAATCCGCCGGGCTGAGCTTCGCCTTGAACGGCCGGGTGGGCACCGTGGGGGCAAAACTGGGCGACCAGGTTGCCGAGGATGACATCCTGGCCTCTCTCGACCCGGCCTCGCTGCCTCAGCAGGTGGTGGCCGCGCAAGCGGACCTGGCCAACGCACAGAAGGCACTCGACGACCTTATCCAATCGGATGTGCCGCGGGCCAATGCCCAGCTGGCCCTGGCCAACGCCCAAAAGTCGTTTGACAATGCCAAGACGACCTATGAGCGAGTGGTGGTTGATTCCAAGAAGGGCGGGTTGCTCAATGCGCAGGATTGGCTGGCCAAAGCCAGTGCGCGCTACAACTATCTGAGGCGGCGCCCCGAGGCGAGCCTTGGCTATCAGATCTCGCTGCAACAGGCCTACCTCGAGTATATCCACGCCCTGCAAGCGGTGCAGAAGGCGCAGGCCGCCGTCGAGGATCCGCAATCGCCCGGCAGCTCGGCCTCCCGGGCGACGATTGACACGGTGACCGGGCAGTACGAAGTAGCCAAGGCTCAACTGGAGGAGGCCCAGCGCACGTACGACCGGTTGAAGGATGGACCCAACGCCGCGGATGTGGCAGCGGCCCAATCGCGCGTGGATGCCATCCAAGCTACGCTCAACCAGGCGCGTGTCAAAGCCCCGTTCGGCGGCACGATCACCGGCGTGGGCCTTTTGCCCGGCGACCTGGTGACGCCGGGCGCCGTGCTCATCAACATCGCCGATCTCTCTGAGTTGCACGTGGATTTGCCGATCGCCGAGGTCGATGTCAATCGCGTGCAGGCCGGCCAGTTGGCCTCGCTCACCTTCGACGCCGTGCCCGAAGTGACCTTTTCCGGCCGCGTTGTCAGCATCGGCTTCGCGCCGCGGGTTGCGGCCGGCGCGGTCACCTACCCGGTCACCGTCGTGCTGGATGCGCCCGATGAGCGCATCCGTCCGGGCATGACCGTGGCAGTGAACATCGAGGTCTCGCGTCTAGAGAACGTGCTGCTTGTGCCCAACCGCTCGGTGCGTTCAGTGCAGGGCGAGCGTGTGGTCTACGTGCTGCAGGGCGGGGTGCCCGTGGCGGTCAAGGTGCAGCTTGGCGCCTCGAATGACGTGCAAAGCGAAGTGCGCGGTGGCGATCTCAAAGAAGGCGACCTGGTGGTGCTCAACCCGCCGTCGCTGCTGTTCAGCGGGAACGGCGGCGGCGGGATGTTCATGCGCGGCGGAGGCTGATGATGATCGATTGCGTCATCTGCCTCGAGAATGTCACCAAGACTTACCGCATGGGCGAGATCGAAGTGAATGCCCTGGCCGGCGTCTCGCTGCGCATTCGGCGCGGCGAAGCGGTGGCGATTATGGGCCCTTCCGGCTCGGGCAAGAGCACGCTCATGAATATCCTCGGCTGCCTCGATCGGCCGACCTCCGGGCGGTACGAGCTTGATGGCGAGACGGTCGAGACGCTCAACGACGATGCCCTGGCGGCCATCCGCAACCGCAAAGTGGGGTTCGTGTTCCAGAGCTTCAACCTGCTCGGGCGGACTACGGCCCTGGCCAATGTCGAGCTGCCGCTGCGTTATGCCGGCATGCGCAAGGGCCGCCGCGAACGCGCAACCCTTACCCTGGAATCGGTCGGCCTTGGCGACCGCATCCGCCACCGGCCCACGGAGCTTTCCGGAGGCCAGCAACAACGGGTGGCCATCGCCCGCGCGCTGGTCAATGAGCCGGCGATGGTGCTGGCCGATGAACCCACCGGCAACCTCGACAGCCGCTCGGGGGCCGAGATTCTCCAATTGCTGATGCAGCTCAATCGCGAGCGCGGCACAACACTGATCGTCGTCACCCATGATTCCAGCGTGGCAGCCAATACACAGCGCGTCATCCGGCTGCGCGACGGGTTGATCGAGGCGGAATATGTTCCTGGCTCAGAACCTGTTTGAGGCGCTCGAAAGCCTCACCTCCAACAAACTGCGCTCCGGGCTGACCATGCTCGGGATCGTCATCGGCGTTGCGGCGGTGATTGCCATGCTCTCGGTGGGCCAGGGCGCCTCGGCCTCGATCACCGGCGCGATCAACGAGATAGGCACCAATCTCATCTTCGTGACTTCCGGCGGGCAAGAAGACGTTACCGTCACGCGCCCCCTGACGATGGGCGATGCGCGCGCGATTGCCGACCCGCTGCAGGCGCCCTCGGTGCTGCTCGTGGCTCCCATGATCCAGAGCCGGGTCGACGTGGCCGTGGGCGGCGAGAGCCACAGCACGCAACTGCAGGCGGTGACGGCCGACTACCAGCAAGTGCGCAACGTGACGCTGAGTGATGGCGAGTTCATCAACGACGACCAGGTGCTCGGCCGCGCCTCCGTGGTGGTGCTTGGGAGCGACGTGGCCGACAAGCTATTTGGTACGACGGTTGGCCTGGTGGGCGAAACGGTCCGCCTGCAGGGTCAACCTTTCCGGATCATCGGGGTGGAGGAATCCAAGGGCGGTAGTGGATTTGCCAGTCAAGATGATCACGTGACCATTCCGCTCACAACCGCGCAGGCACGGTTCACCGCACAGCGGGGTGGCGCGCCCGATCAGTTGGACATGATCCTGGCCCAGGCGGTCACCACCGAGGCTGTGCCGCAGGCAGTGACCGAGATCGAGGAGATCCTGCGCCTCCGGCACCGGGTGCAAGTGGGCAAGGATGACTTCACCACGTTTAAGCAGCAAGACATCCTGCAAACGGCGGCCCAGATCACCGGCGTCCTGACCGTATTCCTGGGCGGGATCGCCGCCATCTCGCTCCTGGTGGGCGGTATCGGCATCATGAACATCATGCTGGTGTCGGTCACCGAACGCACGCGCGAGATTGGCCTGCGCAAAGCCCTCGGCGCGCGGCGGCGCGACATCCTGATCCAGTTCCTCACCGAATCGGCGACCCTCAGCCTGGCGGGCGGGATTATCGGCATCCTGCTCGGATGGTTCTTGGCGTGGGCTGTCGGGCAGATTGCGACCGCCACCGGCAATGATTTCACGCCGGTGGTGGGAGTCGATTCGATCCTCCTGGCGACAATCTTCTCGGCCGCAGTGGGGTTGTTCTTCGGCATCTACCCCGCCTCACGCGCCGCCTCACTGCAGCCGGTAGAAGCGCTGCGCTACGAGTAGCCCGGACCGAGATTCACACCACTGAGACCGCGGAGAACACACAGAGCACCGAGAGACTAGATATTTCTCTGCGGGCTCTGTGTTCTCCCCGGCCTACGGCCAGGGTAGGCTATGGTTGGGATCTGTGCGTTCTATGTGAGTGAGGCTGGCACGAGTTCGAGGTGTTTTCCGGAGCGGGTTAGGCACGCGGCCGGTCGGTAGTGATCGTGAGCGCAGATGACGATCGCCCGGTTGGCTTCGGCCCACGCCTGCCAACGCCGCTTGGTGGCCAGAGTTTCGAGCGGCTCGGCATCGAACGCGGTGAGCCAGTTCAGTCGCTCGAAATGCACCGCCAGGCTGGCCAAATCCCCGGCAAACAGAACGGGGCGTGGGCCTTCGATCAAGACGCTTTGATGGCCGCGGGTATGCCCGCGCGTAACGACGGTACGCAGGCCGCCCGTCACCTGCGTGTCGCCGTGCACGAGGCGCATCTGCCCGCTCTGGATCAGGGGCTGAAAGTTGGCGGGCAGGTAGGTATTGCGCGTGCGTTCATCCGGCTGCGCCGCCGAGGCCCATTCCAGGCGCTGCACCAGGTACTCGGCCCGCGGGAAGGTGGGAAGTATCCGCCCGTCCTGAATGCGTGTGTTGCCGCCGCAATGGTCCGCGTGCAGATGAGTGTTGATCACCAGGTCGACCTCTTCGGGAGAGACCCCCTGGCGGGCGAGTTGATCGAGCAGCGTGCCCTCGGGCCGTTCGAGCCCCCAGGCCGCGAGCGCGGCCTCGTCGAGCTTGGTCCCCAACCCCGTTTCGATCAACACCGTCTTGCCCTGCGAGCGGACGAGCAATGCATGCAGCGTCAAGGGCGTGGCCACCTGCGCTTCGGGCGGCAGTTCACCTTCCCACAACGAGCGTGGGACAAGACCGAACAGCCCGCCGGGGTCTTGCCAGACGGTGCCGTCATTGAGCAGGAGTATTTCAGGAAAAGGCATCTGTAACAAAAACCCCGCCGATCTAAGGGCGGGGATTGTATCACCGCGAAAGGGGACATGGCCCCACCGGTTTCAGTGGCGGTGTCTCTTCCTCTTCCCGCCTGTGGGCTGATGCCCGTCGGTGGGTTCTGGCCCGCTTTGGGGTTGGCTGCGCGGTTCGGGCGTAGCCGAAGGCGCACTTTCGGTTTTGGCTTGATCTGCCTCCCAGTGGCAGTCTTTGTACTTCTTCCCGCTGCCGCACCAGCACGGGTCATTGCGCCCTAAGACGCGCCGCCCGGCCGGGGCAGCGCCCGGCGCCGCCGCCGTGCCACCGGCTCCCGGCTGGACCAACCGCATGCGAAACACCCGCGCCACAATGCCAGCGCGGACCTGATCCAGAAGCTGCTTGTAAAGATCAAAGGCGCGGCTCTTGTATTGCACCAGCGGGTCGCGTTGGGCGTAGGCCTCCAGCCCGATCGAGGTGCGCAGCGCTTCCATTGAAGTGAGGTACTCCACCCACAGCTGGCCGATCGTTGTGAGCATCAGGTCACGGTAGGCCTGCGAAAGGGCAAAGCCTCCCAGCCCGTTCACCAGCGCTCCGCGCGCTTCCGGCGGCCATTCGCGCAGAGGCCTCGCGGCCAACCCGGCCGGGTTCACCCCCGCCTCCGCCAGATCCGCCTCCAGGCCCACGCGCAATGCCTCCGTCAGCGCCGGCAGCGTGTCCTCCGCCTGGCGCAGCCACAACTGCTCGCCCCACTCCTCGCGCACGGCCTGCATCGCGCCCAGCAGATGTTCGCGCACGTCGTCGGTTACGGCCTCCAGCTTCTGGTCGGCCAGGTGCGTGGCGGCCAGGTAGACCCAATTGAAGCGGCCGGCGGTCACCGTGCGCCGTTGGTGCGTACGCGCGTCGAAAACAGTCTGCGTCGCCAGGGTCATTTGCAGGAGGGTTCGCGTTCGCTCGAGCCCCGCCGCCTCCGGCGCGCTGAGTTCACGTTCCACCTCCGCCAGCACGCGCTGGCGGCGCGCGTCCAGCGCCGATTGGAGTTGCGCCTGGAGAGCATCCACCGTTTCGTCGAAGTCGCCGCCTGCCTCCGCCGGTTTCGCAGGCGCAAGGCCGGTGCGGCGCTGGAGCCAGAAAGCCAGTTGATCGGCCGCGCGTGCCCACGCGGCTTGCTCGGCCAGATCGGCCAGATCCTCCTTGAGCGCGGCCATGGCCTGTGGCAGCATGTGCTCGCGCGGAACATCCTTGGCCTCGATCGAGAGGCTCTGCCCGACGGCCGTCACGAGCGCCTGCGGCGTGAGTTCGCGGTCGGCATCCCGCGCCTCAAGTTCGGCACCCTCAATCGCTGTCTCGGCTGCCTGGCGCCGATCGCGCGCCTGGCTCTCGGCCCGCTCGGTCACCTGCTCGGCCTGCTGATCAAAGGCCGCCCGCAAATGCTCGGCCTCGGCATCCATCGCCCGCGCCGCGAGTTCCGTCAGTTCCCTTGGAGCGACAGGGCCTTCGCCCTCCAGGCTGGCGGCCACGGTGCGCAATGTGAAGGATGGATACAATCCCCCGCCGGCGCGGGCCAGCGGCGGCTGAATCTCATCCAGCCAGGCTAGCAGGCGCCACGGGCCCTCTTTCTCCTTGAGCCCCGCCTCGACGCGCGCCTTAACCTCCGCTTCGAGCAGCGCTTGAATATCCTCGGTCAGGTCTTCCTTCCCGAAAACCCGCTCGCGTTGTTCGTAGATCTTGTTGCGCTGCGTGTTAAGCACGTCATCGTACTCGAGCAGGTGCTTGCGCACGTCGAAGTTGGCCCCTTCGACGCGCGTTTGGGCCTGCTCGATCAGGCGGCTGACCAGGTTCATCGCCATCGGCACCGCATCGTCGATGCGCATGCGCTGCATCAGGTCCGACACCTGCGAGCCGCCAAAGCGGCGCATCAGGTCATCTTCGAGCGAGAGGTAGAAGCGCGAGGAACCCGGGTCGCCCTGGCGTGCGGCACGGCCGCGCAGTTGGTTGTCGATGCGCCGCGCCTCGTGCCGCTCGGAGCCCACGATATGCAGCCCGCCCAGTGCGCGCACGCGAGCTTCTTCCTGCATGTGAGTGCGGAAGAAGTCGATCTCGGTCGCGTAAATGCCAAGCTTCTCGGCGGGCAGCGCCTCCAGCACGCCCAGGCGCTGAGCGTGCGTCAAATCGTAAGGATTGTCCGTGCCGCTGCGGCGCAGCACGCGGTTGACCGCCGCCAGCACTTCCTCCGCGAGGTCTCCGCCCAGTTTGATGTCGACGCCGCGTCCGGCCATGTTGGTGGCGATCGTTACCGAGCCGAAGGCGCCGGCCGAGGCGATGATCTGGGATTCCTCGGCGTGGCGCTTGGCGTTCAACACCTGCTGCGGGATGCCGCGGGCGAGAATCTCCAAGAGGCGCGGCCGGGCCTCGGGCGGCAACTCCAAGAGACGCATCAGGCGATCGATGTTCTCCGCCGCCTCCGGATTGAGCGAAAGCTCGAGTTCGCGCGCCGCAGGACGCAACGCAGCCGGCGTGAGCGAGGCCAACGGTTGATTGAGGAATTCCAGGGCCTCGATCTGACGGCCGTCCTCTTGCGCGTTATGGCGCTCGAACCAGGTATCCCGCAGGAGCAGGCTGAGCGCGAGGCGGCGCAGCGGTTCTACGCGCAGCCGTTCGGAGAGCATCTCCGAGCGCTCCACCGAGGTCGTGCCAACCAATACCGGCCGGCCCAGCGCATTCATCTGCAGGATCTCAGTGCAAATGGCACGCAGCTTGGCTTCCTCGGTGCGGAAGACAACGTCTGCATGGTCTTTGCGGCGCCAGTAGACCGGCGTGGCCGGATCGTCTCTGCGGGCAAAGTAGAAGAAGCGGTCGCCGCTTTCTTTGTATGGCACCTCGACCAGCGTACTCTCAGGCTGGGCGGCGGTGTGCTCGAGGTGGGTGGGGATGGGCACCACCTCCAGCTTGTAGATTTTGCTGAACTCCTCGGCCTCGGTCAGGGCCGTGCCGGTCATGCCGGCCAGCTTCGCATACAGGCGGAAGTAGTTCTGCAAGGTGATGGTGGCGTAGGTGACGTTCTCGGCCTGGACCTGCAGCCCTTCTTTGGCCTCCACCGCCTGGTGCAGGCCGTCGGACCAGCGCCGCCCGTGCATCAGGCGGCCGGTGAACTCGTCGACAATGATGACCTGGCCAGCCTGCACCAGGTAATCCTTGTTGCGCCTGAAGAGGACTTCCGCGCGCAGGGCCTGCTGCAGGTGTCCGATCAGGCGCGCCTGTTCAGGTGTGACGTCTTCCGGCCGGTCGGGGTCGCGCAACGGCAGGCCGAGGACCTGCTCGGCATGTTGCTCGCCCACCTCGGTCAGCGTCACCGTGCGATCGCGTTCGTCGATTTCGTAATCGTCGGGGCGCAGCTGGCGCACCGCCTGGGACATGCGCAGGTATTCCTGGGCGTCTTCCGCCGCCGGGCCGGAGATGATGAGCGGCGTGCGCGCCTCGTCGATGAGGATGTTATCCACCTCGTCCACGATGGCGAAATTGCGGACGCGCTGCACGCGCTCCTCGCGGCGCAGGGCCAGGTTGTCACGCAGGTAGTCGAAGCCGAACTCGTGGTTGGTGCCATAGGTGATATCGGCGGCATAGGCCTCGCGCCGATCGACCAGTCGCAACTGGTGCACATCTTCCTGCGGGGAGCTGCGCTCCGCATCGTAGACAAACGCCTTGCGCGCATTGTCGGTGCGCGCCGCCTCTTGCAGCACGCCCACCGTCAGCCCGAGCAGTGTGTAGATCGGCCCCATCCAACGCGCGTCGCGGCGCGCCAGGTAGTCGTTGACCGTGACCAGGCTCGCGCCGCGGCCGTCGAGCGCATTGAGGTAGAGCGGGAGCGTGGCGACGAGCGTCTTGCCCTCGCCGGTGCGCATCTCGGCCACCCGCCCTTCATGCAGGACCATGCCGCCGATGAGTTGCACGTCGTAGTGACGCAGGCCGAGGGTGCGCTGCGAAGCCTCCCGCACCGCAGCATAGGACTCCGGCAGGAGGTCCCCCAGGCTCTCGCCCTGAGCCAGGCGTGCGCGGAACTCAGCCGTCTTGGCGCGCAGCGATTCGTCGGAGAGCCCGTGATACTCGGCCTCCCATGCATTGATCTGCGCAACCAGCTGGCTGTATTCCTGGATGTCGCGGCGATTGGGATCGCCGCCGATCAAGCGCACAAAAGACTTGAGCATGGCTGAAAGGATGGCCTTCCGTGAGATTTGCCGAACGAAGAAGTATACCGCGGGGGCACATGCCAGCCGAGGCGAACGAGACGGCGGCGCGAGGCGTGCGCCGCCGTTCTATTCGTTAAACATTTCGCCGACGCTGCGGCCCTCGTGCGCGCGGCGAATGACCTCGCCCAGGAGCGGCGCCACCGAGAGAACTACCAGACGCTCGCCCAGCGCCGCTCTCTTCTCAGGAGCAATCGGCACGGTGTTGGTGGTGACGATCTGCTTGAGCGGCAATGCCGCCAGCCGTTCGGCCGCGGTGCCCGAGAGCACCGGGTGAACGAAGCACATATAGACATCCAGCGCGCCGTGAGCCTTGACGATACTGACTGCCTGGACCATCGAGCCGGCGGTGGCGACCTCGTCGTCCACGATGATCACGTCGTGGTTGGCCACATCGCCGATGATGGTCAGCGCTTCGGCAGTGGGGTCGTTCGAGCTGCGGCGCTTCTCGATGAACGCCATGCTGCAGCCCAGCGTGGCGGCGAAGTTGCGTCCCTTCTTCGAGAAGCCCAGGTCGGCGGCGACGATCACTGGATCCCTAAGCTGGTCGCGGCGCTCGACGAAGTAGCCGCTGAGCAGGTGGAAGGCGGTCAGCACGTCACCCGGGATGGAGAAGAAGCCCTGGATCTGCCCGGCGTGCAGGTCGAGCACGATGTAGCGATCGGCGCCGGCCACCTGGACCATGTCGGCCACCAAGCGGGCGGTGATCGGCACGCGCGGCTGGTCCTTCTTGTCGGAGCGCGCGTAGCACAGATACGGCACGACGGCGGTAATGCGCCCGGCCGAGTCGAGCTTTAGCGTCTGCAGGGTGATGAGCAACTCCATCAGATTCTGGTTGACCGGGGTGGAGGTCGTCTGGATGACATACACGTCTTGCCCGCGCACGCTCTTGCGCAGGCGCACGAAGACGTTCTCGTTAGGGAAGACGATCACGTCGTGCTCGCAGATGGCCTCGTTGAGGTAGGTGGAGATTTCGTTGGCCAGGTCCTTGGAGGCAGTGCCGGCAAGGATCTTGATTCCGCTGTACATGTCCATCTCATCACCGTCCCTGGGCTGCGGCGCGCGATCGCCATTCGTCGCGCAGCACCGAATAGAGAAGCACGTCCTGGTATGCCCCCTCGCGGAACTCGGCCTGGCGCATTCGGCCTTCCAAGACAAATCCGGCTTTCTCGTACGCCCGCAATGCGCGGCGGTTGCCGGCAAACACACGCAGGAAGATGCGGTGCAGGTTGAGGGTCTCGAACCCGTGGTGCAGGAGCGTCTCCATCACCTCGGTACCCAGGCCTTGGCTCCACAGGCTCTTCTCGCCGATGGCGATGCCGACCTCCGCGCTGTGGTTGCGCCAGTCGATGGCGTGGTATCCGGCGCCGCCGATGTGGCGCCAGGCGCCCTCGCCCGCATGCAGGTCGACGGCCAACGGCCGTTCGTCCTCGGAGCGGATGAGCATCTCCTCGAACCATTTTTCCTCGCCCGCCATGCTCAATGGCAAGTAGCGCGCCAAGAACTGGCGCACCTCGGGGTCGGCAAACCAGGCGACGTAGCGCGGCAGGTCCTCGCGCTCGACGGGTCGTAGGCGGATGCGTGTGGTTTGTATCATGAGGTCACCCTCGTGCTCCAGCCCGGGCCGCCGGATGGCGCTCGGCAGCCACGGGCGCGGGTTCGTCCTCCAGCATTTCCTGGACAGCTGCGGCAGGCGAAAGCTCTCGCCGCACAATGCGCGCGAGTATCTCCCGATAGCGTCCATCCGGCTGCGCCGCGTGCCAGCGCTCGGCCAACCGGTCGCGCAAGCGCGCCTCGAGCGCCGCGGCCGCGCGCTGCTGCCCGCGTTCGCGCCACAGCCCGCTGGCCTGCAGATACTCGCGATGGCGCAGCAGCGCCTCGACCAAGATTTGCACCCCTTGCCCGGTGGTGGCGACCGCTTGCAGGATGGGCACCTGCCAGCGCGCCTCGGCCCCGCCCACGTTCCCGGCCAGGTCGAGTGCCGCACGCAGCACGCGGACGGCGTTCTCGGCGCCAGGCAAATCCGCCTTGTTGACCACCAGGAGATCGGCGATCTCGAGGATGCCGGCCTTGAGAGCCTGGATGTCGTCGCCCATTCCGGGCGATTCGATCACCAGCGTGGTGTGCGCATGGCGGGCGATATCTACCTCGGCCTGACCCGCCCCCACCGTTTCGATCAGAATGACCTCGAAGCCCGCAGCGTCCAGGGCATCGGCCACACTGGAAGTCGTGTGCGCCAGTCCGCCCAGCGAGCCGCGCGAGGCCATCGAACGGACGAAGACCCCCGCGTCGCCGGCCAAATCGCGCATACGAATGCGGTCACCGAGAATCGCACCACCCGAGAACGGGCTGGTGGGGTCGACGGCCACGATCGCCACCGCCGGGGGACGCGAGGCGTGCAGCCCCGGGTAGGTCTTGGCGCGCAAGGTCTTGGCAAGCTCGTTGACCAGCGACGATTTGCCGGTTCCGGGGGCGCCAGTCACGCCCACGATGTATGCACGCCCGGTAAGAGGATACAGTTCAGTGAGGACCGCCTCGCCCTGGGGTTGCTCGTTCTCGATCAGGCTGAGCAGCCGCGCCAGCGCCAAGCGCTGGCCCGCTCGCACTGCCTGGGCCAGTTCCGCATGGTCGCTCATGTGCCTCAAGGGCCGGGGCTTTGGGCGCGCCCCTCGGCGACCTGGCGCACCCGGGCCGCAATCGTCTGGGTGGAGGAACCTGGCCCGAAGACGTCCTCGACGCCGAGCGCTTTGAGTTTGGGCAGGTCTTCATCGGGGATGATGCCGCCTACGAAAAGGTGCACCTGACCCTGGCCTTGTGCGCGCAGGAGCTCGACCACGCGCGGCACCAGCGCCATGTGCGCGCCCGAAAGGATGGACAGCCCGACCACGTGCACGTCCTCTTGCAGCGCGGCTTCGGCGATCATCTCCGGCGTCTGGCGCAGGCCGGTATAGATGACCTCCATGCCCGCATCCCGCAATGCACGGGCGATAACCTTGGCCCCGCGGTCGTGACCGTCAAGGCCCGGCTTGGCGATCAGCACCCGAATCGTGGGCTGGATCATGATGTGCGGCTCCCTCAGACAGGTGGCACTCCGATTATACCCCAGGCCTTCGATCGGTTTTCGGCGAGGCCGTGAGTCGTCGGCCTCCAGCATGCCTCACCAGCCGTCCTCGGCAACCTCGACGCACGGCAGCCATGTGCAATGCAAACGGCCAAGGGTTGCAATTCGCATGTCCGTCTGCTATCATCGCCGACATTGCATCTCGGCGGCAACTCCCATCTGCATATGAAGCCCACGATTTTCGAGAGACGGCCGCGGCCGCGCTCGCGTCGCCTGTATGTCCTGCTGGGCATCGTCATCCTGGCCACTCTTCCATGCTACTGCGCCGAGGCAATATTAATTGCGTTGAGGACGCCGCTTCAAGCCACGGCTACTCCGAGGCCGACGCTGACCTCGACCATGGTGCCTGCCACTCTCAGGCCAACCGGCACGCGCCTGCCATCCGCTACGCCCAGCCCCACCTCCACCCAGGGCACGCCTTTTCTCACGCCCACCAACACTCTCACGCGCACACCGCTGCCCAGCGCGACACCGACCCAGACACCCAGCACGACACCTCAATCCAGCGACACGCCGCTCCCGCCGAGCGACACGCCCGAACCGAGCCCCACCATTTGACCCGCAGCTCGCGAGGCTGATGATGGATCGCAAAGAGCTTCTCGCGTTGGCCAAGGATCTCTTCTCTGCCGCAGGTATCTCCGGCCACGAGCAGCCGGCGCGCGACGTGCTGCGGCCGATGTGGGAACCTCTGGTGGACGAGATCGAGGTTTCGCGCCTGGGGAGCCTGCACGGGCTGCGCCACGGCCGCGGCCCCGCTCCGCGCCCGCGCGTGATGCTGGCCGCTCACATGGACGCGGTCGGCCTGATGGTGAAGCAAGTGGTTGGCAGCTTCTTGCGCGTGAGCGACATCGGCGGCGTGGACGCACGCTTGCTGCCCGGCCAGCCGGTCGTTGTGCATGGCCGGCGCGACCTGGCGGGCGTCATGGCCCACCCGCCCCTACAATTGCTGCCGCCGGAACGCCCCGCCAAGAGCGCGCCGCGCACGCACGAGATGTGGCTGGACATGGGCCTCAGCCCGGCCGAGGTCGGCCGCTGGGTACGCGTGGGCGACGTGATTTCGTTCGCCCAGCCTCCATTCGAATTGGGCGAAACAAGACTCAGTGGGCGCGGCCTCGACGACCGGGTGGGAATTCTGGCGCTCACGGTCTGCCTGCACGAATTGCAGCACGTGGCCCACCGCTGGGAAGTGGCTGCCGTGGCGACGGTCAATGAGGAAATGACCTATGGCGGAGCCTACACCTCCGCCTTCAGCCTGCGTCCCGAATTGGCGGTCGCGGTGGACGCCACGCACGCCACGGGCTTGCCCGGCTTGCCGGAGTTTAAGGCCTTCCCCATGGGCGGCGGGCCGACCATCGGCATAGGCTCCGATATCCATCCGGGCCTGCTGCGTACGTTCGAGGCGGCGGCCAAGGCAGCCGAGATCCCTTACATGTTGGAGGTAATGCCCGGGCACTCGGGCACCGATGCGCGCGCGATGCAGGTGACGCAGGACGGCGTGCCCACCATGGTGGTGGGCATCCCCGTGCGCTACATGCACTCGCCGGTGGAAGTGGTGGATCTCGGCGATATCGAACGCACGGGCCGGCTCATGGCGACTGTGATTGCTGCACTCGACGACGACTACATGCAGCGCCTGGTTTGGGAGTAGCCGATGCCACGCACCTCGACCGCTCGCGCTCGACCGCGTTCGGCCCCGGCCGCCCGACGCCGAGGCATTCGTCCTCGCCCCGCCTCGCCTGCCGTCCTGCGCAATTCACTCGAGCGTCTGCGCCGGTTGAGTGAAGCCAGCGGCGTCTCGGGCGACGAGGGCGCCGTCCGGCAGATCGTCCTGGAGGCCATTGACGGGCAGGCCGATGAGGTTCGGGTGGATGCACTGGGCAATGTGCTTGCCCGCGCGCGGACTGGCTCGCGGCGCGGCGTGCGGGTGATGCTGGCCGCCCACATGGACGAAGTAGGGCTAATGGTCATCGGTGTCACCGCCGAGGGCATGCTCAAGTTCGACCGCGTGGGCGGAGTGGATGAACGCACGCTGGTGGCTAAGCCGGTGCTGCTGGGTCGGGCGCGCGTTCCGGGCGTCATTGGCGGCGCGCCTCCGCATCTCATCGACTGGGAGGACGAGCCGAGCCCGTACAAGATCCCGGCGCTGGCCATCGATATCGGCGCGCGCTCGAAGGAGGAGGCGCTCGAGCGGGTCCACCCCGGCGATGCGGCCGTGTTCGCCACGCGCTTTGAGCGTCTGGGCAACGTGCTGCGCGGCAAGGCCCTCGACGACCGCGTGGCTGTGGCCACGCTCATCGAATTGGTGCTCGACCCGCCGCCGGGAATCGAACTGCTGGCCGCGTTCACCACCCAGGAAGAGGTGGGCCTGCGGGGCGCGGCGGTGGCCGCGCATGCTCTCGATCCACAGGCGGCCATTGTGCTCGACTGTACGCCGGCCAACGACCTGCCGCTGTGGGATGGAGGCGAGAACACCACCTACAACACTCGTCTGGGGTTCGGGCCGGCCATCTACGTGGGCGACTGCGGGACGCTGCCCAAACCGCGCCTGATCGAACACCTGGTGCGCACGGCCGAGGCGGCCGGGCTGCCCTATCAATACCGCCAGCCGGGCGGCGGCTCGACCGACGCGGCGGCCATTCATCTGGCACGCAAGGGCATCCCCAGCATCTCGCTTTCGGTGCCCGGGCGCTACCTGCATACGCCGCTCTCGATGATTCTTTTCGACGATTGGCGCGCGAGCGTGTCGCTGGTCCGCGCGGCGATGGCTCACCTGCGTCTGGACAACATCCGCTAGAGCTCGACCGCGCCGCTGCGCCGGGCGCGGAGGGAGGACGACGTGAAGGCACTCATCCGCAAACTATCCGAGGCCTACGGCCCCTCCGGGCGCGAGGACGCGCTGCGACAGATCGTCCGCGCGGAACTGCGCGGTCTCTCCGATTACATCTCGGAAGACCCGCTCGGCAATCTGCACGCGGTGATCAAGCAGAAGGCACGCAGCGGCCGGCGCATCATGCTGGCAGCGCCGATGGACGAGGTCGGCCTGCAGATTTCTCATGTGGATGAGAATGGATTCTTGCGCTTCGCACCCCTGGGGCCGCTCGACCCGCTGCACTGCGTGGGCGCCCGAGTGCGCTTTGCTGACGGCCGGCTGGGAGTGATTGGGCTCGAGCCGTGCGGCGAGGCCTCGGCTCTCCCAACCGTGCGCCAGCTCTTCGTCGACGTGGGCGCCGTCGATCGCGAGTCCAGCACATTCAAGCCGGGCGAGGCTGCCGTGTTCGACCGCCCACTGGCCGAGGTCGACGGCCGGCTGGTGGGGAAAGCCCTCGGCGGGCGGACGGCCGTGGCGGTGCTCCTCGAAACCTTGCGCCATCTCAAGCGCACCCCGCATGAAGTGCAGTTCGTGTTCAGCGTTCAGGAGCACGTGGGCTCGCGCGGCGCGCGTACCGCGGCCTACGCCCTCGAGCCGGAGGTGGCCCTCACGCTTGGCGCGGCGCCGGCCAGCGACATTCCGCGCGGCGGCCCGGCGGCCATTGCCCTCGGGCGCGGCCCGGTCATCCGCGCTCGCGAAGGGTTCGCTATTTCGGATCCGCGCATCGTCGAATGGATGGCGGGGCGGGCCAGCGAAGCGCGCCTGCCGCATCAACTCGGCGTGTTCGATACCTCCGCCTCCAATCCGACGGCCGTCCAGACCAGCCGCGCCGGAGTCGTGACCGCGGGACTGGGCCTGCCCTGCCGCTACCTTTACACTTCGTCCGAGATGGTGGATCTGAGCGACGCCGAGAATGCGGTCAAGCTGCTGCTGAGCCTGCTGGCCTCGCCGTTGCCCTTCTAGGGCTGGCCGGTCCGGCCGCGGATGCAGGCGGAAAGCGAGTGTACCCGGCGGTGAGCGAACGACTGGTTGTGGGGATAACCGCCGCGAGCGGCGTGATCTACGGCATTCGCCTGCCGGAGGCGCTGCAACGCACTCAGGTCGAGGCGCACCTGGTGCTCTCCAAGGCCGCGCGGGTGACGATCGCTCAGGAGACCGAATACAAGGTGAGCCGGGTGGAGGCCCTGGCTCATGTCAGCTATTCGCCCGACGACATCGGAGCGGCGATTGCCACTTCCTACTCGGCGGATGTACTGGCGCGCGCAGCCGACATGACGCTCAAGGAGGGCCGGCCGCTGGTGCTCGCAGTGCGCGAGACCCCGCCGCCCTTGGGTCATTTACGGCCCATGGCTCAGGCGGCCGAGGCCGGCGCGGTGATCATGCCTCCGCTGCCCGCCTTTTACTCGCACCCGCGCACGATTCAAGATACTGTCGACCAGACCGTCGGGCGAGTCTTGGCGCGGCTCGGCACTGAGAGCGACCTGCTCAAGGTATGGAACGGACTGTAGCCGCGCTGCTCGAGCTGTTTGCCGACTGCCACGCTTTCACCTTGGCCACCGCCGGCGCGGCGGGCGAGCCGATGGCGGCGGCGGTGTACTTCGCCTACAACCCGCAGCTCGAGTTCTATTCTCTCTCCACGCCCGACACGCAGCATGGCCAGAAACTCGCCCGCGACCCGCGCACGGCGGTGACCCTCTTCCCGCCCAGCCGCGCCTGGCAGGAGATACGCGGCGCCCAGATGCGCGGCACGCCGCAGCTTGTGGGCGGCGCGCAGCGCGAACGCGGCTGGCAGGTGTGCCGCGCCCGCATTCCGTTGGTGGGTGAGTTGCGGGCAGCGCTGGCCGGCGCCCGGCTGCTTCTCTTTCGGCCGAACTGGGCGTGCGTGGTCAACAACCGCAAAGGCTTCGGCCACAAAGAGGTATGGCAGTGGACCAGCCATCCAGCCTAAGCAAAGCCGCCGAACGCGGCGAGCCTTCGCACGTGTGGCGCGCCGGCCAGGAGCGCCGGCTGCAAATGATCCGCCGTGCCGCGCCGCAGCTCGCTTCGGCACGCGTGCTCGTGGATGGCTGCGGGCTGGGGATGTACGTCCGCGCCCTGCGACCCTTCGCGCGCTCTGTGGCCGGCCTGGACATCGAGAGCGAACGAGTGCGGCAGGGCTGGCGCGCCGGAATTGCGGGGCTGCTCGCCGGCCAGGCGGAGGCGCTGCCCTTCGCCTCATCCTCGTTCGACCTGGTTCTCTCCAACGAAGTGCTCGAACACGTGGCGGACGATCGCCAGGCGCTGCGCGAGATCATACGCGTGCTGCGGCCCGGCGGCCGGCTGGTCCTCTTCGTGCCGAATCGAGGCTACCCCTTCGAGACCCACGGTGTGTACTGGCGTGGGCGCTACCACTTCGGCAATTTCCCTCTCGTCAACTACCTGCCCCGCCCATGGCGCGACCGCCTGGCACCTCATGTGCGTGCCTACACCTCCCGCGAACTGGATGGGCTGCTGCGCGGTCTGCCGGCGCACCCAGTACAGCGCACGCTCGTTTTCGGCGGATACGACAACCTCGTGGCGCGTGCGCCCCGCCTGGGGCGCATGCTGCGCGGCATGCTGCAGGGCCTGGAAAAAACGCCCTTGCGCGCCTTCGGCCTTTCTCATCTGTGGGTGGTTGAGAAGACAGGCAGCTAGTGCTACTGGGCTCACCATAGAGAACACAGAGCATCCAAGGGGAATCGAAACAGCGGCGCCTCGTGGCGTACGTCCATGAACCGCAGGCCTCATGAGCCCTCGGCCGCGGCTCGTTCCTCTCCAATTGGTCTCTGTGTTCTCTGTGGTGAGAGCACATCCGCGCGCAGCGGCGCGGGCAGATGCACGCGCGTGAGCAACTGGCGCGCTAGCCCGCCCGCTCGCCAGAAGATCACCGCCGCCATGCCGTGGGCCAGCACCGCGAACAAGGGCGGCGTCTCCATTGTGTAGTAGGTCCAGCATGCACGCGTCGTGCCCCATAACTCGAGGAAGTAGCCCAACCCCGCACCCGCCGCGAATGTCAGCACGGCCGTGCGCCGGTCGCGCATTGCGAATGCGATCAGCGCGCAGATGACCAGCGCCGCCTGGGTGAGGGACATGCCCCGCGTCGGCCAGACGAATTGCACCATCAGCACGTAAAAGCCCGTGAATAGGACCCCGTAGGCAATCACGTAGTTTCGCCCGCGCTCACGCGGCAAGAGTCGTGCGAGCAGGCGCACCAACCGGTCAATGGATAGACTGGCAATCGGCCAGGCTGGAATGATCCACAGCGGCGGGCGTTCCAGCGTGAAATAGTTCCAGATGTGCGTCTGCGTGCCCCAGCCTTCGATGGCCAGTCCGCCGGCCAGCCCCACCCCAACGATCCACACGTCGCTGCGCATGTCCGCGCCGGCCATGATGAGAATCGACATGGCGGCAAAGATGCCAATCAGTAGCCAGTCGATTTGGCTCCACATGGGCCGCTGCGGATCGAACAGCGCCACGTAGTCGCGCACCAGCGGCCACCATACCCACATGATGAGCACAAGCGTGGCCACGAACGCACTCATCAGGTACATGCCCGCGCGCGTTGTGCGGGGCATGCGCAACATAGGAGCGGCCCATCGGCTCGGCGAGGGCCTCAGGTGGGAGGCGGTCAAGGGCAACTCACTGCTCACAAGAGGAACCCTTTCCTGTCACTCTCACTCGCCGGAAGCGCAGTGCCGTCGGAGTCCGAGTTCAATACAGTTCAGGCCGGCGATCGGCCAAGGCCGGCAAGCTTGACCGCACCTGCCCGACCAGGCCGAGAGCGATGGTCGCGGTGACAAGGCCCGGTTCGGTACCCGCCTCAGCACATGCCTCACCCCATGGATCAATGACGGCGCTGAGCCCGGCAAAGCTCTGATCCTTGTCGCGGCCGGTGCAGTTGCAGCCCAGCATGAAGCACTGGTTCTCCACCGCGCGCGCGCGCAGCAACAGGCTCCAGTGTTTCGCACGCACCTCCGGCCAGGCCGCCGGCACAAGCAGCACCGTGGCGCCTTGTGCCCCCAGCGCCCGGAACATCTCCGGGAAGCGTAAATCGTAGCAGGTCGCCAACCCGGCCCGGCCCCATCCCAGATCTGTTGTCACGAACCGATCACCCGGTGCCAGCCAGCGATCCTCGCCCATCAGCCGGAAGAGGTGCACCTTGCGGTAAGCGGCGCGCAGGTCTCCCGCCGCATCGAACAGAGCAAAGGTGTTGTAGGCCCGGCCGCCCTCCGCCTCGAGCAGTGTGCCACCAACCCACATCCGGCTTTCGTGAGCCACCCGGCTCATCTCTGCAAACAGGCCCTCGCCCAAACCCGCGGCGTGCTGGCGCCAATGAGCCAGGTCGTAACCCACCGGCCACAGTTCCGGCAGCAAGAGCAGGCGCGTACCGCGAGCGCGCGCCTCCGCTGCAAAGGCCCGCACCGTCTCGAGGTTGACCTGCGGTTGGCCCACCTCGACATGCATTTGGGCAAGCGAAACGACGATGTCCACGATAGCGGTGCTCACAATGTCGGTGTGGGCGTGGGAGTCTCGGTGGGGGTTAGCGAAGGCGTGGGGGTCAGCGTCGCAGGCGGGCTGACGGTTGCAGTTTGCGAGGGCGTCGGGCTGAGAGTTCCGGTGGGCGTGCCTACGACCACCAACTGCACCCAGAAAGCCTGATCGCCTTGCGCACCGTAGCCGAAGCGGATCCCATCCGGGCTGCGCAACATCCAGTAACCGATGAAGGTGCCGGCCTGGGCGGGGGTCACCAAGGTGATGCTGAACTCGCTCTCGCCGCCCGGAGGAATCGTCTTGCCGATCGCCTGGTTTTGCGGGCCGCCCATCCGGTCGCCGCTGACAAACACGATCTGCGCGTCGGGGCCCCAGATGCATGCGCCCACGTTCTTCAGGCGCCAGGTCTTGACAACCGTATCCGCCGGCTTAACCCGCCAATTATCGGGCAGAGTAACATCCGCAACGAATTGCATGCGGTAGCATGGGATGGGAGTATCGGTTTCGGTGGGGAAGAAGGTCGGCTGCGCGCGCACGGTGGCGCTCGGCAGTGTCACTGGCGTGGCGGTGAGCCTCGGGGTGATCGCCAGCCCAGGCGTCGGCGTGTTTTCGCCTGCCACTCGAGTGAGCACGGCTTGAACCGTCAGGGCTGCGACGGTCGCAGCGCCGGGCGTGGGCGTGCCCAACCGCAGGCTGCACGCCGATACCAGGCCCGCCATCACAAGCGTGAGGAACCCTCTCCCGACGGTCATGCGCATATCGAACTCAGAATCCTCGAGATTCGATTCTATCCCATCTCACGGCCCGTCAATGATTTCAATCTCGAGCATCGGGGTGAGCGCCGAATTGCCGGCCGCGTCGTAGGCGCGGGCCTGGAGGGTATGCCGCCCGACCGGGAGGCTACTCCATCTCGTCGAGTATGGGGCGCGCTCGAGCACGATGACGACCTGCCCATCCAGGAACAACTCGACCCGCTGCACACCATAATTGTCGCTGGCCTCCACCACGGCTGCCAGCGGGGCCGCGTGCGGCAGATCGACTCGACCTTGCGCCGCGGGTGCCACGAAGTGCACTTGCGGCGCCTGGTTATCCACCGTCAGCGGAACAGCCATGCGGCGCAGGGTGCCTTGCCTGTCGGTCGTGCTGAGTCGCAGTGAGACCGTGCCATCTAGCGCACCTGTATCCCACGTCGCCAGCAGAGCCCTCCTGAGCGGTTTGTCGCCCTCGGCCAAAAGCAGCCACCGCTGCGGGTAGAGTCCTTCGCCGGCCTCCAGCCGGAAGTGAACCATCTCGGGCGTGGCTGCGGTGCCACGCACCTCCACCAAGCCGCGCACGATGGCAAAGGGCGCCGGTGCGCGAACGATCAGGTCGGGTGTGGCCTCGAAAGCCAAAGGCAGTGTGTCGTATTCCTCGGGCGCAAGCAGAATCCCATTGGCCGATGCCCACTCGCGGGCGGCCGGCGGCGGGTTGATGAAGACCACCTCCTCCACCAGCGCCGCCGGAGTCCACAACGTAGCTCGCCGCCCGGTTTCGCGGTTGACCGCGACGGACTGATAGTAGGTATCCTCGGAGGTGGGCTCAGTGCCCGCAAGAAACACTTCACTGACAACCTGCTGGCAGGCCGGTGTGGGAAGCATTCCGGAGGGCGAGCACACGCGCAATCGGCTCACCTCCGGCGGCTGAGCCGATTGCGTGGAGGTATAGGATTCGGCGGTCCACGCCAGAACCGCTCGTGCCAGGGGCTCGGCGAGGCTGCCGGACGGATCGTGCGAAGGGCCCGTTGAAGTCGCCAGCACGCCGACAACCAGACGGGAATTGAACGCAAATGCCCAGTGATCGATTCCGCTCAGGCTGGCACCGGTTGCCAATGCACCTGACGGTGCATGCGAGCCGTCGCTGGCGAGCAGTTCCCGCCGGAGTGCATCGTGGATCAGGTAGGCCAATCCGCGGCTGAGGACAAGACGCGGCTCCACCTGGGCAGCTGGCATCACCGAGTTCCCGCCCGGGTCGCGAGCCGCAAGAATGAGAATAGGCAGACCCTTGGCAAAAGCTGCGCGGTCGAGGCCCCCCGCGGCGAAGATGGCGTAGGCGCGCGTCAGCGCAAGCAGTGATAGCTCACCCTGCTGGCTGAGCAGGCCCGGCACGCCGCCCTCAGCCTCGGCCAGCGCACCCAGCCCCGCCCCGGTCAGCGTCTGACGCAGATAGTCTCCGCCCACATCGGCCATCGCACTGACGGCCGGCATGATGCGCGCCTCGCGCAGCGCCTGGCTGGCCAGCATCGGGCCGAGGTAGTGGCCATCAAGGTTCATGGGCGTCGCCAGCGTATCTTGCGTTTGCGCGACCGCCTGAGGTACGTCCAGCACCATGGTGCCGGGCGTGTAGCCCTTGGCAAAGGCCGTGAGGTAGACAAACGGCAGGACGGCCGTGCCCGCCTCACCGGAGGCATCCCTGCCGCTCGTGCCGCGAGCGGAGGTGAAATAGGCGAGCAATTCCGACCGCTCGACATCCCAGACGGCTATAGCCAGGTCCGCTTCGCCGGCCGGCTGCGCTGCATCGAGGAACCCCGCCGCGCCGCATTGGCGTCCGTCCAGGGTGGGCATCGCCGCCAGGGGTATACCCGATTGAGCGCGCGCCAGCGCTGTCTGCGCGGCGCACAGCGCCTGTAGCTGCATCTCACTGTCGAGGCTGGTCGTGACCACCAGAGGCGTAGCGTTCACGGCAAGACGCGTCTCTTGGCCTTCGAGTTGACTTCGTGCCAGGGCGAGGAAGTCCGAGGTGGCCGGGCTGAGGGCCGAGGCCGGCGGTCGAATGACGGGCGCAGCCGCCAAGGCCACTGCGGCAGAGGCCGCATCGACCAATCCGCGTTCGCGCAATTGCCGCACCAGGATGTTGCGTGCCGCAGCGAGAGCGTTCACATCCCCGCCAAGCTCAGGCTGGCTCAAGAGCGCGGCCAGCGTCGCCCACTCGGCAAGCCCCAGCCGCTCCACGTGCACCCCATAGTACTCGAGCGCCGCCGCGTCCAGGCCGCGGGTCAGGTGTCCGTACGCCTGCGTGTTGAGGCTCCACTCGAGCAGGTCTTGACTTGAATAGCGGGAGGCCAATTCACCCGCCAAAATGGCCCGCGCCAGCGGGTGGGCGGCAAAGCGCGCCGCCAAATCCGGCCGCTCGGCCGCGCCCTCGGCCACCACCACCGCAGCCTCCCTCGTTCCGGTGAGGCTGTGCGCTATGGCGGTCAGCCCGGCGCTCACCCCCGCCGGTCGATTCGTTCGGTCGATGCCCAGCGCAAGTTGTGCTGCCGCGAGAGCCAGCGGCGGCACCGCATGTCCTTCTGCGGAGGAAGAGATCGAAAGCCAATACGGTGTGTGAGCCGCGTCTGCCACCGAGGAGAGCAGGTGGCTGCCGGTTCGATCGACAAAGCGAGGCGAGCTGTAGGGCGTGCCGGGGATATCGAGCCGCACGCTTGAGGCCGCCCGTGCCGCGGGGAACAATGTGGTCGCGGTCCACAGCGAATAGGCCGCGGCCAGAAGCAGGATGAAGCTCGTGGCGCCGAGCAACGCAACGGCCAGGCGGTTGAAGAAACCCGCCGGGCGCATACGGCCGAGGCTGCCTGCGGGCGCACGCAACCACCGCCGAGTGCGCCGCAAGCGGTGACGCCGAGCCGCACGCAGCGTTTGCCACATGCCGAGGATTATACTTGAGCGAAGGCGGCCACCCACTCGCGTGGGGCCGCAACCTACGCTCGGCGTGAACGGTGGAGGCTGTATGACATCGCTCCACATCGGGTTGTCCGGTGAAAAGCAAATCAAAGTCACGATGGCCGTCAGCGCGACGCATATGGGCAGCGGCAGCATGGGCGTCTTTGCCACACCGGCCATGGTGGGCCTGATTGAGCGCACGGCCATGGAACTCGTGCAGCCGGCGTTGGCGCAGGGCGAGACCACGGTGGGCGCAGAGGTGCACGTGCGCCATCTGGCGGCCACGCCGCTGGGCATGCACGTGCGCGCACGGGTCGTGCTGGAGGCCATCGACGGCCGGTTTCTCACCTTCTCGGCCGAGGTCTACGACGATAAAGAGAAGGTGGGTGAGGGCACCCACAAGCGAGCCATCATCCGCAGCGACCGCTTCATGGCGCGCATGCAAGAGAAATCCGCCTGAGCGTTGACCCCCGCCCGGCCGGGATGATAGAATGCGCCTCCTTTGCCGGGAGCCGTACCCATGCGCTATCATATTTGGACTGAAGGCTGTCAGATGAACGTAGCCGACTCACAGCGCGTGGCCAGCGCCCTGGAGGGCCTCGGCTACCATCATGCCGACACGCCGGAGGAAGCCGATGTGGTGGTGCTCAACACCTGCGTGGTGCGCCAAAGCGCGGAGGATCGCGCCTACGGCCGGCTGACCACACTGCGCCCGCTCAAGCTCGAGCGCCCGGGGATGGTCATCAACCTGATGGGCTGCCTGGTGGGCGTGAAGGGCAACCAGGCCTTGCGCGATGCGCTGCCCTACGTCGACGTGTTCTCGCCGCCCTCCGACCCGCGCCCGCTGCTGCGTTTCCTGGCGCGCGAGAGCGACGGGCCGGCGCTCGCCTACGCCGAAGCCGAGGCGCATGCTGCGCTGCAAGACGATCTGAGCCTGGGCGCGCTGCCGCTCAACGTGCCGCAAGCCGAACGCGGCCGGCTGGTGGCGGCGCATGTGCCCGTAGTCTACGGCTGCTCGCACGCGTGCACCTTCTGCATCATCCCCATGCGCCGCGGGGTGGAGCGTTCGCGCCCAGTCGGCGAGATCGTAAGCGAGGTGCGGCGCCTGGTGGAGCAGGGCGTGCGCGAGGTGACGCTGCTCGGGCAGATTGTCGACCGCTACGGCCAAGAGGCACCCGACGGGCCGCGCCTGTCGGATTTGCTGCGCCAGGTGCATGCGGTCGAGAACCTCGAACGCGTACGCTTCCTCACCTCGCATCCCAATTGGATGGACGACGAGGTGCTGCGCACGGTGGCCGAGCTGCCCAAGCTGTGCGAGCAGATCGAAGTGCCGGTGCAGGCCGGCGACGACGAAGTGCTGGCGCGCATGAAGCGCGGTTACACCTCGAACGACTACCGCCGGCTGATCGAACGCATCCGCCACTGGGTGCCGGAGGCTTCGATCGCCACCGACATCATCGTCGGCTTCCCGGGCGAGACACGCCAGCAGTTCGAGCGCACCTACCGCTTGCTGGAGGAACTGCGCCTGGATGTTGCCCACCTGGCCCGCTACTCGCCGCGCCCGGGCACACTGGCCGCACGCCGCTTCGAAGACGACGTGCCCGAGGCAGAGAAGATGGATCGCTTCCGAATGTTGGAGGACTTGCAGGCCGGAATCGCCCATGAGCTCAATCAGCGCAGCGTTGGGCGCACGCTGCAGGTGCTGGTGGAAGGCAAGCACAAAGGGCGTTGGAAGGGGCGCACTCGCCACAACCGCCTGGTCTTCTTCGACGACCCGGGCGAGTGGCAGGGCATACTGGCCGATGTGCACATCCGCCAGGCAACAGCCTGGAGCCTGCAAGGCGACCTGGCCATCTAAACTGCGGTATGCCGGGGACCGGTCAACCGGGAGAGGGCATAGCACGCATTAGGGTTGCCTGCTTGCGGCCGGTATGCGCACAGGCTGCCGCGCACGGCGCAGGTGCCTGGGGTGTGTGAACCTACTGGAGCGGCGCACCATGAGTGTGTGCCCAGATCTCCGGCCGCCCGTCCGCAGGGACTCGCGGCACGGCAGGCACGCAGAGTAGAAGAGGGGCTGCCCCAAAAGGCGCAGCCCCTCTTTTTGCACACACACCGGAGCTATTTGACTTCGACCGACGCGCCGGCCGCATCGAGCTTGGCCTTGGCGTCCGCGGCTGCATCTTTGGCCACCGCCTCGAGCACCTTCGCGCCCGCGGTCTCGGCCAAGTCCTTGGCCTCTTTCAGGCCCAGGTTGGTCAGTTGGCGGATGACCTTGATGACCTCGATCTTCTTCGGGCCGGCATCCTTGAGGATGACGGTGAACTCGGTCTTCTCTTCCGCCGCCGGAGCGCCACCGGCCGCCGGAGCGCCAGCCATTGCCATGGCCACCGGTGCGGCCGCCGTAACGCCCCACTTCTCTTCGAGCAGCTTCGAGAGCTCGGCCGCTTCGATCACGGTCAGCGTGCTGAGCTCATCAACCAACTTCTGCAAATCAGCCATTGCTTAGATCTCCTTTGCTGTTTCCATAAGAACGGTTCCGGGTCAGGCTGCCACTTCGGCAGCCGGGGCGCCACCCGCCCCCTTCTCGGCGTAGGCTTTGAGCACGCCCACCATCTGGCGCGCGGAGCCGGCCAAGACGCCGACCATGCGGCTGGCCGGAGCTTGCAGCACGCCGACCAAACGCCCCCGCACCACCGGCAGTGGCGGCAACTGAGCCAGCGAGCGAACCTCGCCCGCGGTCAGAACGCGGCGGCCGAGCAGCCCGCCCTTGACCTTGAGCGCCTCCATCTCCTTGGCCGTGTCCATGACGGCCTTGGCCACTGCCACCGCGTCTTTCGTGGCGAAGGCCACCAGCGTGGTGCCGGCCAAGTGCTCTCCGGGAATCGGCAAGCCGGCTTCCTTGAAAGCAATCTGGATGAGCGTGTTCTTGGTCACGCGCACGACGCCATCGGCTTCGCGCACTCGCGACCGCAACAGGTTCATGCCGGGCATGGCCAGCCCGCTGAACTCAGCCAGCACAACGCACTGGCTGCGTTTCAGCAGGTCGATGTACTCCGCCACCCTTTCACGTTTCTCCTCTGCATTGAGCGCCAAGAGGTATCACCTCCTTCCCAAATAAAAAGTCTTTGCTTCGCAGACAACCGAGCAAAGACTTCCCGCACCCATGGAGGGAGGAAATCTCCGCCTCGGCAGGATCTTCGGCCGGCGGAGCGCGTGCGCGCTCCGGGGCACCTGCTGTCTGCAGCGAAGCAAGTATTCGATTGAGCGCCCGCAGCGCGTGCTTCGTGCCCGCTCGCGCCCGGGACCCTAACCGCGTGCTTCCATGGCCTGGGCTTCGTTCGGCTCGATGCGCACGCCGGGGCCCATGGTGGTTGTCACCACCAACTTGCGGATGTAGGCGCCCTTGGCGGCCGCCGGCTTGGCGCGCTTGACCGCTTCCATCAGCGCCGCCAGGTTGTCGTAGAGCGCCTCCTCCGAAAAAGAGGCCTTGCCGATGGGCACGTGCAGGTTGGCCGTCTTGTCCAGGCGGAATTCGACGCGTCCGGCCTTGGCTTCTCGCACGGCCTTGCCCATGTCTTCCGCGGCCACCACCGTGCCGGCCTTGGGGTTGGGCATCAGCCCGCGCGGCCCGAGCACGCGCCCCAGCCGCCCCACCTTGCCCATCATGTCGGGGGTGGCGATCGACACGTCGAACTCGGTCCAGCCGCCCTGAATCTTCTTCAGCATTTCGTCGCTGTCGGCCACGTGGTCGGCGCCGGCTTCGTGCGCCAGTCGCGCGCCCTCCCCCGCCGCGAAGACCAGCACCCGCACGGTCTTGCCCAGTCCGTGCGGCAGCACAACCACGTCGCGCACTTGCTGGTCGGCGTGCTTGGGATCCACGCCCATGCGCATGTGCACTTCCACCGTCGCGTCGAACTTGGTGAAGGACGTGGTCTTGGCCAGGTGCAACGCTTCGGCGGGAGCGTAGAGCTTCTCGGGGTCCACCTGTGCGGCGGCCGCGTTGTACTTCTTGCCGTGTTTCGGTGCGGGCATGTTCTCTCCTTGTGGTCCGAGCGGACGGCGCGAGCCGTCCTCCCACAGACTATTCTTCGACCGTGATACCCATGTTGCGCGCGGTGCCTTCCACCATGCGCATCGCGCCCTCAACATCCACCGCGTTCATATCTTTGAGTTTGACCTCGGCGATTTCACGCACCTGCTTGCGCGTGACCGAGCCCACCTTGTTGCGGTTCGGCTCGCCGGAGCCCTTCTCGAGGCCGGCCGCCTTGCGCAAGAGCACCGGCGTGGGCGGGGTCTTCAGGATAAAGGTGAACGATCCGTCGCTGAAGATGCTGATCTCGGCCGGGATGATTTCACCCGGGCGGCTACCGGTACGCGCGTTGTACTCCTTGCAGAAGGCCATCAGGTTGATACCGTGGCCGGCCAGCGCCGGGCCGATGGGCGGCGCCGGGTTGGCCTTGCCGGCTTCGATTTGCAGACGGACAACGGCTTTGAGTTTCTTTGCCACGCGGTCACTCCTTCGTGGTGTTAGCGGGCGGCGCGGGCCGCCCTCCCACCCGAACGACTTCGCCTCAGGCCTTCTCGACCTGCAGGAAGTCCAACTCCACGGGGGTTTCGCGGCCGAAGAATGAGACCAGCACGCGAACTTTGCCCCGATCCATATCGATATCGCTGACCGTTCCAATGAACTCGTTGAACGGTCCGTCGATCACGCGCACGCGCTGGCCCGCCTTGTAGGTCGGGCGCACCTGCGGCGTCGAGGTTTCCATGCGCTTGAGAATCTGCGTCACTTCTTCCGGGCGCAGCGCGGTGGGCGTATTGCCCATGCCCACGAAACCGGTCACGCCCGGGGTGTTGCGCACGACGTACCAGGATTCCTCGGTGAGCAGCATCTGCACCAACAGGTAGCCGGGGAAGACGCGCCGCTCGACATTGCGCCGCTTGCCTTCCTTGATTTCGATCTCTTCGATGGTGGGAATGACAATGTCAAAAATGCTGTCCTTCATCCCCATCGTGTCGATGCGCTGCTCCAGGTTGTAGCGCACTTTGTTTTCGTAGCCCGAATAGCAGTGAATCACATACCAGGCGCGCCCGTCGTCCGGCTCGCCGGCCGGTGCGGCGCCCGCCTCGGGCTGAGCCTCGGCCGAATCCTCGAGTGCCGCCTCGCTCTCACCGGTCCCGGCGGTCGTCGCTTCGTAGGATGGCAACGGCGCCAGCACGTGCTCCTCATCCACCGGCGTCGGTTCCGCCACCAGGCGCGCATCCGTCTCGTCGGCGGGGGTCGCGTCGATGGCGTCGGGGCGCTCGGTGTCTTCGTGCGAGGCAAGCATGACGTCCTCTTCCACAGGCAGACCGTCCCACCCGCACTAAAGCGAGATGAGCAGGCGGAACAAGCGCGTGAACAGAAAGTCCAAGAAGCCCAGGAACAGGCTCGTGCTGGCCGTTACGGCCAGAACCACCAGGGTCAAATTGAGCGCTTCCTGGCGCGTGGGCCACGAGACCTTGCGCAGTTCACCCGTGGTTTCGCGAAAGAAGCGCACGATGGCGTTGGGTTGTCGGGCAGTGAGAGCCTTAGGCACAGCTGATCCTCTTCTCGCGATACAAAACGCCCCTGATGGCGACCCGGGCACTTCCCCGACCGTCCGGGTCACGCGGGGCGTCGCACGGCCCCCGGGGTGGATGGCCTCCCGCGGGGAGGGCGGCTCACGGCCGCCGACGATCCGGGTAGGCAGGCCAGGCAGGAATTGAACCCACAACCCCCGCTTTTGGAGAGCGGTGCTCTACCAATTGAGCTACTGGCCTGTGTGGCGCCCGCTCACCCTGCGCTACTTGCTCTCGCGGTGCAGGGTGTGCTTGCGGCACCGTGGACAGAACTTCTTGATTTCCAGCCGGCCGGAATCATTGTGCCGGTTCTTTTCTGTCGTGTAGTTGCGCTCCTTGCAGTCGGAGCAGGCCAGGGTGACTACCGGCCGCACGTCCTTCTTGCCAGCCATTTTACCTCATACTCCTTGCCCGCCGATTTCAGCGGTGCTAATCCAGAATCTCAGTGATGACGCCGGCGCCGACCGTCAGCCCGCCTTCACGAATGG
>CAYGXJ010000028.1:0-14968 GCA_964353865.1 uncultured Anaerolineales bacterium | reverse complement strand
CCCGACCTGCAGCGCTACCGAATGAGGAAAGGGAGGTACGACAGGTAATTAGGGCAGACAGGATTAGGCACAGCGTAGAGGAAGACATCTTCTTCATTCACCGTTCCTGGGTGCCAGCTCAGAACCACGTCATGGGCGCGGGGTCCGAGATCGTAGATTGTGGGGATCGGGTGAGGGTAGTAGTAGTACGGTGGGGCCAACGGCAAATTGCCGTGGAGCGCTCCAAATCGGTCGACATATGAGACAACACGGTGCGTCGTCCAGATCCTAGGCTCTTCGAGCGATCCCCACGCCGTGAGAGTGCCGTTGCAGTCAAGGGTCGGCAGGATAAAGGGATCCTGCCACTCGACACTGCTGGGCATGCCGACAATGGTCACCGGTGAGAAGGCGGAGACTGCAAGAATCTCGAGCAGAAGAAGAGTTGCAGGCACATATCTGCGCATTGATAACGCCCCCAGTTGCCCATGAGTCCGACATGGGTCGTCGTCCGGATCGTGTGCTGTGCTATCCGGCGGCTCTCCTATTATAGACATTCTGCTCGTCAGGGTAGTCCCCTTGGCGTTGGGGAATCGCTGCCCACGTGCACCGACGACTTGTCAGCCCCCTCGCATACGCGGGGATGACCATCTCTTTCGGCAAGTTGGACTCAGGCATACGGGGCGGATGACATGGGAAAGGCTGGGGTCCTGACCCCGGTCCGTCTCTGTGCTCTCCCCGGCCTGCGACCGGGGCAGGCTGCGATCTCCGCGGTGAATGCTCTATCTACCTCATCACAGAAGGCATGAAGCTCAGCCCGGCCACCGCGTTCGATATCCGCACTACCCACCCGGTCGGAGTTGCCGAAAGCACTGCAACCGAGATGCCGTTGGGCGCATCGAGGAAGGTCTCGCCCGGCGTCCACACCGCACCCGCGTCGCCGGTGGGCAGCCCGGTCGGGTCGATGATGTGCGTTTGGATGCTCCAGGCCGGGTTGGTCTCATGGATGATGACACCTTCCAGCGGCAGCTTGACGTCGTAACCCACTTTGCGGCGCGCCTCAATCGTGTAGTAGTGGCTTGTCGAACCGCCGATCAGGACCTTGATGATGCGCAGATTGGCCGTGGTCGGCAGCGCCAGTTGCTCGAGCGTGAGGATGCGATACGTGCCGCGCCCGGCAATGAAGCGCAACCCCGGCGGGATCCACGCCAGCACGTCCTTCTGCTGAGAGATCGTGTGCTGCCCCATGCAGCCATAAGTCGGGTCGCTCGAATTGCCGCAGTTGGACCAGGTGTCGGACATCACGTCCCACTGGTTGTTGTAGGCATAGCTGTTGTCGTAGGCGGTGTGCGGCAGGCCAAAGCCGTGCCCCATCTCGTGCGACATGACGGTGATGCTCTGATAACCCCAGGGCGGCTCCCAGGTCATGCGATAGGATCTGTTCACCCCATCGCGGTTGAGGGTCCAACTTCCGCCCCAGGCATAGTTGTTCACCGAATCGAAGATGTCGTTGAACATCAGGTTGATGCCGATGAACCCGGGGTAGTAGATCAGGGAGTCGGCCAGAGCGGTGCAGTCATTTGCGATGAGCCCGAAGTTGAGCGAGCCGCCGGGCACGTAATACGAACGCGGCTGCGGCAGCGTGTACCAGCCGGCGGCTGTGCTGCCGAGCACATTGATGTTGTCGTACGAGACCTCGCGCCAGTAGTGATCCAGCCCGGGTTTGGCCGAGGCATACATATTGGTGAAGTAGGAGAGCGGCTTGGTGGAGGCCGGCCGGTCGGGGAAGTTGCACATTACCGAAACCCACGGCTGGGAACCGGTGAGCGCCTCCGGTTCGCCTGTGGCCGGCGCGGCTGCCTCCGCGCCCTCGGCGGCCGTGATCTCGGTCGCCACCAGCGGTCTTGCGCCGCCTCCCGCCGCCGCAACCTCGGCCGCGGCCCACTCGCCTACCACCCGAACGCGCTTGCCGCTCAGCGCGGCAATCTCGTCCTCGCGGATCGTTTCCGCAAACGTAAGCGCCGTCGCCCCGCCGCGATCGTCAATCAGCCGGTATTCGAGGCGCGGCACGAGGCCGCTGCCCGGCTCGCCGTCGCCATACACCATTGCCAGCCAGCCCTCCAGCGTGACCGCTCCCGGCGCGGAGGACCCGCGCGCCGAGCCGCGTGGCGCGGGCGCAAGGGCCAGCGCGCCCAGCATCGTGAATGCGGCTGCCAGTATGACAATGCGCCTCATCTTCACCTCTGCCATGCGGCGTGCATTCCGATTCACTCGCGACATACAGTCGGCCGGCATGTGCGCTCGCGCCCAACCGAGGACGCGTGCGCATGTCCACCGCGCGCAGTCAACCGCAATGCGTGCGATGCCCTCTCCCGAATCTCGCGCAGGCCCGGCACACCTACTTCGCGACCAAGGGCAGGAAGAAGACTTTGCCGGGGTCGATGACAAAGGTGTAGGTCACGCCGTCACCCGCCACACGAGCGTCTTTGCCGCGCACAGCCACGAAGTACCAGCCGTCGGCCGGCGCGCGCCAGGGCAGGAAACTCCCCAGGCTCACTCCCGCCACGCGGTCGTCGGCCTCGGCCAGCTTCGTCCCCAGGCTGTCGTACACCTCGAGCACGGTGTCGGTGTAGGTGCCCAGACCGGTGGTCTCGATCTCGTACCACTGCCCAGCGGTTGCCTGGAAGGCGAACCAATCGGCGTCCTGCACGCCGCAGAAGGTATGCGGCCCGCTGGTCTCGCCCGGGGTGAGCGTGGTGGCCGCGGCGCTCGTGTCGTCATCTTCCCAACTGTCGGTCGTGCACGCGGCAATCGCGGTCGAGGTGTCCGGGTTTGCCGGATAGGCTTCCTGGTTGCCCGCCAGATCGCGCCCGCGCACGCGGAAGGCGTAGGTATGCCCCGGCTCGCCGTAGTACCAGCCCTCGGTCGAGGTCGCGCTTTGCGCGAGCATCCAGTCCTCCCACGCGCCGCCGTCGCGGCGCACCTGCACGTCGAAGCGGTCGAAGCCGGAGAACGAATCTGAGCCGCTCCAATGCACGAGGAAGAACGAGAAAGGCTGCGTGCCTGCGAGCGCGGTCATGCTGGTGGTGGGCGGCGTGCGGTCGTTGCCGACGTTCCAGGCCGCGGCCGCACCCGAATGGCCGCCCCAGTCGAAGGCGCGCGCATAGAAAGCCAGCCCGCGCGTTTCAGGAAGCGAGGCCTGATTGATCGGCGCGCTCCAGCCATCGGCGCCGTTGGAGTCGCTTCCCAACGAGACCCAGGGCTGAGCCCAGTCGCTCGTGTGGCTGAAGAATTCGACATACTGCACGCCACCCATGTCGCTGACGTTGGCCGCAACGAGAGGGTTGCTGGAGGCGATGAACCCGTCGGAGGCCGGCGTCGAGAGCGCCACCTGCGGCAGGTCGCTGTCGGAGACCAGGCGCAGCGTGTAGGCCTCGGCCGCGCTGCCGAGAGAGGGGTGGTTCCACTCGCGCACGCGGACGTAATAGGTCCCGGTGCGCGGCAGCTCGTAGGCCACGCTCGTCCCGTGGTTCTCCGCCAGAAGCGACGTGCCGTCTTCCGCCAGGAGCGATATGTGCGGGTCGAGCGCGGTGAGGCCCGTGAGCGTTGCGGCGACCCGCTCGCCGGCCAGCCCGTTGAATGAGTAATAGTCCACATCACCGTTGGGGCAGATGTCGCCCGAGAAGGTCTGACCGTAGGCGGGGATGAGCGTGGCCTGCCCCGGCTGCGGGTTCTGCTCGTTGGCGTCGCCGCAGGCCGGCGGCGCACTGGTATCCACGACCAGGTCGTCGATGAACCAGCCGGCGTAGTCGTTGAGCGCGCCGTCCAGGGTAACGAAGTTGAACCGGAAGCGGACCGCGTGCCCGGCATAGGCGGCCAGGCTCGTCGGCGGGCTCTGCAGCCAGGTGTTGGGCAGATCGTCGGTGAGTTGGAAGAGGTCGATGAAGGGCTGCCCGTCAACCGAGACCTGCACCCAGCGCTGGTCCCAGAAGCGTGTGTTGTTCTCGGTCTGGTAGCGGTACCAGAAGCGCATCCAGTAGCCGGTCGAGGGAATCGTGATCGGCGGTGAGGTCAAGTTGCCCTCGGAAGCCGTGCCTCCGTTGAGGTAGCTGCCGCCGGTGTTGTACATGAACGAGTGCAGCCCGCTGTGGGCCGGGGTGCCGTCCAGCCGCCACAGCCCGCTCATTCGCCAACTCGTGGTGCTGCCCTCGAGCGTGTCGCTCCACGGCGCGCTCACCGCGGGCGGAAGCGCCGGAGCGGCGACCACGTTGACCGTGCGCTCGCCCCACCACGGGCTCCAGCAGGCGCTCGAATCCGTCTCGCACGAGCGCGCGCGGACCCACCAGTAGTTGGTGCCGAGCGAGAAGAGCGAACCCGAAAGGCGCGCGAACTGGTCGTGGATCCAGCTGGTGCGGTAGCCGCCCGGGCCTTCCGCCTGGTACTTGTACGGCCCGCCCTTGTATTGATCGATGGCATACGAGCCGTTGTGCTGCCAGCCTACGGTGACCGTGTCGCCCTGAGTCACGTTTTGCGCGGCGGGCGGCCAGGCTGGATTGGGCGCGGAAGGGATATCGGTCTTGCGCTGGACGCCCAGCGAGGAAATCGAGAATACGTTGATGCGGTTGTCGCCCAGGTTCGGGTCGTCCGCGCCGAAGGTCTCGCTGCGGCCGAGGAAATCCTCTTCGCTAAAGGCGATGGCATACACGTTCGCGCCGACCTTGATTGAGCGCGCCTCGTCGCCATCCAAGGGGCTGAACATCGAGCTTGAGGCGTAGCGCCCGATGCCCTTTGTGATGCAGGTGCCGGCGTAGTCCTCCCAGGCGAAGAGCGCCACCTGGTCGGCGGTCGGCGTGCAAGCCGGTGGCGCAGGGACGCAGGTGGCGTTGTTGACGAAGTTGCGCACGCCCGGGTAGCCGCTGGTGGGGTTACCGTCGCGATCCCAAGCCTTGACCGAAACGCTTACCGGCCCGGCCGGCACGCCATCGTTGCACAAGTTCCAGTTGTAGGTGAAAGGCGAGGTGGTGAAGAATGGGCCCGCCTGCTGCCAGGCGCCGTCATAGTTCACCAGGAAGTGCGCCTGCGAGAGGCCCGATTCGCTGTCGGTCGCCCAGCCCTGCAGGCTGACGGTCGAGGTGGTGATCACGGCGCGGTCCGCCGGCGCGGTGAGCCCGGCCGAGGGCGGCGTAATGTCGGTGCCGGTTGAGTTGCCCGAGACGTAGTAGTTCTGTCCCTCGCCGCCGTAGGTGGAGGCCTCCCACGTGGTGCGTGGGCGCCCGCCGTTGATCGCGACGTCGTCGAAGGTTATGTCGACCGAGTCGCCCCAATACGACCAGGGGTTGGTGTGCACCTGGAAGTGCAGGTGATGCCCGCTCGAGTAGCCGGTATCGTCCGCGAGTCCAATGAAGGAGCCGCGCGCCACGTATTGCCCGACCGTGCGCAGCGCGGTAGGGATGCTGTCGTATGCCAGGTGCAGGTAGAGGGCGTAGGTGTAGGGCGAAGTGGTGCGGTCTTCGAGCACCAAGTAGTTGGCGTGGTTGGCCACGCCGTCCCAGTAACCGCTGGGGTAGCTCCACTGATACCACTTGACATAACCCGAACGCGCCGCGACGAGCTGGAACATCGTCCCATCGTAAAAGTCAAAGGAGTAATACATCCCGCAGCACTGGTGGCTGATCGACTGCGAGAGGTTCTTGCCGAGCCCGGCTGGCCACGGCAGGCGGTAGCCGCCGTAGGGCGAGGCGGCCTCCATTCCGGCCGCGGGCGCGCTCTGGGCCTCGGCACCAGCGATCTGTTTCTTGGCTTCGGTTGGCAGGAGGTCCACCGGCGCCGCGGCGAGCTGCACCTCCCAATCGGAATCGGCTTGCAGCGTCACCACCCACTCGCCAAGCAGCTTGCGCGCCAGCGCCACCGCCGGTTCAGCCGGGATCACCTCGCCGCTGGCCGGATCGACCATGGCGATCGTGACCAGCGCCCAGGTGCTATCCTTCGAGTAGCGCACCTCATCCAACTTCGTTTCGAAGATGGTGAAGGCCAGCACGTCGGTATGCGCGGCCACGGCCTCCATCACGCGCGCTTCGAGCTGCGCCTGATCGGCCGGATCGGGAGGCTGGGTTGTGGCGTGCACTTGGGCCAGGGGCGAGGCGCGCGAGGCTTGCGCAGGCAGGCCGAGGGCCAGCCCGGGCAGGACCAGTCCTCCCAGGAGCAGGGCGCCAAGTGAGACTACACGTTGCATGCGCTGCAACGCACCGCGCGCCCGCGCCGCGCGTGCGGCTGGCGGGCGGACGGAGCCATCGCTAGGGGAATTGTATGTCGGCACGCATCGGCCTCCCGAGCAGAAAAGTTGCCCCTTCGGTACCGCTGCAGGATTCATGCCCCGCCCTGGCACCCAACTTGCTCCAGCACCCTAAGCATCCACAGGCCGTTTCTTGGGGGAATGTCGGGTGGTTCACCCCGGCAATCGGGGTTGACTGCCATATGCCTTACCGGTCCGATGCGTGACGGGAATTGCACGAATGCCGGCGTGAGGCCTGGCCGGTCGGGAATGCGCAAACGATGTCCATCATGCGGGGTAGATGCGGATGATCAAGACCTATCGTGCGGGGACTGCTAACCTGTTGCTGGTGCTGCTTGTGGGCGGGCCGGCTGCGCCGCCAGGCGCCTCACCTGCGGCGGCCCAGGCTGCCGTCGTTCCTCCGGCGCCCGCCGTTGCGACATTCCACGACGCGCCGCCGCTCCTGCCTCTAAGCCTGGCCTTTCCCGCTCAGCCTGCGGTGCAGGCGAGCGGCGCGCAGCCCAAGAGCGTGACACCGGCCGGCCCGCCGTATGTCTTTTACTTTCCGCTCATCATGCGTCCGGCGGCGCCTGTGGTCACGACCCTCATGAGCGAGACCTTCGAGGGCGGCTTCCCTGGCATCTGGACGCTCTATTCTTATTCGGGCCCGCTCACCGGCGAGATCAAGTGGGGCAAGCGCGACTGCCGCAAGTTGAACGGCAGCTACGCTGGCATGTCGTACGGCGGGGGCGCGGTGGGCGGCGGGCTCTCCTGCATGGATCCGCAGCCGAAGAACATTGTCTCCTGGATGGTCAGCCCAACGTTCAGTCTCGTCGGCGCGACGGTAGCCGAGTTGCGCTATCACCTGTGGCAGAACAGCGAGCTCAACTACGATTTCTTCTACGCGCTGGCCTCGACCGACGGCACCAACTACTGCGGGCGTAAGTACTCGGGCAACACCCAGGGCTGGAGCGAGCAGGTTCTCGATCTGACCAACGTCTACGGCATGGGCAACCTGATGGGCGAGAGCGCCGTGCAGGTGGCCTTCGTCTTCATCAGCGATTTCACTGACGACGGCGGGATCTTCTACGACGGCGCCTTCATCGACGACCTGTCGCTCATCCGCTGTGATGGCGGCGCCTGCCCGATCGCGCCCGAGGATGCCCTCGGCCCGCTCGTTATCCACGGCGAGGCGTGCATCATCCCGGAGGCAGTTGGTCCATAGCTCACCCGGTTCTCTCGCAGCGACAATCTCGCGGCAGGCGTATTACCTGCCGCGATTGATTCCACATGGTGCGACGGCAGCACTCGCATCGATGTAGATCGGTCTGAAGTGTCCGCAAGGTAACTGCCGGTATCGCGTGAGCCGGGTCTCTCGTATTATGAA
Organism: uncultured Anaerolineales bacterium; assembly: GCA_964353865.1. Lineage (GTDB taxonomy): Bacteria > Chloroflexota > Anaerolineae > Anaerolineales > RBG-16-64-43 > RBG-16-64-43. The sequence continues at coordinate 7,334 of CAYGXJ010000028.1, read as the reverse complement.
GTCGCTGAGTGAATTGGACATCGGGCCGACCCCCGGGCCGATCTGAGTGGTGTATGCTTAGCATCTGAGTGGGTGGCAGCGGCCGTTGGCGTCGAATGCGTGCGGCGGTTATTCTGACCTCCCCTCTTCGACCGGCGCGAATGGGAGAGGTCGGACGCGAATGGGGGAACCACAGCAGAGTCCATCCCAGGCGTGCAAGGATATCAATCGGGCATCTTCTGCCAGAGCGCCGCGGAACGCACGGCGCACAGGATGCCTGCCCGCAGGCGCCCGCCCGACGTTCGGGGATGGTCGCTCTCCTTGGATTTGGAAGCGGAGGTTGCACGAATTGGAGTCGTTTCCACTGCGTGCCGGTAAAAAGCGGCTTGGGTCGCTGATCATGATGGCACTTCCAACGACGGCTAGCCACATCTCAACAGCGAATGCATCTCCTCGGGAGGGGCCATGAAACGGCTGCTGCTGCCCTTGTTGGTGCTCAGTCTCGGCGCTTGGCAGCCCATCGGTTCCAGCCGCTCGATCCCCCAAGCGCATATCAACCCTTCGCCTGCGGAGACTATCCTAAGACTTGACTCGACAATGCTCAGCTCGCATGAGTACTTCATCCTTGGGGCACCTGAACAGGACGCCGGACGGATTGAACCTGAGAAGATCCTCGAATACGCGGATCCCGGGGGTTCTCTCCCCGGCTCGAAAAGAAACCGCACCTCCAACACGCCCACTGACCCGGAGAGTCCCTCCTACTACACGAGTGCCGATTCTCGCATCGTTGTGGCCTATGTCCGCGACTCACTCGCGGCGATGACCGCCAACCCGCAGGTCACGCGCGCGCCGGCGTTCGATGTCTATCTCCCGCTCGTGTTCCGCAACTACACCGCACCCGTCCCTCCACCCATGGCGCCGACTGGGCTGAGTGCCACGCCGATCTCGCAAACCCGGATCGATTTGTTGTGGTCCGACATGTCCAGCGACGAGACCAATTTCCGCATCGAACGCTCGCCGGACGGGACCTCGAGCTGGGTTGAGATTGGCACCTCCCCGGCCGACACGCCTTCCTTCAGCAGCCTGGGGCTCACGTGCGGCACCCCCTACTACTACCGCGTGCGCGCCTATCGCGCCGGCGACTCCCAGTTCTCCGGGTACAGCAACTCGGCCAACGCGACCACTTCGGCCTGCGGGGCCTGGACCATCATCTCCTCGGTCGACTTCGAGGGGCCTTTCCCGGGCGGCTGGACGGTCTTGGACCGGAATGGCGGGTCCTACGGGGAGTACTTCTGGGAAATGAGCACCTGCCGACCGGGTTCGGGTTCCTACAGCGGCTGGGGAGTCGGTGGCGGTGCGAATGGGTCCGCGCTCGGCTGTGGCGCCAATTACCCGGATTATGCATACTCGTGGATGAAATTCGGGCCGTTCAGCTTGGTGGGCGCGACAGAAGCAGACCTGAGCTTCGAGGTGTGGACGAATACAGAATCGAACCGTGATTACGTGTGTCGCTGGGCGTCCACAAACGGAACCGACTATCTTGGCCTGTGTACCTCCGGGAACACCGGCGGTTTCGTTCCGATCACGCTGGACTTGAGTAGCTATCTCGGCTGGGCCAATGTCTGGGTCGCTATCTCGTTCGACAGCAATGGCAGCGTCAACTATGCAGAAGGCGGTTATGTCGACAACATCGTGTTGCGCAAATGCATGACGGGATCGTGCCCGACCAGCCTGCCGTTCGATGTCCTCAGTGACGCGATGCGCAGTGAAGTATGGGCAGGTGAATAGCCAACCGCTAGTCGGATGGATGGGTTGACCCTCTCCAGGTCTAGGGCGCGCGCCCGGGCACGGCGATCCGTTTTCGCTCGTCCTGCTCGATATGCAGATGCAAGGCATGGATGGAGTGCAGACGGCCTGGGCCATCAAGGCAGCACACCAGCTTCGCGATACGAAGATCATCATTCTATCCAAGATGGGGCACCGCGGCGACGCCGCACACGTGGAGGCCACCGGCTACGTGGGCTACCCCCAAGCGGATCAAGCTGCGCGATCCATTGGACCCAATCGCAGCGATGATGGGCTCTGCGGCCAGATCCGCATCGGCCGATCCAATCGAGAGCGCGCTCTGAGACCGCACGGTCCTCCGATGGTCCCTCGCTCCTCCGCTGCGACGGCGGCGCCTGCCCGATCGCGCCCGAGGATGCCCTCGGCCCGCTCGTTATCCGCGGCGAGGCGTGCATCACTCCGGGGGCGGTCGGCCCATAGCCCGATTGGCTCCAATGCGATGGTTGTCCCGCGGCAGGTGCAACGCCTGCCGCGATTGATTCGGGTGCGGCTCAACACAACGCCGCTCTCCGCGTTAGGTGCGCTTCACTGATCGAGCGTTGGAATTCGCAAGCCAAGCGCCGGTATCCCTACGCTCACAGATGTTGTAGTATCAGAGAAGACCTCACCCCGCTATCCCGCTGTCGCCGCGCGCGACCTCGCGGGATTAGGCGGCATCTTGGAGAGGAATTGGACGGAAATAGCACACACCGTGAATCGGAACCTTGGGTGGTCGGCGTTGTCCTTCTGGCTACGGCTGGGGCGTGATGTGATTCCCGTCTCTGGGTCGGCTCCCCTCGCGGCCACCAGGCCTCGCCCAATCGACGCTGCGTTGCCTTGATGTCACCGTGAGCTGCGGCGAGGATTGGCGCAAGTTGCAGTCTCGCGTGACCTGGCTACAATCAATTGGGCAATCTGGCCATTCGCCGGCCTCTTCCCCCTTCTTGCCTGGGGGCACGATCCACTGCAAGGCTCGGCGCTAGCATTTCACCCCAATGGGAGGACAAACCATGACGAGCAGAATGAAGGTCGCGTTCAAGACCCGCAAGCTGCTTTGGCGCCTGTGCTCTGCCGCGCTGTTGGTGACCCTGGCCGTCGGGCCCTCCGGCTATTTGCATGGGGCCAATGCTGCACAGGGTTCTTTCGGACCGATCGTTGTCGATTCCGTTCAGAGCGACCTCTCACCCGCCCTCCGGAGCATCGAGCCCAGTCCGCCCAAGGGGGCCGGCATCCGCGAGATTCCACTTGGCCCGCTGCCCAACCGGGACAAGACCTTCACGAATGCACCTGCTGCACTTGACCTGGAACTGCAACAGGCTCCGGGCGGCAGCTTGATGCCATCGCCGATCGTGAACTTCGAGGGCGTAAACAACATAAACGCGGTCTACCCTCCCGACACCCAGGGTGATGTGGGCCCCAACCATTACATTCAGTGGGTCAACCTGTCCTTCGCCATCTACAGCAAGACCGGTACGCTGCTCCTTGGCCCGGCGAGCGGTAGCCTCCTGTGGAGTGGCTTCGGCGGACCTTGTGAGACGACCAACGACGGCGATCCCATCTCCCTCTACGATGCGCTGGCCGACCGCTGGCTGATGAGCCAATTTGCGCTGCCATCCTATCCCAATGGCCCGTTCTATCAGTGCGTCGCCGTTTCCATGACGGGCGATCCGACCGGCGCCTGGTACCGCTATGCGTTCGCGTGGCCTGGGAACAAGATGAACGACTATCCCAAGTTCGGCGTCTGGCCTGACGGCTACTACATGACGGTCAACCAGTTCGCCTCCGGCTCGACCGCCTGGGCCGGCGCAGGGGTAGCCGTTCTCAGCCGCACCAGCATGCTCTCCGGCCTGCCCGCCACGATGATCTACTTTGACCTGTCGTCCGTCGATTCGGCCTTCGGGGGCATCCTGCCTTCGGACCTGGATGGCCCCCCGCCTCCCGTCGGGGCGCCCAACTACTTTGCTGAAATGGACGACAGCACCTGGATTCCCCCTAGCGATGCGCTGCGACTGTGGAGGTTCCACGTCGACTGGGTGACTCCTGCAAATTCAACCTTCGGCCTGCTGGGTCAGCCGAACGCGATCTTGCCCGTAACGGACTTCACGCCCTTGTGCCTGGGAACCAGGAATTGCGTCCCTCAACCCGGGACGGCCCAGGGGCTCGACGCCCTCGGCGACCGGCTCATGTACCGGCTGGCCTATCGGAACTTCGGCACACATCAATCCTTGGTGGTAAACCACACTGTGGACGCCGGCTCCGGCCGGGCCGGTATCCGTTGGTATGAGCTTCGCGATCCAGGTGGGGTTCCGACCATCTACCAGCAAGGGACCTACGCCGGGGACGCACCGGATAGCGAGCACCGCTGGATGGGCAGCGTTGCTATGGACAGCATGGGTAACATGGCCCTGGGCTACAGCGTCTCCAGCAGCACGGTCTACCCTTCCATTCGCTACGTAGGCCGGCTGGTGGGCGACCCCCTGGGCACGTTGCCCCAAGGCGAGACTTCGCTCATGGTCGGCAGCGGTTCGCAAACCGGTTCAGGCGCCCGCTGGGGCGACTACAGCATGATGGCAGTGGACCCGAGCGATGACTGCACCTTCTGGTACACGCAGGAGTACATTCAGACCACCGGGACAGCCCCCTGGCGCACGAGAATCGGGTCCTTCAAATTCCCCTCCTGCACGGGCGGCCCCACAGGGACTCTCGATGGAACGGTGACCGCTTCATTGGGAGGAACGCCCATCGCCGGTGCCAGAGTCGATATCGGCGCGATCACGACCTATGCAAATGGCAGTGGCTACTACTCGGTGACATTGCCGGTTGGGACCTACAGCATCACAACTTCGGCGTACGGATACTCCCCCGAGACGGTCAGCGGCGTGGCGATCATTGCCGATACCACGACGACCCAGGATTTCGCGCTCGATTCCCGGCCTTTGGTCAATGTAGCGGGCACCGTCGCAGACGGCTCGGGCCATAGCTGGCCGCTGTACGCGAGCCTCGACATCACGGCCACAAGTTTCTCGACCAAGATCTTCACCGACCCGGTGACGGGGAATTACGACATTGACCTCTACCAGGGGGAGTCCTACACCTTCGTTGTCAACGCTGTGAGCGCTGGCTACACCAGCGCCTCTCGCGCGGTCATCCCGCCACCCGGCGGCAGCACCGAGAACTTCAACCTGCTTGTCGACGGGACCTGCGCAGCACCGGGATACGAGCCTGGCGTGCCAACTGTTCTGCTCACCGAGAACTTCGATGCCGCCAGCCCGCCGGCCCTGCCCGCTGGGTGGACTCAGGTGGATGTGAGTGGCACGACCGGCGCATGGGCGACGAATGAAGGCACTGTGAATCCGCCGGGCGGTGGCACCCATAGCCCACGCAATGTGGCGTACTTCAACTCCTACACCACCACAAACGGGCAAACTCGCCTCCAGCGAAGCGTCGGGCTCGACCTCAGTGGAATCAGCAACGCCTCTGTCTCCTACTGGATGTATCACGACACCGGCTACTCGTATGCCGATGACCGTTTGCAGGTCCAAGTCTCCACAAACAGCGGAACCTCCTGGACGGACGTCGGCGCGCCGGTCTCTCGTTACGACGGATCCACCGGCTGGGCGCAGGAGGTCGTTGACCTCAGCGACTACACTGGGCCAGGACACTCGGATGTCCGAGTCGGTTTCCTGGGGATGAGTGAGTATGGCTACGATGTCCACATTGACGATGTGGCGGTCCAGGAAGTGACCTGCAATCCCGTGGCCGGCGGCTTAATGGTCGGTAACGTCTACGATGCGAACACAGCAGACGCGCTGAACGGAGCCACCGTCGAAAGCGTGAGCGCGCCCGCAGACACGACCACCACCTTTGGCACCCCTCTGGATGCGGCTCTGGACGACGGCTTCTATATCCTCTTCTCGTCGCTGACCGGGTCCCGCAACTTCATGGCCACGATTGGAGGTGGGTACGGGGTCGACACCCGGACCCCGACTATCCCAGTCAACGGTACGGTCCGTCAGAACTTCCAGGTGCCGGCGGGCATGCTGGCTGCCACGCCTTCTAGCTTCAACGTGACGCTCCTGAGCGGCGGCAGCACGACGCGGATCATGGCCCTCAACAATACCGGCGGGGTTCCCGCGACCTTCGACATCTTTGAGGTCAATGCGCCCTTGAGCGCCCCTCAGCCCGTGGGGCCCTTTGCGGAACCGCAGCGGCACCTCGGGCCAAAGCGTCTGGCGGACCGCGATGCCAGTGGGCTTCATGTCTACGAGCCGCCCACGGCGCCCGTGATCCCCAGTGCCGGGACCGTGATCAACACCTGGCCTAGCAGCCTGGCCTCCCCCTGGGGCATTGGCTTCAATCTGGATGCCGATGACTTGTGGCTCGGCAACATCCTCGCCGGTGGCGGGGATGACCTGAACTACCGCTTCCTCAGGAATGGCACCAACACCGGCGACACGATCGATACCTTGCCGTGGGCCACAGTGTTTGAGGCCGACATGACCTACAACCCCTACACAGGGATGCTGTGGCAGGTCAACGTCGGCGGCGACAACTGCATCTACGAGATGGATCCAGTTGCCAAGGCCTCGACGGGCAACAGGATCTGCCCAGCGTTCGGGACCTCCCAGCGCGGCCTGGCCCATGACCCCTTGACCGACACCTTCTACAGCGGTTCCTGGAACGACTGGATCATCAACCACTTCGACTCCGAAGGAACCCTCCTGGAATCCGTAGACGTGGGGCTCAGTATCTCCGGCCTGGCCTTCAATGCCATGACAGGCCATCTGTTCGTTATGACCAATGCGAATGCCGGGTTTGATGTGTACGTCCTAAACGTCAACGACTCCTACAACCTTGTGGGCGGGTTCGACATCGCCGGGCTCGGGGACTACGAACAAGCCGGTCTCGAGATCTCCTGCGACGGCCACCTGTGGGCTGTCAATCAGGTCACGCACAACGTGATCGAGGCCGACTCGGATGAGATCGGAGTGTGCGACTGGCAGAACGTCCCCTGGATTGCTGAGGCCCCAATTAGCGGGGGTGTCGGGGCCGGGGGAAGCCAACCCGTGACCTTGACCTTCGATGCTTCCCTCCTCGCGCCAGGCGTGTATGAAGCATTCCTGCGCATCATCGATGGCACGCCCTACGCTGTGGCGCCTGTACCGGTCACATTGACAGTTGTCAACGCCAACTTGTTCCTTCCGCTCGTTCTACGCAACTACGGTCCGTAGCTGCTGTAGCGTTGCAGGCCGCGCGGCGCGAGCAGTTCAATGTGTGCTAACATCGGGCCACGGTGATCCGTGGCCCGATGTTTGATGTGGCGGTCCCTCGTCCCCCATCGCCTGTTTGGGCACGGCATGTCGTGCCCCAACGACTCCGAAAAAGAGAGCGGCATGAACACGCCGGTTCCCTCTCCCCATGTGAGAAGGGTGGGTGGACCTGCCCTCCGAACAGTGGGCAGTGCCCGGGCTGATCGACTCGCGGGCCTGACGCATGCCAACCCGGCCGACCCGAAAAGACCCATCTCGTCT